>NZ_MLAR01000001.1 GCF_002272925.1 Helicobacter sp. 13S00401-1 | reverse complement strand
TTATTAAAAAAACTTTAAAAAACTTAAAAAATTAAACTAATCAAAACAAGAAAAGTAAGCCTTAATCGCTTGAGAAATGAAACTATAGTGAAGTGAAGCTTAAGGTTAGCTTAGAGGAAGGGGGGAAATTTAATACTTAGATATTTTTTCACATAAAACTTTATAAAAAAGTAAAAAGCGCTTAATATTTGGCTCTATTTTAGGAGTTTTAAGCAAGCAAAATAGATTTTGCAATCTAGACGTAAAATCTATGGAATCTAACTTACTAACCCTAAAGCTACTAGCCCTACTCTTAAAACCCTATATAGTCTAAGTCCAAAACTTTGCAACGCTTCAAGCTAACTTCATAAATAAAACTAAGATTACTTTCATTTAAGACCTCATCACTAAGACCATAAATATAGCTAGTATCTTTTTTTAGCATTAATGTCTTTCCTTTTAAGATTAAAGCGTGCATTGGAAAGTGGGTATTTAAGATAATACTTACGCCACTATCTTGCAAACGTTTTAGTAGATGCAAGATGATGGAGATATTTTTAAAGTCAAGATTAGATTCTGGCTCATCAAGTATTATTATTTGAGGCTTACAGATAATAGCCCTTGCTAGTAAAACCATCTGAAGTTCTCCACCACTTAAGGCATTACACTTTTTATCTTTTAAGTTTGCTATCTCTAGGCTTTCTAGCGTTTCTAAAGCTAGGGTCTTATGGGCATTACTTGGAGAAAAAGTAGTGTTTAATCCTAACAAAACCATATCTAAGACACTTAAGCCTATGGCGCTATTTTTAGACTGAGGGACATAAGAGATAAGTTTAAAAAGCTCTTTTTGTGAGTAGTGTTTTAAATCTTTGCCCATATAAGTAATGCTTCCTTTAGCTTTTAAAAAGCCCATCAAACATCTTAAAAGCGTAGTTTTTCCAACTCCATTTTGCCCTAGCACACTTAAGATTTCTCCTTTTTCTAAAGTAAAATTAAGACTTTTAAAAAGCTCTCTTTTATCCCTTTTAAAACTTAAGTCACTAACTTCTAGCACCTTCAAAGCCTAGCTCCTTTTAGTTTATAAAGTATGTAGATAAAAAATGGCGCGCCAACTACGCTAGTTACTATAGAGATTGGAATCTCTTCTTCTATGAGACTCCTTGATATATCATCAACTAAAAGCATAAATATCGCTCCTATTATCAAACTTATAGGCACTACTTTTGAGTTATCACTTCCAAAAAGTAGTCTAGATATATGTGGCACTAAGAGGCCAACCCAGCCTACTATCCCGCAAACTGAAACAACTGCAGCACTTATTAATGTACTAGCTACTATAAATATCACTCTATAAAACCTTACATTAACCCCTAAGCTTTTAGCTTCATCATCTTCTAGACTTAAGGCGTTTAGTTTATAGCTTAACAGCAAGATGATGCTTGATCCTACAAACATAACTATCATGCCTGTGATACTTAGAGGGTTAAAGTTAGTATTAAGTGAGCCTAAAAGATAAAAAGTGATGCTTGGGAGTATGTCTTGTGGGTCTGCTACGTATTTGATTAAGGATATAAAGCTTTGCATTAAAGCCCCTATGACTATACCGCTTAAAACTATCATTATAGTTCCATAAAGATTGCTACCTCTTGCTACAAATAAAGTTAAAAGCAAAGTAGCAAAGCCTAAGATAAACCCTAAAAGTCCAACATAAACAAAGCTTAGACCAAAAAGTAGTCCTAGCACACCACCAAATGCGGCCCCACTAGTAACACCTAAAATGTCTGGACTTGCAAGAGCGTTTTTAAAGATAGTTTGAAAGCTAGCCCCTGCTACGCTTAAAGAAGCACCTACAAAAATGGCAAGTAAGATCCTAGGAAGTCTTACTTCAAATAGCACTTTTTTAGCTATCTCATTATCACTATGAGTAAAGATTAGAGCCATCATCTCATCTACACTAATATAATAACGCCCTAGATGCAGGCTAAAGATAGCAACTACAACTAAAAGCATGAGTAATAAAACGTACTTCATAACTTGCTTTTAATACTTACTTGCAAACTTAACACTAAAGCTGCGTCCAGGCTCAACTAGAGGGTTAGTTAAGCTTTCATTAAAGGCTATAGCCTCTACTGTAACTGGGTTTCTACCAACTGCATTAAAGATATTTTCTACACCAAAGATAAGCATGGAATCTTTATCTATAAAAGGAAGATTTATCCCTATATAAATATCACTCATCGCATAAGACTTAGTAGGCCTTTCTTGAGTTATATCTATCCTAGTCTTACCTAAAAATGCCCTTTCAACTAGCTTTATAAAGCCAAACTTATCTTTATAGCCTAGCTCTACTCGACCAAAAAGTGGCGCTATGTAGCTTAAAGGCCTTTTGTTAGTTAAATCTTGCCCATAGGTATAGGTTAGATTGTAGTTAATAGTAAATCTATCATCAAAGAAAAAGAAGCCACCTTCTAGTTCTGCGCCGGCTATAAAGGCTTTGCCTATGTTCGTATACTGATTATTAGGTGTGCCATTGTTTGGTTGAAAAGTCTTTAAAGCTATCATATCTTCATACAAGGTACCATAACCAGCGATATTTAAAAATGCCCAATCTGTGTTAAATCTAAAACCAGATTCTAAAGTTTGAGAGTACTCGGGCTTTAAGTTTGGATTAGCTATAGTTGCTAAAGAGGCATTGCCCGCAGGTGTAGTTTGCATCCTGGTTCCTGGTCCACTAACCCTAAAGTTATGAGAGATATTAAAAAAGTGGCTTATATTATTAGTTATAAAAGTTACTCCTCCTAAGGCGCCAGTTATAGCACCATTATTTAGTACACCATTTTCATCTAGCAATTTGGAGTCTTGCGCACTTTCTGCTGCATACCTTTTTTTACCTATAGTTGTAAGGATGTAGTCTCCCCTTAAAGAAGGCTGCAAGATAAACCTTCCTTCTCCAATCTTCCAGTCATCTTTGATAAAAGCCCCAAAGTCAGTTTGACTACTAGGTCTGTTAGTAAAAGCATTACTTGAAGTTCCATCACTCATAGTGATAGTTCTTAAAACTCTAGTTGGTGAAATACTGGAGTAAAAATCTAGACCATAAATAAGATCGTGGGCTTTAAGATTAGTTTCAAAACTTAGCCTACCTCCTACTATGTAGCTATCATATACCCTTTGATGCACTAAAGTTTTTGGATTAGTAGTAGCATTTCTCCTATCTACATAAATATCTGTATCATACTTTCTAACATAAAGATAAGCATCCATACTTTTTGCAAAGCTTAAATTGTACTTAGTAAAGCCTATCCTTAGATACTTTTCTATTATAGGGTCTTCATACTGAAGCAGTCCATAACTTGAACCTGGACTTGCTCCAAGACCACCTGCACGTTTAGATTCCACATGCTGATATCTAGCTTGCACATAAAATCTTGTGTCAGTGCTATTTGTATAACCTGCGTTTAAATCAAATCCATATGAGTTAAAGCCTGAGTTTAAAACCTTGCCTAGTGGGCTTTGATAGTCACTTCCCCTCCTAGCACTAGCCCCTATTAATACATCAAAGCCATTGCCTCCACCAAGGGCTTCTATCCTTCCTGCTACACCGTTATTAACACTAGTGTACTCTAGAGCTCTAAGCCTTACTTGCATACTAAAGGGCTTTGAGATATCCCCCTTAAAGCGTCTAGTTTTTATATTTATAACGCCATTCATAGCGTCACTTCCCCAGATAGATGATGCTGGTCCTCTTAAAACTTCTATAGAATCTATAGAGTTAGGATCTAGCATATTAAGCTCTAAAGTATTACGCCCACTTAGTCTAACACCATCTATCAAAACTATAGATCTTGAAAGATTGGAGTTCATACCTCTTATGCTTATTTGCCCATTTATACCACCACTTCTTGAGTAAACTACGCCTGGCACGCTTTCTAAAAGGCCCTGCACACCACCTGATCCACTAAAAGATAGCGTATCCTCTTTGTCTATAAGGCTTATAGACTTGCTTTGATTCTCTATGATTAAAGGGGTACTACTAGCTTGCACATTTAGCGCGTCTAGAACTGTTGTTTTTGGGTTGCTTGAGTGCTTGACTTCATTTGCCAATACAAAGCTTAGTAAAAGTGGACTCACCAAACCAAGATAAGGCAGGGAGTGTTTTTTGAATTTCATAGTCAACCTTGAGAATTAATTTAAAAGCTAGCAGAAAACAAAAAGCCAGTGCTATTTATAAAATAAAATATTATAATAATTATTATCATTTTTATATAAAACTTAAGGAAAAATATGAGTTACTACCCCATAGATGAAAAATTTAAATGGGCAACTATCCAATCACAAGGATATATAGCTTATCTAGACTCTTTTGATTTTGATGCTAGCGGACTTTATAATCACTTCTTATACAAACATGGCTTTAAGCGATTAAGCCTATATGAAGACTTGAAACATATAAGGGACTTTAAAGTAGTGCTTGTGCCAAACTCAGTAGATGAAGTATTTTTAGATAGAAACAAAACATATGTGCAAGACTTTTTGCAAGACACCAATAATAAAAGGCTTTTTATTAGCTTTGCTTCTAACTTCTTGCCTTGGCTTCCAGGAAATAGCCTTTATACCCAAAGCAAACAAGCCATAAAGGATAGAAGCATAAAACAAAGCAAACATAGAATCTTTGAAGGGATTAGGGAGTATGACCTAAACTATAGGCGTGGAGTTAAAGGCTTTTTTAATAGAGGCTTTTTTGAGCCGCCACTTGATGCAGAAGTGATATTAAAAGATAATGAAAATAAATGCGTAGCATATATAGATTCTAAAACCACTAATGGCACCATACTTTGCACAGCAGGTGCTGACTTACTAGGCTATGGAATCTTTGATAACAACACGGCAAGAAGACTAGGACTAAATCTCCTAAGCTATATCTCTAACTTTCTAGTTAAGGATATACAGCTATGAAAAATGCAATAATCACAGGTGGACAAAGTTATCATCAAAACTTTTTTACAAACCAAAATGGCAAATATAAAAACTTTTTTAATAAAAGAATCTATATCCTAGACTTAGAAGATGTGGAGTTAAAAGACTTTGACTACTTGGTGCTAAGTAGTAGATTAAACCTAAGCTACCTTTTTAAAAATAAGCATAAATTAGAATCCTATCTTGATAATGGTGGGAATATAGTGAGTTTTGGAGAGATAAAAAAGCCTCTATTTCGCAATATCCACTGGCAAGACTATCCGACTAACTTTTGGTGGTGGGTATTAGAAGGAAGTGACTTACCACTATACGCCAAAGACATGAAACATCAACTTTTTAAATTTTTAGATGTGGATGAGTGTAAGTGGCACTATCATGGAGCCTTTTATCCGCCTACAGGAAGTGAAGAGATACTAGTAAATGAGATAGGAGAAAGTATAATATATAAAGATACGATTAGTTATAAAGGTAGTCTTTATGTAACAAGCCTAGATCCAGACTATCACATAGGGCAAGGCTTTATGCCAAAGACTGTACCTTTTTTTGACAAGTTTATGGCGTGGGTGGAATCTGATATCACTAAAAAATCTCTAGCTAAAAATGAGAAGTCTTTAAAAGAAACTCTATGAAAGCCCTTTTATTGCTACTAAGCCTCTTTAGTTTTATATATGCTTTTCCAGTTACGATAACAGATTCTAAAGGCTACAAAATCACGCTAATTAAAAAACCTGAAAGGATAGTTGTAGCCGGTGGTATGTGGCCTTTCCCTGCCTTGCTTATAGCCTTAGGAAAAGATACTAATAATTTAGTTTATGTGCCAAAGGCTAGCATTAGCGCGCTTAAAAATTCAATATTAGAAAAGTTTTATCCAAACTTAAAAAATATAAAAAGTTCAGACAGTGATAATATAGAAACGCTGCTCAACTTTAACCCAGATCTTTTTATCTGTCATAGTGCAAATGATAAACTATGCACTCTTATGAAACAAACTTCTATACCAACTATTATGCTAGATTCTAATCCTTACCCGCACAATTATGATTCTTTAAATTCTCTCTCGCAATGGCTAGACATAGCAGGCAAGATCTTAGATAAGCAAGCCTTAGCAAGCAAGATATTAAAAGATGCTATGCAAACTAGAGATTTTATAGCCAAAAGATTAGTTGGTATAAAGCCTAAGAAGGCTTTAATAATACATAGATTTAGCAAAAAAAGCGTGGTGGTTGGAGGTCTTTTTGCTAATTACTGGTTAGAAAAAAGTGGTGCTATAAATGTATACAAAAATATAAAAGGAGCCAAAAACATAAATCTTGAAGGCTTATACTCTAAAAATATAGATGTGATATTTATCACTAACTTTAACACCCTAACACCAAAAGAGCTAATGGCTAATAAAGACTTTGCCTTTATAAAAGCCATAAAAACTAAGCAAGTTTATAAGTTCCCTCTTTTTACTTATAGAACTTTTGCGCCAAGTCTTGATTACTCACTTTTACTTTATTTCTTAGCTAAAACTTTGCATCCTGAAGTGTTTAAAGATATAGATTTAAACGCAAAGATAAAAGAACACTTTGAAAAGTTTTATGGTCTAAAAGCTAGTGATAAAGATATAGATTCTATGCTTAGTCCTAGCCCAAAGGCTGGAATCACTAAGTAAAAACTAGAAAGATTGAGAATCTAAAAGACTAAATAGTTTTTAATAAAACTAGATCTTTTATCTTAGATTCTATCTTTGCTTTATTGGCATCTAGCTCTAACTTGCGTTTGATTAATATATCTATAAAACTAGCATCTTTTTCTATGCCTATAAATTTTCGCCCTAACATATTCTGCACCCCGCCAGTGCCGCTATCTTCTAAGATAGATTCCTTATTTATAACACTTATAGATTTGCTTTGTTTTTCTATATCTAATGGAGACATATTAGCTTGCACATTTAGTGCATCTAGTCTAGTGGCAACTGGCTTATGCTCTTCTTTTGTGTCTTTTAGGTCACTAGCAAGAAGCGGTATATTCACAAAACCTAGGCATATTAAAAATATATTTTTTACTTTCACCTATCTCTCCTATGTTTTTAATTTACATAAAATAATTACTTCCCTAATCCTCCTTATTCTTAGAAAAAGAACTATAATAATAATTATTGTAATATAAGATACAAAAAAGTGAAATAAAGTTAACAATTTGTAGTGAATATGAATAAATCTTAGTTTCTATTTAAAACAAAGACTATCTTTTAAGATATTTAAGAGCACATACGTTTATGTAAAAAACCATATCAAAGAGTTTTATTATGAAAATTATCTTTTTATTAGCTAGCTTACTAGGCTTTATCTTTGCTAGTTCTTCTAGCTATCCAGTCACCATAACAGATATCAAAGGCTATAAAGTTACTTTAGATAAAAGACCAGAAAAGATAGTTATAGCCGGAAACATGTGGCCCCTGCCTGCCATGCTTATAGCACTAACTAAAAACTATAAAGATCTACTTTTTATACCTACAGCTAGTTATAACGCCTTGCAAGATTCCATCCTTGAAAAATTTTATCCGGGCATAAAAAACATAAAACATACTAATAGTGAAAACATAGAATTACTATTAAGTTATAAACCTGATTTATTTATCTGCCACACTGCAAATGATAAACTATGCATGCTTATGAAAGCCTCTAAGATTCCAACCATAATGTTAACTACAAATCCACCGCCAGGTAAATATGACCCACTTAACTCGCTAACAAGTTGGTTAAATATACTAGGTCCAGTTTTAGATAAAAAAGACCTAAGTGAGCAACTTTTACAAGATGCAAAACAAACTCAAAAATTTGTAAAAGAAAGACTTATAAATACCAATCCTAAAAGAGTACTTATAATACATAGATTTAGTAAAAATGAACTAGCCGTAGGAGGCCTTTTTGCTAATCACTGGATGGAAAAAGCTAGCGGCATAAATGTTTATCAGAATCTAAAAGGCATAAAAAACATAAATCTTGAAGACTTATACTCTAAAAATATAGATGTGATATTTATCACTAACTTTAACACCCTAACACCAAAAGAGCTAATGGCTAATAAAGACTTTGCCTTTATAAAAGCCATAAAAACTAAGCAAGTTTATAAGTTCCCACTTTTTACTTATAGAAGCTTTGCTACTAGTGCTGATTACTCCTTAACGCTTTACTTTTTAGCTAAGACTTTGCACCCTGAAGTGTTTAAAGATGTAGATTTAAACGCAAAGATAAAAGAGCACTTTGAAAAGTTTTATGGTCTAAAAGTTAGCGATAAAGATATAGATTCTATGCTTAGTCCTAGTCCAAAGGCTGGAAATACTAAGTAAATAGTCTGCATAACCATAAAGCCCACATGTAATTTAAAGATTAAAGATTAAAAAAAGAGTAAAAAACTCTGCTAGCTTTAGTTACAAACTAGCAGTTAGGTTTTATTAAAAAGGATGAAGGTTTTTAAGGTCTAACTAGAAAGTATAGCTATAGCCAAGTTGTACTATATAGTTTCTTAAAGACGCGCGTTGGATGTTGTTTGGTCCACCTTTGACATCTGTTGCAACTATTGGTATCTTAGTGCCTAGGTTTATCCTTTGGCTATCTCCTAGATCAAGACTTACTCCTAGGTTTATAGGTACTGCAAAGCCATCACCACTTATATTTCTTATATCTGCTGGTGCTGCGTGCCCACCTACTGTTAAGTTAGTAGTGTTATTAATGCTATAGGCTGTGTAACCAAGTCCTGCTCCTACATATCCACTAAACATCTTAGTAAAGTTTATAAAGTAGTCTACGTTTAATGCTACTAGGTGGTTAAAATTAACAGCGCTTATCTTGCCACTTGCACCGCCATTAGTTCCTGCTGAAGCAGTGCCATTAGCCATGCCACCATTAGCCTGGGCTAACATACCTACTTGTGCTGCACTTAGATTCTTACTAGCAAAGCTTTGAGAGAAGTTATAGCTTAGGTAGTATCTAAAGCCTACTTTATCATTTATTTGTTGTTGATATCCAACATCAGCTCCTAGCATATAACCTACACCAGTGCTTGGCGCTAAGGCTGCTTGTACATCTGTGCTATAGGTAGGATCAGTTATAGGAAGACCTACATTACCACTTACAAAAACTCCACTTTTTGCATAACTTGCACCGCTAAGTGCGACAACTAGCCCTAGCACTCCTATTAAAGTCTTTTTCCTCATAGTTTATAGTCCTTAGATAATTTTAAGATCTAGCATCCTGTCTTAAAAACAAGCTCAAAATGATAGTATCAAGCCAAGATTGTACTTAAGAAAAAATACTAATTATTTAAGATTTAGTAAATTGTAAAGTTTGTCAACTACTTTTGTGGCTTTTGGGAAAGATTAGGACTTGAAACTACTGTAAGACCAGAAAGTACTTCTCTAAGAAATCTTTTGTCTTTTCTTAGTTTTATGTAAAAAAGTGGGAAGATTAAAGTCATCTCTATCATATAAACTATTTCAAAGATAACTAGCTGGAGTATCTTTGGTTTTTTATACTTTCCTGTCTCATCCTTACTATCTTTGAAAGGAACTAACTTTATACCTGTGTACTTATAGCCTGGTGTTTGTCCAGCAAGTCTAAAAAAGATGATTTCTACAATCAAAAAAAGCAAGGTGCAGATGATATGGGCTAGTGTGCTTGCTTGAAAAGCATCTTTACCATCTAAAACCACATAAGTTGCGATATATAATATAGGCATGGCTATCAAAAACATATCAGTGATAAAAGCCTTTATGCGTAAAAATGCATAAGCACTAAGCTTTTGTCCTGGTAAGCTTTCAGACTGTTTTTGGGTCTTGTTTTGCTGTAATGTCTTTTGCAGCCTTGAAGTTCTAGCTTTCATACCTAGTCGCCTTAAAAATTAGAAAATGTAATAGAAGTTTGATTCTAGCTAGAATCTAAAAAAGGAAAAATAATGAAGCTCACCTTATTCATACTAAAAAAGTATCTACGTTTTGATAAAACACAACCCTTTATATCTATAACTAGCATACTTGCCTTCATAGGTGTATGTGTAGGAGTGATGGTCTTACTTGTAAGCATGGGGATAATGAATGGCATGTCAGAAGAGTTTAAGAAAAAAATCTTCACCATGAACTATCCTCTAACTATCTATAGTCCACAAACTGGCGATATAAACGCTAGCTTAGAATCTAAACTAGCTAAAAAGTTTCCTAACCTTTATTTTAGTCCCTACATCCAAACTCAAGCTGTTATAAAAGTAGGCAGGGATGTTAAGACTGTGCTTATGTATGGTATAGATCCAAAAAAAGAAGTCCATGTTAATGAAGTAGTAAAAGAAGCCGTAAAAGATTCTACTTTTAATAATCCTTTTGAGCTTATAACTGGAGCTACGCTTGCTCAAAACTTACTGCTTAAAAAAGGAGAAAGACTAACTTTAATCTTTATGGACTTAAACCCAACAGGCCTTGCTTTAATCCCCCGCATAAAAGGCTTTGGCTTTTTTGGCACTTTTGATAGTGGGATAAGGGCCTATGATGATAGTTTTTCTTATACAAGTCTAAAAGCCCTAGAGATATTAAAAAACTATCCACAAGGTGTCTATGATGGAATCCACATCTACTCTAATAACGCCATGCATGATATAACTCCTATAAAAGCCTTGCTTGATGAGTACAACCTAACTCATGGCACTAGCCTTTTTGTAGAAGGCTGGTGGCAGCAAAATGGCCACTTTTTCTCAGCCATGGAGTTAGAAAAAAAAGCCCTTTTTGTAGTTTTAATGCTTATCATCCTAATGGCCGCTCTTAATATCATAAGCTCGCTTTTAATGGTAGTTATGAATAGGCGCAAAGAAATAGCCCTTTTAATAAGCCTAGGCACAACCAAAAAAGAAGTAAGAAATATCTTTTTGTCCCTTGGTCTTGTTATAGGCTGTTCTGGCATAGTGTGCGGGGCAATCTTAGGGCTTTTTATAAACTGGCTTTTAAAAACCTTTCCTATCATACATATACCAGCTGATGTTTATGGCATAAGCACTCTTCCTATAAACTTACTAACTAGTGACTTTTTAGCAACTATTATAGGAGCTTTTATCATAGTCTTTTTATCATCTTTATACCCAGCTTATAAAGCTTCTAAAATCAACATCCTAGAAGTTTTAAGAAATGAATAAACAAGCATGGAATCTTTTTCAAAGACTGAGTTAGAAGAGCTTTATAAAGTCTTTTTACTAACTTATGCTGGTAATATCAAGCTAAAAGACTTTAAAGCTAGGATGGATTTAAAAGAAATCTTGGCGCGTGATTATAGAAAAGATACTTTAAGCAAGCTAGATTCTAAGATACCAGTTAGTGGAATGTTTATAGGGATTAAAGATGAAAGCAGAAAATATAAGCTTGATAAAGACTTAAAACCCATAAATCTTTTAAGCCCTCATATAGAATCTTTTTGTGAGCGCTATGAGATTTTAGAGCATATAAATGAGCACAAAAAAACTTATGGTTTTAGGGCAAGTCTCTTTTTTGATAAGCAGACTAAAGAGTACTTTTTAACTATAGCTGGCACTGATATGTGTGAACATGCTTTTTTCAAAGAGCTAGATTTATGGGATATATATGCTGACTTTTGCATATTTAGCTTTTGTCTACCTTACTTGCAGTTTAGCAATATGCTTAAGTTTTATAAAGACTTAAAGCAAAAGTATGTTTTAGATGAAACAAACTTTTATGTACTTGGCCACTCACTTGGAGGCTACTTAGCACAGATACTAAGCCTAGCTTTCTTTGATAAGATAAAAAAAGGCTACTTTTTTCAAAGTCCAGGTGCTAGAGACTTTTATCTTGGGCTTTTTGCTAGATCTAAACTAACTAGCTTTGAAAAAGAAGTACTAAAAAATTATAAAGCTAATAAAAAACGTAAAGACTTAGAATCTAAGTTAGTTGATATCACTACTTTTAAAAATGCAGATTCTAAACACTACTTACAAAAAAACTTCATACAACTTTTTGGGAAAAAGGTAGCTTGCAAACGATATGAACTATACTTGGGTAGATTTGACACACACCATCCAGGATGTGCTTTGCTTCCTGTATATGATTATCTCAAGCTAAGTCACAATTAAACCTCTAAACTTTAAAAACAAATATAAGGTTATAAAAATGGCAGACTTAATATTATGGCGACATGCTAATGCAAGCTATGAAGCACAAAGCGATATGGAAAGAGAGCTTTCTTCAAAAGGTAAAAAAGAAGCCAAAAAGATGGCTGAGTTTTTAGAAAAAAATCTTTCAAAGCAAGGATTTAAAAACTACAAGATTCTAACTAGTGAAGCTACTAGAACTAAGCAAACTGCAAGCATGCTAGATGAAAACTACACCCCATGCAAAGAGCTAAATGTAGGCAGTGAAGCTAGTGATATACTAGAGTTTATAAGATGGAAAGAGCCTTTGAAAGATGGTGCTAGCAAGGTTTTAATCTTAGTTGGGCATGAGCCTTTTTTAAGCGAGATAGTAACCTTAGAGCTTTTAGGGCAAAAAGAGATTCTAAATCAAGCTTTTTCTTTTCACACAGCAGGAGTTTTTTGGCTAAGAAGTGATGAAACAGATGAAGTAAGCTTGCAGCTAGCTTTGATGCCTAACATGTTATAAAGTAACTCTTTGTAGCAAAGAAGTTTACATGGCTACAAGTTATGTCAATGTTTATAAAATGTAACGCTACTTAGTTACAATAACCCATACTAAAATTTTAAGGAGTTCAAGATGACACCAATAGTTAAACAACTAAAAGATTTACAAGCGGACTGTCTTGCATTATTTATGAAAATCCACAACTTTCACTGGAATGTGAAAGGTCACGACTTCCTTCCAACTCATATGGAAACTCAAGCGATGTATGAGCTATTTGCTGATATTTTTGATGACTTAGCAGAAAGAGTAGTTCAACTTGGAGAGATTCCTCTAACAAGTCTAGATGAGATAGCTAAACACACAACAGTTAAAACAGAAACTAGAACTAAGTTCGTATCAAAAGATGTACATACTGCTATGCTAGAAGAGTACAAAAACTTCAGAGCAAAACTAAAACAACTTGCTGATACAGCTGGTGAAGCTGATGACAGAGGCACTCAAAACTACTGCGATGACAAAATAACACATTTTGACAAAGCTATATGGCAACTTAACGCTAGAATAGTAGCTCCATAAGTAACATAGGCTTTATACAAAGCTAGCTTTAAACTAAAATATTCCATAATAAGTAAGGCAACAACTGCCTTACTTGGAATCACAATATGCAAACAAATAAAAATAGAACAACTACTAATGAAAAGTCAGAACTTTTAGACTTTGAAACCAAAGCAAAGACAAAGACTGTAAGGTTTGGCTTAGGCAAAGACATGTTAATAATCGGTCTAGCCATACTAATAATCACACTAATACTTTTTGCACCAAAAGTCTATCTTGCTAACAACATCTACTACGTAAGTAGAGATATCTCAAGACTGCAAGCACAACAACAACTACTAGCTGAAGCAAAACATAAATTACAACTTGAACTTGAACAATTAAAAATAAAACATTTAAATGAAACTTTAGGAGAGACATATTGACAAAGATTTTTATGCTAGGTGGGGGAGCTTGGGGACTAGCACTAGCTCACAGTTTTGCTAAAGGAAGTAATGGCGCAAATGAAGTCTATGTGCTTTCAAGACGAAAGCTTGACTTAAGCACAAACCTGACTGTATCTAGCAGCCTTGAAAGCAAAGATATCAGCACAAAAACCATACCTAGCAAGAATCTTTTTCAGATAACAAAAGAAGAGTTTTTGGAGCGTCTTGATTCTAAGTCTTTATGCGTTATAAGCATAGCTAGTGCTTTTATGAGAGACTACCTTGAAAAAGCAAAGTTTCCAAGAGACTTAAAAGTGCTATGTGTAAGTAAGGGGATAGAACAAGGAAGTGGAGCATTAATGAGTGATATCTTAGAGTGCTACTTTGAAAAAGACAACCTCTGTTTTCTAGCTGGTCCAACCTTTGCAAAAGAAGTATTACAAGGTTTACCTTGCGCAGTCTCCATAAACTCTCATAATAAAGCCCTAGCTGAACGCTATGCTAGATGCCTACCAGACTTTATAAAGCCTTACATAAAACATGACATCATAGGAGCAGAAGTAGCAGGAGCTTATAAAAATGTCATAGCTATAGCCGGTGGTATAAGTGATGGTCTAAGGCTAGGAAGCAACGCAAAAGCTAGCCTTTTAGCACGTGGACTAGTTGAGATGGCACGTTTTGGCAAGGCTTTAGGCGGGAAAAATGAGACCTTTTTAGGGCTTGCAGGAAGTGGAGACTTATTTCTAACATCTAGTTCTACTCTATCAAGAAACTACCGTGTTGGCCTAGCACTAGCAAGAGGAGAAAGTCTAGATTCTATCCTTAAAGACTTAGGTGAGGTAGCAGAAGGCGTTTATAGCACAAAGTCTATATGCGAGATAGCAGCCAAACATAAGCTACATGTGCCTATAGCAACAGAGGTTAATCATATATTAGAAGGAAGAGATGTGCTCTCAAGCCTTAAAAATCTACTAAAAAGAGGCTAAAACCATAGAAAAAGCATACAAGCTCCTGGCTTTAAAGCTAGGCATATCAAACAACAAGGCAAAAGAACTAATAGATAGTGGCTTAGTAAGTGTAGGCGGCAAAAGACTAGAAGTCGCAAGACGTGACTTGCCACTAAACACAGAGTTTAAAGTCATAGAAGATAAAGTAGAAGTACTTTTCAAAGACGATAAAATCCTAGCCATAAACAAGCCTGTTGGCGTAGAATCTTACTCTTTACAAGATAGATTTGAAGGCTATAAGCTACTTCATAGGCTTGATAAGGATACAAGTGGTGTCTTACTTTTAAGTAATGATGAAGCTTTTATGAAGCTTGCTAAGCAAGAGTTTAAAGAAGAAAGAGTTACTAAAAACTATCTTGCCTTAGTTGATGGCAATCTAAAAGAAGCTATAGAAGTTACTAAGCCCATAGGCACTAAAAAGGGCTTTAAGGCACAAAGCTTTATAAAGTCTCATATGAGCCCAAAAGATCTAGAGTATAAAAATGCTATATCAAAATTTAGACCCTTGCAGTTTTTAGATTCTGAGACCTTAGTGCTAGCTGATATCCTAACAGGCAGAACTCACCAGATAAGAGTCCACCTTGCCTCCATCAAACATCCTATAGTTGGGGATATAATCTATGGCAAAACTAAGTCTAATAGGCTAAAGCTTCACGCTTTTAGTATAAAACTACTAGATTATGAGTTTAAAGCACCCATCAACCTACAAGCAGAGTTTCATAAAGATGCCATGAGTAGCTTAAAAATATAAGTGCTTTTTAAAAAGCATGATAAGCTAGTATCTAAAGGCTTTTTTATAGAATCTAGATTCTAGCTTTAGGCCTTATGTGCTAGGCTTGCTTTTCTCTTTTCTTTTAACATAAAATTGGCCATGCTATGCTTTACTTAAAAGTAGCAGTTTTTATTACTATAGTTTTGTTGATATGCATAGCAAAAAGATCTTTTTTAACGAGCAGCTATCTATATACAATAGAGATTTTCAATAATTATAATTTCTTGAGCCAAAATCATTCTCGCTTTGTTTCGTGGTGCAAAAATCACGAAAAAAGTGAGTAGTAGTGCGAATGCGTGATTTTTTGAGGAGACTTACGTTTTCGAGGAAGCTTACGTTTTCGAGGAAACTGGCATTTTCAAAGAAGCTTACGCTTTGGTTAAAAAAATCCATAAACAACAAGCAATATGAAAAAGAAAGTATTAGAATAAAGATTTAGTGAATAGTGTAAAAAGAACGGAGTTGCTTATATAAAAAGATCTAAAAGAGCAAGTTTTAAACACCCTATAAAGCAAGGGCCTTTGCACACTTCTCTCTTAAAGCTAGTATCTCATCTTTATACTCAAAAAAACTATTTTTATTAGCCACTAAGTAAGCACTAGAATCCATTATCACTTCATAAACTTCAAGGTTGTTTTGTTTCATAGTAGTTCCAGTTTCTACTATATCAACTATGGCATCACTTAGCCCTACAAGTGGGGCTAACTCGATAGAACCATAAAGTTTTATAACATCAATTGCTATAGCTTTTTTTGCAAAGTGATGTTTGGTGATGTTAGCTAGTTTTGTAGCTATCTTTAGTCGTGGTTTTTGAAGATCTAAAGGTTTTAAGCACTCAGTGCCAACTACAACCTTGCACTTACCAAAGCCAAGATTAAGCAGCCTTACTACAGGGGCCTTTCCTTCTTCTAATATATCAAGGCCTACTACACCAAGATTTGCAGCGCCATATTGCACATAAGTTGGTACATCTTGATTCCTTACAAGTAAGAATCTAAATCCACCATGTTCAAGTATAAGCTTTCTATCATTGAAGCTAAAGTTTGTATTGAAGATCTTAGAAAAAAGTATAAGCGTATCCTCGCCTATACGTCCTTTTGGCAAAGCTATAGTTAGCAAGTGATTCCTTTTTGTATTATTTTAAGAACTAGCAGGCTTGGAGCGAAGCTGTTTGACTGCAAGCCACATACCCTTGAAAACTAAAGTGTCATCATAGATGCTATTGCTAAAAAGTCTTGAAAAAAACTTCCCATCTCCACCAGTAAAATAGATCATCTTTCCATTAGCACTTTGCTTTATGGTTAGAAATATACTATCTAGTGCACCAAAGCTAAGTGCATCTTTAGTATTTTGTGGCAAGCTTTCTAAATCTACACCCATATTAAAGTACTGTAAGTCTAAAACCTTAGATATGCTGGCATAAAAGATTCTATAACTTTCAAGTCCAGGCAAGATAAAACCTCCAAGATGAACTCCAGCTTCCATAACATCTACTGTTATAGCACTTCCTGCATCCACTATCACTCCAGTTCTTACGCCCATGCAAGCAGCTTTTCTATCTACTCCTAAGCCCTTATACTCACTTTTTAAATCTAGATAAGGCCCTAGGTTAATGCAGTTTTTATGTGAAGATAAAAGACTTTTTTCACCCTCTTCATTCACACTTATATAAAGTATAGTGCTATTTTTATCTTTTTTAGAGATTTTATCTAAAGGCTCTTTCCACATGCTTCCTTTTTTATAAAAGTGAAAGAAAGTATTGCCTATGTCACATAAGATTACTTCACTCATAATCCCATTTTCTCTGTTGCTTCTTTTGGCTGTGATGCCTTTTTAGATTCCATAGATTTTTTAGAATCTTGTTTTATCTTATCTTTTTTAGCCTTTGGCTTAGCAAAAGTTATATTAGGCTTTGCTAGGTTTAAAGAAGATTCTGTGTTATAAAAAACACCATCAGTAAAAAACACCTCTTTGTTTTTATGTAAGCTTGCTTTATAAACCTTGTATGTAAAGTCATTAAGATTAACTTCTATTAAAAAACCACTTCGTTCTAGTGTATAAAGCGTGTTATCTTTAAAACCTATGCCACTAAATTTAGCATAAGGAAGATGTATCTTATTTAGCAATCTTAAAGTTGGATCATACTCTGCTATATCACCCTCTAGATTTAAAACAAAGATATTGCCTTTATAAACTTTTACATATCTTATATCTCCATCTAAAGTGTAGCTTTGTCCTTCTACAAAGCTTACTATCCTTTTTGGTGTAGCAGCGATAACTACGCTATCACTTGCATCTATGAAAGTTATATTGTTTAAAAACTTATCACCACCTATTATGCTACTTCTTATAACTTTTAGCTCTTTTAAGTCTACAAAAACCACCCTTCCATCAAGCATAGGGTAGATGACACTATCGCCTTCAAAGATAGGACTAGTTATCTGGTTAGTAACAGCATAAATTGGGTCGTTTCTATCTATAAAGATTCTATCTTTTTTAGCTAAGTCATATATAACTGCTGTGTTATCTTGCATAACTAAGGCTAGCAAGTTATCTCTTAAAGCCCCACTCACAGCACATGAATCAACTTTAAACTTTATAGCATCTTCTCTTTCAAGCTTTACTTTATCTAGCTTCAAAGAATCTTTTAACATAGTAGTAGATTCCACTTTATAAGGCACTACTTCTAGCTCTTTACAAGTGTTGTTAATCACAAAGTACTTATCGTTACTAAAAACTACATTTTCACCTTTTTCTAGCTTTAGGCTTTTTAAGCCCTCTTTATCTAAGATCATCCCATCTTTTAACTTGGCATGAGTAAGGTTTGAATCTACTATAGGGCTAGGAAGATCTTTATCTAAAGACAACTTGCCATCTATCACACTTGGAGAAAAGCTTTTTTGCCCTGCACAAGCTATAAAAAATAAGACTAAAACTAGGAGTAGATATTTTAGATGTTTCATTTAGAGGTTTCCTTCTTTAAGTCTTGATTACTGCTACTTGCAGAGTTTTTATTAGCATGAGTAAGCTCACTTTCTATAAGCTTTGTTTCATCTATATTAGATCCCTTAGGAGTTGTAGCTTGAGTGTTAGTATCTGGCATCTGCGTAACTCCATAGTGCCTTAAAAGCTGGGCTACTTGATAGATTCTACTATCTGCCCTAGCACCATTTGCTGCTTCTAGTTTTACGTTAGCTAAGGCTTCTTGACCCTTTTTTATATTCCCATTTTGAAAGTAGATAAAGCCAATTTGCAAGTAAGCAAGGTTAGCAAAGTTTAAGTCATTAGTACTTTTAGCATAAGCTTCTAGGCCTTTTAAGTCTTGATTAAAGTTAGCTACTTCATACTTTGCTCTATCTGATAAAAAGCCATCGTTTGAAGACTTGCTAAGTTTGGCAAGGTCTGCATTATCAGTTATGGCTACTGGGTTTTCTTTAGCCACTTTGTTGTATAGATAAAAGTCATAAAGCTTAGGATTTAGCTTTTCTAGTTGGCTGGCAAGACTTGCGTTTGGATGTTCTATTATCTCAGCAAAGAGATCAGAGCTTTTTTGCTCCCTGTTGCTATTAATCGCATAGCTTGTCACAAAGTAAACTACTAGTATTACTATGATGACTGCGATTATTATCAAGCTTATCTTATGCTTTCTTACAAAAGTTTCTAGTCTAAATGCCTGCCAAAGCATATTTTGTTCGCCGACTAGCTCATCTTTTACTTCTTTTAATGCCTTCTCTACCTTCATCTTAATCCTTATTTATAGTTGAAACACCACTAGAACCAAAGCCCTTAGCCCCACGTGTAGAATCTTGCAAAACTTTCACTTCTATAAAGTTTGCCTTTAGTATAGGAGCTAGTATACCTTGGGCTATCCTATCTCCCTTAGTTACTTTAAAGCCTTCACTTCCAAAGTTAGCAAGCAACACTTTTATCTCACCTCTATAGTCGCTATCTACTGTGCCAGGCGTGTTTAAAACAAAGATTCCATGTTTTAGTGCTAGCCCACTTCTTGGTCTAACTTGCACTTCATAGCCTTCAGTTAACTCTATGGCTATGCCTGTGTTAATAAGTGCCATGCCTTTAGATTCTATATAAGCATCTTCACAAGCATATAGATCAAAACCACTAGCACCACTGCTTGCATAAAGTGGAACTTTAGCATCTGGTTGTACAAGCTTAATTTTTACATTCACAAAGTTATCCTTACTTAAAGTCTATAGGTTTATAAAAGATAGACTTTACTTCATAGTCGCACTCACCACGAGGTAAGGTTATACTTACTTGATCACCTACTTCTTTACCTAGCAAGTCTTTAGCTATAGGTGAGTCATAAGATATAAGCCCACTTCTTGGGTTACTTTCTAGCACGCCAACTATAGTGTAAGTTAGCTCTTCTTCTGTGTCTATATCTTCTATAACTACCGTACTGCCATAACTTACGCTTTCATGGCTTAGTGTGCTTGGATCTAGCACTACAGCATTAGCCAGCATAAGACTAAGGGAGTTAATCCTAGATTCTATAACGGCTTGTTTTTCCTTAGCAGCATGGTACTCTGCGTTTTCTTTTAAGTCTCCATGCTCTCTTGCTATGCTTATCTCATTGACGATATTTGGTCTTTCAACCTCTTTTAACTCAGTTAACTCTTTAACTAGCTTATCGTAACCGTACTTGCTCATAGGAACTTGTGCCATATTTATCTTGCCTTATTTAGTATGGATATGTTTAGGTTCGATGATTTTATCCAAGAATTAGATAAAATTAAGCACGCTAAGCGCAAAAACAAAAGGTTACTAACATGGCTTCAAAGCAAATCACTTGCTTAGATCACACTTTTAACATCAGCTATTTAATCATAGATAACAAAGCAGATAAGAATCTTTGCTTCTTGCACGGCTGGGGAAGTAATAAAGAGCTTATGAAGCTAGCCTTTGAAAACTCTTTTAAAGACTATAACCATATCTATGTTGACCTACCTGGCTTTGGTGCTAGCTCTAACCCCATGGTCTTAGATAGTAAAAAATATGCTTTAATCTTAAAAGGCTTCTTTGAAAAGCTTAGCATCAATAACGTACAAGATATAAATCTTCTAGCAGGCCATAGTTTTGGTGGTAAGCTAGCCTTGCTTTTTGACTATGAGATACTTTTACTAAGTAGTGCTGGAATCTTATTAGAAAAAAGCTTTAAAACTAAAAGTAAGATAGCTATAAGTAAACTTTTTAAATCCTTGGGCATAAAAGCAAGCTTTCTTCGCTCAAAAGATGCGGATAATCTACCTCCAAACATGTATGAGACTTTTAAGCTAGTAGTTAATGAAGACTTTAGCCCCTACTATGCAAACTTTAAAAAAAATGCTAGTGTGTTTTGGGGAGAAAGTGATACTGCTACACCTCTAAAAAGCTTTGAGATTATAAAAAGTCTTATGAGTAATGCAAGATTTTTTATGCTAAAAGGTGATCACTACTTTTTCTTAAAGCAAGCAAACACTATAGAAAAACTCTATAAAAACTTATAACAACATCAAACTTAAACTTAAAGGAAGACTTATGACTTATCATATATTAGCTACTGGGAAAGTTCAAGGCGTAGGTTTTAGGAATATGACTGAAAGGCTAGCTAAGCTTTTAAACTTAAAAGGCACAGTGCAAAACTTAGAAAATGGACAAGTTGAGATATACATAAACGCAGATGAAAAAGACTTAGAGTCACTAAAAGCTAGCCTGTTTGAAGGTAACTCTAAAAGCCGCTTAGATAAGCTAGACTGCAAAGTTATAGATGATATAGACTTTGAAGACTTTGTAGTTTTAAGGTAAGGTTAAGTTAATGAGTGTTTATTTCACGCTAAATATCATCTCGCATTTTATAATGATATTTTTACTGACTTACTATCTTACAACCCTGCTTCAGTGGTATAACTATAGCTTTTATAGAATCCTAACTAAACATCATAAAAAGTTATGGCACTTTTACTACTTCGTGCTACCTATCATAGTCTTTTTAGTAACTGATATATTAAGACTTTATATAGTCTTTTATGTATGCTTAATCATATGGATAATAGCTTTTGGAATCTGGCTTTATAGGCTAGATAAAAAGCTAGTTTTTACCAAAAGAGTTATACGCCTTTTTGTAATAGTTTTGCTTTTTACTATCTTAAATGAAGCTATAAACATCATAGATCATCTAGATAAAGATAAAGCTTATATAAGCGCCCTCCTCTATCTAGCCCCACTAGTATTTGGCTTTATAGTTGCTTTTTTATATGAAAGTCTAATCTTTAGAAACTACGCAAAGCTTGCTAAGGCCAAACTTGCAAAGATGCCTAATCTAACCATAGTTGCCATCACTGGAAGCTATGGCAAAACTAGTACTAAAAACTTTTTAGAA
Organism: Helicobacter sp. 13S00401-1; assembly: GCF_002272925.1. Taxonomy (GTDB): domain Bacteria; phylum Campylobacterota; class Campylobacteria; order Campylobacterales; family Helicobacteraceae; genus Helicobacter_I. The sequence goes on along the minus strand of NZ_MLAR01000001.1, from coordinate 252,653 downwards.
GATATATTAAAAGAAAGATATGACGTCTATGCCACGCCAAGAAGCGTAAACACCTATAAAGGCTTAGTTAATGATATAAATTCTAACCTTGACCCAGACACTGAAGTTTATATAGCTGAAGCAGGTGCGCGTGCTAAAAATGATATAAGGCAGATTGCTAATTTATTAAACCCACAATATGCCATCATAGGCAAAGTAGGCCTTGCTCATATAGAGTATTTCAAAAGCCTAGAAAACACACTAAGTGCTAAGTTTGAGCTACTAGATTCTAAAAAGCTACAAAAGGCCTTTGTGCAAAGAGATAACAAAACTCCAGAGATAAAAGAAAGCTATAAAGAAAACATAAACCTTATAACCACCTATCCGCCAGAGCATAAAAATATCACTACTTCACTAGACTTTACTAGCTTTGAGTTAAAGATAAATGGAGTGTATGAAGAGTTTCAAACTAAGGTTTTAGGTAGTTTTAATGTTGATAATATAGCAGCTTGCATACTAGTAGCCCTAGAGTTAAAAGTACCACTTGATACTATCAAAAAAGCAGTCTCTAAACTTGAAAGCATCCCACACAGACTTAATAAAATAGTAACTAATAATAAGCTTATCTTAGATGATAGCTTTAATGGCAACTTAGAAGGAGTAAGTGAAGCCATAAGACTAAGCTCACTTTATAATGGAAGAAAAGTCATAGTTACTCCTGGTCTAGTTGAAAGTAACACAGAAAGCAATATCAAAATCGCTAAGCTTATAGATGAAGTCTTTGATCTAGCCATAATCACAGGCGAGCTAAACTCTAAGATTCTAAATGACAACATACAGCACACTCAAAAAGTGGTTTTAAAAGATAAGTCCAACTTAGAAGGGATACTAAAAAGCTTTGGGCAAGATGGTGATTTAGTACTTTTCGCAAATGATGCTCCAAGCTATATATAAGGCTACAAACAAGTAGCTTTATCTATCTAATAAATATCAAAGCCTCATAGTTTAAGTCCAAAAAAGGCAGTGCTAAAAGCCTTTTAGCCTGCTTGTAGCTTAGAGTTTTATCTAAGGCACCACCTAGCAAACCTAAATCTTGCAAATGACTTAAAAGCTCTTTTTGAGTTTTAAACTGAAGTCTTTTACTAAAAGATTTTAAGATCTTAAAAGTTCCAAAGTGTTTTTTTATAAGAGTAGTTACTTCATCTTTAGATCTTAGGGGAGAGGTTGTATTAAGATGGGCATGAAGCTTACTAAAAGTTTCTGAGGTAAAAAGACTTAAGGCTAACTCGCACTTACTCTTACTTAGCTTAAAAAGCAAACTATCAAGATTGGCACTCCACTGCATAGCAGCATTTGAACATATAAATGTATCTTTATCTAAACTAGAGTAGTTAAACTCATCAAAGCTTTTATGTATAAAAGTTATGTTTGGTGCTTTTGGATGGAGTGCTAAAAGATTACTTGCACTATCAAGGGCGATAAAGTTTTTAAAGTTTTTATCTTTTAAGACTTTATAAACATTACCACTGCCTGCACCTAGATCTAAAAGTGTTTTATTAGTAAGGTCAGATTCTATGTTCTTACATAAAATCTTAGCTAGCTCTAATTGCACATCTGAGTTAGTAGCATAGCTTAAAGCCTTAGCATTAAAAGAGTGCATATTAAGCATTAACCCTCCATCACAAACCCTTGTATGCTTTCAAAGGCATGCTGATGATTTATGTTTTGATATTTTTTAGATATAATCAACCCCTTATAATTCCAAGGAAAGATTATGACCACCATCTTATTAACAATTCAGATTATTTTAGCTGTAATATTGGTAATAGTAGTACTCTTGCAAAAAAGCTCATCCATAGGTCTAGGTGCCTATAGTGGAAGTAATGACAGCGTTTTTGGTGCTAAAGGGCCAGCTAGCTTTATGGCCAAACTTACTATGATCCTAGGAGTGCTATTTCTCATAAATACTGTTGCGCTTGGATACTACTACAATAAAGGAGCAAGCAAAAGTGTAGTTGATAACATGGCTACGCCTGCTCCTATTCAACATCAAACCCTTATCCCAACTCTTCCAAGTGCCCCTTCAAGCTCTAGTGACCTAGCAAACCCTCTTGCTAATCCTTCAGCCAGCCCACTGGCTAATCCATCCACTAAAAATACAAAGGAGTAGTTAATGTTAGAAAACATCTATAAAGACACAAAAGATAGCATGCAAAAGTCTTTAGGTGCCCTAAGCAAAGACTTTAGCACCTTAAGAAGTGGCCGAGTAAGCATAAGCGTGCTAGATAATGTAAGAGTTAACTACTATGACTCTTTAGTGCCTTTAAGCAATGTAGCTAACATCAATCTAACTGATGCTACAACTATAGTTATCTCACCTTGGGAAAAAAACGTTATAAAAGATATAGAAAAAGCCATCCTTGAAGCAAACATAGGTGTTAATCCAAATGCAGATGCTGATGGTATAAAACTTTTCTTCCCCCCTATGACTAGCGAGCAAAGAGTGCAAGTTGCAAAGCAAGCAAGAGCTATGTGTGAAAAAGCAAAAGTTGCTATAAGAAACATAAGACAAAACTCTAATAATCAAATAAAAAAGCTTGAAAAAGATAAAGCCATCACAGCAGATGATGCTAAAAGAGGTGAGGCTGAAGTGCAAAAGATAACAGATGAGTTTATAAAAAAAGCAGATACTTCTTTGAAAAGCAAAGAAGAAGAAGTTATGAAGGTTTAATCTATAATGCAAGCTATAGATGTTAAAAAAGTCTATGAAGACGCCCACGCTCTTTTAAGCGGACACTTTCTTTTAAGTAGCGGAAATCATACTGATCATTATTTACAGTCTGCCAAAGTACTAGAAAATCCAAAAAATGCAGAGATTTTATGCAAAGCTTTAGCCTTGCAGATAAAAGATTCTGAGATAAAAGTAGACTGCGTTTGTTCCCCAGCCCTTGGTGGAATCTTAGCAGGCTATGAGCTAGCTAGGGCTTTAGGGGTAAGATTTATCTTTACTGAAAGAGTAAATGGAATTATGGAGTTAAGGAGGGGCTTTGAAGTTAGCAAGGGTGAAAAGATACTAGTTTGTGAAGACATCATAACAACTGGTGGAAGCGCCTTAGAAAGTGCTAAATGTTTAGAGGCCTTTGGTGCTGATATAGTAGCCTTTGGTGCTTTGGCAAATCGTGGTTTTTGCAAAAGAGTAGGAAGCGAGTTAGAATCTAAAAAAGAGTGCAAGCTACCGCTTAATAAGCCTTTATTTGCACTGGCTGATTTTATCTTTAATATGTATCCGCCAGAAAACTGCCCACTTTGTAAAACTTCAAAGGCTTATAAACCAGGAAGTCGTGGAAACTAGCAAGCTTTAGTCTTTTTAACTCTTTTGTCTTTTGTAAGGCCTTATACTTTTAGAATCTATAGCCATATCTAAGGCTTAGTGTTGTAGCTATAAGGCTAGACTTAAAAGTACCTGCATAACTTAAGGCTAAGTTATTGTTAACATCTAAGCTATAAGTTACTCCAAGATTAAGCATGCCTCCAAAGGGATCACTTCCTAAACTTGCTACATTAAAGTTTATACCATCATCCAAAAAAGCTACATTAAACACCCTAGACTTAGATAAAACATCATAAAAGATAAATCCACTAACCATAACTTTCAAACCTTCAAGTGCTTTAAACTCATAGTTTAGCCCAAAGCTAGGAAGCAAGGAGTTATCATTTTTAGCAGGTACCTTTAAGCCAAACTCACCATTTTCACTATAAGCACTCTGATGCAAGTAGATGTAGCTAAGTCTTAAAGATGACATTAATGCATGCTTGCCTAGCTCAAACTTATAGCCTAAGAGGGCGTAGCTGTTAAACTCATTAGCAAGATAGCTAGCCTTAGCTGAAGTATCTAGCATGCCTTGAGTTCTATTAGTCCCTATAAAGTGTAAAGAGTAGCCTAGGCTTACTTGGTAAGTTAGCCCTGTATCTAGCGAGTAAAGATAAAGTCTAGGACTTAGGCTGTTATAGTTTGCATTAAAGCTAGTAAAAGCTGTACTATAAGTTAGGTTAGCTCCAACTAGCAAGTTACTAAGTCTTTGGTTAAAACCTCCCACAAAGCCAAAAGTATTAAGACTGTAGCCTTGCACACTGCGTCTTTCTCCTTGGATGATGTTTTGGTAGATAGTCTGGGCATAGACTTCTTTAGTGGGTTCTTTTATATACTCAAAGCTATCATTTGGCAAAGGAATATAATCAAGCAAGATAGAAAAAGGTGAGCTTGGGTCGTAGTTTTTAAGTCGACTTTCATTTTTATCATTCATTGCAAAACGTGCCTTACTTAAAAATCTTAATGAGTTAGCAAGACTAGAGTTAGCAACTACCTCATCTACAATCCTAAAAGATGCTAGGTTAGATTCTAAGGCATAGTTTTCTACTGCGTTATTTAAATCACTAGGCATAAGATCTTTTAGCACACTTATGGCTTCTTGTCTTTTTTGAAAACTATTAGTACGTTTCAAAGCATTTAACCTATCATAAATCTTGCTACTAGGAGTATTTCTATGATACCTAGAGATATACTCTCCAACCTTTAAGGCCAAAGATTCTAAGTTAGTCTCTGGTGTTACTTTAAAGTCAGCGCTACTTGTGTGTAAAGGAGTGATGGTAGTTATATCTTTAGAAGATGGGTTAGTGTTAGGTTTAGTTGGTGAAGGGATATCACTTAGCTTTAAGTTAGAACTAGTTATTAGCTTATACAAAGCATCTGAGTGATAAGTAGCTAGCAAGCTAAGTTTAGATGGGCTTAAAGCTTCACTTTGTTTGCTTCCAAGATAGAAGTCTATAAAAGTAAGATTAGATTCTACTTTCATCTTACCTACTATGTACTTGCCAGCATCACTACCTTTCATATCTTTAGTACTAAAAAGCACTCCACTAAAACAGCTAGGATCTACTTTAGCTCCATTGATAGTTATACTTTTCCCTAGAAGAAAGTTTTCTTTTAAAAGGAGGGCATTTGCATCTGTGCTATTTTTACTGAGACCTGCCTTAGCTAAAAAAGATTCCAAACTGCCTTGAAGCATAATGCCACTTCCGTGTAGATATAAAGCTGGCAAACTTAAAGCTCCTTTAGATTCTATAGAGGCTAGATTAAATGTAGTCTCACTTGTTGCATCCTCCCCATAACCTAGTGTTTGAGTGGTAATAGAAAAGTTAAAAAGAGCTTTATTTAAGGCTTTAGAATCTATATTTAATGGTGATTCTAAAGTTCCATTTTCAAGAGTGCTTATACTTAGATCTCCTCCTACGCTTATTTTAGTAAAAGGATTTAGATTAATGCTTGCTAGGCTAGTTGGCTTAGTGCCACGCACTTTTAACTCACTAGGAAAGGTTGGAGGGGCTGCTCCATCTATACTAGTAAAGCTTGGATTACCCTCTAAAATATCAGTTTCTATAAGACCCCTTTGTCCTTGCTCCTTCCCTCCTATAACTATACTTTTTGCGCTTAGTTTTGAGTTTATCCCCTGCAGCTTTATAGTGGCATTATCTAGCTTTATAGTTTCACTTATAAGAGAGTTTCCCTGCAGTATAGAGTTAGTGGCTTCTAAGTCTTTTATGCTAATCTTTGCAGTTGCTGCAAGCACCCTAGCATTGAAGTAATTAACACTCAAACTCTCTACTTTTGCCTTAGATATCTCTATATCATTAGCATTTATATATACACCATTTGAAAAACGCGCAGTGCCTTTTGTGGTGCTAAGATTAGTAACCTTTAGTTTGGAATCTTTACTTTCACTAGCGAGTAATAATATATTTGTATCATTACTACTACCATCAGTCAGTCTTGCATTATTTATAGTTAGATTTTTACTAGTTAAAGAGTTAGCATAAATACTAGTATTAGTAAGATTTAACGTAGTTATATTTATAGTATTACTTTGTGGTGGAGAGCCTTTAGTCTCATCAAACTTTCCTTCATTAACTTCCATAGCACTACTCACATAGACACTTTTTAAAGTAGCACTATTAGCCTTTAGCGTATTTACATAAAGGCTTATCCTCCCTGCAGCAGGTATAGATCTAGATGAAAAAGTCATCTGGTCATAGCCTGTGTTGTCTAGATTTATAGTTGTGGCATCAAGGATGTTTGCAACTATGGTGTTATTACTACTTGGAGAGCTTGGATAAAACTCACTAGATGAAGTGGCACTTCCAGAATTAGCATTAGCAAGACTATGAAGATAAATATCACCTTTGCTATAAAGGAGTGAGTTAATAAGCGTGCTGCCTTGCTTAAATGTGTTATTTAACTCTAAGGAATCTAGTCTTTTTTCACTTGTGCCTATATTTTTAAAACTAGCATTTATGTACTGTGAGGTCGAATTACTACTTGTAGAATCTAATGTAAACTTGCCTGCATTGTTAGTATTAGTTGTGATATTTCCTAGATGAATTAGCTGTGCCTTATTTGGATTCCCACCTACTTTTTCAAGCTCTTCTTTTGTTTTTAGTTTTATGACTAAAGAGTTAGTAGCACTAAGTTCATAGTCTTTAGCCTCACTAGTAGCAGCATCTATAGTTATATTAGCTAGCAGCATGTTAGGGGCAAGCACACCCAGTAAGGTAAGGATTTTATAAAACATCTTACTATCTACTTTTTAGTACTAACTATCTTAAGTGAGATAGTTTAAAAAATCTGCCCCTCCGCATTCCTAGGATTTATAAAAGTTTAAGGTATATGAACTTTAGTATCCTCTCTTATAAGTCTACTAAGCTAACTTTTAAAAAGTCAAGAGATATCATTAAGATATTAATTTTATATTAACTTTATTATGTTAACCCACTCTTATAAGAAATAAAAGTACAATTTCTATAAACCAAACCCAAAGGGCAAAAGATATGTTTAGTGGACTAGTTAGAGATATAGGCGAGGTTATAAGCTTTGATAGCGAGATATTAAGCCTTAAAAGCACGCTAAAAGCAGAAGTCGGAGATAGTATAGCAGTTAATGGAGCTTGCTTAACTGTCATAAAAGTTTTTAGCGGAGGCTTTAATATGCTTTTAAGCACTGAAACTTCTAGCCTCATAGCTAAAGAAAATCTAAAAGGAAAAGTGCACCTTGAGCCTGCTTTAAAGCTAAGTGATGGCCTTCATGGTCACATAGTACAAGGGCATATAGATTTTAGCGGGCGCTTAGATTCCATAACTAAGCACAATAAAGATACTATCTTTAAAATAAGTGTTAGTAAAAAAGCCCTTCCTTTAATCTATCCAAAAGGCAGCATTACTATAGATGGAATCTCGCTTACTATAGGCAGTGTTGAAGATTCTTATTTTAGTCTTATCTTAATCCCCCATACTATGGAAAACACTCTCTTTCACACCTACAAAGTAAGCAGAAAGGTAAACATAGAAACAGACATGATAGCAAGAAGTGTTTATAACGTCATAAAAGGTATGGAATCTAGTAAAAACGCTAAAGCTAGCCAAGATGACTGGCTTATGAAGGATTTAATGACGCTAGGTTACTAACAGCTAACCTCCAAACACAAGATGTAATATGTTAGAATCAACAAAATAATAATCATTTCACAAAGAGAGAATATGCAAAATATCAGAAACATAGCAGTAATAGCCCACGTAGACCACGGAAAAACTACCTTAGTTGATGGTCTTTTAAGCCAGTCAGGCACCTTTAGTGATCATGAGCAAGTAAATGAACGCGCCATGGATAGTAACGACTTAGAAAAAGAAAGAGGTATAACTATCCTTTCTAAAAACACAGCCATTAATTATAAAAACACAAAGATAAACATCATAGACACTCCCGGGCATGCTGACTTTGGCGGCGAGGTAGAGCGTGTATTAAAGATGGTAGATGGGGTTTTATTACTAGTTGATGCCCAAGAAGGCGTTATGCCCCAAACTAAGTTTGTTGTTAAAAAGGCTTTAAGTTTTGGCATAAGACCTATAGTTGTAGTAAATAAGATAGATAAGCCAGCAGCCCAACCAGATCGCGTAGTAGATGAAGTTTTTGATCTCTTTGTTGCTATGGGTGCTAATGATAACCAGCTTGACTTCCCAGTCATCTATGCTGCAGCGCGCGATGGTTACGCTATAAAAAATCTAGGTGATGAAAAAAAGAATCTTGAGCCACTTTTTGATGCCATTTTAGAGTACGTGCCACTTCCTAGTGGTGATGAAGCAAACCCACTTCAAATGCAAGTTTTCACACTTGATTATGATAACTATGTAGGAAAGATCGGTATAGCGCGTGTCTTTAACGGTGTGATAAAAAAAGGCCAAACTGTTATGCTAGCTAAGGGTAATGGCGAAAAAGAAACAGGACGTATAACTAAACTTATAGGATTTTATGGTTTAGCTAGGATGGAGATAGAAGAAGCTAAGGCTGGCGATATAGTGGCAATCGCTGGGTTTGGCACTGTAGATGTTGGAGATAGCCTAGTAGACCCAGCTAATCCTATGCCACTAGATCCTATGCACTTAGAAGAACCTACTATGAGTGTTTACTTCGCAGTTAATGATAGTCCACTAGCAGGTTTAGAGGGCAAGCACGTAACGGCTAATAAGATAAAAGAGCGCTTGCTTAAAGAGATGCAAACTAATATAGCCATGAAGTGTGAAGAGATGGGTGAAGGACGCTTTAAAGTAAGTGGAAGAGGCGAGCTTCAAATAACTATCTTGGCTGAAAATCTTAGACGTGAAGGCTTTGAGTTTAGTATCTCTCGTCCTGAGGTTATAGTCAAAGTTGAAGATGGTAAAAAGTTAGAACCTTTTGAACATCTTGTGATTGACACGCCACAAGATTATAGTGGGGCAGTTATAGAAAAACTTGGCAAGAGAAAGGCTGAGATGAAGTTTATGAACCCTATGAATGATGGCTATACGAGATTAGAGTTTGAAATCCCCGCACGTGGAATCATAGGCTATAGATCTGAGTTTTTAACCGACACTAAAGGCGAAGGGATAATGAACCACAGCTTTTTAGAGTTTAGAGAGTTTAGCGGCAGTGTTGAAAGTCGAAAGAACGGCGCACTTGTAAGTATGGAAAATGGTGATACTACTGCTTTTAGTCTTTTTAACATACAAGAAAGAGGCACTCTTTTTGTAGGGGCTGGCACTAAGGTTTATGTAGGTATGGTTATAGGCGAACATAGCAGGGATAATGACCTTGATGTAAACCCTATAAAAGCAAAACACTTAACTAATATGAGGGCTAGTGGTAGTGATGATGCTGTTAAGCTAACTACTCCTCGTGATGTAAACTTAGAGCGTGCTTTAGAGTGGATAGAAGATGATGAGATACTAGAAGTAACGCCGATAAATATTAGAGTCCGCAAAAAATTCCTAGATCCAAACGAAAGAAAACGTAAGAAAAAGTAAGTAGACACACTAGCCAAGGGATGATACAACATTAGAGTTAAGGCTATGCAAGGAAAAGCAAAACGTGTTGCAATCTTACTCTATGACATCACTACCTTTGGTGGTGTTGAAACAACTAGTCTTAACCTAGCCTATGGCCTTAAGGCTAAGGGCTTAGATATAACCCTTATAACTCTTCAAGCCACTAACAAAAACAAACTAAAAAACATACCTTTTAAAACTTATATCTTAAGCGATGATGAAGTTACTATAAAAACACCACTTTTAGTAAATGCTGCTAATACAACTAGCCAAGCTATCTCTACTACTAGAATCGGGGGGGGGGGGGTTAGCCTATAAGCTAACTAGGATCTTAAAGCCACAAAAACTACTCTATCTTAAAAACTATCCTACAAAAAACTACATATATCCAAGCCTTTATCTTCTTACCTCTAAGATACTAAGCAAACTTCCTTTTTGCTCTAAGCTAGCAAGGCTAGTTAAAACGCATAAAGATGACCTTGATACAGCCTTAGAGCAAGATATGAGGCGAGATAAGATTATAAGTATATGTGAACATGAAAACATAGATGTTTTAATAGATTCTTACTGGGAGAGCTTACTTAAAAAAACACAAAAGAAACTTTTTACTATCAAGTGTATACATGGTCACTTTGAACTTTTATATCACTCTAACATGAAAAACTATGACACTTTAGTCTTGCTGACATATCATGAATATGAGCAATGGAATAAGCATTTAAAATATATAAAAGTCATACCTAACTTTGCAAAAGATCCTAAAACGATAAGCACATATGAAAGTAAAAATCTTATCTTTGTAGGGCGCTTAACCCAACAAAAAGGAATCCTAAGACTACTAGAAGCATTTAGCAAAACCAAACAAGGCTTTCATCTAACTTTAGTTGGAGATGGAGAACAAAAAGAAGAGCTTCAAAACTTTATAACGCAAAATAGTCTAAATGCCAGCATAACTGGCTACACACAAAACACTGGCTACTACTATAAAAACTCAAGCATCTTTGTAATGACATCTTTTTTTGAAGGACTTCCTATGGTCTTACTAGAAGCACTTTCTTATGGACTACCTATAATAGCCTATGATGTTCCTACAGGACCAAGAGACTGCATAGAAGATTCCAAAAATGGCTTTTTGATAAAAAATGGAGATGAAGCAAGTCTTATAAAAGCTATAGATAAGCTAAGTAGTTATATAGCCTTAAGGCGTGCTTTTGGAGCAAGATCTAAAGAGATCTTTTTAGAAAGGTTTGAAGAAAGCAAGATTTTAAAGCTTTGGCTAGAGCTTTTAGGCGCCTAATTCAATTTTAAGGGTTAAACTTAAGCTTTTTTAACACCTCTGGCAGTTTTTCATCAAAAAGCTCTAGGTTTAATAACTCTCCTTTTCTAACTGGCAAATGATTATCTGCGACTATAGAAGCTCTATCATTTTTATATCTATCTTTAAACTCTTCAAGACTTAAAAACCTACTTTTATCGCTAGTAAATCTTTGCTTTTTTAGGAAGGGAAAGTGAAAGGAGTTTATAGTAGACTTTATATAGTTTAACTTAGTGTGGGGCAAGTTTAAAATCTCCATCACAAAATTGCGATCTACAAACTTCTTAAAACTAAGGTTGTGGTTAAAGATAAGCCAGTGGTCATCTACATCACTTAAGGGCACATCTTTACCAACTAAGACTTCATCATCAATCACATGTAAATTCACACGTGGGTAAAAAACTATATCATTTTCATACTCTACATACTTAAAGCTCTCTTCTGTAATATCTTGAAGGTATATCTGGTCAACATCAATTTTCAAAAGCCACTCATCTTTTGGAATCTTGTCTAGTGCAAAGTTATAGTACTCATAAAGTTCTTTATAGTCTTTACCAAAACTCCGTCCTTCTTGCTTGATAGGCTTTACATGGTAGGGATACTCATAAGCTTTAAAGCCTTCATGTTGCTTGCAAAACTCTAATATAACTTCCTTGCTACCATCAGTGCAGTCATTATAAGCAATGATGCCTCTTTCTAAAAAGGCTATGCTTTCTAGGCTTACTTTTAAAGTTGGAATCTCATTACACACTCTTATAAAAGCGTAAGGTTTTATAGGCTTTTTTACTTTTCTAAAGCCTTTTAATCTAAGCTTAAAAGATAGATCATAAGTCCTAGCACAACCCCATATTGCCACCTCTTTTAGCCTATCTTTTAGGACTTTTTTAGCAAAACTTGTTATAAAGAAGTTTTTATAAGAAAAAGAAGGGATAAGGCCACTAAGAAACGCACTTAATTCTAACCGCACAACTTCTTTCCTTTCTACTTTTACATAAGCCCTAACATCAAATATCTTTAGTGTCTTTGTAAGGATAGTCAATTTTTTCTAAAATCTCTGGTAGTTTTTCATCAAAAAGATCTAAATCCAGTATCTCTTCACCCATACTTAAAGGAGTGTATCCCCCACGTATTAATTTGGAGCTATCTTCTTTATACCTAGCTTTAAACTCTTCCCAAGTAAAAAACTTACTTTTATCACTTACAAACCTCTGCTTTTTTAGTACTGGAAAGTGAAAGGAGTTTATAGAGGACTTTTTTACTCTTATGCCAGAGTGTGGGAGGACAAGGACTTCCATAACACCATGGCTATTTGCACACATCTTAAAAGAAAGATTGTGATTAAAGATAAGCCAGTGATCATCTACATCACTTAAAGGTATGTCTTTGCTAACTAAGACTTCACCATCTAATACATGCAAGTTAACACGTGGATAGCAAACTATATCATTTTCATACTCTATAAGCTTAAAGCTTTCTTCTGTTATATCTTGCATGTAGATTTGATCTACATCTATCTTTAAAAGCCACTCATCTTTTGGAATCTTATCTAGTGCAAAGTTATAGTACTCATAAAGTTCTTTATACCCTTCTGGAAATACCTCGCCTGGCGCGTATGGTCTTTTTACCTTGTGGGGATACTTATATGCTTTAAAATCACTATATTTTTTACAAAACTCTAAGATTACTTCTTCACTACCATCAGTGCAGTCATTATAAACTATAACACCACGCTCCAAAAAAACTATAGATTCTAAACTTGCTTTTAAGGTTGGAATCTCATTACACACTCTTATAAAAGCGTAAGGTTTTATAGGCTTTTTTACTTTTCTAAAGCCTTTAACGTTTCTTTGCCAAAAGCCCTTTTTTAACATGAAGTATAAAAAAAGGCTTTTATGATAAAAGTTCCCTACTAGCTTCCTTGTTCTACCCTTTAATACTCTTTTGGCAAGATTTTTCATATATGATAAATTTTGTTGGATAGTGGGGGGGGGGGGGTAATAGAAGGCAAGATAGATAAAGTCAAGCTATAAATTCTATCTAGTCTAAGACTTTTTAAGATATAGCTTTTAGGATTCAAATTAGCCCTCCTTTAAAAGACTTTTGTTCTTTAACATGCCTTCCCTTTTAAATCTTGGCCTTTTTTAAGGCACTGCTTTTAGCTTCTTAGGCTAGTATCCCTAGCCACCTAGGTAAGACTTAAGTTTTCGTCCAACTCTAGGATGCTTTAGCTTTTTGATAGCACTAGATTCTATTTGTCTAACGCGCTCTCTTGTAACCTCTAGTGCTTTTCCTATCTCTTCTAAAGTGCAGTCACTTTCATCAGGCAAAAGGCCAAAACGCATTTTTATAACAGTTTTTTCCCTTTCATTAAGGTTGCTTAAGATGTCTTCAATCTGTGCTTTTAAGTCTTCTTTTAACATCATATCTATTGGACTCATAGATGTTTTATCTTCTACAAAATCACCATACTTACCATCATCATCATTGCCTATAGGGGCTTCTAAAGATATAGGCTCACGGGTGATTTTTACTACATTTTTAACTTTATCTACACTAAGTCCCACTTCTTTTGCTATATCTTCTACATCCATCTCTCTACCATTTTCTTGAGAGTACTTACGCATGATATTTCTTATCTTATTGATAGTATCTATCATATGTATTGGAATCCTAATAGTGCGCGCTTGATCAGCAATGGATCTAGAGATAGCTTGCTTTATCCACCAAGTAGCATAGGTACTAAACTTATACTCTTTTTGATACTCAAACTTATCAACAGCCTTCATAAGACCTATGTTACCTTCTTGGATTAGATCTAAAAACGGTAAGCCTCTATTTGTATAACGTTTTGCGATGCTAACTACAAGGCGAAGATTGCTTTTTGCCATCTGAGTTTTAGCCCTATCAGATATCATCTTTCCACGGTTAATCTGTTCTAAAATCTCTTTTAGCTTTGCAGGGTCTAAGTTAAAGTCTCCTTCACTAGCTTTTTTAGTTTGATAAAGCTTTTTTAAGTCCATATAAACACTAACCATAGTAGTTTCTGGCACGCTTGCCACTATATCTTCCCTACTCATCTCAACTATATTTTCTAGAATCTTTTCGTGGTTTTCTCTCAAAGTATCATTAAAAAGTGGTAGCTTATATTCAAGTCTTTTTTTCTCTTGCTCAAAGCCCTCTTTATCATTTTTAAGGCTGTTTTCCATAGCTTTTGTAAGTTCATTTATAAGCTTAGATGTTGGTCCTAGATCAAGTAAACGCTGCTTTAAGATATGTTTCTTCTTAGCAAGTGTTAAAAAGTGTAAAAGCTGCTTATCTTTATCTTCTTCAACCTCAGCTTCTAAGACTTCTAGCCATTCTAGTTTTGCTTTTTCTAGCGCACTAAAACCTTCTTTTACTTTTTCTACTCTCTCTTTTTCTTTCTTAGATGTTACTTGCTCTTCAGCACCCTCTTCTGCTTCTATATCATCATCGTAGTCATCGCCATCACTCTTACTATCTTCAAAACTTTTAAAAAGCTCTTTTACACGTCTTTCACGTTTTAGCAAAGGGCTTTCATAATCATGGATAAAGTCTATTAGATAAGGGACTGAGCAAATCGCATCTATAATGATGTCTTCTCCAAGCTCAATTTGCTTGCTTAAAACAACTTCTTCTTCCTTGGTTAGTAGTCTTTCAGCACCCATCTCGCGTAGATACATCCTAACTGGACTATCACTTCTACTCCACTCAGAAAGCTCTTTTTCACGCATAAAGTCAAACTCTTCTTGTGCACTTTCGTTTATAAACTTTTGTCTTTCTTTTTCTTGTTTTATCTTATCAGCTGCGTTTTGGTTTTTAGCTAGCTCTGAGCTTGATATAAGCTTTTTTTTGTACTTTTTACAAAGGGAGTTTATCTTTTTTACTAGGGCTTTGTCGGGATTAGATTCTATAGTTTGTGCTATGGCCTCATAAGATATAAACTTATCTTTAGCCTCATTAAATATCTTTTCTAGTCTCTCATCCACACTTAGTTTTGTTTCACTATCTTTAGTTTCTTTTAACTCTTCTTCTTGATCTCTTATCTCATCTAGTAATACATCAACTTCTGCTTTTGATTCTGGTTTGATTCTTTTAGCCATATTAAACCTCTTCTAGGATGAAATTAATCTTACATTTTATCATATAAGATTTAACGATTAAAGCAAATAGAGCTTACAAGCTTTTACACACTGCCCACTAGCTCCCACATAGGAGTTATAACAGCTAAAGCTAAAAACAAGATTATAAGTCCAACTACTATAGTAAGCACAGGTGAAAGACTAGAGACTATCTTAGTTAGCAAACTATAGTGCATGCGTTTGTAATACTTTGCATTAAAGTCCATAGCAAAGTCTAAGTTGCCTGTTTTTTCTCCATTTTGGATTAAAGAGATATTAGCTATATCTAACTTAGTTGCCTTAAAGCCTGTACTTAAAGTTTGGCCAAGCAAAAGCTTATCATGCACTATAGAAAGCCTACCTTTTATATATAAGTTATTACAAAAACCTATAGTTGTAAAAAGCGCTTTATCTATAGGGTAAGAGCTTTTTATAAAGTAAAAAAGCACTAAGGAAAATCTATGCATCTCATAATAAAACATGGCCTTACCAAAAAGTGGGAATCTAAAAACAAGATAGCTAAAAAGATAAACATAACGCCTTTTTAAATAAAACAAAGCCCATGCTACTAGGATGATAAAGCCTAAAAAGTATAGATAGTAACTACTTACCATATCGCTTAAGGCTGTTAAAAGTAGTGTTGGAAGAGGTAAAGTAGCTTCAAAGCTTTCAAAGATACCCACAAACTCAGGTACTACATATAAGCTTATGCCCACAACTGCAATGAATATAGATATAAGCATAAATACTGGGTAGATAAGGCTTTTTTTAAAGGAGTTTTTTAACTCATTTTTAGCTTTTATCTCATTAGCACAGATCTTGCAAACCTCGCTTACATTGCCACTTTTCTCACCTACTTCATAGATAGCACAGATAAAAGGAGAACAAACTTTTGGATGTCTTTTTAAAGCAGAACTTATAGGGTGTCCTTTTTGTATACTTGCTTTTATATCTAAGACTAGGGCTTTTACATCCCTATGATAAAGATTTTCGAAAATAGAATCTAAAAGCAAAAGTAAAGGCATACCAGAGGCTAGACCATGGCTTAACTGCCAAAACATACTTTCACTTTCTTCTATCAAAGACGCACTAAAAAGATCACCCAAAAAAGCTAACTCTTTTATGCCAACTATTAAAAAGCCCTTTTTTTCTAGCCTTAGGCAAATAGTCTTTGCATCTTTACCAAAGAAAGTTTTTTTAAAAGTTTTAGTATCTTTTATATAAGTGCATTCAAAACGCTTCAAGCCTAGCCTTTATTTTATAGAATGCTTACATATACATCCCGCCATTTATCTTTAAGACTTCTCCAGTTATATAACTTGAATAATCACTTAGTAAAAATGCCACGCCATTAGCTATATCACTGCCTTCTCCTAGTCTTTTTAAAGGGATAGCATTTACATAGCTTTCTTTAACTTCTTCACTTAGCTCTTCAGTCATATCTGTTCTTATAAAGCCTGGAGTAATAGTATTAAATCTAACGCCTCTCATAGCTCCTTCATAAGCAAAGCTCTTAGTCATAGCTATCATGCCACCTTTGCTCGCACTATAGTTTACTTGACCAGCATTGCCCCTTTCGCCTACTATGGAAGAGATATTAACTACGCTTCCACTTTTTTGCTTACTCATAACTTTTAAAGCTTCCCTGCATCCTATAAAGCAAGAGTTAAGATTCCCTTTTATGACAGAATCAAAGTCTTCTAGCTTCATACGCAAAGCTAGCTTGTCATTAGTGATACCGGCGTTATTTACTAGGTAAGAAAGCTCGCCATCACACTCAACTATTAACTTTATGGCTTCTATAAACTCAGCCTCACTAGTTGCATCAAATGGCACTACAGCACTTTGGAATCCTTTAGAATCTAGCTCTGCTTTTAGTTTTAAAGCAAGCTCAGCATTACTTCTATAATTTATCCATACTTTTAATCCAAAGCCTGCTAAAGTCCTAGCTATATCTGCGCCTATGCCTTTGCTAGCACCTGTGATTAAAACATTTTTACCTGAAAACTTCATGTGAAAAAACTCCTATTTTGATTTTATTTGTAACTATTTCTAGCTTTCACGAGTGTACCTAGAAAGTAGTTTTTTTATCTTTTGATGATGACGGCTTGTGCCATCATAAAGTTTAGTTATATGGTCTTCATAAAAGATTTGAGAAGACATAGGCTTATCATTATTATGCACCTTTATGTACTCACCATTAGAATCTAAACTATAAAGCTGTACATTATCTTTTAACTGAAGATCTAGCAAAGTAGTAAGCTTAGTTCTTAGAGATTCCACTAGTACTGGAGTTAGTAGCTCTACTCTTCTCTCCAAGTTTCTAGGCATGATATCAGCACTTGAAAAGTAAACTTGATTAACATCATGCTTAAAGTAGTATATCCTTGCGTGCTCTAGATACTTTCCTATCAAAGAAAACACTCTTATATTTTCACTCATGCCTTTTACGCCAGGTCGCAAGCAGCAAATCCCTCTTATTATCATATCTATCTTTACTCCAGCATTTGAAGCTTCATAAAGCGCATTTATCACATCTACATCTACGCAAGCATTAGCTTTTAAGATGATATGACCTTGTTCTTTATGGGCTATCTCACCAGCTATAAGACTTAAAAGCTTAGGCTTTATCTGAGTTGGCGCAGTATAAAGCGTATTTAAATAAGTCTTCGGAGTAGTCCCAGTTGAAAGAGAGTGAAAGAGTTTTATAGCATCTTTTCCAAAATTAGTATTAGCAGTAAAAAGACTTACATCAGTATAAATCTTAGCAGTGGCTGAGTTATAGTTTCCTGTGCTTAAGTGAACATACTCTTTTAGCTTACCTTCATCTTTCCTAACTACTAAGGCTATCTTGGCGTGTACTTTTAGATTTGGGATTCCATAGATTACATGAGCGCCAGCAGATTCTAAAGCTTTAGCCCAGTGGAGGTTGTTTTCTTCATCAAACCTAGCTTTTAACTCAACTAAAACTGTAACTTGCTTGTTTTCAGCTGCTTCTGTTAGAGCTCTAATTATGGAGCTATTTTTCCCCGTCCTATAAAGCGTCATACGTATGGATAAAACCTTATCATCTTTTGAAGCTTGTTGTATAAAGTTAACTACTGGCTCAAAGCTTTCATAAGGGTGAAAAAGCATAATATCGCCATTATCTATATGAGAAAATATAGACGTAGAGCTATCTTCTAGGGGGGGCAAAATCTTTGGGACATAAGTTGGGCTTAGCAAGTTAGCATACTCTTTTAAAGCGATTAACTCCCAAAATGCACCCCCTCCTAGTGGCATAGTGTACTCATATATATCAAGATCACTCATACCAGCTTTTACTTTGATTTGACGTTTTATAAACTGTATAAGATTTTTTTTCTCACCTTCTACATTAGGCTTACCTATCTCTAGTCTTACTATCTCGCCTTTTTTACGCGCCCTTATACCTTCACTCATCAAAGCTATAAAGTCATCTGCTTCTTCTTCTTCTATCTCCATGTCTGCATTTCTTGTAACCCTAAAAGGCACATAAGCTAAGCTTTCATAACCTGTAAAAAGCTCTTCTGCAAACTCTCCAACTACTTCTTCTACTAACGTGTAGTTATAAGGACAAACGCTAATAAATCTCTTCAAAACTCTTGGAATCCTAACTATGCCATATTTGACATTACCACTTTCTATATCTTTTAGCTTTATAGCTATAGCAAAGCTAAGGTTGTTTAAGTGAGGGAAAGGATGGGTTGCATCAACTACTATAGGTACGATGATAGGATAAAGATAGTTTTTAAAATACTCCCTCATCTTTAACTTATCATCTTTACCTAGCTGCTCAAAGCGTTTTAGTATAAGGTTGTTTTTTGCTAGTTCATCTTTAATGTCTTCATACAAAGTTTCTACATAAGACTTTTCTTTATGCAAGTACTCTCTTATATAAGTAAGCTGTTCTAGTGGAGTTAGCTTATCAGCACCACTTTCTATGATGCCATTAGTATAAAGGCTCATAAGACCTGCCACTCTTATCATATAAAACTCATCTAAGTTAGTAAAATATATAGCTATAAATTTCAATCTTTCTAGTACTGGTATATTAGACTTTGCCTCGTTTAAAACACGTGCGTTAAATCTAAGCCAACTTAACTCTCTATTAAAAAATCTTTCATTTTGCTTATCATCATGTTTTGAGTTCATATGTGTCTCCTTATATAGACCTATCAAATACCTCTGATACTTTTACTCCCACTCTATAGTGGCTGGTGGCTTACTAGATATATCATAAACCACTCTATTAATCCCATCTACTTCATTTATAATACGACTTGATACTTTTTCTAAAAGCTCATAAGGAAGATGTGCAAAAACTGCACTCATGCCATCACTTGCCTCAACTACTCTTACACAAGCTGTGTTCTCATAAGTCCTATTATCACCCATAACGCCAACTGACTTCACGTTTAAAAGCACGACAAAGGCCTGCCATACTTTATTATAGAATCCAAAGTTATGCAATTCATCTAAGAGGATATTATCTGCCTTTCTAAGGATGTGTAAACTTTCTTCATCCACACTGCCTATAATCCTAATAGCAAGGCCAGGACCTGGGAAAGGGTGCCTTAAAAGCATAGGCTTTGCCATGCCTAGTTTTAGCCCTAAGTTTCTAACCTCATCTTTAAAAAGCTCTCTTAAAGGCTCAACTAACTCTAGATTCATCTTTTCAGGCAAGCCCCCAACGTTATGGTGAGACTTTATAACTTTTGAAGGTCCTTTTGCACTAGTAGATTCTATAACATCTGGGTATAAAGTACCTTGGGCAAGATACTTTATATCACTGTGATTTGCTGCTTCTTTTTCAAAAAGCTCTATAAAAGTCTCTCCTATGATCTTTCTTTTTTGCTCTGGCTCAACTACGTCTTTTAAGCGCTCTAAAAATATATCCTTAGCATCTATTGTGATAAGTGGTACATTTAGATACTGCTTAAACATCATACAAACTGCATCCCTCTCACCCTCTCTTAAAAGCCCCGTATCTACAAAAACAGGTATAACGCGCTCTCCTAAAGCCTTATATAAAAGGGTAGCTACCACACTAGAATCTACTCCACCACTGACTGCACAAAGCACCTTGCCAGTTTTTATCCTCTTTTGTAAGTTTTCTATCTCATAGCTTAAAAATGTATCCATATTAAACTCTGGCTTAACACCACAAAGCTCTGCAAAGTTAGATAAAAACTTAAAGCCCTCTTCAGAGTGAACTACTTCAGGGTGAAACTGAAAACCATAAACTTTTTGCTTGTCACATAAAAATGCACAATTTGCAGTATTATCACTTGATGCTATAGAGCTAAACCCTTCAGGTAAGCTTTCTACTTTATCTGCATGACTCATCCAAACAATACTATCTTGATTAATACCTTTAAATATAGCTTGCTTAGTGTCTATTTTTAACTTAGCCTTACCGTACTCTTGCTTTTCTGCTCTTGCTACCTTGCCTCCAAAGTAGTCAACCAAAAACTGCATACCATAACAGATGCCTAATATAGGTATGTTTAGATCAAAGATCTCTAAGTTTGGCTTATAAGCATCTTCTTCATAGATACTTGCTGGACCTCCACTAAGTATCAAACCCTTAGGGCTTTTAGCCCTTATAGAATCTATCTTTTCAAAATAGGGAACAATCTCGGCGTAAAATCCATGCTCACGTAAACGCCTTGCGATTAGTTGAGTGTACTGACTACCAAAGTCTAGTATTAAAATATCTGCTTGATTGTTTTGCATGCACATCCTTAAAAAGTTTTGCTTTATGTAAGCTTACTTGAAGATTCCAAAAACTGACTTTAAAGTACTTAATAAAGTACTAAAGAGTTTAAAGAGAAAGCCAAAAAAGACCAAAGAACACAACAAAACCAACAATTAATGTGATGATAGAAGACTTTCTATAGTGTTTACACCATGCAGTATAAATAAACCCAGATAGATATAAAAGCACCATGCTAACAGCAAAGGCAATGGCAAATATATTAACCAACATACCTGCCTTGCTTTTATGCATCATAAGCATAACTCCAAGAAAAGTTCTATCTATGGTGCTTACTGTAGTTTTATTATCTTTTGAGACTATGTTTAAAGCATAGCCTGGAGTTGCTAAGCTAAGCCCAAGTTTTTCGCCTTTAATGCCACTAGGTTTAGAATCTGGTACTCGCAAGCTATTAGCACTAGCGTGATCTTTTAAGGCTTGAAGTAAGTCTTCTTTTTTATCTACATAGCGTTCTAAAATAAAGTTTTGCTTAGTGGCTCCTGCATCTTGATTAAACCCTGATATGTACATAATACCAGTTGCGATATAAGCTAAAACCCAAGGCAAGAAAAATACACTTAGATACATATGCATAGCCCTAAAGAATTTAGACTTAATATTTTTGTATCTTCGATTTTTTTTAGCCACCATGCCATCCATGCTTTCACCTTTATAGTTATAGTTATAAGAGTAAATATTATCTTACTTTCATATTTTTTGTAAAGAAAAGTTAAAAATGATGTATTTTTGTTTCTCTTTAGCAGTCAAAATGAGAAATATTAGGTAGTCTATACGGATATAAAAAATAAGGAGCATTATCATGAAAAAGATCGTATTAGCACTAGCTGCTATAAGTGCATTTGGTGCTATGGCCATGGCAACAACTATAGATACAAGCAAGTTTCAAAGCAGTTTTGAAGGTTTTAAAACTGTTGAAAAAGTAGGCACATCAGGCACTTTTAAAGATGCCCACTATACTTTTGGAAAAGATAGCAGCAGCATAAAAGGTCAACTTACTGGTGCAAAAGCGACTTTTAATCCTATGAGCGTTTTAATGCCAGCTGAGCCTATAACTAACAATATGAAGCATGCCTTCTTTGAGACTTTCCAAAAAAAAGGCAAGATAGAAGTTGTCTTTGAAAAAGTGACAGTTGGTGATAAGCAAGGAACCATAACTGCAAAAGTTAAGATGAATGGTAAAAGTGCCATAGTGCCATTAAAATATGAACTAGATGATGGAAAGATAGAAGGTAAAGGTGTACTAGATCTAAATGCCTTTGGACTTGAAAAATCAGTACTTTCTCTTACAAAAGCAGCAGCAGGTCATAAAGGCTTAACTTGGCCTCAAGTAAAAATCATGTTTGAAGCCCCACTTAACAACTAAACTACTAGCTTTAAGGCTTTAATATAAAGATGCTTTGCATCTGTTGTTTTAGATTCTATGATTATAGGGTCTAAAACCCCTTCTGCAAATTTTATAGAATCTAACTTTACTTAATCTTTGCTGCCTACTAACATAAAGATAAAAAACTTAAGCTTGAAGTAATTACCTCTTAATAAAAATCATTTTTATAAGCAATTCCAATCTATTCACACTATTAAACAGATATTTATTCAAACAGTTTCTTTTGCACATGGATTATTATTTGTATGTTTTTTTATCAGCACAAAACAAAGGTAAGAATGCCCTTGGCTTAAAAAATTATAATTATTAGAAATTTCATCACTTATAAAAACTGCTATAAAAACTACCCGTTAAATACGCTTTCAAATGCGTTCTCAAAAAATGAAAAGACTTTATATAAAGTAGATTCTATATGTAGAATCCACTTTATATGTAAAAGGCGCTAAAAGATATTTAGATCTTATAACTTAGGCTAAATTTCACATTAAAGCCTGGTTCATATATAGGAAAACTTGCTACATCTCCATCTGATGGATTAGCAAAGACTTCTTTTCTAGGTGAGGCTGGGTTTATATAAAGCCTATTAACTATATTAGTAAAAGCTAGCCTTAAGGTTAGATTATCATGCTTAGGTGGTGTATAGTTTATATAAAGATTATGCACGTCATAGCCCACTTTTTGATAAGACTCAAGTACGTTAAAGTAAAGATTATAAGCATTAAAATCACCAGTAGTTAAAACTATACGACTTAGCCAACCAAAGCTTAAACCCCAGTCTTTTATGTCATAGTTTAAGTTAGCAGTTAGGACAGCCCCAGTAAAAGCCCCTAGCTCAAAGCTATCTGTGATTCCATAGTGGCCTTTATAAAATGGGAACTGCTGGCTAACTCCAAGACTTGCACTAAACCCACCATACATAACCTTACCTGCTACTTCATAGCCTAGAATCTCTATAAAACCTGGCATATTAGTCTTCAAGAAAGCATGCTCATCACTAGGGTTGGTATTAAAGTAGGTGTTTATAAAGTTATGTATATTTTGATAGTAGGCTGATCCTCTAAGATTAAAGTGCTCACCTCCATAGTTTATATCTAGCTCAGTATTTTGTGCTTGCTCACTTTTAAGCTTAGGATCTATGTTGGCATCAACGCTATAAAGCAAAGACGCATCAGTTGGTTTAGCCCCCCTCATAGAGTAAGCATAACTTAGCTTGATATCTAGCCCATCTAATGGAGTATAAACTAAGGCCACACTTGGACTTACATTATTAGTGTTATGCACTTGATTAAACTTATCGACATAGTTATAAAAGTCATATCTACTTCCTGCTTCTAAAGCTAGAGAATCTAAAATATAGTAGTTTAAACTTACAAAGCCTCCTATAACGTTTGCAAACTCGCGGCCTCTATTTATAAAGTGAGAAGTAGCTTCTGGAGTATGATCATGAGGAGTGCTTACAAAGCTGTTTCGTAAACTTTGATAGATAAGCTGATAGTTAAGACCATACTTTATGGTTGATTGATCTTTTCCAAAAGTGTTAGTAAAAACTAGGTCACTTCCTGCAGTTTGCACTGCTATATTAAGCGGTCTTACTTCATCATCATGCTCTTTAGCTTCTTCTTTTTCAGCTTCAGTAGTAGCAGTGCTATGTTCATCTAGCTGCCCATCTAGTGGATATAAAAAAAGCTTTTTTTGGGAATAGTAAGTATTCCAGTTAGCTTTAAACTTATCAGTGTCATACTCATACTTAAAGCTTCCTTGATTGTTAAAAAGATCATTGTTGAAAAGAGGGCTTTCTGTAGGGATGATAACGTTTGCAGCAAAAGGAGTTATGGTGTTGTTAGTCATAAAGTTATATGTAAACTCAAAAGAGTTTTTTTCATCTAACTGAGTTGTTATCTTAGCTACTAAGTTATCAGAGTTATTTTTACTAGACTGAACTTTTTGGTTTCTATCTTTTGGATTGATAAAACCACGAGGACCATATATAGTCTCTCCTGCTCTATAATAAGGCATATACTGCTTAGAATAATAAAGCATGATACCAGTCTTACCTAAGATTCCATCCTTGCCTAAGATTCCATAAACAGCAGCACTACCATCAAGCCCAAAGTTACTAAAGGCTCCTAGATCTAAGATAGCGCCATATTTTTTCTTACTGCCTCTTAACATATCAAAGGCGTTTTTAGTTTCTACTTTTACAGATCCTACTAAGGCACCTGGCCCACTCTCTGGACTTGCATAACCTTTTTGAACAGTTATGCTTTTTATGATAGCTGGGTTTAGATTGATGCTTCCTTGGTGGTGAAAGGAGTTACCACCTTGCGTTATTCCATCCACGCTTACATTAAACATCTGCTCTTCTAAACCCCTTATATAAAGTTTAGAAGCTATCTGAGACCCTCCACCTACTTCAAGACTAGAATCTGCTTGGGTGATATCTCTTATGGTGCTTGCTTGAGTATCGCTTAAAAACTTATCTCCTATATTTAGAGTATTTTCAAAAGTGCCGGTATGAACTCTTACGCCAACTGTATCTATAGCTTTTAATTTTTGTGTTTTTGCCTTAGTGTTAGGAGTGGTTTTGTCTGTACTATCTGCTAATAAACTTTGACTTAAGGCCATGCTAATGCCTAAAAATAAGACGACATTTTTTATAGTCTTTGTGTTCCTTGGTATCGGTTTCATACGCTTATTCCTATTTTTAAATAATTATAATAATGATTTTACACCCTATTATGAGTATTAAGATATATTAAAAATAATAATAGCTAGCTTAAGGCTAGGTGAATAATGGATTTAATGAAAATTTAGTAAAAACTTTAAGGTAACTTTAATGTCATACTTAAAAATACATTTTTTAACTTTGCTATAATTGCCAAAAGCACAAATTTTCCCAACAGAGGAGTTTTGATGACACAAGAAGAGCTAGATTCCTTAATGTCTCAAGGTGTGGATGAATTAGAAAGTCTAGATTCTCAAACATCACAAACTGCATCCAAGCAAACACCTATA
Organism: Helicobacter sp. 13S00401-1; assembly: GCF_002272925.1. Taxonomy (GTDB): domain Bacteria; phylum Campylobacterota; class Campylobacteria; order Campylobacterales; family Helicobacteraceae; genus Helicobacter_I. Next base: position 227,616 of record NZ_MLAR01000001.1, on the reverse strand, counting down.
GAAGAGCAAACACAAGCAGAGCCACTTAGCCAAGATGATGATATAAAAGCTGAGTACATAGACCCTGCACGTTATAGGGCTGATGCAGGGAGGAAATGGCCACCACCACCACCTACTGAAGAGCATAAAGTTGTACACCAACTAGATGATGTTACAAAAGACTCTGAAGTAAAGATGACTGAGATTTTTGATCAACTAGAAGTTATAAGCACAGCTGCAAGTAATATAGAAAAGCAGTCTAAGGCACTAAAAAAGTACTTTAATGCCCAAGAAGAGCTTTTTGATATGCTTTCGCTTAGATTCCCAAACATAGAAACTTTTAAAAGAGCCCTAGAAGAAACTAAAGAGATAGCTAAAAAAAATGCCAACTTAGCTGAAAGTGCTATGGAGTGTGGGGATGCTAGCATGCAAGCTATGGATATCATGCAGTATCAAGATATACATAGACAAAAAATAGAGCGTGTAATAAATGTTATGCGTGCTTTAAGTCAGTATATGAACTCCTTGTTTGAAGGCAGAGTTGAAGACTCAAGACGTGTAGGATCTGCTACTTATATAGCAGGTGATAGAAGTGATGAAGTGGCAACTGAAGATGATATAGAAGCGCTTATCGCTTCTTTTGGTAATAAATAAAAGACTGTGAACGCACTAGCTAAGTATATAAAGAATCTAATAAAAACCTTTAAGGGAGCTTTTTTGAAAAAAGCAGATTCTATAACTACTCCTCTAAGTGATATAGATAGTGAGCAAACTTCAACTAAGGCTTTTCATAAGTCTTTTAAAGGAGGCTTTAGTGCCTTAGAAGTACTGTTTGTCATAGTCATACTTGGGATAATCGCAAGCATAGCCCTTCCTAAAATTACACTAACACGTAATAGTGCTCAAGCTGTAGCCTACCAAACTGACTTACAAACTATCATAAGTGGCACACAAGAATATGCCCTATTAAATAACTTTGATACTAATACTGCTAATGCAGCTTGGCTTATGAACTATTTACATCTTTCTCCAACTAGATGGGTAGTAAGTGGTGATAGCTTAAAGATAGGCAGAGATGGTAAAGAAGACTTAGTTAATGACTGCATAACTATAAGTTTTAATGGTCTAGCTGCCTTACAGATTAGACTAAGCAACCCTTCAGGCTCTTTATCCCCTATGTGTGAAAGCATACTTAAACACTATCCTAGTTCTGAGATAAATGTACCACTAAGCCGCACACTATGATAGTAAAGCAAGACTTTAAAGCAACAAAAAACACGCACTTTAAGTTACAATAAACTAAAGCACATGAAAAAGGAGACTTTCAAAAAATGGCAACTATAAAAGAAGTTCACGCTCATGAGATACTAGATAGCAGAGCAAATCCGACAGTACAAGTAGATATAACCTTAAGTGATGGCAGTGTAGGTAGTGCTATAGTCCCAAGTGGTGCAAGTACAGGCAAAAAAGAAGCTTTAGAGTTAAGAGATAACGACCCTAAGCGCTATCTTGGAAAAGGTGTTTTAGAAGCCTGTGCTCATGTTAATACACTTATTGCCAAAGAGATAGTTGGTATATATGCACTAGAACAATCAAGCCTTGATACACTTTTGCAGCAAATAGACAACACTGATAACTTCTCTCGTTTAGGGGCTAATGCAACACTTGGCGTGTCTATGGCACTAGCGCGTGCTGCAAGTAATAGCCTTCATGTTCCCCTTTATAAATACATAGGGGGGATTAATGCTGGAATCCTCCCTGCCCCTATGCTTAATATCATCAATGGAGGAAGCCACGCTGATAACAACGTAGACTTTCAAGAGTATATGATAATGCCTTTAGGCTTTGACTACTTTAGTGAAGCTATGCGCGCAAGTGTAGAAATCTATCACCACTTAAAAAAGATACTTAATGAAAAAGGTCTAAGCACTGGTGTTGGCGATGAGGGTGGATTTGCACCAAACTTAAAAGATAACAAAGAGCCTTTAGAACTTATCATGCAAGCTATAGAAAAGGCTGGATATAAGCCTGGTGTTGATATATTTATAGCACTTGATATAGCAAGTAGTGAGCTTTATAGAGAAGGACTTTATCACTTAGAGGGTGAAGGGTTGAAGTTAGATTCTGAAGGGCTAGTTAACTACTATGAAAACCTAGTTAATGCCTATCCTATCGTATCTATAGAAGATGGGCTAGATGAAGATGACTGGGCTGGTTGGGAGTATCTAACTAATAAGCTAAAAAACAAGATACAGTTAGTTGGAGATGATTTATTTGTAACTAACTCTAAGATTCTAAAAAAAGGTATAGAAGAAGGTATAGCAAATGCTATCTTAATCAAACCTAATCAAATAGGAACTATAAGCCAAACTATAGACACAGTAAGACTAGCTCAAAGAAACAGTTACAAAACAATCATAAGTCATAGAAGTGGAGAAAGCGAAGATAGCTTTATAGCTGACTTAGCAGTTGCTTTAAATAGTGGTGAGATAAAAACTGGTGCGCCTGCACGTAGTGAAAGAACAGCTAAGTACAACCGCTTATTAAACATAGCACACAAAGACCCTGGCACTTGTTATGTTGCTAGAACACTTTTTAATAAGTGCAAGATCTAAGCTAGCTTAAAGGTAGCATTTGCAAGAAAGTAGTCCTAAGTCTGATATGCCAAGTTCGCAAGAACCTCTAGATAAAAAAGATTCCAAATCTAGTAGCGAATCTAGCAAAATAGAATCTAATAAAGTAGAATCTGGCATCATAGATGAAGGTACAAAAAAAGATACTAAAGATAGTCTTTATTCTGATGTTTTAGATTCTATGCCTTTAGGTGATGTGCCAAGTAACAAGGGTGTTTTAAATGACCCTTCAAGCATAGTACTAGTGGATATAAGCAAGCAAGATGAGGTACAAAAACTTGATGATGAAAAAACATCTAGTGAGGCTTGGCCTGCAACTTCAAACATAGATAATTTAAGCGAGGTTATAAATCTAAAAGAGATAGATAGCCTTGAAGTCCTTTCTACTTTAAAGCCTTCTTCAGCACAAGAATCTACTAGATTGCAAGCTGATGGGCTAGAGGACATGGCAAAAAAAGACTTTTTAAACCTTCAAGACTCTCAAGATAGCAAGCGTACAAACTTAAAAAAGGATAAAGAAGATCTTATATCAAGTGATGAAAATAGCCTCGAGGAAGTCTTTTTTGAAGCTCCCACTACTTACGCTATAGATAATGAAGAAGCGCACCAAGATAGAAATGGTGATAAAGACGATAATAAAGATGATGCTAACCTAGAAGCAAAAAAAGATTCCATTAGTAATCCTTTATCTATACTAGATGATACTACTCCCTTAAAGCCTAAAAAAAAAGATAGTTTTAAAGATGAATTGATAGAAGAGCTTACTAAGGAGTTTGGTTCCCAGAATATTAAAGAAGAGATTAAAGAGGATGCTAAGGCATCTAGTGATACAAACTCTGATGAAAAAGAAGACCCTAAGGTTATAGTGCAAGATGACTTATCTTCTAAGCCTTTAAAGTCCTCCTCTCATGCAGCCAAAGCTTATGCAGAGATAAAAGATATAGCACAAGATGAGCACTCAAAAGAAGAACTAAAAGAAGACCAAAAACAAAAAGAGGCTTTAGCCAAAAAAGCAAGACATGAAGAAGAAAGGCTAAGAAAGGCTAGAGAAAAAGCTGAGCTTAGAGAGGCCTTTGATGGCGGCAAAGGCTCAAACCTACGCTATGCTATCTACTCTAACAGGCTAGCTCTTATAATCTTTGGCATAGCCATAATCATAGTGCTTGATGTTGCTTACTTTCTTTTTGGAGATAACTCCCTTGGTATATTAGAAAGACTTAGAGTAGAAGAAAAAAGCCTTTCTACTCAAGTAGAAACTAGTAGGTTAGAAAACGCTAAGCTTCATAAAGAGTATCTTGAATATCTTTCTTTAGAACCCCCAGCAAGCGATACTACTAGTAGTAAACCTAGCTCACTCCTTTCTACACAACCTAATCAAGCTAGTCCAAAAACTAGCAACTAAGGCAAAGAGATGCTAGAGTGGAAAGGCTTTGTAGACTTAGCACTACTAGATGCTCCACTTAGTGCTTACAAGAAAGCTAGTTTAAGCACTAAGGTCTATCCAAGAAGCGACTTGTTATTTAACGCTTTTAAACTAACTCCTTTAGGGGACCTAAAAGTAGTGCTTTTAGGTCAAGATCCTTATCATAACGCTTTTAATTTGCCCTTAGATTCTATAGATGATAAAAGTAGGCCTTATATCTATAGTGTAGCTGGAGATATGGCTTTACTTCCTCAAGCTATGGGTTTAAGCTTTAGCACACCTTTTATGCTTAAGCCTGCACCAAGCTTAAAAAACATCTACAAAGAGTTAGCAAGCTCTATAGACTTTAAGATTCCAAGTCATGGAGACTTAAGTAAATGGGCAAAAGAAGGAGTTCTTTTAATGAACTCTATCTTAAGCGTAGAAGCAAACAAGCCAGCAAGCCATAAAAGCTTTGGTTGGGAAGCACTAACTGATGCCATCATAAAAAACCTCTCCTTGCAAAAAGAAGGGCTAATCTTTATCTTGCTTGGAAACTTTGCTAAAAGTAAAGAAGGGCTAATAGATTCTAAAAAACACTTCATACTAAAAGCCCCTCATCCTAGCCCACTAGCTAGAGGCTTTGTAGGATCTGGTATCTTTAAAAAAATGGATGAAATACTAAAAAGTGAAAATATAAGTCTAGATCTTAGCCTATAAACTTTTTTGGTAAAGATTTTTTTTAAAAATTACCCCTTCATACTTTGAGTTTTATTTTAGTTAAAGTAAAACTTAACCTTTTTTAGCTTCTTTTTAGCCTTTTAAGATTCCTAAAAATAAAATGTACTAGTATGGCACACAAACATACAGCCCTATATTACATAAGGAGTCTTTATGGCGATCAAAGCTCCAATTAATAAACTTTTAAAAAACAAGGCCTTAAAGCTAGTCTTACTTGCTAGTTTAAGCACTCTAGCTTTTGGTGCAGATGTAAAAAATGCTAATGATATAAATGGACTTAAGTTCATGCTAGGTGGTGCTATAGGAACTGATGTAGGCGCTACAAAATCTACTCAAGGTGTGAGTATAAATAACTCCGGGGCAAATGCTAAGCTAAACCTAGGTGTGGCACTTTTTAGCACTAGTGATAGTGGAGTTGTAGGTGCAAGGATAGGGCTAGGGGTTGGAGCTAAAAGTAGTAACTCTGCCTTTGTGCCTGAATATACCTTAGGGCTAGATTTTATACAAGCTTTTAACATAGGCAGTGGCTATATAAAGCTTGGATATATAGTAGGTGTTGGCATGGCCATTAGGACTAATGACACTGTAAATAGCGGTAGTGGAGACTTATCTAACTCAGTAGTTGGTGCAGCAAGCCTAGCAGAGTTAGTCTCTCAAGCTAGTGGATTAAGACAAGATCTTACTAACGCGCAAAATGAACAAACAAAGGCTCAAGCTACACTTAATAGCTTGCAAGATAAAGTAAACCTAGCCCAAGCAGATATAGATAGACGAAATAAAGATATAGAAGACTGGAAAAAGCGTAATCCAACCGCGACATTTATAGTACCTCCTTATGTGGGTGGCTGGGACTATGGAGCTGCTTATAATAAACTGCTTGATGCAAAGCGCCAAAGAGATGCGGCTAAAAATGCTCTTGATGATGCAAACACAGCCCTAGCTAACGCCAAAGCTGCACTTGCTCAAAATACTCAAGCACAAGAAGTTGCTAGACAGGAAGAAGCAAGAAAAGCACAAGAAGAACAAAGGAGGCAAGAAGAACAAAGAAAACAAGAAGAAGAAAGAAAAAGACAAGCTGCTAATAACCAACCAACTAATATACCTAGCAACACTAGTACAAACCCTAGCACAGGAGATACCACCCCTCCAAATTCTACCAGTAACCCTACTAGTAACTCTAACTTTGCCGGACTTAGTGATGCTAACTTGTATGCATTACTTTATAACCTAGAAAAAAACAGGCGACTTCAAGCAGCCAGTACAGATACAAGCCCCCAAGCCCCAACTAAGGCTATGCCTTCTCTCTTGCCAACTTTAAAGGCTGGAATCATAGCCTTTATAGGAAGCAATCAAAGCTTATCTTTAGAGTATAAGCACTACTTTAAAAATGAAAGCTCAAACTTTAGTAATGCTGAAGTAAGCCTTAACTATACGCTTTATTTTGGTAGATAAAACTTGCAAAAAAAGCATACACCTAGTAATAAACTAAGGCTTAAAAAAGTCTAAGATTCCAACTCTTTGCAGCCTTACTTTTTTGTCTATGTGCATAGAATCTAAAAGCTTAAAAGTATCAGCATCAAGCAAAGTCTTAGCATCTTCTATGCTTAAAGGCCGTCTTGCAAGTAGCTCTAAGATACCGCCTTCATCAAGGTTCATCTTTTCGTGTTTATAATCTAGTGGCACCCTCTTAGCTATGCAGACATTCAAACCTTCAAACTTTAAAGCTAGTGCACTAAGCTTTTCATACTCTATAGGGTAAACCTTATAAGAACTAGGCCTATCTATAGTGCTTAAGTCTACTCTAGCTATGTTGATACTTCTTAAAAAAGAGGCTATAAGGCTAGCATCCTCAGGGCTATCATTTATATCTTTTACAAATAGCACCTCAGCGATAAGTGCACCTTTATAGCCTAAGGAAAATTCTCTTATGCCCTCTTTTATAGAATCTAAACTTAAACTACTATCTGGTCTATCTACTTTTATAAAGCTTCTTGGATTTAAACTATCACAAGAAAATTTAACCATATCAAACTCACTAAGTGCTTTTTGCACCTTAACATCCCAAAATCTTGAGCCATTACTAAGGATTAAAGTTTTGATATGAGGATAGGGCTTTAAGATCTCTTTAGTCTTAAGTATAAGCTCATGCAAGTAAGGATACAAAGTAGGTTCGCCATTAGCACTAAAAGTTAAAACATCTATCTTGCTATCAGCTTTTAAAGCAGCACTTATAGAATCTAAGATATCACTAACTGGCACTACTTCTTCCATAGAGTTAATAGTCTTAGACTTAGTTAGCTCACAGTAAACACAGTCAAAATTACACTGCTTTTTACTAGGAGAGAGGTCTACGCCAAGGCTTACGCCAAAGCGCCTTGAAAGAATGGGGCCAAATACTACTTGCACACTTAGTCCTTAAAAATATTACAGATAGCTATAAGTAAGTCTTTATCATGACTTAGGCTAACACTTATCTTTTTAACTTTAAATTTTTCTAAAGCCCTAGGGCTAAGGGTAAGATTTGGTGCGGAGCTAGTCTTAAAGTAAACCATATCATGAAAACTTAGCTCTCTTCCTATGCCAGTTTTTAAAGCCTTAGCACAAGCTTCTTTTAACGCCCAAACGCCTGCTACTTTTTGATAGTTGATATTAGATTCTAAAGTTACTAACTTTAGCTCATCTTCATTTAAAAATCTTCTCAAAAAGTGCTCGCCATACTTTAAAGAGGCATCTTTTATGCGGCTTATATGTATTAGATCTATACCTACTTCAAACATAGGCTTTTAAAGCTTTAAGAGCCTATTTAATACTTCCTCATAGGCAACTTTTAAGCCACCTAGATCTTGTCTAAATCTATCTTTATCCATCTTTTCACCACTTAACTTATCCCAAAGTCTAGCGCTATCTGGGCTTATCTCATCAGCTAAAATTATATTGCCCTCATTATCTAAGCCAAACTCTAGCTTAAAGTCTACTAAAGTAAGGTTTGCCCTATCAAAAAAGCTGCTTAGGATTTCATTAACTTTCAAAGCCTTTTGTGCCATCTCATCTAGCTCATCTTGAGTAGCTATACCAAGCATAATGGCATGTTTTTCATATAAAAGTGGATCACCTAAATCATCATCTTTGTAGTAGAACTCTACTAATGGTACTTTTAAAGGAGTATCTTTAAAGTAGATTCCTTCTTTTATGCCAAGGCGCTTGCAGATGCTTCCAGTAGTTATGTTTCTTACAACTACTTCTAGAGGTATGATTTTTACCTTGTGACAAAGCATCTCTATATCATCTAGCTTTTTTATAAAATGGGAGTTTATGCCATTGTTTTTTAAAAGCATAAAAAGCTCTGTGCTTATCTTGCAGTTTAGCGCACCCTTACCGGCTTCTTTGCTTTTTTTAAGTGCGTTAAATGCAGTTAGGTCATCTTTAAACTCAGCTATGATTAGCTCAGGATTGCTTGTTTCAAACATCCTTTTGCCTTTACCCTCATAAAGCAGTTTTTGTTTTGTAACTTCCATCTTTATCCTCCTTAGTGCTTAAATGCGGATATTAGATTCCATGACTTTAAAGTATCTATAGCAGTTTTTAACTGCATGTCTTCCATCACCTCTTTTGTAGTGATTAGATTCTTATCTTCTTTTTCTTCTTTTGCCTCTTCAGCTTTTGCCTTTTTAGGTGCTTCATCTTCTAGGAGTTCATTTTTAAGATGCTTTCTTAGGTTGGCCTCTTTTAGACTAAATGCACTATCTTTATCTTGTGGAACTGCTCCTGGAGCTATCTTGATATCTGGAGTTATGCCTAGGGCTTGTATGCTTCTACCACTTGGTAGATAGTACTTAGCCACTGTTAGTTTTAAAGCTTCAGTATCTGAAATAGGAACGATTTGTTGAACACTTCCTTTTCCAAAAGTTTTTTCACCTATGATAACTGCTCTTTTATTATCTTGTAAGCTTCCAGCTACTATCTCGCTTGCACTTGCACTACCGCCATTTACTAAGACTACTAGAGGGATGTTAGCAAAGATGGCATCACCTTGAACTGGTATCTTTCTTTCTTCATTTCTTCCTCTTTCAGAAAGCACTATGCCGTGTTTTACAAAAAGGCTAGTTAGGTCAACTGCTTGTTCTAGTAAACCACCTGGGTTGTTTCTTAGATCCATTACTATCCCATCTATATGACCTAGTTTTTTAAGCTGCTTTTTAGTCTCTGGAGTAACGTTTTTATCAAAACTTGAAATCCTTAAGTAAGCATAGTTTGTGCCCTCTATCCTGCTAACTTTTGTGCTTTCTAGTTTTATAGTATCTCTTGTTATCTTAAAAACTAAAGGCTTATCTACGCCACTTCTAACTATAGTTAGTTCTACTTTTGTGCCCTTTTTGCCTTGCATTAAAGAAACTGCTTCATCTAGCTTCATATCAATAGTGGATTTATCATTTATCTTTAAGATGATATCTCCTGCTTTTAATCCTGCCTTAGAAGCTGGTGTGCCATCTATTGGCGAGATGATAGTTATAGCACCATCTTTTACACCAACAGTTATGCCTATACCGCTAAACTCACCTTGAGTTGTGTTTTTAAGATTCTTAAAATCTTTAGCACTTAGATAGTTAGAGTGAGCATCAAGGTTGCTTAATAGACCATCAAGTGCTTTATCTATTATCTGATCTATGGTTAGTTTATCAACGTAGGCTTTTTCTATGATATCTACTGAGTTTGTAAACTTTGCATAGGCTTTTAGTCTATCTGCCTTAGAGCTAGGCTTGAAGGCTTCTTGCTTGTTCATATCACTAACATCACCATTTTTGCTAGGTGCAGCATTTAGAAAACTTAGACCACCAACCATAAGTGCTGATACCAACACGCCAGATAACACATATTTATTAAACATCTTCATGAGCCCTAATTTAAAATTTAATTTTAGATTATACTTAGAAAAAATCAATTTAATTTGTAAAGGCCTTAAATGCAAGACATAAGTTCTCTGGTGGGTTTGAAAACTACCCTAATGATAGATAGAAAAACTGAGTTTGGATTCTATCTAGTAAAAGAAGACTTAGAAGGAGAAGTATTGCTCCCAAATATATATGCAAATGAGTTAGATGAAGGCACAAAAAAAGTAGAAGTTTTTATCTATACAGATAGTGAAGATAGACTAGTAGCTACTACTTTAACACCTTTTATGTTCTTAGGTGAGATAGGAGCACTAAAGGTAAAAGATAGAGTAGAAAATGGAATCTTTTTAGATATGGGGCTAGCTAAAGACTTATTTATGCCTACTAAGTACCCTAAAAACTATCCACTAGATTCTAAAGTCGTAGTGACTTTGCAAAAAGATCTTTCTAATAGGCTTATAGCCAAAAAAGATATCTCTATAGCCTTTAAACCTTGCAAGGATAAAAGCTTTCTTAGTAAGAATCTAAAAGCCCTTGTGGTTGGAAAAAGTGATCTAGGCTACTCTTGTGTCATAGGAAACTATCCTGGCATGCTTTATAGTAATGAAGTTTTCTGCGAGCTACATATTGGCGAGATTTATACAGTAGGTGTTAAAAACATTAGAAATGATGGCAAACTAGATTTAGTTATAAGAACTGATAAAAATGCTACTAAAGAAAAAATTCTTAGTATCTTAGAATCTAAAAATACCCCTTTTATCTTTGAAAAAGATAATGCACTAGAACTAGGTATAAGTTTTAAAGAGCTAAAAAGGACTTTAAGCCTTCTTGTCAATGAAAATAAGATAAGCTTCATAAAAGATGAAGGCTATATCATTTGCCCTTCACCTAAAACCAAATCATAATAATTTAGCAACATAAAGGAATCTAAACCATGAAAATAATTGCAGTATGTGGAAATGCAAGCACAAAAGGACTAAGTGAAACTACACTAGAGCTAGCCTATGAAGCAGGAAAAGCCATCATAGATAATGGCTATACGCTTGCTTGTGGTGGGCTTGGAGGTCTTATGGAGCTAGCTTGCAAGGGCGCAAGAGATTCTAAAAACCATAAGCCAAATACCATAATAGGCATACTTCCAAACTACGATAGAAGCATAGCTAATCCTTATGTAGACCTAGCCCTCCCTATAGGCTTTGATATGGCAAGAAATCTTTCTTTAGTAAGCCTAAGCCATGCAGTTATAGCAGTAGGAGGTGGTAGTGGCACTTTAAATGAGCTAAGTGCAAGCTGGCAGCTAGGAAAGCTTATAGTGGGTCTAGGAAGTGAAGGCTATGCTGGGAAGCTAGCTGGAAGTAAGCTAGATGATAGACGCGAAGATATGATATATAAAGCTAGCTCTGCTAAAGAAGCCCTAGATATCATAAACTCTAAACTACCACTTTATGAAGGTAAGTTTTTTACAGGTATAAAAAAGTAGGGCTAAAAACTAGCCTTTAAGTGCTTTAATCAAAACTAGCCTTTTTTTCTTGATGATTTTTTAAATAGCAAAACTTAGATTCTATAAAATTATAGAATCTAAAATATCTATCTCTCTAAAAGTAGTAAGTGTAGTTAACTGTAAGATCACTACTTGCTATACCTGGAGTTTCATTTCTAAAGTAGTACTGATACTCTAAAGACATACTTTGGTGAGTTCCAAAAAATGCTATTAATCCAAGTTTTACAGTAGGTAGTATATTAGGAGTGCTAGTGTTGTTTTGTGGCCTTTCTTCCTTAGTACTAGCAGCTTGTGCGGCAGCTATGGCTCGTTGTCCAGCGTAGTACTGGGCTATTAACGTATTAAGATTATCTGTAGCTTTTTTCACAGCAACATCTGCAGCATCTTTTGCCTTCTTAGCATTATCGAGGGCATCTTGTCCACTTGCTAGCTGATTTTTCTTATTCAAAGCGTCAGTATATTGCTTTTGGGCATTTATAAGTTTCTCATTAGCTTCATTTAGTGAAGCTTGAGTTCCACTTACTTTATTGCTTAAATCTATTATTTGCTGATTAATATTATTTATCGTATTTTGCGCATTAGTGTAGGCTACTCTAGCTGGATTATTATTGTAAGCATTAAGTGCGTTTAGGTAGCTATCTTGAGCAGATTTTAAAGCATTTTGCGCATTTTTAAGTTTTGCTTGTGCATCATTTAGTGTATTTCTTGCAGCATTTACATTATTGCCCGCATAGTATCCTGGTGCTAAAGCTCTTGAATTACAGAAGTTAAAGTAACCATCACAAGAAGAAGCTGCTGGAAAATAAGTAGGAGTATTATTTATACGAAGGGCGTTATTATAGTTAGTTTGAGCACTATTAACTGCAGCTTGCGCGGCAGACACTGAGGCTTGAAGGGCTGAAGTATCAGGCGCTATTGGTTTAACTAGCTTGCTAACTGCATTAGATGCTGCGTTAAGATTAGCTGTGGCACTGGCTTGATTAGCCCTTGCTTGTTGAAGCTGAGTATTAAGGTCGCTAAACTGACTTTGAGCGCTAGTTATACCTCCTAGTATATTAGCCACGTTATTATTAGCACTATTAACTGCGGCTATAGCACTAGGTAGCTGGCTTTGTTGCCCACTCCAAGTTAGGGTTGCATTAATCAGATTACTATTAGCTTGTACTTGAGCATTTCTAGCGGTGCTTGCATCATCATTAGCTTGATAGATAGCCCATCTTATTGCATTCATATTATTCTGAGCTTGGGCAGCTGAGATAGCTACTCCTGCCCCTACCCTACTAGTATTAGTAGAGTTATTAAAACTACCACTTCCACTATTAACTACATCAGTAGTTCTTACTGCAAGACCAACTCCTGCTATATAACCTAGTTTTACAAAACCACTTCCTACATCAAAGAGGTTTATAAAGTCAAGATTTACCATGTACTGAGGAGTTAGAGAAGAGTTTAATGTATTAGCCCCGATACCTATGCTTGCTTGAAGACCAACAGTTGAACCTTTATAAGCAGAAAAGATTCCAGCACCTAGTTTTAACTTAGCATTTGGCCCAGTACTAGAAAATCGCACTCCACTATTAACATGATTTGCACTTATACCAGCACCTACACCAACACCTGCAAAGACTTTTAAGCCATTAAGTTCATTACTAGTTTTATTTGAGCTATTAGTGTGTGCGTCATTAGCAGATACAAGGCTAGTTGTTAGGCCTAGTATCAAACTAGTAACAAGAACTATCTTAGTCATCTTAACCATTTTCTATCCTTTAATGTTTTTGCACTTTATGCATCTTTAAAGCTATGTTTTAATGGTTGTAATTATATCGCTTTGGGAGTGTTTAAAGCCCTATGACTGGGACTCAAATAGATGTGTAAAAATTAAAAAAATTATTAACTAATAAAATTTTAATAAATAAAATTTTTACTTAAACTAAGTTTTTAGCTTAGTTATTTCTTAACTTTTAAAGTTACTTAAAAATAGGCTAGTTTTTTTATAAAAGTTTTAAACTAAAAGCCAAACTAAAAGTATAAATTTATAACTAAAAGTAAGTCCACAAAACTACAAAGTAAAGTTTTTTCTTAACTTAGATGACGTGTTTAAACCTTAACTGACTACTTATTTTTCTTAAGCCTTGCTATCTCATCTCTAAGGCTTGCTGCTACTTCAAAGTCTAGCCTTTTAGCAGCTTCAAGCATCTTAGCGGTTAGATCTTTTATAATTAAAGCTTTTTGTTCTTTTGGAATCTTTTCTTTTCTTAATCTATCAAGCGTTTTAGATGTATCTTCAAGACGCAGCTCATCTTCTAAGTTTCTATTAACGCTTTTTGGAGTTATGTTATGTTCTTCATTGTAAGCTATTTGCTTTTTGCGACGGTAGTTGCTTACATCAAAGGCTTTTTGCATGGAGTTTGTTATCTTTTTAGCATATAAAAGCACAAAGCCTTCCACATTTCTTGCAGCCCTCCCCATAGTTTGTATAAGGCTAGTTTCACTCCTTAAAAAGCCTTCTTTATCTGCATCAAGTATGGCTACTAGACTAACTTCTGGAAGATCTAGTCCTTCACGAAGCAAGTTTATACCAACTAGTACGTCAAACTCACCAAGACGCAGCTCACGTATAAGGTGGTTTCTTTCTATAGCATCTATATCACTATGCATATAGCGTACTTTTATGCCCTCTTTTGAGTAAAACTTAGTTAGCTCTTCTGCCATCTTTTTAGTTAGTGTAGTTACTAGCACTCTTTGATTTTTAGCTACTCTTTTTAGAATCTCAGCCTTTAGGTCATTAACTTGATTAGTACTATCTCTTACTTCATAGAGGGGGTCTAAAAGCCCTGTTGGGCGGATTATCTGTTCGGCTGTGTGTTCTTTGCTAAGTTCTAGTTCTAACTTAGCTGGAGTTGCTGAGACAAAAAGAAAAGTAGCTTTTTTATTTATAAACTCTTCAAATTTTAAAGGCCTGTTATCTAGTGCGCTAGGAAGCCTAAAGCCATATTCAACTAAGACTTCTTTTCTGCTTCTATCTCCTGAGTACATGCCGCCAAACTGAGGGAGGCTTACATGACTTTCATCAACTATTAAAAGATAGGGCTTTTTTTTAGATTCAAAGTAATCAAGCAGTGAAAAAGGCGTTTCACCAGGAGCCTTACCTGTAAGATGTCTTGCATAGTTTTCTATCCCCTTACAAACCCCACTTTCACTAATCATCTCTAAGTCAAACTCTACTCTACTTTTAAGTCTTTCAAACTCAACTTGCCTATCTTGAGACTTATAAAACTCTAGTCTTTCTTCTAACTCTTTTTCTATATTGTTAAGGGCTGTTTTAAGGCGGTTTTGCCCTACTATAAATTGATTAGCCGCGTAAAGCACAGTGGAATCTAAGCTTTTAACTTTTTTATTTTCCAAGGCTTCATAGATATAGATTCCTTCTATAACATCATCATAAAACTCTATCTTTAAAAACTCCACTTCATTATAGGCTGGGAAGATATCTATAACCTCTCCACTTACCCTAAAAGTGCCACGTTTAAAATCTATCTCATTACGCGTATAGCCCATCTCAACTAACTTTAAAAGAAACTCTTTTTGGTTATAGCGCTCATTTAAACTTATCTTTTGTATGGTTTCTATGTACTCTTCTGGGTTACCTAAACCATAGTTTGCTGAAACGCTAGCTATAACTATCACATCATCATAACCTAGCAAAGATGTAGTGGCGCTAAGACGCAAGCGCTCTAAGTCGTCATTAATGCTTGAATCTTTTTCTATAAAAAGATCGCGTCGTGGCAAGTAGGCCTCTGGCTGATAGTAGTCAAAGTGGGAGATAAAGTACTCAACGTGATTTTTTGGGAAAAAACTTCTAAACTCACTATAAAGCTGGGCGCAAAGCGTTTTGTTGTGAGACATGATAAGAGTAGGCATATTAAGACTAGCTATGATATTTGCCATAGTAAAAGTCTTGCCACTTCCTGTAACACCCTCTAAAGTATTATATTTAGAACCATTTTTTATATAAGCAGTTATGGAAGATATAGCCTCTATTTGATCACCTGCTGGCTTATAAGGGGAGGTTAGTTTGAAAGTATTTTGCATTTGCACTCTTCAATTTTGGATAGAATTAATAATCTTAAAAATAAGGATTCTAAAATGGTAGCAAATGATATTAAAAATGGTATACATCTGCTTATAGAGAGGATAGAAAAGCTAGAAAGTGAGCTTGCACAAAAAGATGCTATATATAAAGAAAAAGATTCTGAGATAAGAGACTTGGGCTTTAAGATAAGCAATCTAAATGTGCAAAATGAGCAAAAAGATCTAAGGATGAAAAAGCTAGAAGAACAAAACGCCCTCCTAGCCGCCCAACTTAGAGAGATAGGTGAACTAGTAGAAAACAGCACAAAAGAGTATAAAAAGCCATAGTAATGACAAAAGATAGCTTAGATATTAAAGTAGGTGGAAGGACCTTTAGACTAGAGACTGCTAACTTTAATGAGCCCATAAAAGCAAACTTGCAAGCGCTATTTGAAGATAGGTCCTACTCAGTAGAGCAGCTTTTGCACATGTTTATAGAACTCTCTAATAAGTACGTTACACAAAACATAAGCCTAGAAGAGATAAATACACTTTTACAACAAACCTTGCAAGAGCCTCCTAAAAAAGCTATCTCTTAAAAAGCTATGCTTATATCAGTTAGCCCAGTAGGCCTGCACTTAAATGAGCTTCTTTATAGTACAGATTTACCCTTAAAGAGGCTAGATCTGGTTTTAATAGACCTAAGAGGCAAACAGTATCTTGGTATAGTAAGCCAAACTAACATCATCTTAGAATCACTTAGCTTCACGCCTAAACCTGTTACAAAATCACATCTTAGCCTAACTACTTTACAAAAAAACCTCCTAGAGTTTACTAGCAAGTACTACTTACAAAGCTTAGGTAACGTGGCTAATATCTTTCATTTTCAAGATAGTGTGCAAGATAAGCTTTTAGAAGCAAGAGCTAATAAACCCTCTAAAAATGAAAATAAGCCAAAAAAACCCATAGAAACTAGTCCACTTTTAAATCTAAGCCAAGCACAAAAAAGCGCACTAAAATTTATAGAATCTAAAAACCTCAGCCTGCTTTTTGGTGATACAAGTAGTGGAAAAAGTGAGATCTACTTTCACTTAATAGATTCCTTACTGCATTCTAATAATACTGCCCAGTGCCTACTCTTAATGCCTGAAATATCCCTAACCCCGCTAATGGAAAAAAGACTGCAAAAACACTTTGGTGACAAAGTTGCTATGTGGCATAGCAAGATAACAAAAGTTAAAAAGCAAAAAGTACTAAATGCCTTAAGCAAAGGAAGTGTAAAAATCATCATAGGGGCAAGAAGTGCACTTTTTTTACCCTGGAGTGACTTAAGACTAATCATAGTTGATGAAGAACATGATGACTCTTTTAAGTCACAAACCTCACCTAGATATAACGCGCGCGATCTTTGTGTCATGCTTAGTCAAAAGGGTATAAAAGTAGTGTTAGGAAGTGCTACACCTAGTATAAAAAGCTACTATCTAGCAAAAGAGCATGGCTATCTTTTCCGTCTTAAAGGCAAGTTTTTTAACTCAAAAACTAAGCTAACACTTGATAGCAGCAAAGAGATCTTAAGTCCTATGCTGCTTACTAGTCTTCAAAAAGTACTTGATGATAAAAAGCAAGCCATCATCTTTTTACCAACTAGGGCTAACTTTAAAAGTCTGCTTTGTACAAACTGTGCTAGTACTATAAAGTGTCCTCACTGCCATGTAAGCTTAAGTGTAAACTATAAAAAACACTCGCTAATTTGCCATTACTGTAACTATCATATGCCTATACCTGAAGTTTGCCCAACTTGCTCTAGTACTGAGCTAAGAGGTAAAAGACTAGGAACTGAAGAGTTAAAAAGAAGTTTAGAAGAGCTTTTTCAAACAGCTAAGATTAGAATCTGTGATAGGGATAATGCAGGTAGTTTTAAAGAGCTTAATAAGATTCTAAATGACTTTTCTAATCACAAGTTTGACTTTTTAATAGGCACTCAGATGTTAAGTAAAGGCCATGACTTTAAAGATGCAAGCCTAAGCGTCATACTAGGCATAGATCACATCTTAGGGTTAAATGACTACCGTGCTAGTGAGAAAGCCTTTGAGCTACTTTTTCAGATAGCTGGAAGAAGTGGGCGAAGAGAAGAAGGAAGTGTGCTTATACAAAGTCTTCAAAGTGAGTATATAGAATCTGTTTTTAAAAAAGGATTCCAAAACTTTTTAGAAAACGAACTCCTTCAAAGAGCTAACTTTTACCCACCCTTTGTCAGACTAGCCAAACTTACTATAAGAGATAAAGATGAAAGCAAAGCCCTAGCTAATGCTAGGGAGATAAAAGATCTACTTTTAAGATGCAAAGAAGAAAACGTTGAGATTATAGGTCTAGCTCCAGGTAATATGCCTAAGCTTAAAGACTACTACTTTTTTAACATCATCCTAAGATGTAAAAAAGCAAGCCCCCTACTTCAAAGCATACTTAGTCTTGAGTTTTATCTAAAAGATAAGCTAAGTTTTGATATAGATATAGACCCTATAGATTTTTAGTGCTTATAAGATAGTCTAACTAAAGGTCGTAGTTAAAACACCTATCTTTTCTATCTCACACTTTACTATATCACCAGGCTTTATAAACTTAGGTGGGTTAAAGCCCATGCCTACTCCACTTGGAGTGCCCATAAGTATGATGCTTCCTGCTTTAAGCAAAAAGTAAGATGATAGCTCTTCTAAAACATAGCCTATGTTAAAGATTAGGTATTTTGTATTGCTTGATTGTCTTAACTCGTCATTAACATAGGTTTTAACATCGAGGTTTAAACTATCAGGATCTTCATCTTTTTTAGCCCTAAGTATGCAAGGGCCAAATGGCAAAGACTCTTCTAAGCTTTTCCCAGCATAAAACTGCTTATGTTTAAGTTGTAAGTCCCTTGCACTTATATCATTACCTATGCTATAGCCAAATATATATTCGCCTGCATCTTTGCTTTTTATATTATGTGCATCTTTGCCTATGATAACAGCTAGTTCGCACTCATAGTCAAGCTGACTAGTTTTTGGGCTTATCTTAACTGTAGTATTTGGATTAGTAAAAGCATTAACCCGTTTTGAAAAGTAGACTGCCTCTTCACGCTTGCCATCAAAGTCTTCTTTTTTAAACTTTGCACTTTCTTTAGCGTGATCCATATAGTTAATCCCTAGGCATATGACATCTTGCTTAGGTTTAGCTATAGGAGCAAGCAGTGTTACTTCATCTAGTCTAAAGTTTTTATCTTTCAAGCTAAAATCAAGCGTTTTTATAAGCTTGCCTACACTTTTTGCATTAAGCGTTTTTATCTCTTCGCCTTCAAGCACCCCAAGTCTTATCTTATCTTTATATTTGAATCTAACTATCTTCATGGCTAAGTCTTACTCCTTTTATATTTATTAGGCTTTTAGGAATAGTATAGCTTTGATAGATTGAAAAAAGGCCATACATGTTTAAAAACTCCAAAGACTTAAAGCTTTTTAAAAATGAGTGTGTAGATTTCACAGTGAGTGATGCTAGCCTTGATACTAGCAGTGAAGAAGAAAGAGAAAGTGTGCTAAAACTTTTTGGAGATAGGAAGCTTTATAGTTTAAAACAAGTACATGGAGACAAGATACTAGATACTAAAGATATGAAAAAAGATGAAGTTTATGAAGCTGATGGAATCTACTCTAGTGATCCTAAAGTAGTAAGCCTTATAAGGATGGCAGACTGCTCTGGTGTCTTGCTTTATGCTAAAGATATAAAAGCTTACACAGTAGTTCACGCTGGAAGGGTTGGAGCGCTAAAAGGTATAGTAAGTAAGGCCATAAATCTTTTAGTGGCAAAAGGTGCAAAAAAAGAAGCCTTACTTGCTTATATAACTCCTCATATAAGATGGTGTAACTATGAAGTTGGAAGTGAGATATATGAAAAAGCTAGCGAGTTTTGCAAGGTTATAAACTCTAAGTTTTACTTTGACTTAGAAGCTTGTATAAGAAAACAGTTAGAAGTTTTAGAAGCTAATCACATCTACTATGAGCAAGCAGATACTTTTAGCAGTGAGAATCTTTTTTCTTATAGGAGGGATAAAACCACTAAAAGATTTGGGATTTTTTGTGCGATTAGGTCTTGATGATTAGGCTTTGAAAGATTTTTAGCCTTATAGATTTTAGATTCCATAAAGCTAAAAGAGTAAAGAGTTAAAAAGCAAGGCTTAAGGCTTCTTACCAAGAGAAGCTTCCACCTATTTTTATATCTGCGTATTTTGGTATTGTATAGCCTTGATACTCAAAAGTCTTAGTTCCTACTTGTGCGCTTATATCTAAGAAGCCAAAGAGATTAAGACCTGCTGTTAGTATCACACCACTATCTTGTTTTAGATCATAAGCCACCCCAGCTCTTATATCTACGTACTTAAAGCCCACTCTAGCACCACCGCCTACCATCTGACTTAGCAGTCTATTAGCACTATTTTGTGCGACGTAAGGATAGACTTCATTAGGAAGTAAGTCAGCATCAAAGGCTGCTGAGAAAAAGTCTCCATTATAAGCTATACCTGCTCTATACTGAGGCTTTATCTTAACTGTAGCGTTTGTGAAGTTAAAAGTTGGAGTGTTAACATTTTTAGCTACAGCACCTATACTTAAAGCGCTATCTCCAAAAAGATTAAGGTCATAGTCCACCCCTACATCTACACCAAAACTATTAGCAACTTGCATGTTTCTTATATCGTTTTGAAAAGAAGCAAAGCCACTACCAAAGTCACTAAACTCATTTTCTTGATACATACTATAAGCTCTCATATACTTTAAAGCAACACCCACGTTTAAGTTAGATCCTGGAAGCTCTATACTATAAGCATAGCCTACAGGCACTTCAGTTAGTATAAAAAGTGAGGTTACTACCTTACTATCGCCATTTTGCAAGCTTGCAAGCAAAGAGTGGTTGTCATAACTACTTTTATCAGACTTACTAAAAGTATATCCAGTTGGACTAGTGCTTAACTCACTATAGCTATCACCACTTCCTACTATAAGGCGTAGTTTGCTTGGGTCTGATTGTAGGTTTAAGTTCCCATGAGTATCGTTAAATACACCTATAGCTATAGCGCCTATGACTGATTTTAGATAAGGGCTAGTAAGCTGTAAGGCTATACCATTTTGGCTTCTAAAGTTTATATTATTAGACTTAAAAACATCTAAGATAGTATTTATATCTTTCATAGCCTTATCTAGCTCAGGGCTTTGACCTTTTTTTATAGCTATAGAGCTTATACCATTATCATCAAACTTGACATGATTCCAGTCCACACCTTCAGCCACTTTTGTGATTAGATCTTTTTGGTCTTGAGGGATGTCAGCCTTTTTAGCAGCTGCGGCCACTTCCTTAACCAACTTATCAAAGTCTCCACCGTTAGCGCTTTTATAGCTTTCAAAAAGCTTTTGTAAATTCTCTGTGCTTGTAGTTGCAGTTCCAACAGTAGAGTTGGTACTATCAGCCTTTTTTAAGGCTTCTTTTATAATATCTTTTAGATTATCTGGTGTACCATTAGTAGCGTCTGTAGTGCTATTTGTGCTTCCAGCAGCTGAGTTAGTAGCTGCAGCAGCCAAAACAGCAGTAGTTGCCACAGCGGCACCACTACTACTAGTTGCTGCAGAAGTTAGAGTAGAAAGACCATTACTACTACCAGCCAGGGAACTAGAAAGATTAGAAAAAGTATTAGCCATATTTTCTAGGTTAGAAAGCACAGGAAGCAACCTATCTACATTGTGCTCTCTTATAGAAGTACCAAAGCTATATCCTAGCCTTGTTTTATTGCCACTTGCTATAAGGGCTGGGTTGTAGTAAAGGCCAAAAGGACTTCTTAAAGCAACACCAGCACCACCCATAGATGCGCTTAGATTCCCCATGCTACCGAACTCTAAGGCTTGTGCGCTACTACCTAAAAGTGCTATAACGCCAGCGGTTTTTAGTATATTTTTATTAAATCTTATGAAGTCTTTCATTGAGATTAAGGCTCCTTCCCCGTTAAATTGTTAGTAAATTTTAACATAACATTACAAAAACAAAAAAATGTTAGAATTTTAAGAGATACTATATAAAAGTAAAAGGGTTATTAGTTATGGACGTATTAGATAGGGCATTACAGGATATAGACAGTGTTAGCGCAGAGGATTTAGAAAAACTTTATGACTATGATATCTTCACATTAGGTGAAGCAGCTAGTAGTTTAAGAGTGCCAAAGTATGGTAAAAAAGTTTTTTTTAACACTAACAGGCATATAAATCCAAGCAATATTTGCTCAGACGTGTGTAAGTTTTGTGCCTTTAGTGCAAGTCGCAAAAATCCTAACGCCTATGAGATGAGTATAGATGAGATAGTCTATCAAGGTGTAAAAAGTTTTAATAATGGTGCTTTAGAGCTTCACGTCGTAGGCGCGCATAATCCAAATCATAGCTATGAGTGGTATTTTGATTTATTTCGTGCTATAAAAAAGGCTATCCCAAAAGTGCATCTTAAAGCTATGGGTGGGGCTGAAGTAGACTTTTTGCATAGAAAGTTTGGCGTTAGTTATGAAAAAGCCCTAGAAGACTTGGCTAATGCAGGAGTAGATTCCATGCCTGGAGGTGGGGCTGAGATCTTTGCTCCTCATGTAAGAAAAAAGATCTGTCATGGCAAAGTAAATGGAGAAAATTGGCTGAAAATTCATAATATATGGCACAAAATGGGACATATGAGTAATGCTACCATGCTTTTTGGTCACATAGAAAATAGGGCTGATAGGATAGATCACATGCTTAGGCTTAGGGCTATACAACAAGATGAAGCACGCGTTGAGGCTAAAGAAGGCGGGTTTAATGCTTTTGTGCCTTTGCTTTATCAAACTCATAATAACTTTTTAAACATCAAAGCTCCACCTAGTGGCCAAGAGATACTAAAAACTATAGCTATATCTAGGATAGTGCTTTCAAATATCCCGCACATAAAAGCTTACTGGGCATCTTTAGGGCTTAATCTAGCACTTGTCGCCCAAGAGTTTGGTGCTGATGATATGGATGGAACTATAGAAAAAGAAAGCATACAAAGTGCAGCAGGAGCAAAAAGTAAGCAAGGAGTTGATGAGCTAGAAATGGTAGCTCAGATAGCAGATGCTGGATTTATCCCAGTTCAAAGAGATAGTTTATATAATGAAGTTAAAACTTACTCTACTGCTAAACCAAACTTTAAAGCCTCATAGTTTTTATAAATATTTAAGGAGTACTAAAATGATAAAAGAAGCAAAATATATCTGGATGGATGGAAAACTTACACCTTGGAAAGATGCTACAACTCATGTGCTTTCTCACACCTTGCACTATGGTAATGCAGCCTTTGAAGGTATCAGGGCTTATATGACTAAAAAAGGTCTAGCTATCTTTAGGCTTCATGAACACACACAAAGACTTTTAAACTCTTGCAAGATACTTTTAATAGACTGTCCTTACTCAAAAGATGAGCTTGAAAAAGCACAGATTGACCTTTTAAAAACTAATAGAGAAGACTATAAGGGTAATGTTTACATAAGACCTATAGTCTATCTAGGATATGGAGTTATGGGTGTTTATCATAAAGATGCCCCTGTAAAAGTAGCCATAGCCGCGTGGGAGTGGGGTACTTACTTAGGTGAAGGCGCTTTAGAAAATGGCATCAAAGTAAAAACTAGCTCTTATGTTAGAAACTCAGCTAAAACTAATCTTAACAAAGCCAAGGCTGCTGCAAACTACCTAAACTCTCAGATGGCAAAGTATGAAGCGATAAACTCTGGATTTGATGAAGCTTTGCTTTTAGATGACACAGGTTTTATAGCTGAAGGAAGTGGCGAGTGCTTTTGTATAGTAAGAGATGGCAAGCTTATAACCCCACCTTATGACACAGCCTTAGAATCTATAACTCACAACACTGTATTAAACATAGCGCGCGACTTAGGCATAGAGATAGAACAAAGACGCATCACTAGAGATGAGGTTTATATAGCTGATGAAGCCTTTTTTACTGGAACTGCAGCTGAGATAACTCCTATTTGTGAGTATGACTTTAGACCAGTAGGCAGTGGCAAAAGAGGAGAGGTAACTAAAAGGTTACAAGGTGAGTTTTTTAAGATTATAGATGGGGAGAATAAAAAGTATTCTCACTACCTAACCTACATAGACTAAAAATATTTAAATAAAAACAAAGGAGCCTTATGCCAATAGACTTAAACGAGCATTTAAAAAGAAAGCGTGAACAAGGAGGTGGTGCCCCAAGAAATGACAGAAACGATAGAAACGACTCTAATAGAAATGACGACAACAGGCAGCAAGGCCCAAAGCGTAGACCACAAGGCTTTAACTTCAATGGCGGTGGAAATATAGGAAACTTTTTTTCTAGCAAAAAAGGTATCGCACTAATCATAATCATCATCATAGTCATCATACTCATAATAGCTAGGCCATTTGAGACTATAGAATCTGGTGAGATAGGTATAAAAGTCACAACTGGAAAGTATGATAACGTCCCACTTCAACCAGGCATCCACTTCTTTATCCCGGGCATACAACGTATTATCATCGTTGATACTAAGGTTAGAACTTGGAACTTTACTGGAGTAGAAGATTCTATGCCTAGGGCTAATCAAGGCATCCTTAGAAGTGGCGCTATAAACGTTATGGACGCTAGGGGTCTTACAGTTTCAATCGAACTTACAGTTCAGTATCAGTTAAATGCAGCCACAGCGCCTCAAACTATAGCAAGCTATGGCATGGGCTGGGAAAACAAGATCATAGGTCCAGTGGTACTAGAAGCAGTTAGAACAGTAGTTGGAAACTATCCAGCTGAAGAGTTACCTAACAAAAGAAATGAGATAGCTAACAAGATAGAAGATGTCATAAGGGCAAAACTAACTAGTGGCGATAGTCCAGCAGTAAGACTAAGCTCAGTTCAGCTAAGAGAGATCTCACTTCCAGCAAACATTAGAGCGCAAATTGAAAAAGTACAAGAAGCTAGACAAAGAAGCGAGCAAGCAAAGCTTGAAGTTGATATAGCTAAGCAAGAAGCTGCTAAAAAGATAGCCCTAAGTAAAGGTGAAGCAGAATCTAGCATCACAAGAGCTAAAGGTGTAGCAGAATCTACTATCATCGAAGCTAAGGCAAAAAGCACAGCTAACAAAGAGATAGCTCAGTCTTTAAGCAACAACCTTTTAAGACTTAGAGAGATAGAAACTCAAGCTAAGTTCAACGAAGCCTTACAAGTTAACAAAAACGCACAAATCATGCTTCTTCCAGGTGGTGCTGTACCAAACATCTGGGTAGATTCTAAGTCTAAGGCTTATAACTCTATAGCCGCGCCTCACAAGGAATCCAAATAGCCCCTAAGCCTTTTTAGGCTTTATCTCACTTACATGCACACAATCTACTTTTACTTAGTAAAAGTAGATTTTTTAACAACATCACATCAGGATAGTTTTAGATGATAAAAAAGCAAAGAGTGAAAGTAGTTTTAGTTTTAATAATCGCTATTTTAATAGTGATTGTTATGATTAAAAGTCATGCAGTACAGTACTTTGGGGCTGGCCTTGCTATCTTTTTACTTGGGATGATGTTTTTAAGTGATGGCTTTAAAGAGATTAATGGAGGTTTTTTAGAAAAGCTTTTAAGAAAGTTCTCAGATACAAAAACAAAAAGTGTTATCTTTGGTGCAGTAACTACTATGATAATGCAAAGCTCAACCCTAGTTACCATACTTAGCCTTTCTTTCCTATCAGCTTCTTTAATCACTCTAGGACAGGCCTTAGGCATAGTCTTTGGTGCAAATATAGGTAGCACTACTAGTGGCTGGATCATAGCAGGTATAGGGCTTAAGCTAGATATATCCATACTTGGTATGCCTCTAATTGCCATAGGCATACTCATGATGTTTATGAAAGATAACACCAACCTTAAAGCTTTTGGAAAGATACTAGCTGGAGTAGGTTTTTTCTTCTTAGGTATAGCTTACATAAAGACTGGATTTAATGGCTATGCAAACTCTTTTAGCTTTGACTTTGGAGATAAAAGCTACGCCCTAGCTTTTGGAATCTTTTTCATACTAGGTATAGTTATAACAGCCATCATACAAAGCAGCTTTGCTACTTTAACTATAATCATCCTAGCGCTTAATGCTGGAAGCATAACCTATGATAACGCCCTAGCCCTAGTTATAGGAACTAACCTTGGAGGCGTAGTAACAGCACTTATAGCCTCCATCTCTGCAAGTTTAGATTCTAAAAAGCTTGCCATTGGTAATACTATCTTTAACGTAGCTATAGCCATAGTTTGTATAGTGCTTTTGCCCTACTTCAAAGATATAGTCAACTTTTTAGATGAACTTTTAAGGTTTGACCCTAACAACTACACACTAAAAATTGCCATCTTCCATACATCTTACAACGTTATAGCCGTGCTTTTAATGACCCCTTTTATACCTCTTTTTGAAAAAGCGCTTAATAAAATGTTAAAAGGCAAAGAAAGTAAAATCGATATGCCTAGATACATAGACCCAAGCTTGCTTCCTTATATAAATACAGCCACAGAAGCACTACGCAGAGAAGTAAAACACCTTTTTTATAATGCTAGATATGTTTTAAGCGTAAGCGTTGGACTATCTTTAGATGGCATAAAAAAGGGCAATATTAGCGCAAGTGACTTAAAAAACTATCAGTGGATAGATATAAGCTTAAAAGACTTATATGACCAAAAGATAAGGGCTATCTTTGATGGCATCATAGAGTTTTCATCTAATCTAAGCTTGAGTTCTGGTGATGAGAAGTTTGCAAAGGAAGTTTTTGCCCTGCAAAGTAGCGCAAGAAGTCTTGCTGAAGCCACAAGGAATCTTATCACCCTACACACCCACTTACGTAAGTTTGCCAACTCTAAAAACAGCATCCTAACTGAGCAGTATTTGCAACTGCGGTTGATGTTTGGCTTTTTGATATGTGAGCTAGAAGAAGTTTTAACTTTAAAAGAAGATTCTATGGAATCTAAAACAAGGCTTAAAAACTTAAAAGAAAGCTTTAAGCTAAAAGATAAAAACGCCTTAAAAGAGGTTGAAAAACTACTAACTAATAAGCTTTTAGAAGTAGACGTTGCAACATCTTTGCTAAGTGATATAAGCTTTAGCTTTAATGTAGCAAAAGACTTTATAAATAGCGCTGGGTATCTTATAAAGCTTTATAAACACGATGAATAAGCTTTATAAAACTAGATTATAGAATCTAGATTCTATCTTTCTTGCTTAGAGTTGCTATGTTAATACTTCATATCTCCTAGCATCAATAGCATTAACTAGGATATAAAAAGACTACGATTTAGCACATGTCTATAGATCCTAGTTTGCTAAAAACTTAAATATTTTTAGTTTCTAAATATGTCTTTATGCGATTTAAACTTTCATCCCTACCTAGTATAAAAAGACACTCACCTAAATCTATGCCTCCTGGTTTTCCTAGTAAGGCACAGCGCAAAGCTTGCATGAAAAGGCCTATCTTATAATCAAGCTTAAGGTTATGCAAAGCATCTTTTATAGACTCCAAACTTTCAAAGTTAAAACCTTCAACTAGGCTTAAGTCTTTTAAGGCAAGTGGACTAACTTTAGAATCCATTTTTTCATCATAGTTTGGCTTTTCTAGGATGGTTTCTATACCTAGTTTAAAGTCATTTAATGTATTAGCACGGCTTTTAAGGGCTTCAAATAAACACTCAGTTTGTGCACTATCTTTAAGATCTAGCTTAAGAAGGCTTAAAAGCTCTTTTGTGCTTTTTTGTTTGATGTAGTGGGCATTAAGCCACATAAGTTTAGAAAAGTTACAAGCTGAGGCTGAGTTGTTTATCTCGCTTGGATCAAAAACTTCTAACATCTCTTCCATTGAAAATATCTCTTGATCCCCATGACTAAAGCCAAGGCGAAATAAAAAGTTTAATAAGGCCTCTTTTAAGATTCCAGCATCCCTATACTCTAAAACACTTAAGGCCCCATCTCTTTTACTAAGCTTTGCGCCAGCTTCATTACAAATCATAGGCACGTGATAAAACTTTGGCACCTTAAAGCCTAGGGCGTTATAAATTAGGATTTGTTTTGGAGTATTACTCACGTGGTCATCGCCCCTTATAACATCGCTTATCTCACTTAAGGCATCATCTATAGTAACTACAAAGTTATAAGTTGGAGTGCCATCACTTCTAGCTATAACAAAGTCATCTAACTCGCTAGCATTAATAGTTATCTTGCCTTTTATACCATCTATAAACTCAACATTTCCACTAAGTGGGGCCTTAAGTCTAACGACTGGCTGCACACCACTTGGAGGGGTTCCAGTAAAATCTCTATACTTTCTAGTAAAATCTTTTAGATTCTTAGTTTTTTGGCGTTCATTTTCTAACTCTTCTTTGCTTAAGTAGCAATAATATGCCTTATTAGAATCTAGAAGTTTTTGTATATAGCTTTTATAAATCTCAAGTCTCTTGCTTTGAAACCACATAGGACTATCATGTTCTAACTCCACCCACTTAAAGGCCTCAAGGATGGAATCTAGTGCTTCTTGTGAGTTTCTTTCAGTGTCTGTATCTTCTATGCGGAGTAAAAACTTACCGTGATTCTTTCTAGCATATAAGTAGCAATAAAGCGCAGTTCTAAGTCCACCTATGTGTAAGTTTCCAGTAGGACTTGGGGCAAATCTTGTAATTATCATAAAGATTCCTTATAAAATATTATCTTTAGTAGTAATTATAAATCAACTTACCTAAGGATAAAGCATGATCTTGTTTGTACTTTACATAATCGGCATCATAGCAGAGGCGATAACTGGTGCTTTAGCTGCTGGTCGTCATAAGATGGATCTTTTTGGCGTTATGCTTATATCCTTACTTACAGCAATAGGTGGGGGAACTGTTAGAGATGTCATCCTAGGAAGCTATCCTACAACTTGGGTGCTTCACCCAGAGTATGTTTTAATGCTTTGTGTAGTAAGTCTTCTAACAGTTGCTATGCCTTATTTCTTGGCTAGGTTTGGTAAGCTTTTTTTGCTTTTAGATGCTTTAGGGCTGGTAGCTTTTAGCATTATAGGGGTTGATAAGGCTTTAAGCTTGGGCCATGGAATCATAGTCTGTGTGGTAGCTGGAGTTTTTACAGGAGTAGCAGGAGGTATCTTAAGAGACTTACTTTGTAATAAGATTCCATTAGTTTTTCAAAAAGAAGTCTATGCAGGAGTAAGTATAGTTACTTGCATACTATACTATCTACTAACTAAAACCTCACTAAATCATAACTTGATAGTTATCATTACACTAGTTTTTGGCTTTAGTTTTAGGGCTTTGGCGATTTATTATAAACTAGGTCTTCCAGTGTTTAACTACGATGAAGAAAAGGCCTTAAGGTTGCATGAAGAAAGGGTGGCTAAAAGAAAGGCTAGAAGGGATAAAAGACTTAAAGAAGAGGCTGCTTTAAAAGCTACAACCAAAGAAGTGCAAGAGTTAGAAAAAGAAGTAAAAAACTTGCAAGATTCTAAAAATCACAAAGGATAAAATATGTTTGCATTAATAACTGGCGCAAGTAGCGGCATAGGTAAAAACATGGCAGATGAGTTAGCACGTCTTGGTGTGCCTTTAGTACTAATTGCTAGAGATAAAGAATCTATAGAAAACCTAGCAACCACCCTAACACAAAACTATAAGATTAAGGCCTTAAGTCTAGCCCTAGATCTAAATGAAGAAAATGCTATAGATAAGATCTTAGGCTTTATAAGAGAGCATGATATAAAACTAAGTTATCTTATAAATAACGCTGGAGTTGGACTTTATGGCAAGCTTATGGATCAAGAAAGAAGCGAGCTTGCTAATATGCTAGATTTAAACATAAAAGCCCTAACGCTTTTAACTAACGCCTTGCTTCCTATGCTTGTAGCTTCAGACGATAAGGTTTTAGAATCTAAGATTTTATTTGTAAGTTCCCTAGCAGCCCTTTCACCTTTTCCTAAGCTTGCAGCTTATGGCGCATCTAAGATCTATGTGAAAAATCTAGCCATAGGCCTAAGATATGAACAAAATATAAAAGTCACTATCCTTATGCCAGGGGCTACTAAGACTAACTTTGAAAAAACAGCCAAAGTCCAAAGTAAAGGCATGTTCAAGCACGCCATGCTTCCTACTGAAGTAGCAAAAGTTGCTGTAGCTGATATGAAAAAAGGAAAGCTTTTTTCAGTACCAGGTGGTTTTAATAAGCTTTTATATTTCATGTCGCTGTGTCCTATCCCTCTACCTATTAGAGTAGGCTTTACAAGCATGATGGCAAAGTAGGATTTAAGGCTAGTTTTTAGCCTTCTTTAGTACCTTTTAAGTGCTTTTCTCTTAACTGTCCACAAGCAGCATCTATATCTTGACCACGAGACTTTCTAATAGTTGCTAGCAATCCTTTAGAATATAAAAAGTCTGAAAAACGCTCCACTACCTCCATACTAGGAGTTTGATAGCTGCTTCCTTCGTGGGGGTTAAAAGGGATAAGATTAACCTTAGCTTTAAAGGGGTTTAAAAGTTTTACTAGTTTTGCTGCACTTTTTAAGTCGTCATTTACATCTTTGATGATTAAGTATTCAAAGAGGATTCTACTTCTTTTATCTAGCTTAAAGCTTTTTATAGAATCTAGTACAGTTTTAATGTTATAAACCCTATTTAAGGGCATAAGTTTGGAGCGCAACTCATCATCTACTGCGTGAAGTGAGAGAGCTAAACGCACACCTAAATCTAACTCACTAAGCTCTTTTATCTTAGAAGCTACTCCTGAAGTTGATATAGTTATACGTTTTGGGCTTATACTTAAACCAAACTTTGAAGAGATAATATTTATAGCGTGCGTTACTTCTTTTAAGTTATCTAGTGGCTCACCCATGCCCATAAAGACTATATTCACACTTTTAAAAGCCTCAATCCCATTGTCCCTTTTTAGTGCCACTACTTGCTCTACTATCTCGCTAGCTTTTAGATTCCTTATAAAGCCTCCTTTTGCGGTAAAACAAAAACTGCAATTCATCTTACAGCCCACCTGAGAGGACACACAAAAGGTATACTTTTCACTTTCTATGATAAGGCCCTCAGCATTCTTCTTTTTTTCCTTCATCTTTAAAAAAACAGATTCAAAGCTTAGGTTATCTTGCGTTTTAAAAAGATACTTTTTAGTGCCATCCACACTTTTTTTAATCTCAACTGGAGTTATGTGAGAGATGCAAAAGTTTGTCTTTAGCTCTAGTTTTAGCTCTTTATTAATATTCATAGAATCAAAATCAAGCGCGTATTTTTGATAAAGCCAACTATAAATCTGAGTTGCCCTAAAGCCATACTTTTCTTTTAAGGCTTCATAAGTTTGATTATAAATTGACTCCATTTAAGGCCTTTTATCCAGTATCTCTTTTTGCACAAAAGATTCTAAAAGTTTTGTTACATGTGCGTGATTAGCCCTAAACTCACTAAAAGCCTCTTTACCTACATAGTTAGTTATGCCAAAGATTCCAAAGGCTGGGAGATTAAAACTTTGTGCCACAGAAAGAACGCTAAAAAACTCCATATTTTCTAAGGCTATGTTTGCAGAAGCTAAGGCCTTGCTTATGTTTTCATCTGTATTTATATAATTACTTGAGTTAATACTTACTTTTTTTAGGTGCTTTAAGCTTTTAAGCTCTAAGTTTTCTAGCTCTACATGATTTTCTATAGGCGTATAGCAAGCGCCTTTTATAAAACAAGATTCTATATTAAAAGCACTAGTTGAGATACAAAGCTCGCCAATTTGTAAGTCTTTAGTATAGCTTCCAGCACTGCCTATAAAGACTATAGATTCTAAGCTTGGATTTAACAAGCAGTATCTTGTAAGGTTAATAGCACTTTGGATTAACCCTATGCCAATTGGCTTAGCAAAGCTAAAATTTTCACTTGCTTTTTTATCACCACTATTATCACCAGCACAAAAAAAAGTCATAGTCTTACCTCTATGCCATTACTTTTTAGATAGCTTTTTAGCTCGGTTATATCTATCTCATGATAGTGAAAAACGCTTGCTGCTAAGGCTGCATCTACATCACAGTTTTTAAAAACTTCTAAAAAGTGCTCCTTTTTCCCAGCCCCACCACTAGCAATTAATGGCACATCTAAAACACTACTTGCCAGATCAAGGGCCTTTAGATCAAAACCAGACTTAGTGCCATCTTTATCCATAGAAGTTAGTAGTATCTCTCCAGCGCCTAAGTCTTGAACCTCTTTTAACCACTCTTTCATCTTGCGTTTTGTATTAGTCCTTCCTCCGTGGCTAAAGACTTCAAAGTAACTCCCTTCCCACCTTACATCTACTGCTACTACTACGCAAGAACTTCCAAAGGCTTTAGCGCTTTCTTCTATTAGGCGTGGGTTTTCTAGGGCTTTAGAGTTAAGGCTTATCTTATCACAGCCATTATTTAAAAGCACGGATATATCTTTAACTGATGAGATTCCACCACCTATGGTTAGAGGGATAAAAACACTACTTGCTACTTCTTGTATGGTAGATAAAGTGGCACTTCTATTTTCACTGCTTGCATTAATGTCTAAAAACACTAACTCATCAGCCCCCATGTCGTTATATCTTCGTGAGACCTCTAAAGGAGAGCCAGCATCTTTTAGTCCAACAAAATTAACTCCCTTTACAACCCTTCCAGCTTTTATATCAAGGCAGGGGATGATGCGCTTTGTAAGCATGCTTTTAATCCTTTAGTTAAAAATATAATGAATCTTAGTTCTATCAATGTTAGGGAAAAGTTTATCATAGTAGCTTTGTTCTATCTTTTTTAAGTCCACATCTTTAAAGGCTTTTGGATAGGCTTTATCAGCCACAAAAAGAGAGATTAATGCCATCCTAGGTCCACCTATATCAATACCAGGCATCTTAAAAACCTTCTTTTCCCTAACTGCTTTTATACTTTGAAGCCTTTTATCTTTATATAAATCTTGCGGACTAAGCCCACTTACCCACCATATAAAAATATACTCCGGATCTAGCTTTATAAGCCTTTCTAGCTCTATATAGCCCCTATTAGACTTGACATAAGGCAGGGCGATATTTTCTACATTAGCATACTTTAAGATAGAGCTATCAAGTCCTTCTCTTCCACTTACTATATTAACTTCTCTAAAGATATAAGCAACGCGTGCTTTTTTTAAGCCCTTAGTTTTAGAATCTATTAAATGGTATATATTTTTGCTTTCATTTATAAACTCAGTTGCCTTTTTTTCTTCGTGAAATATAAGCCCAAAGTTTTTTACATCTTTCATGATATCTTCTACACTAGTCCAGTTAGTAAGGTAGGTATCAATATGCAAAGTGTTATAAAGATAATCTAACTTTGGAGATTTGCCATACATCACAAGCAAGTCTATATCTAGCTTTAAAAGTAGCTCAGCATTTAAAGCTTCTGAGTGAGAATCACTAAAATCTATAAGTTGTTTTTCCCTTCCTTTAAGACTAGCTTTTACAAGATCGCTTGAAAAGCCATAATTGCTTATGCCTTTAACTTTATCCCAGTTATCAAAAAGCGCTGGAATCTCTGCATAAACCCCTATAAAACCCATGCTTTTAGGCGAGGTTTTGCTAAAGTGTTTTACAACCTCGTTGTTGTGAACGTTTAACTCATCATCTGCTTTTAAGGCTACTAAACTTAAGGGTAAAAAACATAGTAGTAAAAAAAAGATTCTAACTTTCATAAACATAAACATAATCATCCATAAAGTAGCCCTCTCCTATGTCTTTTTTAGTAGAGTAGATATTTTTAAACCCAAACTTTTCATAAAACTTAATGGCATTAATATTGTTTTTATTGACATAAAGCCAGATGATCTTAAAGCTAGAAGCTAGGCTTTTTATGATCTTAGTTGCAACACCCTTGTCTCTATGCTCTTTTTTTATATAAAGCTTATCTATAAAAACTGACTTTTTACAAGCACTGCTTTTTTCGCTAACAAAGTCACACTTTGCTATCTTTAATCCTATGTAGCCTAGGCTAATATTTTGCTGCTTTATGATATATAAAACATAGCCTTCATCTAAGGCTTTTAGTAAACTTTC
This sequence comes from Helicobacter sp. 13S00401-1, assembly GCF_002272925.1. Lineage (GTDB taxonomy): Bacteria > Campylobacterota > Campylobacteria > Campylobacterales > Helicobacteraceae > Helicobacter_I. Next base: position 194,283 of record NZ_MLAR01000001.1, on the reverse strand, counting down.
TTTACTGTAAAAGTTTTCTAACATGTAGTCTATTTGTGCTTTGGTTAGTATCCCTTTATAACACTCATGCCATATCTTGCTAGCTAATCCTTGTAGCTCTAAAATAAAGACATCTTCACTTGCAAAATCTTTCTCAGTTAAAAACTTTAAGTCATCCACATATAACATGTATATCCTTGTGCAAATATAGATTCTAGTCCCTAAAAAGGCTCTTAGGCTGTATATGGCAAGATTGTAGCATGTTATACTACTTAAAGCGTGAGCAGGCTTATATAAGGAAGAAAGTTATGAAAAGTGCTTTTTTAGTTTTGCTAGGATTAATGTTTATAGCATGTAGTAATAGTTTTAGTGGTTTTAGTCTTCCTCAAGATAAGTCTTTTCTCTATGGTGTAGCAAGTGGAACAAACTATGAAGATGCTAAAAAAAGTGCCATTAATGACCTAGCAAGCAACATAGACTTAACACTTAAGTCAAACCAAAACTTCCTAAGTGATACAAAAAATGGCATCACCACTGATAAACAAGCACAAAATATAAACCTAAGTACAGAGATAAATAACCTTAGCAACATAGAAGTAGATAAGGTTAAAAACTTAAAGCTTAATGGCCAAAAAGAAGTCTTTATAAGAGTACGCTTAAGCCGCCTTAGCCTAGAAAAGCAGTTAAATGAAAAAGTAGCAAGCTATAAAGAAAAAGCCCTAGCTTTAAACACTTCTTGTGGAGTTAAGTTAAAAGATAAAGATATCTTTAATAGCTTAGCCAAAAAAGCCCTTACTACTAATCTAACCCTAGAAAGCTTAAATCTTAACACTACTAATAACCTAAGCACCCTAGCTAACCTTTATAAGCTTAATCTAAAAAAGCCTAACTATGCCTTTGATACTAAAGTAGATTCTAACTCCCCTAACTTTAAAATAATCCTAGCCTTACAATCAGAACTTGCAAACTTTGTAACCTTTGTGCCTACACTTAATGCACAAAAAACTATAGAAGTTAGCATAGATACTAACTATATAGATGTTAGTTTTTACTGTGACAAAGAAGGAACTAAAACCTTACTAGATAGTATAAGGCTAGACCTAAATAAACCTATAAACAAACTAGATGACTTTGATATAGTAAGACTTAAAGCAAGACTATATAAAGACTTAGTGCAAGACTAGATGCTAATGTTGATTTAGTGGGACTTATTTTCTATGTCTATAATTTTGTGTAGTAACGTTACTTTGCTGTGCCACATCCTAATCATAGTAATGCAAAGTATTATTAAATACCAAAAATAAGAGTCTTAGTAGCTTATAAGTAAAATAATATTTAACTAAATATTAGATTCTAAAAGCAAAGCCAGATTTTTAATAGTAAAAAATAGTAACACTTAAAATGCTAACTTATATTTACATGGGAAAGTAGTAACAAAACTAACAAAGTATTTTTATCATCAAAATATAACCCAAAAATTTATGGAGGAAGTGATGCAAGAAGAGTTACAAGATGAACCACCCAAGCGTTCAAAAAGGAAAGAAGCAAGTACTATCTTTAAGATTTCAAGTGGAAATTTTATGGAGATGTATGACTTTGCAGTTTATGGATTCTATGCGGCATTTATAGCCCAAACATTCTTCCCTTCACATAGCGACACCCTAGCAGTTCTAAAAAGCTTTCTAGCTTATGGAGTTGGATTTTTAATGCGCCCACTTGGGGCTATCTTCCTAGGTGCTTTTATGGATAAGTTTGGACGTAAAAAAGGCCTCTTACTAACCCTTAGCATCATGGCCCTTGGAACACTTTCCATAGCTGCCACTCCTGGCTATGAGCAAATTGGCATCCTAGCGCCAATCATCGTAGTCATAGGCCGTTTACTTCAAGGCTTCTCAGCCGGGGCTGAAGTAGGTGGGGCTAGTGTGTATTTAGCAGAGGTTGCGCCAAAAGGACTAAAAGGCTTTTATGTTAGCTGGCAAAGTGGTAGTCAACAAATCGCTACTGTCTTTGCAGGACTTATAGGCCTTGGAATCTTTTACTTAATGGGAGATAATATAACTAGCCACTGGGGATGGAGGATACCTTTTTTCATAGGCGTTATGATTATCCCTTTAATACTTTATATGCGTCGCTCCCTTGAAGAAACCCCAGAGTTTGCATCTATAGCACATAAAGCCCCTAAGACTTTAAGTGCCATGCTTCTTAGTCTAGTTCAAAACTGGAAGATAATAATCTTAGCCATCATGTTTGTAATGATGACTACTGTGACTTTTTACTTTATCACAGCTTACACGCCACGCTTTGCTACAAGTGCCTTAGGTCTTAATAAAGTTGATGCCTTTACTATCACTGCAATCATAGGCCTAAGTAATCTTTTCTGGCTACTTGTATCAGGCTACTTAGGCGATAAGATAGGCAGAAAACCTATAATCATAGTTATGACTATCTTAGGGCTTATAACAGCCTATCCATCTCTTACTTTTTTAACCGGCGGGGATGTTAGCTTTGGCAAAGTAGTTTTAGTCGAGCTTTGGTTAAGCTTTATCTTTGGTGCATACAACGGAGTTATGGTAGTGGCCTTGTCTGAGTTTGTGCCAAAAGAGATAAAAGCACTTGGCTTTAGCTTTGCTTACTCTATAGCTGTGGCCATCTTTGGAGGCTTTACTCCAGTAGTAAGCGAACTTTTAATAGACTCAACAAAAAGTGCAGCAAGCCCAGCTTACTGGCTAACTTTTGCGGCACTTTGCTCATTTATAGCATCCATTATAGTCTTTAGAAAAGGTGGGATTTATGATAAAGCAAGGGAGAAAGAATGGAACAAGTAACTAAAGAGATAAACTGTGACGTCTTAGTAGTAGGTGGTGGGAATGCAGCCCTAAGTGCAGCAATTAGTGCTAGGGAAAATGGCGCTAGTGTCATAGTCTTAGAAAGCTCTCCAAAGGCGTGGCGTGGCGGCAACTCACAACACACTAGGAATCTTCGCTCCATGCACTATGGCCCAACAGATGTTCTAACAGATACTTATAGTGAAGATGAGTTTTTTGAAGATATCTATAAAGTGACAAAGGGTGAGACTAATGAAGACTATGCACGCTTTGTTATAAAAAATACTCCTGAAGCAGTCAAGTGGGCTAAAAGCCATGGTGTAAGATTCCAAAGCTCTTTTGGAGGGACTTTGCAGCTTGGAAGGACTAATGCTTTCTTTTTAGGAGGAGGCAAGTCACTAGTTAATGCCTACTATAAAGAAGCAAAAAGACTAGGAGTAACAGTGCTTTATGAGCATGAAGCACTAGACTTAGAGATTAAAGAAGGAAAAGTTATAAGTTTAAAAGTAAAAAATCTTTGCAATGATGAAATTTTAGTGTTTAAGCCAAAGGCTTGTGTTTTAGCAAGTGGTGGCTTTGAATCTAATCTTAATAAACTGCGTGAGGCTTGGGGAGATGCTGCAAAAAACTTCCTAGTTAGAGGCACTAGGTTTAATCAAGGCAAGATGCTTTTTGCTTTAAAAGATGCTGGCGCTAAGATTATAGGAGATCCTACACAGGGCCATATGGTGGCAATTGATGCTAGGGCGCCTAAATATGATGGGGGCATAGCCTCTAGGGTAGACTGCGTAAGTCTAGGTATAGTTGTTAATAAAGATGCTAAGCGATTCTATGATGAGGGGGAAGACTTTTGGCCTAAACGTTATGCGCTATGGGGAAGACTAGTAGCAAAGCAAGAAGATCAAATAGCCTACTCCATAACTGATCATAAGGTCTTAAAACTTTACATGCCTCCACTTTTTGAACCTATAGTTGCTAATACTTTAGATGAGCTAGCTGATAAGATAGGGCTTGATAAAGATGCCCTTAAAAGCACTATAAGTGAGTTTAACTCTCACGTTATAGCCGGCAACTTTAATCACACCGTCCTTGATGACTGCCATACACAAGGTTTAGACATAGAAAAAACTCACTGGGCACAAACTATAGATAAGCCTCCATTTTACTGCTACCCACTTCGTCCGGGCATAACTTTTACCTACCTTGGCGTCAAGGTCACAAAGGATGCAAACGTGGTCATGGAAGATGGAAAAGTTTGTCAAAACCTCTTTGCAGCAGGAGAAATTATGGCGGGTAATATCTTAACGCAGGGCTACTGTGCTGGCTTTGGTATGAGTATAGGCTCTGTTTTTGGGCGTATAGCTGGCTACTCTGCTTATAAATCAAGAGAATCTATTAATATAAATAAAGAAAGTATCCAAGGATAAAATAATGATTAATGATAAAAAGGCACTTTATGATAAGGCAATAAGATTAAGTCAAATCTGTAATGCTTGTAGATATTGTGAGGGTTTTTGTGCTGTCTTTCCAGCTATGGAAAAAAGGCGTGATTTTGACATAAAAGATATGGACTATCTTGCAAACTTATGTCATCAATGTGGTGAGTGTTTATATGCCTGCCAGTATGCCCCACCTCATGAGTTTGATATAACAGTGGCACGTGACTTTTCAGCTGTGCGTAAAGAAAGCTATAAAAAATTTACCACTTTAAAGTTTCTAAGCTCAGCTTTTGAAAAAGCAGGCCTAGTCACAGCCGTGCTTTTACTTATAGTTTTAGCAGTATTTATAGGTATAACTAGTGGAAGTTTTAATAAAGATGTAAGTGGTAACTTCTATGAAGTCACAAGCTATAACACTATGGTTAGTCTTTTTGGAATCTTTGCTTTAATCACTCTCATAGTAGTAGTTATAAGCTGTGTTAAATTTGCAAGGTCTATAGGCTTTAGTGGTGTTAGATTTATAGACTGGATGAGTGCCTTAAAAGATGCCCTAACTTTAAAAAACCTTGGTGGACACGACTATGAAGGCTGTACTTTCCCAAATGGAGAAAATAGATCAAATCTTAGACGCTACTTTCACCACTTTACATTTTATGGCTTTTTGCTTTGTTTTATAGCTACTTGTCTAGCAGCCTTTTATGATCACATTTTAAACTACCATGCTCCTTATCCTTTTTTATCTGCACCAAAACTTTTTGGAACCATAGGCGGTATAAGCTTGCTTATAGGCTGTGCTGGGCTTTTTGTGCTTAAGCTAAAAGCTGATCCTGAGTTACTAGATGTGAAAAGTTTAAATGTGGACTATGCTTTAATCTTTATGCTATTTTTAAGTGCACTAACTGGACTTTTGCTTATGCTACTTAGAACCACTCCAGTGCTTTCTTATATCTTAGTTTTACATTTAAGTACGATTTTAAGCTTTTTTATCATAGTGCCTTACTCTAAGATGATGCATCTTTTTTATCGATATTTAGCCCTTGTTAAAAACGCTAGAGAGTGCCGTTTAAATACGCATAACTAGATATTTTTAAAACCTTTTAGCATTAAAGTGAGTAAGGGCAACAGCTAGGGCATCAGTTACATCAAGGAACTTAGAGCTAAAGTTGCAATTTAATATCCTCTTAACCATAAAAGCAACTTGTTCCTTGCTAGCTTTGCCATTACCAGTTAGGGCTTTTTTAACTTGCAAGGCAGTGTACTCTGAAAAGTTGCCTACATCTTGGAGGATTTTTAGACTTATAGCGCCACGAAACTGTGCTAACTTTATAACAGTCTTTGGGTTATAAGCAAAAAATATATCTTCTATAGCTACCTCATCTATGGCATTACTTTTTAATATCAAGTCTATGCCTTCTATAAACTCAGTTATTTGATGTTGAAGATTCCTAGTTTCTATCTTTATGATGCCTGCATCTACTAAAGTAGGCTTTTTATTTTCTATCCTTATAACTCCATAACCACAGTTTCTACTTCCTGGGTCTATCCCTAATATAGTCACATATCTCCTTTTTTACAAAAGCCCTTTAAACCCTAAAATAGGGACTTAAAATATAGAATCTAGTTTTAAGTTTTAAAAGTTTGACACAGTTTTAGCACATTTTTACTAGTAGTTTGTCACTTATTTTTATAACTTTGGCACATATTTTTAAGACTTACTCACATAAAAGCTACACTTTGGCACATATTTACATAACTACTTGAGAGAAAACTATATACTACACAAAAGAGATTTCAGTTTGAATGGGGTAAAAGATAAATGAATGGGGATGAGATACTAAAAAAGTTAAAAGATGAGATTTCAGCACAAGACTATACTAGATACTTAAGCACACTTAAGTATGATGAAAGCAAGTCAAGTGGCTCTATTATTATCTTTAATACTCCAAATATATTCATAGCAAACTGGATAAAACAAAACCTGCTTGATAAGATGTTAAATATAGTAGAAATGACTACTAAAGTTAAAGCTGAGATTAAGATACAAGTAAATGCTAGTAAGACTTTTACTAAGTCAAAACAGTTTAGTACTAAGGCGACGACTACTTCACTAAATGAATTTTTAACCTTTGATGAGTTTGCAGTAGGAGATAGTAATAAGATAGCCTATAACATCTGCAAGGGCATAGCTATGGATAGTGACTATCAGTACAAAACTATACTAATTTATGGTAGCACAGGAGTTGGTAAAACACACCTACTAAACGCTATAGGAAATTATGTAACTAAAAATAAGCCAGAGTTAAAAGTCATATTTATAACTGCAGAAGAGTTTTTAAATGACTATATAAAACGTCTTGATACTAAAACCATGGATATATTTCGTGAAAGATATAGACACTGTGACTACTTACTACTTGATGAAGTAGCTTTTTTTAATGCTAAAGAAAAGATTCAAGATGAGTTCTTTCATACTTTTGAACAACTTCAAAAAGATAAAAAAAAGATTATCATGGCTTCTAATATCTCTCCAGCTGAGATGATAGGCCTACAAAAAAGACTTAGATCTAGAATAGAAGGCTCATTAATTAATCAAATAATACCTCCTGAGATGACCACAAAGATGGATATCATAAAAAGAAAGTGCGAGCTTAATAAGATATCTATAAGTGAAGAGCTAATTAGCTACATAGCTAATCACATGGGCTCAGATATGAGAAAGATTGAAGGCATAATAATTGGCGCAAAAGTCTATAGTGAGATGGCTGGTCAAGATATAAATATCAATATGATAAATAATGCTTTAAAAAATATAAACATAGGTAGTAAAGAAAATATCACTATGGATAGCATCATACAAACAGTCTGCCAAATACTAAATATAAAGCCAACTGACTTAAAATCCAAAAAAAGATTAAAAAATATAGCCTTTGCAAGAAAAGTATGTGTATATATACTAAGAACACTAATTAATGAAAGCATGCCAAGTATCGCAAAAAAGCTAAATATGAAAGACCACAGCTCCATAAGCAAACAAATGAAAACCATAGTTAAAGAGATAGAAGAAAATCAACAAACAAAAATGGTTATAAATGAAATAATAAGCCAGATAAAAAACTAAAAAACTTTATAAAAAGTAAAAATATGTGAGTAACTTGTGAGTAAAAAGGGAGTAAAACAAAGAGTTTTGGCACAGGTTAAAACTAGATATTTTTAACTTTAAAATGCATAAAATAGATGTTTTAGGCAAAAAAAAGTTAGAATTAGAAAATTAATTCACACACATACTATTACTAATATATTTTTTATATATCTTATAGGAGAAAAAATGGAAGTTTCAAAAGCGAGTATTAAACTAGATAAGAATCTATTTGAAAACACTCTAGCAAACTCACAAAATGCATTAAACAAGAAAGTTATAGAAATAACTTCTAATATATTCTTAAGAATAGAAAATGCAAAATTAGTAGTAGAAGCCTACAATCAAATCATATACATAAGAAGCTTTATAGATATAAAAGACTTTAAGAGTAATAGTAATGAAGACTTTATCTGTGCAATAAATGGCGAACTTTTATTTAACACTATAAAATCTTTTTCAAATGAAGATGTAAGTATAGATCTCTTTAATGAGTATGTGATAATAAAACAAGGTAGAAGCAAGATGAAACTACCTATTTACGCACATCAAAGCAAAGCATTTAAATATCACTATCAAGATATGGAAAAACTAAATGTAGAAACTACTTTATTAGTTAAATCAGTACAAAAAGTACTCCATGCTTGTAACTCCTCTTCAGCTGCAGTACACCCTGCTATGCAAGGAATCTTTTTAGACTTTAATGAAAACAAACTAGATATAGTTGCAACAGATTCTAAAAGACTTGCAGTAGTAGAAAACGAGATAAAAAGCAATAAGGATCCTTTTAACGTAATAATCTCAAAAAATAGTATTAATGAAGTTATAAAAATCTTTAATAACGACTTTAACCTTTATCTTAACTCTTCTACTAATGAAGAAAGTAATACAAAAATTAACGACATGGTAGGCGTTGTAAATGAAAATATAGAGCTTTATATCAAACTAATTAATGCCAACTTTCCAGAATACAAAAAAGCTCTTCCTAAAAACGATCTAACTCAAATAAAAGTTAGAAAAGAAGAGTTAATAAAAGGGCTTAAAAAAGTGCTAGTTGTAACTGATAAAGTAATAGTTACTTTTAAACCTGAAGAGATAATTTTAAAATCACTTAGCGGAATAAATGGATCTTCAGCTACTATCATAATAGATACTAAAACTGATGTAAAAGAAGAATTTTCCATAGGTATGAATGTACAGCATATATTTGACTGTATATCTCAGATAGATAATGAGTTTATAAACTTTTATTTTGAAAGTGAAAATAAGCCGTTTTTAATAAAAGATCAAAACTTTTTAGAACTCTTTATCAACTTAGCTATTAACTAAAACAAGGACCTTAAAAAATGAATGACTATCAAGCTAGTAATATAAAAGTCTTAAAAGGACTAGAAGCAGTCAGAAAACGTCCTGGCATGTACATAGGTGATACCAACATTAATGGTCTTCATCACATGGTTTATGAAGTAGTTGATAACTCTATAGATGAAGCAATGGCTGGCTTTTGTTCTAAGATAAAAATAACTCTTACAAAAGAAGGCAGTGCCATAATAGAAGATAATGGGCGTGGGATTCCAGTAGATATGCATCCTACTGAAAACTTACCTGCTGCTACTGTAGTTTTAACAGTGCTTCACGCTGGAGGTAAATTTGATAAAGATACTTATAAAGTATCTGGCGGGCTTCATGGTGTTGGTGTTTCAGTAGTTAATGCTTTAAGTAAACGCCTAATAATGACCATATACAAAGAAGGTAAAACTTATAGACAAGAGTTTGCTAAAGGGATTCCAACTAGTGGCCTAGAAGTTATTGGTAATACTAGAAAAACTGGGACTACTATAGAGTTTTTCCCTGATGATGAGATCATGGAAGTTGTTAGATTTGATCCAGTAGTTTTAATTAAGCGTTTTAAAGAGATGGCTTATTTAAACCGTAAGATTGAAATTGAATTCATAGATGAAGAAACTGGATTAAGAGAAGATTATAAGTTTGAAGGTGGCTTAAAGCAGTTTGTTGAAGATATAAACAAACGCCCGCTTATATCTCAAATCATAACTTTTGAAGCTAATGAAAACGACACTGAGATAGAAGTAGCCTTAGCTTATAATGAAGGCTATGATGAAAAACTATTAAGCTTTGTTAATAACATAAGAACTATAGAAGGTGGAACACACGAAGCAGGCTTTAGAGCAGGACTAAGCAGGGCTATATTAAATTACATAGAATCTAATGCAAACTCAAAAGAAAAAGATGTAAAAGTAACTGGAGATGATGTAAGAGAGGGCTTAATTTGTGTAATCTCAACTAAGATTATGGAGCCTCAGTTTGAAGGACAAACTAAAGGCAAGCTAGGTAGTTCTTTTATAAAGCCAATCATTCAAAAACTAACTTATGAAAAGTTAAATAAATTTTTTGAAGAAAACCCTATACAAGCCAAGCTTATTTTCCAAAAAGCTGTAGTTGCAGCGCGTGGAAGAGAGGCTGCTAAAAAAGCGCGCGATCTAACTCGTAAAAAAGATTCTTTATCAGTTGCTACCTTGCCAGGTAAGCTAGCAGACTGCCAAAGCAAAGATGCTAAGATTTGTGAGATATACCTTGTAGAAGGTGATAGCGCAGGTGGCTCAGCTAAACAAGGAAGAGATAGGGTTTATCAAGCCATACTGCCTTTAAGAGGTAAGATATTAAACGTTGAAAAATCCCGCCTTGATTCTATACTTAAATCAGAAGAGATTAAAAATATGATAACTGCCTTTGGTTGTGGTATAGGCGAAGAGTTTAATATAGAAAAGCTTAGATATCATAAAATCATAATCATGACGGATGCTGATGTTGATGGCTCTCACATACAAACGCTTTTAATGACATTTTTTTATAGATATTTTAAGCCTTTGGTTGAACAAGGTCATATCTATATAGCCCAGCCTCCACTTTATAGATATAAAAAAGGCAAAAAAGAAATCTATCTAAGGGATGATAAAAATTTAAGTGAGTTTTTGATAGAAAATGGCATAGAAAACTTTGAGTTTAAAGGTGTTGGAAATAAGGACTTAATAGATATCTTAAAGCTTATAGCCTACTATAGACTTAACTTACAAGACTTAGAAAAACGCTTCTTTACAAAAGAAGCTTTAAGGTTTTTAATAGAAAGTGATATAAACTTAGAAGATACTGACTTAGAATCTAAACTTATAGAGTTTTTAAAGTCCAAAGACTTTAATATCTTAAATACTCATAAAGATGAACATAATGTGACTTTCTTTGTACAAACTCGTCTTGGTTTAAGTGAGATAAAACTTAATAGAGATCTTTTTTATGATAAGACTTTTATAGAATCTAAAAATATTTATCAAAAGTTAAAAGCTAGGGATTTACATTTTTTAGATTCTAAAGATATGATAGAAACTTTAGAAGAGATAGAAGAAAGTGCCAAGAAGGGCGCTTATATACAGCGCTATAAAGGTTTAGGTGAGATGAACCCAGAACAACTTTGGGAAACTACTATGATACCTACTAACCGTACACTTTTACAAGTTAAGATCGAAGATGATGAGCTTACAGATGAGATATTTAATATCTTTATGGGCGATGAGATAGAGCCTAGAAGGCGCTACATACAAGAGCATGCAAGACATGTTAAAAATCTAGACGTATAAGGAAAAACCATGGACTTAAAACTAGCAAAAATGGACTTAAAACAAGACTGTAAGATTAGCTCACTTGCTGATATTTTAAAGATAGCAAATGAACATAAAAGAGGAAAAATCTTCTATCTTGATAAAGATAACTCTGAAAAAGATCTAAAAAAAGCTATATCTACTTTTACATCAAAAGGTAAAACTTGCTTTTTAAGAGAGATAAAGTATGGTCTTGATGAAAAAGACTATATCTATGAACTTCATTTGCTTTAATCTTTTAGATTTTAAATCCAAAGATATTTTATGCATAACTTTTTAGAATCTAAACCTTCAAAAAAACTCTATATCGAAACTCTAGGCTGTGCTATGAATGTAAGAGATAGCGAGCATTTAATAGCTGAGCTTAGAGAGAAAGAAAACTACTCTCTTACAGAAGATGTAAAAGAAGCTGACTTAATCTTGATTAATACTTGTTCAGTTAGAGAAAAGCCTGAAAACAAACTTTTTAGTGAGATAGGTGCTTTTGAAAAGATTAAAAAAAAAGGTGCAAAGATAGGAGTTTGTGGCTGTACTGCTTCAGCTTTGGGAGAAAAGATCTTAAAAAAAGCTAAAAATGTAGACTTTGTACTAGGAGCTAGAAATATCTCTAAGATTAGCCAAGTTATACATCAGCCAAAGGCAGTTGAAGTAGCCTTAGACTATGATGATAGTCTTTATATGTTTTCAAAAAATGTAAATTCAAACTTTAAAGCCCTTTTAAACATAAGCATAGGTTGTGATAAACACTGTGCTTATTGCATAGTTCCTCATACTAGGGGAAAAGAGATTTCAATCCCTCTAGATTTATTACTAAAAGAGGCTTCTAAGCTTGCAAGTAGTGGAGTAAAAGAGCTACTTTTACTAGGGCAAAATGTTAATAATTATGGCGCACGCTTTAGCGTACCTCATCCAAAGATAGACTTTACACAGCTTTTAAGTGAGTTATCTAAGATAGAAGGCATAGAGCGTATACGTTTTACTAGCCCTCATCCTTTGCATATGGATGATGCTTTTTTAGAAGAGTTTGCTAAAAATCCTAAAGTATGTAAAAGTATACATATACCTCTTCAATCTGGCTCTACTAAGATTTTAAAGTCCATGAAAAGAGGCTACTCTAAGGAGTGGTATTTAAACCGCATAGACTATCTTAAAAAGTTACTCCCTGATGTTGGTATAAGCACTGATATCATAGTTGGCTTTGTAGGTGAAAGTGAAGAAGACTTTATGGAATCTATGAGTGTTTTAGAATATGTTAGATTTGATACTTTATATAGTTTTATCTACTCTCCTAGACCTTTTACACCAGCAAGCACATGGGAAGAAGGCAAGGTTCCAAAAGAGATAGCAAAACAAAGGCTTCAAAGGCTTCAAGATTTACACAAAAAGATATTAACTGAGAACTCACAAGCAGAGCTTGGCAAAGTGCATAAAATCTTAATTGAAAACAACAAGCAAAGTGAGATAGAAACCTTTAGCGAAGGCAGAAGTGATACAAACCGCCTAGTTAAGATAGAAGATAAGTTTTTTAACTTAGGTGAGTTTGTAGATATAAAAGTAACTCATGTTAGAAATGCTACTTTATATGGAAGCCCTTGTTAAAAAAACTTAAGAAAAAGATTCTAAGAGTAGTTGCTCCACCATTAGTTTATATCCTAATGTGGCTTATCTATCTTAGCTCTAAGAAGAGATATCATCTAGACCCTTTAGAATCTAATTTTATAGCAGTATGTTGGCATGGTAACTTTTTAATGATGCCTTTTTTATATGACAAAGTTAAAAAGATACAAGATTTATATTTTATAACTAGTACTCATAATGATGGGGATTTAATAGAAAAGACTTTAGGGCTTTTTAAACTTAGGTCTATTAGAGGTAGTACTAACCAAGATGGATTTAAAGCCTTGCTTAAGTCTTTAAAAGTACTAAAAGAAGGCAAAGACCTTTTTATAACTCCAGATGGCCCAAAAGGCCCTTATCACGACGTAAAAGATGGCGCTATAGTTTTATCTCAAAAATCAAAAGTCCCTATATATCTATGTGTGGTTAAGTACTCAAAGTCTTGGGAGTTAAAAACTTGGGATAGATTTGGTATACCTAAGCCTTTTTGTACTATAGATTACTATTTTAAAGGTCCTATAAATTTACCTAGTGATATAGAAGAGGCTAAGGTTTATATAAGAGAGCAAATGGAACAAATATAGCTTGTAGATCCTTACTACTAAGCTTAAGGATCTAACATGGCTATAGATTTAAACAAAGTCACAGGCTTTGAAGCAGCCCAAGCTGAAAAGAAAAAAGAAAGCTCACATAAACTAACTAATGGTATGGATACAGATGCCTTTATGAAGCTTTTCTTAGAACAGCTTAAAAATCAAGATCCAACAGCTCCTATGGAAACTGATAAGATAATCTCCCAAACTGCCCAGCTTACCCAAGTAGAGATGCAAGAAGAAAATAAAAAAGCTATGAAAGAAGTAGCCTCTGCTATGAAAAGCACTCAAGAGACCAATGCTAGCTTAAGAGACTTTCAAGGACAGATGAAAAAAAGCCTAGAAGATTTAGATAAAGGTATGAAAGAAAGTGTTGCGAGTATGGCCCAAGCCGCACAAAGTAACTCACTTAATACAGTTTCTATGATAGGAAAGATAGCAGAAACTGATGTTATGGGGGTTGATTTTAAGGGTGATAAAGTGAACTTTTCTCTCTACTTTGATGATAAGATAGATGCAAGTAAGGGTAAAGCAAGCATAGAGATACTAGATAAAAACAACGACATAGTAAAAACCATCCCCCTAGATTCTAAGAATAATCAAAAAGGCTACATAGACTTTACATGGGATGGTAAAGATGATAATGGTAAGCAAGTACCTAAAGGTAACTATAAGATAGTTGCTAAGTATAATCTTGATGAACATACTAATAAGTACAATGAAACTCGTTTTGGTCGTGGTGAAATACAAAGCATTATCTTTGATAAAGGTACACCTTTAATGAGACTAGGTGAGTTAGTATTGCCACTAAAAAGCGCTATAGAGTTTTACCCACACCATGCTATAAATCAAAATAAATCCTTAGAAGACTTAAAACAAGAAGTAAGTAGCATAGATAAAAGCTTAGATACTAAGCCACTAGAAAGTATGGATTCTAACCCTAAAATGGAATCTAAAACAGATTCTAAAGACATACCTTTACCAAGCGCTAATCTTGCAGCTAGCCTCCCTAAAACTAGCCATGAAGAAGCTAAGATTTCTAATCCACTAGATACTAGCACTAAACCTCAAACTACTAAATCACCTAGAGATCTAGCTCAAGAAGAAGGTATAAGAAAGATAGAAGAGTTAAATAAAAAACAAGCCCAAGAAGCAAAGAAGCACTCAGCTAGTAATACTCAAGTAGCAAGTACTCAAAATAGTGATTCTGAAACTAGTAAAGATCCCTTAAGCAGTATTAAAAACCCTTTAAATATAAGTCCTCTAAGCTCTAGCCTTCAAAGTCAAGCAAAGATTTAAAACCTATTTAAGTTAAAAGTCTAGCCTCCCTAAAAGGCACAGCTTTTGCTTTCAAGCTATATAAGTAAATATTGGAGCCAACAAATATGAATGACACTTTATTAAATGCAGTTTCTGGAATCAAAACTCATCAGTTTGGCTTAGATAGCATTTCAAATAATATAGCTAATGTTAATACTAATGGCTACAAGGCTAATACACCAGAGTTTAAAACACTTTTTTCTAAAAACTTAGATTCTATGAACTCTAGTACTGTTACTAATAATGATTTTAGCTATGGTGTCACAGGTGGTAGCAATAACATAGATACTAAGTTAGGCGACTTAAGAAAGGTTGATAATCCTACTAGTGTGGCTTTTACTGGTAAGGGTTGGCTAGTAGTTGGTAAAGATAAAAATGGTACATTTGAGATAGATAAAAATGGCTATAAAGAAAGCTCTCCAGATCAAAACTTCTTTACTAGAAATGGGGATTTTAGTATGGATAGTGATGGCTACTTAGTTAATGCCCAAGGCTACTACCTTTATGGCGTAAACCTAGGCAAGATACAAAATGATACTTTTAAAGCTAGTCAAGATCCAGAAGGTGACCTTAAAAAGCTAGCAACTGGAGTTATGAAGCCTATAGCCATCCCACCTGATATAAGTTATGCACCAGTTGAGACTACTAAAGTTAATCTAAATGTGAATTTAAACCGAACTAAAGATTTTAAAAGCATAGTTAGTGCTTATACTGAAGGGCATGTGTTTAATGAAGCAAGGTTTTTTAACCAAGATTTAAACGCCATTGCCAACACTGATAAAGATATGTTAAATCCAAGCGCATATAGTGATGGGACTATAACTATCACAGATAAAAATGGTCAAGTTAAAGAGTATAAATACAGCTATGGTGATGGCACTTCTTCAGAAAATAAGTTTCATACCATAGGTCAGCTTCAGTATCTTATACAAAGAGATACAGGGCTTGATTTGGATTTAAGTAGGGATGCTAAAGGAGCTATATATCCAAAAAGTACTTTAGTTTTAAAAAACTCTGATGATGATACCTTAAAGATAAAAGTAGCTGGTAAGCTTTTTGAAAGACTAGGACTAAATGGGAGTAATGATAGTTTTGCTAAGGGTGAAAGCATATTAGGAACTAACCTAAATGTACCAACTTATAGCACTACTACAGAAGTTTATGATTCAACTGGAAAGAAGTATGCTTTAAGAACAGACTATCTTTTAGTTAATAGTGGGGATGACACAGGCCCTCAAACTACACCAGAAACTTGGAATACTAGAAGTGCTATATATGAGTTTGGTGGCGATCATATGATGGTTTCTAAGAACTTTACAGAAGGTGTTATAAGTTTTGATAAAAATGGTAAAGCTATAACTAAAGACTTAGATATACCTTTTCTAGATAACAAAGACATAGTTTTGACTTTAAAAGATAGCTCTAATAAGGCTTATGCAGATTCTAGGATTAATAAAACTACGCAAGATGGAAAAGAAAGAGGCGAGCTTAGAGATATTCGTATTAATGATGAGGGGATAATTAGCCTAAGTTTTAGTAATGGACAAAATGAAGCCATAGGAAGAGTAGGCCTTGCTATGTTTGCTAATGACCAAGGGCTTAAAAAAGTAGGTGGGAATCTTTTTGCCCTAGATCCAAGAACTATTAATGGCCAGCAAGGACTAGCTAGTGGAGATCCAAAGTTAGTTTGGGATGAAGATTCTAATCTTAAAAATGGCAAGATCATGCAAGGCTATGTTGAGACAAGTAATGTTGACTTAAGCACTGCTTTAACTGATTTAATCCTTATGCAAAGAGGCTACTCAATGAACGCTAAAGCCTTTACAACTGGTGATGACTTAACTAAAGAAGCTATAAATCTAAAAAGATAGAGTTTTTAAACTATAAGCTTTCTTTTAGTGCTATCTTTTTTAAGTTTAGTCTTGAAGGCTACTTTGGCCTACTTATTTTTCTTGCCATTTTTTTAAAAAAGCTAATAAAACTTCATATACCTTTACTTCTGAGTTATTATCTAATATAAATTATCACATAAGGATAAAGATGTTTTTTGTATTTTTAGCTAAGTTATTTTTAAGATTTAGTGTAGCTTCAGCTATGCTTTCTGCCGCACTTGATAGGCTAGGAGTTTGGAGGAAAGATCTTTCTTTTTGGGGTGATATGAAGTCTTTTTTTGACTACACACACTCTCTTATGCCTTGGGTTCCTATGAGTTTTATCCCTTTTTTAGCTTGGAGTGCGACTATCTTAGAGATAGTTTTTTCTATCTTTATCATCCTTGGGTATCAGCTAAAAGTTTTTTCAGTACTTTCTGGAATCTTGCTTTTACTAATAGCCCTTGCTACAGTTTCTACTATGGGATTTAAGGCTGTTTTTGACTACTCAGTTTTTAATGCCTCAGCAGCAGCTTTTGCTATAGCTTGCTTGCCTCTAGGTTACTTAGAACTAGATTTTTTAACAAAAAAAAGAAGGTAGGTAAAGTTACTCAATCTTTTTTAAAAGAAAGATTGCATAAACTACTAGCTTGCATGTTTATTATAAAATAGTCCTTTTATTACTTAAATATTAAAGAGATATAACCATGATAGATACTCATATACATCTAGATTTTAAAGATTTTGAGCCAGATTTAACATCTGTTTTAGAGAATGCAAGACTTACTGGGGTTAAGGCTTTTATCATCCCTGGAGCTGATATAAACACCCTGCCTAGTGCCATAGAGATAGCACAAAAGTATGATGATGTGTTTTTTGCAGTTGGAGTTCATCCAAATGATATAAAAGATTTTAATGAAGATACTTTAGAATCTTTTATCACTCATAAAAAGTGTGTGGCAGTTGGAGAGTGTGGGCTTGATTACTACTACACTAAAGAGCATAAAGATGAGCAAGAAAAGTATTTTAGATACCAGCTAGAGCTTGCTTTAGAGCATAACTTGCCAGTTATCTTGCATATTAGAGATTCTAAAGATGACTTTGAAGCAAGCAATGATGCAGCTAGGATCTTAAAAGACTACCCTAATATAAAGGGAGTTTTTCACTGCTTTAATGCTAATACTGATCTTTTAAGCTTTCAAAATAACTTCTATTACGGCATAGGAGGCGTTAGTACTTTTAAAAATGCTAAAGATTTACAAGATGTTATAAAGCTTTTAGGTATGGATAAGATCTTACTTGAAACTGATGCACCTTTTTTAGCCCCAACTCCTTATAGAGGCCAAAGAAATGAAAGTAAGTACTTAGATCTAATAGCCTTAAAAATAGCAAGTCTTAAGAATCTAGAAGTTAAAGATGTGGTTACTAAAAGCACACAAAATGCCCTTAATCTTTTTCAAAAAGTAGCTATATGAAAGTACTAAAGACCCCTTTACTAGCGCTCATATTAGCTACAAGCTTTAGCTCTCTTAGTGCTTTTGGTATAAATGGTCCTTCTTCAGGCCTTTTTTATAAAGCAGGTCTTAGTTCAAACATTAATAGTATAAAAACTAGTAATCTTGATATGACAGCAAATACTAGCACCTACAAAGGTCATAGCGGAAGTTTTGGGCTAAATGTAGGGGTTGGCTACATGGCTTTTATGAATAGCATACTTGGTTTTAGAGCTTCTTTTAACTTTGATGCTAACTACCTTAGAGGAGCTTTAAATAATCAAGCCTACTCAGGCTTTTTTATGCTACTAGATGCAAGCGTAGAAAGTTTAGTTAATTTCTTACCCTTACAAAGCTTTCAGATGTATGGCATAGGGGGTTTTAGTTTTGGACTTATAAGTTCTAAAGTTGAAGCAAGTGGCGCGCTTCCTTTTGTTATAGTTGGACTTGGGACTAATATAAAAGGCTATAGGGTAGAGTTAACTACTAAGATAGGCCTGGCTACTTTAGAAAACCATAGAAGTATCCCTAATGAAAATGGGGGCGAGCTTAATCAAACCTATTTGATGAATAGCTATTTTATAAACTTAAGTTTTGTTAGATACTTTAATCTAGGATTTTAATTTTTTGATATGTGTTTTACGCTATAGCTAGTAGCTTGTTAGCTAGGGATAAAAAGATTAAATGATGTGGATTAAACTTGTGATTTAAGATTTTGAATTTAGGAGTGGTGGCTTGAGGCGGAATCGAACCACCGACACGAGGATTTTCAGTCCTCTGCTCTACCGACTGAGCTATCAAGCCATACTTAAAAAGTTGAAAAACAAATAAGGGCTAAATTGTGCCACTGCTTGGCTTAAATATAGCTTAAGTTAAAGATAGACCTTAACTTAGCTAAAACTAATTCTTGGCTTTTAAAACTACTTTAAAGTTTTTAAGCAAAGTTACCACTTAGTGGTTTTTTCCCTAGTAAGTGAAAGTGAAAGTGTGGCACTTCTTGACCGCTATCTTTACCAGTGTTAGTTACTAGCCTATAGCCACTTTCTTTAACCCCTAAGATATCAACTACTTCATGTATAAACTTAGTCATATCTTTCATGGTTTCACCATCTAGCTCATTAAAGTCTTTTATGCTAGCTTTAGTTATGATTAAAGCGTGCACTGGAGCCTTTGGAGCTATATCATAAAAGCTTAAAAATTTTTCATTTTCATGTATCTTTTTGCAAGGAATTTCACCCTTTATAATTTTCTCAAAGATATTCATAGTACTTCTCCTTTTAATGTTGCTTCACAGGCTTAATTATAAGCTAGATTTGATAAAATCAAAAAAACTTAAAAAAGGTGGCAAATGGAAGAGTTAGTTAGACTTTTAGAACTGCTTAGATGTGTGAAAGATACAAAGGAGTTAGAGAATTTAAGAGTGGCTATAGGTGGGAAGAATGGAGTTTTAACCTCCCTTTTTAAAGAACTAAAAGACATGGATGAGCCTCTTAAAAAAGAACAAGCCGCTAAGATTAATAAGCTTAAAAAAGACTATGACCTTCTTTTGGAATCTAAAAAAAGTGAGCTAGAAAGTCTAGAGTTAGATAAGGCTATGGCCAAAGAAAGCTTAGATGCTTCACTATTTAATGCAACCACTCAGTTTTACACACTAGGCACTAAGCAAGATTCTAACCTCCATATGCAGAGCATATCAGAAGGACATCCTATACATAGGATGCAAGATATCATCATAGATTATTTTACTAACCTTAACTTTTCGCTTGAAGATGGTCCACTTATAGAAGATGATTTCCATAACTTTGAAGCACTAAACCTTCCTAAGTACCACCCAGCACGTGATATGCAAGATACTTTTTACTTTAAAGATTCTAGGCTTTTAAGAACTCATACTAGTCCTATACAGATAAGAACTATGGAATCTAAAAAGCCACCTTTAAGGATGATATGTACTGGTCCTACTTTTAGACGCGACTATGATCTAACTCATTCACCTATGTTTCATCAAGTAGAAGGTCTTGTAGTAGAAGAAGGGGATAATATAAGCTTTGCTAATCTTAAATACCTTTTAGAAGACTTTTTAAAGTTTATCTTTGGCAGTGAGACTGAAGTGAGATTTCGCTCTAGTTTCTTCCCTTTCACAGAGCCTAGCGCAGAGGTTGATATAAGTTGTGTGTTTTGTAAAGGCAAGGGATGCAGGGTATGTTCACAAACTGGTTGGCTAGAAGTACTAGGATGTGGCATAGTAGATAGTAATGTTTTTAAAGCTGTAGGCTATGAAGGGGTTAGTGGCTATGCTTTTGGGTTAGGAGTTGAGCGTTTAGCTATGCTTAAGTGGGGTATAGGAGACTTAAGAAGCTTTTTTGAAACAGACTTAAGATTATTGGAGCAGTTTTAATGATAGTAACTACATGTGCACTAAAAGCTTTTTTGGACTTGCAAAATCTAGATTTAAACGAAGTTTGCAATAGACTAAGCTCCCTTGGCCTAGAAATAGAATCTACTTATAAGATAAGCGTGCCTTCAAAGGTTGTAGTAGGTAAGATTATAAGAAGAAAGGCCCATCCTAATGCAGAAAGACTAAGTATATGCGATGTTGATATAGGAAGTGAAGTCTTGCAGATAGTTTGTGGAGCAAGAAATGCAAGGATAGATCTCTATGTAGCTGTTGCTTTAATAGGTGCTAGTCTCCCGCCTAAAGGGGATTCTAAACTACCATTTAACATAGTAAAAAGCACTATTAGAGACATAGAATCTAGTGGTATGCTTTGTTCTAGTGAGGAGCTAGGTTTACCAGTTTTAGGTGAAGGGATAATGGAGCTTGATTCTAGTATAGGTGAGCTAGTTTTAGGAAAAGAGTTAAAAGAGTATGCTGTCTTTAATCAAGATGTTATAGAACTAGGTATAACTCCAAATAGAGGGGATTGTCTTTATGTGCTAGGAGTAGCTAGAGAGATAGCAAGTAGCTTTAACCTTATCTTAAAAAGCCTTCCAGCAGGAGATAACTCCTTAGCCATAGGTGTAGGTAGAATCTTGCAGCTTTTAAGCCATGGAGAATTAGATGCTAATTTGATGTATAAGATAGTTGAGATAAAAGATATGTTCTTACCTTTGGCTATAGCTTTAAGTTTAGGCATAGCTAAAAGATACAAAAAAGAAAAGATAGAAAATTTCTTAGAGTATGCTACTTATATGAGTGGAGTTATATTTAATGCTTATCCACTAGATGATAGAGAGATATCTCTTAATGGTGAGACTGTGAAGCTAGATATTAGAAGGGATGAGTTAGGCTTAGAGTCAGTTTACTCTATAGTAAAAAAAGGTGATAATGAAGAAGTAACTAAGCTAAGCACCATAGGAGCTAAACGCTATGAAGTAACGCCTAATGACTACCCAAGAACCTTTGTTATAGAAGCAAGTCATATACACCCAGATACTATATCAAATGAGATTTTTAAAGCTAAAGATAAGCTAGCTCAAGATAAAGATGTAACTTATCTATCAACTAGAGGTTCAAACTCTAGTCTTGAGCTAGGCATGGGATTTCTTTGCATGCTATTTGATAGTCTTGATGATGTAGTAGTTTATTCAGGTGAGCAAAAGATCATGCACAAGCTTGAACCTTTAAATATAGATATGACTTTTAGTTATATATCAAAAGTTATAGGCAATGATATAAGTAATGATGAGATAGCCATCATCTTAAAAAGACTTAACTTTTTGTTAAAGACTACTTGTGATGAAGACTACTTTATATTAACCCCGCCAATTTATCGTTTTGATATAGTTAACAGGCAAGATGTAGCAGAAGAGATTTTGCGCTGTACTGGTATACAAAATATCAAATCCAAGCCTTTATTAATAGAACAAACTTTAAATAGCTCTTTAGCCTATGATAAACACAAGCTTACAAAAGATATAAGAACAAAGGCTTTGGCCTTAGGTTTTTATGAGTGCTTACACTATGTGTTTAGTTCAAGCCAAAAACTTTTGGAGCTAGGCTTTAAGCCTTTAAGTCAAGATAAAGCCTTGCTTAATCCTATCACTAAAGACTTAGATACTTTGCGCCCAAGTCTTATACCTAACATCTTAGAATCTATGCAGAGAAATAAAAACTTAGGCTATAAGTCAGTAAGCTTTTTTGAGATAGGCACAGTTTATGATGAGCAAAGAAACCCTAGCTTAAATATAGCTTTTGGAGTGTGTGGGGATAGATTATCTCCAAGTTATCCTAACCCTAAAGGGAGTTTGTGGGAGTTTTATGGCTTTGCTAGAGCCTTAACTAAGGTTATAGATAACTTTGAGCTTATAAATCTAAGTGATGATTTAGAAGAAAATGTATCTAATGGCTTATATCATCCTTATCAAAGTGCCTTTGTTTATAAAGATGGTATCAGGCTAGGGATTATCTCAAAGCTAAATCCAAAAGTATGCACAATGTATGATTTAGAAAATGTCTTTTGGGCTGAGCTAGATATGGAGCTAGTTTTAAAAGCTAAGCTTAAAAAGCTAGAGAAAAAAGCTAAACCTTACTCTACTTTTCAAGCTTCAAGGCGTGATTTAACTGTGCTAATAAATTCTAGGATACCTTTTTCACGCATAAAAGCTAGCTTGCAAAAAGAAAGTTTAGATTCTATAGTTGGTTTTTATCCACTTGATGTGTATAAAGAAGATAAGCATATGCATGCTTTAACTATACGTTTTATCTTGCAGTCTAGTGAGAAAACACTCTTGCAAGAAGATATAGAAGAGAGCATATCTAAGGTTTTAAAGATTTTAGAATCTAACTTTGATGCTAGACTTAAATAAGTACATAAAGGAGTAGCTATGTCACAAGAGATGAATCGTTTAAAAGAAGGGGACTTAGCGCCAAACTTTGAACTACCAAATGCTGATAATGTAAACATAAGCCTTCAAGACTTTGCAGGCTTTAATGTTGTGCTTTATTTCTATCCTAAGGATAACACGCCAGGATGCACACTAGAAGCACTTGATTTTACTAGCTTAAAAGCAGACTTTGCAGCTAAAAGTGCTATAGTCATAGGAGTTAGTAAAGACACTCCAGCAAGTCATCAAAAGTTTATAGATTCCAAAAACTTAGATGTGGTGTTATTAAGTGATAAGGATAATGAAGTAGCTAAGAAGTATTTTGCTTTTGGTAAAAAAATGATGTATGGAAAAGAAGTAGAGGGCGTTATAAGGTCAACTTTTATCATTAAAGATGGAAAAATCTATAAGGCTTTTTACAATGTAAAAACAAAAGGCCATGCTTTAGAAGTTTTAAACAGTCTTTAAAGGTAAATACTTTAGAATCTATATCATATCTATTAAGGAGTCTACAGATGTTTCATGAGTACAGAGAAGAGGTTTCTTACCTAAAGCAAAATGACGCACATTTTGATAAGATTTTTGAAGAACACAATGAGTTAGACCAAAAGATAAAAAATGCAGAACAAGGTATCATCCCTCTATCTATCCAAGAAATAGATGTCTTAAAAAAAGAAAAGCTAAGATTAAAAGATGAGGTTTGGGAGATCTTAAACCGCTACATACAAGAAAAAAAGGCCTAGTTTATAAGGCTTAAGGTAACAAAAGCACAAACTACTTAAAGACCAAGTTAAGACTAGTTTTTAAGTAGGGCTAATTTTAACTTTTACACTTAAAAGCGCCAGTCTTTTTAGAAAAGATAAGGAGCTAAGACTATTCATATATTTTAGATTTAATATAGTTACATTTAATAAAAAAGATTCTACTATGAGCACTAAATTCACCCATTTACATCTTCACACTGAGTACTCTCTCCTAGATGGAGCCAACAAACTAGATGCTTTATGTAAGCAGATAAAAGATTTAGGTATGGATAGCGTAGCTATGAGTGATCATGGCAATATGTTTGGTGCTATAAAGTTTTATACCACTATGAAAAAAGCTGGCATCAAGCCCATCATAGGGATAGAAGCCTACATACACAACAAAGAAGACTTAGGAGATAGGTCGCGCACCACTCCAAGATTCCACCTTTGTTTGTTTGCTAAAGATGACATAGGTTATAAGAATCTTATGTATCTAAGCTCAAGAAGCTTTATGGATGGACGCTACTTTGGTTTCCCACGTATAAATAAAAAGCTTTTAAGGGAGCATAGTGAAGGTATAGTTTGTAGTAGTGCTTGTTTGCAAGGTGAGATAAGTTGGCATCTAAACACTAGAAATGAGCGTAATCTCTCCATGGGTGCACGCGGATATGATGGTGCAAAAGAAGCAGTTGCTGAGTATCAAGATATATTTGGCGAGGATTTTTATATAGAGATCATGCGTCATGGTATAAGAGAGCAAAACGATATAGATGATAATCTAATAAGACTAAGCTTAGAAACTGGAGCTAAGCTTGTAGCAACTAATGATTCCCACTATAGAGTTAAAGAAGATGCTAATATGCAAGAAGTTGCCATGTGTATAGCCATGGGTAAGACTTTAGCTGATGCTAACCGCTTACGTCATAGCGTGCATGAGTTTTATATAAAAAGCCCTGAAGAGATGGCAGAGCTTTTTGCTGATATCCCAGAAGCTATAAGTAATACCCAAGAGATAGTAGCTAAGTGTAACCTTAATATAGATCTAAAAAATAACGACACTAATCCTCCAACTCCTCCAACCTTTAAGTTTGCAAAAGAGTGTGCGTTAAAAGATGGTATAGAGTATGTAGATGAAGCAAGCTACTTTAGGTATAAGTGTGAAGAAGGACTTAAAAAAAGGCTAGCTATCATAGATGAAAGCTTGCATGAAACTTACAAAAAAAGACTAGAAGTAGAGATGGATATCATAGTTTCTATGAAATTTCCAGGTTACATGCTTATAGTTTGGGACTTTATAAACTACGCTAAGTCTAATAAGATTCCAGTAGGACCCGGACGTGGTAGTGCTGCTGGCTCACTAGTAGCCTTTTGTCTAGGTATAACTGATATAGACCCTATAAAGTATGACTTGCTTTTTGAAAGATTCTTAAATCCAGAGCGTGTTTCTATGCCTGATATTGATACAGACTTTTGCCAAAGACGTAGAGGCGAGATGTTTGAATATATGAGTAATCGCTATGGGAGAAACAATGTAGCACAGGTTATAACCTTTGGTAAGATGCTAGCAAAGTCAGTTATAAGGGATGTGGCTAGGGTTTATGACATGCCTTATAAAGAATCTGATGAATTTGCAAAACTTATCCCAAAAGAGCTTAATATCACTCTTAAAGATGCCTTTACAAAAGAGCCTAAGATAAAAGAGCTTACAGAATCTAACCCAAAAGCTAAAGAGGTTTGGGAGATGGCTTTAAAGCTAGAAGGGCTTAATAGGAACGCTGGTATACATGCAGCAGCTTTAGTAGTAGATGGAGAAAAAGAGCTTTGGAATAAGGTGCCTTTATATGTCCCAGAAAAGACTAAAGATAACTTGTTAGTTACACAGTACTATATGAAGCATCTTGAAGAAGTAGACTTGATAAAGTTTGACTTCTTAGGACTAAAAACTCTAACTGTTATACAAGATGCCCTTGATATCATTGCTGAAACTAGTGGTAAGCATATAAACTTTTTAGAAGTTGATGCAAACGATCCTGAAGTTTATAAAACCTTACAAAGTGGTAACACCCTAGGTATCTTCCAGTTAGAATCTAATGGCATGCAAGATATAAATAGAAGACTTAAACCTACTTGCATAGATGACGCTATAGCACTTATAGCCCTCTATCGCCCTGGCCCTATAGAATCTGGCATGACAGCTGACTACATAGAAAGAAAGCATGGTAGAGCAAAGATAGAGTATCCTTTTAAAGAGTTAGAATCTATCTTAAAGCCAACTTATGGAGTTATAGTCTATCAAGAACAAGTTATGCAGATAGTGCAAGTTATAGGGGGCTTTAGCCTAGGAGAAGCTGATCTTGTAAGAAGGGCTATGGGTAAAAAAGATGCTAAGGCTATGGATGATTCTAAGGCTAAGTTTGTAGGTGGGGCTAAGAAAAATGGCTTTGATGCTACTAAAGCAGGAGCTCTTTTTGACTTAATAGCTAAGTTTGCAGAATATGGCTTTAATAAGTCTCACTCAGCAGCCTATGGGATGTTAGTTTTTCAAACAGCTTATTTAAAAACTTACTATGAACATGAGTTCATGGCAGCTATGCTAACTAGTGAAAGTAATAAGATAGAAGCAGTAGCTAAGTATATAGATGAAGTAAAAGCTTTAGGTATAACTATAGCTAATCCCCATGTAAACCACTCTATGATCAACTTTTCAGTCCTTAAAGATGATACAAAAGACAAAAATGCTAAAGATTCTAAAAAGATAGTTTTCGGACTAGGGGCTATAAAAGGTGCTGGAAGTGAGGCGCTAAAAAATATTATAGAAGTTAGAAAAAAAGGTGGGGAGTTTGTAAACTTTGCTGATTTTGTAGCACGTGTAGATTTTAGCAAGATAAGCAAGCGCATACTAGAGCCGCTTATAAAATCTGGCAGCCTTGATAATCTAGGCTACTCAAGAAAAGCCATGCTTGATAATATAGACTATATCTGTGATATGGGTAGGGCTGTAACTAGGGCTAGGAGGGATCAAGAAGGCGGCAGTATGCTTTTTTCTGAGTATAAATCAGATGTGCAGCTAGAGTTTAAAAACGTAAAAGAGTTAGATGCAGGCGTTATCTTAGAGTATGAGTATGAGAGCTTAGGCTTTTATGTAAGTGGGCATCCACTAGATCCTTATAGAGCTAGGATTAATGCCATAAAAGGCATGGCTAAGAGTGTAGAAAAAACTGAGCTTAAGTCAGGAACTTTTGCGCTTTTTGCTTGCAAGGTACTTAGTGTTAATAGGAAGATAGGTAAAAGTGGCAAGATTTATGGTGTGCTTAATGCCATGGATCTAACAGGCAAGCTAGAACTAACACTTTTTGAAAATCAACTAAATGCACTAGATGAACTAAATGCTAACCTAAAAGATCCAAATGAGCCTATCTGTTTTAAGTGTAAGATAGAAAAAGATGATGATGATGAAGATGATATCAAAGTGCAGATTAGAGTTTTAGAGCTTTTAGCCCTAGATGATGCAAAAAGTGCTAGGGTAACTTTAAAGTATGATAAAACATTTGAAAAAAGTGAGATACCAAGCTTAGAAGAGATAACGCCTATAGATATCAAGTTTAAAGGAGTTGATTTAACTCAAGCCCTTTGTGTGGTCTTTGAATCTAACTTTGATAGCACTAAACTTGATCTAATAGCCTCTAAGGCTAAAGAGTGTGAGGGTGATACTCCTTTAATCTTGCAGTTTGTAAAAAATGGCAGCATATATGAGTTTGCCTCTAACCTAAAAGTTGATAAGAAGATAGCCTCTATGCTACCAGATCTTAAGTGGATGCAAAAGGATATGAAAAAAGAGTTAGCTTAGATACTAAAGATAGCACTTTAAGTTTAGATTCTATAGTTATGAAAGCTTGGCTATAAAGACTTGCTTTTATCACTATAATTTTCTTTCTTTATCAAACTTTTTTTGTATGAAGGCTATATGTGAGTGATTTAAAGGTGGCATTTAAGCTAAGCTTGCCCATACTTGTTGGCTACTTGATGCTTGGCATTGCCTTTGGTATCATGCTAGAAAATGCTGGATTTGGCGTGTTTTGGTCTTTAGCCATGGCAGTTTTAATCTATGCTGGGGCTATGCAGTTTGTAGCAGTTGGTTTGCTTAGCATGGGGGTTGATATAGCCTCTGTTTTTATCCTAGTCCTTGTTATAAACGTAAGGCAGATTCTATATGCTATGGCTATGTTTAAAGACTTTAGTGCTTTTCCTCTAAGATCTAGAATCTATATGTTTTTTAGCCTAACTGATGAGACTTTTGCACTTCTTAGTGTAAATGCAAACTTAAGTCAAAAAGCAAAGTTTTATCTATCACTGCTTAATCATATGTATTGGATAGTTGGCTGTGTTATAGGGTCATTTATAGGTGATAAGTTTAATGTTAAAGGCATAGGGTTTGTGCTAAGTGCTGTTTTTGTAGTCATACTTTTAGAGCAGATTAGAAGGAGTAAGTCTTATTTTGGTGCAATTTTAGGGATAGTTATAGCAGTTATTTGTCTAATGATTTTTGGCAAAGATAGTTTTTTAGTGCCTTCTATGATAGCTATCATCATAGCCCTTTTGGTACTAAAAGCTTTGCGTTTTAAGGCTGTGCGTGATTAAGACTTTAAAAAAGAGCAAGACTAAAAGGGGGAAGCTATGAGTGAGATAAGTCTAAGCCATGCTTTTTTAGCACTACTTGCCATCATACTAGGTACTATTATCACAAGATTTTTACCACTTGCTATATTTAGCTTTTTTGCCATGCCCCTCTTCTTAGTCCCTTCTTCTTGTCTGGCTTTCAAGAAAGATAACACCTTGCATTATAGGCATGCTTGTAGTTTACCCATTTACAAAGATGTAAACTTAGCTAGCACTCCTTTTGGAAGCTATGAAGGATTAGGTGTGTTTAGTGTGATAGCCATCTATCTTATCTTTATTAAGTCTCCTTATAATGGGCTTTTAGCGATCTTTATCTCCACTTTATTTTACATACTACTACTTTACTTTAAGCCTTTTGGTTAGTGGATATAAGCTTGCTTATATCTATATACTCCTTTCAAAACTACACTTTATACCATCCTCTATGCCTATAAATATTACTTTAGTAAACATATAAGTTTATATTTTTAGTTAGTGTTAAAACCTAGTAGCTAAAGTCTTGATTTTATGTTTACTTTTTGGAATATTTGGTATTTTGATACCTTTTTTTAACTTTAAAGTTACGTATAGTAACTATAGTCTCTTTGTTTAGTCAACTATTTACACAAAAATTTAGCCTATAGAGATAAAAGTAAGTAACATGGAATTTAAAGGCATAAAACATTAAGGAGACTACATGCAGGCGAATGAGGTAGTAATAGTTGGTGCTAAGCGTAGTGCTATAGGTAGCTTTGGCGGAAGCCTCAAAAGCTTAAGTGCAGTTGATTTGGGGGAGTGTGTTTTAAAAGGCTTATTAGATTCTATAAATTTAGATAGCAAATTAGTTGAAGAGCTTATCTTGGGACATGTTTTACAAGCAGGTTGTGGGCAGTCTAGTGCTAGACAAGTTTTACTAAGAAGTGAGATTCCACAAACTAGTGGAGCTTTTTCTATAAACAAAGTTTGCGGAAGTGGACTAAAAGCAGTTGAGCTTGGCTTTCAAAGTATAGCCTTAGGAGATAGCGAAGTAGTCATAGCAGGCGGCATAGAATCTATGAGTAATGCCCCTTTTCTTTCCATGGACACAAGATATGGCGCTAGGCTTGGTGATGTAAAACTACTAGATAGCATACTTAAAGATGGACTTGTTTGTGGGAGCTGTAACTCTCATATGGGAGAGCTTATAGAAGAGGCTTGCAAGACTTATAATATAAGCAGAGATGAGTTAGATGGCTTTAGTGCAGCCTCTCAAACTAAGGCTATAAGGGCTATAAAGTCTGGGCGTTTTGTAGATGAGATAGTTCCTATAAAGATAAAAAACAAAAAAGAAGAAGTAGTTTTTCAAGTAGATGAGTTTGCAAAAGATACTAATAAAGACTTGCTATTAAGACTTAAGCCTGCTTTTAAAAAAGATGGCCTTATAACTGCTGGTAATGCAAGCGGGATAAATGATGGCGCTGCCATGCTTGCTTTAATGAGTGGCACAAAGGCAAAAAAACTAGGCCTAAAACCTATGGCTAAGATAAAAAGTTTTGGCAAGGCTGGAGTTCATCCAAAAGACTATGGACTAGGGCCAGTTGAAGCTGTAAAAAACGCCCTTAAAAAAGCAAATCTAAATTTAAAAGATATAGACTTAATCGAGGCTAATGAAGCCTTTGCAGCCCAAACTATAAGTGTAGATAGAGAGCTAGGCTTTAATCATGACATCTTAAATGTAAATGGAGGTGCTATAGCCTTAGGCCATCCCATAGGAGCTAGTGGAGCAAGAATCTTAGTTACCTTGCTTTATGAGATGGAAAAAAGAGATTCTAGATATGGGCTTGCTACTTTATGTATAGGTGGTGGGCAAGGTATAGCCTGCGTTGTTGAAAGATAAGATAAAAAAAAGATAAAGAGATAAACATGAGCAAAATCATAACTGATATAAATGAGGCCTTTAAAGATCTAAAAGATGGTATGACTATCTTAGCTGGAGGCTTTGGGCTATGTGGGATTCCAGAAAATAGTATAGATGCTATAGCGCACCTAAAGGTAAAAAATCTAACTGTAGTAAGTAATAACTGTGGCATAGATGATGTAGGGCTAGGTAAGCTTTTAAAAAATAAACAGATAAAAAAGATGATCTCTTCTTATGTTGGAGAAAACAAGGAGTTTGAAAGGCAGTTTTTAAGTGGGGAGCTTGAAGTAGTGCTTACTCCTCAAGGCACTTTAGCAGAGCAGCTTCGCGCTGGTGGAGCTGGGATCCCAGCTTTTTATACACCTACAGGAGTTGGGACTTTAGTTGCAGAGGGTAAAGAGACTAAAGTCTTTGAAGGCAAAGAGTACTTAATGGAAAGGGCCATAGTTGGCGACTTTGCCATAGTCAAAGCCAAAAAGGCTGATAGTTTTGGGAATCTAATCTTTCATGAAACTGCTATGAACTTTAATCCAGTTTGTGCAAAGGCAGGAAAGATAACTGTAGCTGAGGTTGAAGAGATGGTTGATATAGGAAGTCTAGATCCTAACTTTATACACCTTTGTGGAATCTATGTGGACTATATCTATAAGGGCAGCTTTACTAAACAGATAGAAAAAATAGTGACTAGAGACTAGGAGGAACAAAATGAACGCAAGAGAGAAAATTATAACTAGGGCTGCTAAAGAGATAAAAAGCGATATGAATATAAATCTAGGCATAGGCATGCCAACTTTGGTAGCTAACATCTTGCCAAAAGAAGTGCATAACGTCTACTTTCAAAGTGAAAATGGCCTTTTAGGCATAGGGCCCTACCCAACTAAAGATGAAGTAGACCCAGACTTAATAAATGCTGGGAAAGAAACTATCACAGTAGCAAAAGGCGCAAGCTTTTTTGATAGCAGCGAAAGCTTTGCCATGATAAGAGGAGGCCATATAGACTTATCTATCTTAGGGGCTATGGAAGTTAGTGCTAGTGGAGACTTAGCAAACTATATGATTCCAGGCAAGCTAGTAAAGGGCATGGGAGGGGCTATGGATCTAGTAAATGGCGCTAAAAAAGTAGTCATCATAATGGATCATGTAAGCAAAAATGGAGAATCTAAATTTAAAAAAGTCTGCACCCTGCCACTAACTGGTAAGGGCGTAGTTAACTTGCTTATAACTGAGTTAGGGGTATTTGACTTCAAAGATGGAAAAGCAAGACTTATAGAGCTTCAAGAAGGAGTTACTTTAGAAGAAGTAAAACAAAAAAGTGAGGCAGAGTTTGAGGTTTGCTTATAAAGGTAGTTGCAAGGATAAGTAAGGAATCTAGTTTGATATAGCGTTTTAAAAACACTAAATATAAGGAAAAGCAATGATAGGGATGATAAGTTCTTTTATGACGCGAGTAGTTAGTAGATACTTGCCAGACCCCTTAGTCTTTGCCCTTATCTTAACTATAGTGGTATTTGCTCTAGGCCTTAGCATGGGTAATAGCCCAGCAAGCATGATGCAGATGTGGGGTGGTGGCTTTTGGAATTTACTAGCTTTTACAACTCAAATGGCTATGGTTATAGTTACAGGTTACGCACTAGCTAGCTCGCCTTTAATCAAAAAGATACTAAAAGCTTGTGCTTCACTAGCTAAAACACCTAGGCAAGCAGTAGCTTTAGTTTGCTTTGCTGGTAGTGTAGCTTGCGTTATAAACTGGGGATTTGGGCTAGTAGTAGGGGCTTTGTTTGCTAAAGAGGTGGCAAGAAAGCTTAAAAGCACAGATTATGGCTTGCTAATAGCTTGTGCTTATATAGGTTTTATGACCTGGGGTGGAGGCCTAAGTGGCTCTATGCCCCTCCTTGCAGCAACTCCGGGTAATCCTGTAGAAAAATACGTTGGCGGAATAATCCCCATAAGTGATACCATCTTTACTCACTACAACATTTTTATAACACTAGCTTTAATAGTGCTTATGCCACTTTTAGTTATCTTCATGACACCTAAGATTCCAAAACCTATAGATCCTAGCCTCCTAGCAGAAGATCCAAGCTT
This sequence comes from Helicobacter sp. 13S00401-1, assembly GCF_002272925.1. GTDB lineage: Bacteria > Campylobacterota > Campylobacteria > Campylobacterales > Helicobacteraceae > Helicobacter_I. The sequence goes on along the minus strand of NZ_MLAR01000001.1, from coordinate 162,125 downwards.
TGAAAAAAAGGTTAGTAAAGAAGATTCTATAGCAGTGAAGATTGAAGAAAGCAAGATTTTAAACTACATCATAGTGGCTTTAGGAATCTGGTTTTTACTAGACTACTTTATGAAGCATGGTTTTAATGTAACGATTAATACAGTAAATCTAATTTTCATCATCTTAGGAATGTTATTACACAAAACGCCCATGGCTTATATGAGGGCAGTTGGAGCTGCTGCAAAAAGTACAGCTGGAATCTTAATACAGTTTCCATTTTATGCAGGCATTGCTTTGATGATGGAAAATAGTGGCATAGGCAAAGTTATCACTGAGTGGTTTGTAAATATCGCTAATAAAGACACCTTTGCTGTGCTAACTTTTTTTAGCTCAGCAATTATAAATTTCGCAGTCCCTAGTGGTGGAGGACACTGGGTTATACAAGGACCTTTTGTAATAGAGGCTGCAAAAGAAGTCGGTGCTCCTTTAGGAAAGGCGACGATGGCTATAGCTTATGGCGAGCAGTGGGCAAATATGATTCAGCCTTTTTGGGCGCTGCCAGCTCTAGCTATAGCTGGGCTTGGAGTAAGGGATATTATGGGTTATTGCATAACTGCTTTAATCTTTAGTGTTCCTATCTTTGTTATAGGACTATATTTTTTACATTAGAGGTGGTTTGATAAAAATCTGGATTAAAACTTAAAAAAAAGGAAAATAGTATGGAACATTCTCATAACATCATAGATGTAAAAGACAAAGTAGTAATCATCACAGGTTCAGCAAGCGGTATAGGGCTAAATATAGCTAAGAAGTTTTTAGATCATGGTGCTAAAGTAGTACTAAGTGACTTAAATGCAGGTAGCCTTCATCAAAAAGTAAAAGAGCTTAAAAGCCCTAATGTTATGTCTATAAAAGCAGATGTTACAGAAGAAGAAGAGATAGAAGATCTAATCTTAAAAACTAAAAAACATTTTGGAAGAGTAGATATATTTATTAACAACGCTGGAATCCAACATGTAGCACCCATAGAAGACTTTTCAACAGAAACCTTTGATAAGATGATAGCTGTAATGCTAAGGGCTACTTTTTTAACTACAAAGCATGTTTTTCCTATCATGAAAGAACAACAGTGGGGACGCATCATAAACATAGCCTCAATTAATGGCCTTGTAGGTTTTGCAGGTAAGGTAGCTTATAACGCAGCCAAACATGGAATCATAGGCATAACAAAAGTAGCAGCCCTAGAGTGCGCTACTGAAGGCATCACAGTTAATGCCATATGCCCAGGTTACATAGCAACCCCTCTTGTGCTTAATCAGTTTGATGATTTAGCTAAGAGTAGAAATGTAAGTGTAGATAAAGTTTTAAATGAAGTCCTTTATCCACTAATCCCTCAAAAAACTTTAATTGATATAGAAGATATATCAAGTCTAGTGCTTTTTACTTCAAGCTCATGCGCTAAGCATATAACCGGGACTAATCTAGTTATAGACGCAGGCTACACAGCTCAGTAACTTATAGAATCTAGATTCTATACACACCAAAAAGGATGCATTTATGGGTTTTATAATCGTCTTATTAGCACTGTGTTGCTTGATGTATATGGCATATAAGGGTTTTAGTGTAATTATTTTTGCGCCACTTATTGCAATGGCAGCTGTGCTTTTAGTAAGCCCTAGCCTTGTTGCACCTATGTTTACAGGACTATTTATGCCAAAGCTTGCTGGCTTTGTGCAAGCCTACTTTCCGGTGTTTTTGCTTGGGGCTATCTTTGGCAAGGTTATAGAACTTTCTGGCTTTTCAAAGTCCATCGCCTCTTGGGTTATAAAAATAGTAGGTAAAGAAAGGGCTATGCTTTCTATAGTCATAGTGTGTTTGCTACTAACTTATGGAGGCATATCACTTTTTGTTGTAGTGTTTGCAGTTTATCCTTTTGCAGTTGAGCTATTTCGCAAAGGAGATATACCAAAAAGGTTAATACCTGGAACCATAGCACTAGGAGCCTTTACTGCTACAATGGATGCCATACCTGGCACTCCACAAATCCAAAACATCATACCAACTACATTTTTTGGGACTAATATCTATGCAGCACCTATACTTGGGACTATAGGGGCTATATTTATCATAGTGCTAGGTATGCTTTATCTTGAGTGGAGACGAAGGGTTGCACTACGCAAGGGTGAAGGCTATGGGAGTAATCATAAAAATGAGCCACCTAAGATTGATGAAACCCATCTTGCAAATCCACTTATAGCCATCCTTCCGCTAATTGCCGTAGGAGTTATAAACCTAATACTCACAAAAATTATCCCTAGCCTTTATGAAAAAGAAGTTAGTTTTGCTTCAACTGCTATGAAGCACGCTAAGGGCATCATGGATGTTATACAAAAGATTCAAAGTGTGCAAGCACTATGGGCAGTAGAAGCTGCACTCTTAGTTGGCATAATCGTTGTTTTTATCTTTGCTTGGAAGAAGGTTATAAAAGGCTTTAGTGAAGGGGCACATCAAGCAGTTGGCGGATCTTTAATAGCTTCTTTAAATACGGCCACTGAGTATGGATTTGGCGCAGTTATAGCAGCACTTCCTGGCTTTTTAGTAATCTCACACGCCCTTAGTCATATACCAAACCCCTTAGTTAATGAAGCCATCACAGTAACTGCCCTAGCAGGGATTACTGGCTCAGCTAGTGGAGGCTTAGGTATAGCCCTAGCAGCCATGGCAGATACATTTATAGCCCATGCGCATGCTACTGGCATACCGCTAGAAGTGTTTCATAGAATCGCATCTATGGCCAGTGGTGGCATGGATACACTGCCGCATAATGGTGCGGTCATAACGCTTTTAGCTGTCACTGGTTTATCTCATAAGCAATCTTATAAAGATATATTTGCGATAACTATATTAAAAACGGTAGCAGTTTTCTTTGTCATAGGCGTGTTTTATGTGACTGGCTTGGTGTGATATAAAGGCATGGTTTTATATAGGCAGTTATTAACTATACTTTTTTAAGCTGAAGGTATTCTCACTTTGTTTCGTGCTGCAAAAATCATGAGAAAAAAGAAGCAGTAGTGCGAACGCGTGATTTCAAGGAAGCTTTGTTTTCAAGGAAGCTTACGCTTTTGTAGGCTTTATGGGAGTAAGGGAGGGGTTAAACCCTTTTTTTTTATTAAAAAAACATACAAATAATAAAGAGTGTGAGAAAGAAAGTGTTGGAATAAGGATTTGGCTAATGGTATAAAGAGATTGGAATTGCCTATATAAAAGGATCTTAAAATCTTTACACTAACTAGTAAAATACGTATACGATAAAACCTAAAAGGAAAAACATGTACTTTTACAGTTATGAAGAGTTTAATAAAGACATACTAGCACTAGCTAGCAAGATAAAAAATGAGTGTCAAACTGACTGCATACTAGCTATAGCAAGAGGTGGGGTTACTATAGGACACTTTTTATCTATAGCTTTAAACTTACGTGCACTTTATACGCTTAACTCCATACATTATGACGATAAGACCAAGCTAGACTATATAAAAATATGGAATATGCCTGATCTTAGCAGTGTAAAAAACGTGCTTTTAGTAGATGATATAGTAGATAGTGGTGATAGTATGAAGGCTATAAAGGAAAAGATTCTTATTTCTTATCCACATGTTAATGTAAATACTGTTAGTATCTTTTATAAGCCCAAGGCACACTTTAGTCCAGACTTTAGCCTGCATGAAGCTAAGGAATGGATAAGGTTCTTTTGGGATATAGAACTTAAGGAATAAAACAATGGATGAATATTTATTAGTATGTATAGATATACAAGAAAGATTGCTTCCAGTTATAAGTAAAAAAGAAAAGATAACTAAAAATGCAAACATCCTTTTAAGTGCAAGTGGTATCTTAGATATAGATGTTTTTGTGAGTAAGCAGTATGTAAAAGGTTTAGGTGAGTTTCACAAAGATATCAATCTAAAAGATGCTAAGGTTGTAAAAACTATAGAAAAAACTAGCTTTAGTGCATTTGAGCAGTTATCAGAGTTTTTATTAGATAGTAAGTATAAAAACTTAGTCTTTTTTGGGATAGAAACTCATATCTGTGTATATCAGACCATTAAAGACGCAAAAAAGCATGGCTTAAGATGCACTCTTATAGAAGATGCTTCATCATCTAGAGATGAGAACAATCACAACATAGCAGTGCGTGCTTTAGAATCTAAAAATGTAGAAGTACTAAGCACTGAGCAGTTTTTATTTGGCTTGCTTAAAGATGCAAAACATCCAAACTTCAAAGATATAAGCAAGCTTATAAAGTAAGTTGGTATTACTTTTAATAAATCTCTCCCATTTTATGCAGGCATTACTTTTTTAAAAAAACTAGATTCTATATAGAATCTAGTTGTTATCTAAAACCCTAAGTCAACTGTTCCTAGTACTTCAAAAGATGCGTTAGGATCAATTTCAGCGTGGCTTAGTACTACTATGTTATCAAGTTTAAACTGCTCTAGTTTGCTTGCTAGTGGAGCTCTAAGTTGAGGGTCAACTACTAGTATGACTGGAGAGATATTTTTTTGTACTACCTTCATAGCCTCTTCACTCATCTTATCTATAAGCTTTTGCATTTCAGTTGCATTAAGCAGTAAGTGTCTTCCAGAAGGCTGTTCTTTAAGTTTGTTTAAAAGGTACTGCTCACTGTTATGAGAAAGCGTTAAAAGCTTTATGTTGCCATCTTCAGATTTAAAAGTATTAGTTATAACTCGAGATAGTTTAGCTCTAACTTGTTCTACTATGATAGGAACGTCATTTTGCACTAGTGGGGCTATATCAGTTATAGTCTCTAGTATGCTTAGCATGTCTTTTATAGGTATGCCTTCATGTAGCAAGGCTTGAAGAACTGATCTTATAACACTGCTTGGAACTTTCTTAGCCTCTTCAACTGCAGCTGGATAGTCAACTTCTAGTCTGTCAAGCAGTTTTTTTATCTCATCTTTAGTTATAAACTCTTCAGCATATTTTTTCACTAACTCACTCATATGAGTAGCTATAACTGTGCTTGGATCTATGACTGTATAGCCTTGGATGATAGCTTCTTCTTTTAGATAAGAATCTATCCATATAGCATCTAGTCCAAAGGCTGGCTCTTTGGTGTGTATGCCTTCTATCTCCTTAGTTACAAAGCCTGTATTCATAGCTAAAAATTTATCTGGCATAACTTCACCCTCCCCTATAAGTACACCTTTTAAAAAGAACTGATAAGTAGTAGGGCCAATGCCAGGATCATCAGTCATCCTTATCTGAGGCATTAAAAATCCATAATCACGCGCTATCTTTTTTCTTATCCCCCTAACACGCTCTAGTAAGTCTCCACCTTGATCAACTGCTGCAAGACGTATAAGTTGATAGCCTAGATGAAGCTCTAAGAACTCTACTTTTAAGACTTCATTAATAGCTTGTTCTTCTTCTTTTCTTATCTCTTCTTGAGATTTTACAGGCCTTTTTGGGAAGTCTTGGAAGTGGCGAGAGTTTTTATCTATCTCAGTTTTTGCTTCAGGCTCTTTTTTCTTTTTGCTAGTAAACTTTTTAGTTATAAAAGCTGTCATCTTATAAAAGACAGACTTTTCATTATCCTTATTCATAAGCCAAGCTGTTATTAAAAATACTAGGCCCACAAAGCCTAAAGCAAAGTTAGGAAGTCCTGGCACTAGTGCAAAGAGGATAAGTATAAAACCAACTATAACTAAGACTTTAGACTTATCTGTAAGTTGGGTTACAAGGGAGTTAGCAAAGTTTTCTTCCTCTCCTTTAGTAGTCCTAGTAGCAACGATACCAGTAGCTGTAGCTATGACAAGGGCGGGTATCTGCCCTACTAGACCATCACCTATGGTTAAGATAGTAAAAGTTGAAGCTGAGTTTGCTATGCTTAAGTTTTGTTGGAAGACGCCTATTAAGAAGCCACCTATGATATTTACTATAGTTATGATTATAGAGGCTATAGCATCGCCTTTAACAAACTTTGAAGCACCATCCATGGCACCATAAAAGTCAGCCTCAGCAGCAAGGTTTTCGCGCCTACTTTTAGCCTCTTTTTCATCTATAAGCCCAGCATTCATATCAGCATCTATGGCCATTTGTTTTCCAGGCATGGCATCTAGGGCAAAACGTGCGCGCACTTCTGTGACACGAGTTGAACCATTAGTCACAACTAAGAGGTTTATAATAACTAGGATGATAAAAACTATAGTTCCTATCACGTAGTTATTACCCACGACAAAGTGGCCAAAACTTGCGATTATCCCACTTACAGAATCTGGCCCCTTATAACCTTCACTTAGTATCATCCTAGTAGTTGCTATGTTTAAGGCTAGGCGATAAGCCGTCACAAAAAGCAAAAGAGTAGGAAAAGTAGAAAAATCCATGGGTTTATTTATATAAACTGCTATTAGTATGATTAAGATAGCAAGGGCGAGAGAGACTATTAAGAATAAATCTAGTACTGCAGCGGGCAAGGGCACTATTATGACAGCAAGTATGGCTATGATAAACACAACCACACTTAAGTCTCTTGAGCGCCCTATGTACCTAAAGAAAGGAAGCGCACTTTTAATAAAGTCCTTTTTTGCCATCTAGATATCGCCTTTGAGAATTAAGTCTTTATTTTAACAAAATAAGGCTATATATGTTATACTCCCTCACTTTATACCAATCTTTAAGGAGTCACATATGGCTATGGATCTGGCGAAAAAAAAAGAGATAATCTCTAAATTTTGCAGAAATGAACAAGACACAGGAAGCAGTGAGGTGCAAATAGCGCTTTTAAGCAACAGGATAAGCACTCTTACTGAGCACTTAAAAATCAACAAAAAAGACCACTCAAGTAGACTAGGACTTTTAAAACTAGTAGGACAGAGAAAAAGCCTACTTAGATACTTAAAAAGAGTTAACTATCCTAAATATATAGAAACTATCAAAGCCTTAGGTATCAAAGACAAAATATAGTCTTTTACTCTTTTTGTAATATGGAATCTTTTTAGATTCCATATCTTCTTTTAATCTATCTAGTTTTTTTAATCCTTCATTTTTTAATATCTCACTTTTAATCTAAAAGCAAGATAACAAAAGCTTTAAAACTTTAACTTTATAAGTTCTTTTGGGGCTTTAACTACTACTTTAACTATGTTGTTATCTTCGTGATAGATTCCACCAGCGTGCACGTCATAAGGCAAGAAAACATTTAAATCAAGTTCTTTTGAAACTATGCGAGAGACTTTAAGGTTTGGCTTATACTCTATGAAATCTTTTTTTTCATCATAAGGAGTTTTTATCTCAAAGTCTTTTATGTCTCCAACTAAAAATCTTTCACTTCCTCTAAGCGTAAGCTGAAAGTCTATATATTTTAGGTGGCTTTCAAAAAAAGCATCTTTTTCATCTTTTAAACTATAAGTTTGTAAGATTCCAAAGATTCCATTTACAAGCTCTACTTTTCTTTTTGCTTCATAATCTTCTATTTTGTAGATTCCATCTATACACTCTTTAAAAAAGGCACTTATAGCCTCTAGCTCACTAGTTTTTTTAAACATATGAGAGATATTTTTTAGGTTAGCACTAAACATGTTTGCTCCTTTATTTGATTAGATCCATAGGGTCTATGTGCTTATCTTTTTGTGTTACTTCAAAGCCTAAAGACTTATTAACCCGTCCTATAACATAGCCTTTTTTAACCACAAAACCTGGGCGTAAGGTAGGGGCTATCTTATCAAGCTGAGAGTAGATAGTGTGAAGTGAGTTTGCATGCTCTATAATGACTACTTTTTTAAGTACTGGCATCTCTTGGGCATAGATAACTTTTCCATCCATAACTGCTCTAACCATAGCATCGCTTTCTTTGCTTTTTAGTATGACACCTTCGTTAAAAACTTTTAGTCTATAAACTGGATCATAGTAGGTGCCATAGTTTTGTTCAACTGTATAGTGGGCAAGTGGGGCTATGGTCTTAGGTCCTGTATATTTTACAGTTTGGGCTATCTGATAACTTGAAGCGATTTGCTTAACATCAATTGGTGCGTTTAGATCCCTTTGACTTGCATTATCTAGTAGGTTTTGAGTTAGGATTTTGTCATTTTGCCTAGCTATGTTTTTATTTATAGAATCTATATCTTTACCCTTAGCGCTTTTTGCCTTTTCTTCAAGGGCTTTTTTCTCTGCTTCTAACTTAGCAAGGCGCTGTTTTTCAAGAGCTTCTTTAGCAGCTTTTTCTTTTTGCTCTTTTAAGATTCTTTGTCTTTCAAGCTCAGCTAAACGCTTTCTTTCAGCCTCACGTTTTAGCTCTTCTTGCTTGTTTTTTTTGAGTATGTTTAGCTTAGTTAATAAGTCATCTAGGCTTTGACGTTTGGCATCTATATCTTTTAGCTGGGTGTTATAGTCTTGGACTTCATTTTGCATACTAGAGATTAGTGTTTTTTGATTCCTAAGCATGGCAGTTAGGTTTTGTTGCTTGGTAACTTGAGTGTTTATAAGTGCACTTACTTTTGCGATACTTGTTGAAGTGGCTGCTATTTGCTTATCTAGTGTGCTAGCTTGCTGCTTTAAGTCTTTTATCTGTCCTAGGCTTTTTTTGCGTAAGACTTTAAAAGTTTCTTGCATGATCACATCTTCTTTGGTGTTAAACTCACGACTTTGTAATATGTCAGAAAAGATTAGATCTTGCATGATGATGCTTGCTAGTTCAGTTTGTATCTTAGCTACCCTTACTTGCATATCTTGGAATCTATTTTTTAAAGAAGCAAGCTCATCTATCTGGTTTTGGTTTTGACTTTTGTTGTCTTGTATGTTTTGGTTAAGTGCGATTATCTCTTTATCTAGGAGTTTTATTTGCTTTAGTCTTTGGTTTATCTTTAGCCCTAGACTATCAAGCTTAGAGTTTATAGAATCTTTTTGCTTTGAGACAGAGCTAAGTTTGGCTTTGTTTTGGTTGATATTTTTATTAATATCATTTATATCTGTAGCTAGTGCTTGGCTAAGGCAAAGGGCTAAGGATAGGCCTAGTAACTTAACTTTCAATTTTTGCTCTTTGAAAAGATAACTAAGATAACGCATATATTACTAACTATAAGGGCTATAACTACTAGTCTTATAAAGTCAAGCACACCTTCTAATATGCCCTTGCCTATGTCTAAAGATTCTAAGATGCTGCGTATAAAGTCTGTATCGACAAGGTAGTAAACTATCAAGATGGTAATGATGCTTGCTATAAAACTATCTATAAAAGCTAGTTTAAAAAGATGCCTATTCCTTATCCATACACTAGCACCTAATATATCCATAACTTCCATTTTAGTGGCGTGTTGATACTTCCAGATAGCAATTTGCTTTAACATCAAAAGTACGCTTACTATAAACACAACTACAGCAAATATACTTATACTAAACTTTATAAATGTCAAAAGCCCATAAACTTGAGTGTAGCTTTTAGCAAAGCTTTCAACTCTTATGACATTAGGTACTTTTTTGAGTATGGCTGTTATAGCATCAAGTCTAGCCTTGCTAGGAAAGTACTCAAGATTTAAAGAGTAAAAGTATGGAAGATCTTTTTTAAAGATAGATATATCGCCTATGCTTTGTTTTAGTCTATCAAGCTGAGGTTCAGGGTCTATGGCATCAAGGCTTTTAGCCTCTACTATCTTATCTTGCAAGGTAGTTATAGTTAGAGGTTGTTTGGAAGCTATCATTATTGAATAGTCTTGTACAAGATGTGTTTCTTGTGTGTCTAGGCTTCTTTGTACTAGCATGATTATTTGTATACCAAATAGCAAGGCTATAAGTGGTATTAATAATGATATGTGAGATCTAATTTCTTTCATTGACCTCTCCTTGGATGATTTCTATCTTTCTATGGTTTATATTTAGGTGGGTTGGCAGTCTATGAGTGACCACTACTATAGTTATACCTAGTTGCTCATTAGAACTTTTTAGTAAGCCCCAAATCATATCGCTTGAGTAGTCATCTAGATTCCCAGTTGGTTCATCACAAAGGATAAGTTTTGGTCTATGAGATAAAGCGCGTGCTAGGGCTATACGCTGCTGCTCGCCTCCACTTAGTTCAGGTGGGTATTTATTAGCCTTATGAAGCAAGTTGATATGAGAAAGTAGCATCTCTACTGTTTGTTTAGTCTCAGTTTTTGAAAAGCCATTTATAAGCATAGGCAGGGCTATATTTTTTTCTACATTCCACTCATTTATGAGTTTATAATCTTGAAATACCACTCCTAAAGCCCGCCTAAGCAAAGCTAGTTTTCTTGAGCTAAGACGTTTCATATTAAAGCCATTTACTTGCAGACTTCCTTTTTGTACTTTGAGTGCACCATAAAATGACCTTAAAAGAGTGCTTTTTCCACTCCCGCTAGGTCCAGAGATAAAGACAAAGTCTTTTGGGTGTATCTCAAAGTTGGCATTTTTTATGATTAACTCATCTTTCTTATATCCAAGATTTAGTTTGTCTGCTTTTATTAAAACATTCATGTAGCTTCTTTTAAAGTGGTTTGTAGTAAGTCTTTTAGCAAAATATGCGCTAGATTTAGACTTTTAGTAGGCAAAGGCGTTTTAAAATAGCTAAGTTTCTTATCTTTTAGCAATAAAAATGTACTAAAAGGAGAGTTGAACTCTCCAAGGATAACTTCTAATAGACAAATGCTTCCATCAGTATAAAAGCCTTTAAAGCTTATAAAGTAGCCTTCTTTTAGAATCTTTTGTCTTTGCAAGGCTTCTAAGTCTTTTTGAGTTAGCATCCCTCCTAAGTTTTCAAAACTAAAGTTTGCTTCTTTTTGCATACTCTTAGTATCTTGTATAAAATCTAAAGTCTTAAATACATGTAAGTCATAGATATCTTTGTTTTGTGCCTTCCATCTTGCTTCATACTTACTTGTGATGTTAAAAGCAGCATTTTTAGCTAGGTTAAATCTTGCTTGTTTAAAGCTTAAAACTAACTCCATGCAGTCTTGAATATACTCTAAGTCATCACTTCTTATATCTAAGATTCCATCTTTTTTTAAGATTCTAAAAACAGTTTCTAAAAAGTTAATGCTTATAACGCGTCTATGTTTAGCCTTATTCCAGGGGATGGGAAAGTGCATGTAGATTCTTTCAAGACTAGAATCTGGTAGGGCTTGAAGGGCATTTCTTGCATCATTTAGGCTAATGGTGGCATTTTTGATTCCATGTAAGACTAGGGCATTTTTTACTTGATTAGCACTTGGGGTGTGGACTTCAAAACCTAGTAGGTTTTTAGTAGGATTATTAGTACAAAGTTCTAAAAAAAGCCTTCCACTACCAAAGCCTATCTCAACTATATCTATGTTTTTATATACCTCTTCTGTATTAGAGCTAAGATTATGCTTAGTTGTAAAGTTTAGATTATGAGAAAGGCAAGTAGTTTTTGAAGCTAGGCTAGAAAGTAAGTTTTTAGCATAAAGATTACTAAGTGGCCTTGCGTTTTTGGGAAACTTATAAAGGTAGCTATCTTCTCTCTCATAGCACTTTACTAGATTTAGCTTATTATCTTTATCGCTTATGCCATAAAGACTGGTTTTTAAGGTTTTATTTTCCACACAAAACTCTAAAGAAAAGTCTTTTAAGGTGATATCTAAAGGCAGTTTATCTTTACTTATAAAATGTGGCATATCACTTCTTTTGACTCTTTTGTTTTTTATGGGTGGTGTTTTTAGGGTGATGTTTGTGCTCTACTTTGTGACTAGGCTCTATGCTAGGGTTAATAGGCACAGGAGTAAGCTCAAGGTTAGAGTTAGTATTATTAATCTCAAAAGTTAAAGGTGCACTTGGCAAGGATACTAAGCCATTATCATCTACACTAGAAACACTATAAGTGTACTTAATCCCAGGTTTCATCTCCTTATCAGAAAAGGAGTTGCCATCTATCTCAAACTTATCAGGGTCTTTAAAAAATCCTGCCTTCCTATAAACTATATAGCTTTTTATGCGTGCCTCACTAGGCTTGCTCCATGAAAAGCTAGCTATGTTGTTAGCAAAAGACTTAGTAACTATAGTGGGTGTAGTAGGCTTAGGTAGACTTCTACCTTTGGCTGCTCCAACACTTAACTTGCTTTCTAGTTTATATATATCAACTGCACTTACTTTATAAAAACGTGTGGTTCCATCACTTTGTAAGTTATCAAGATAGCTATTACCTTTGACATTAGCAAGTAAGGAGTAGGCCCCTTCAAGTGTGCTTGAGTAGTAGACGTTATAGCTTACCACGTCTCTATCTTTAGACTTATCCCATTCTATATAGATTTGTTTTGGTCTATCAGTAGTGGCTGTGATATTAACTATAGGATCAGGTAAGAATCTAGTTCTTCCCTCTATGACATTACTTGGAAGCGAGAGGCTTTTAGCAAAGCTTTGAGAGATAATTCTATACTTATAAGTTGTGCCATCTGCTAAGTTTCTATCAAAGTACTCACTTAAAAATCTATCCTTAGTAGTCCCTATCTTTATAAACACATGTTTATTATCTTTTAGGGCTTCTCTTTCTATGATGTATCCAGTTACACTTGGATTAGCTGAAGGGCTCCATATAAGTTTTATAGTCCTTGCATACTCTTTGCTTGCGTAAAATAAAGTTACTGGGTCTATAAAACTAGTAGTTGTAGCAACAGGAGTGCTTCTTGGACTTATACTTCCATCCCTTCCTATAGTAGAGATAGCATAGACATATCTAGTTTGTGGAGTTAGGTGTTTATCATAGTAGTGAGTAGCAAAAGGATTTTTAACTATGGCGACTTTTTTAAACTCACCTTTAGCGTTTTCTCTAAATATCACATAGCCATTAATCATCCTTACATCACTTGGTAAGTCCCACTCAAAGGCCACTTCACTCACATCAGGTAAGATTCTAAGTTGTGCTATGGTAGGAAGGCTTGGATCTATCCTATCTTTAATCCCAAAGGTGTTAAAGATGTTTGCACAGGCTATAAAAAAAAGGGCAATGAAAGGGATTAAAACATATTTGAATGCAGCTAGTATCTTGTTTGTATACATGTTTTATACCCTTACTTTTTTAAGCTCTTTTATCTTGAAGTTCTTCTGCTTGAAGCTCTTCTTGCCACTTCTCATAATCCTTACTTAATAAGTCTTTATAATCATCAAAATGTGAATCTATAAATTCTATCAAATCTTTTGGTAGCCTAGCTTTAAAAATATGCTCAGAATCTAATCTTAGCACATAAGCATGAAGTAGCATCCTAGTCTTAAAAGCCCTATCTTTGGGGCCATATAATGTATCACCATAGATAAAACGATGTAAAGTGTTAAGATGCACTCTTATTTGGTGAGTTCTTCCAGTAAAGATTCTAATGCTTATAAGTTCTAGATTCTCTTTCCCATCTTTACTTAAGGCTATCTTTCTAAACTCACTTTTTGCATAGCGCCCTTTAGTGCGAGAGTTTTTATCAAGACTAGTCATCTTTAATCTATTATTTGGATTTCTTCCTATTAGACACGTAACTGTGCAGTTTTCTTTTAAAGGTGGTGATATAACAGCTAGATAGATCTTTGCTATCTTTTTATCTTTTAGCTTTTGAGAAAGATTAGCATGTGTCTTATTATCCTTAGCTATCATCAAAGCCCCACTAGTATCTTTATCTAGTCTATGAACTATGCCAGCACGCTCTTCTCCACTAAAGTTTGAAAGGCTAAGGCCTTCTTTTTTTAAGTACTCAACAAGGCTAGCTTCTTTTAGCGAGCTTGCAGAGTGTACGCTTATACCACTAGGTTTGTTGATAACTAAAAAACCATCATCTTCATAGATGACTTCTAGCTTAAAGTCCTCTTTTAAAGTATAAGCACTTTCTTCTTTATTTAAAGCTAGTTTAGATATGTTTAGCTCATCTTTAGTCTTTAAAGGTGTGCTAGCTTTTAAGACTTTATTTTTAGAAGAGATTAGCCCTAGTTTTAAAGCTCTTGCAACATCACTTCTACTTAGATCTAAGATCTCACTTATAGCGCTATCTGCCCTTTTATAGTCTTTTAAAACACAAAGGCTAAGATTAGATTTTGTAGCTTTAGAATCTATTAACTCACCTTCATTAAGCGTGCGCTCTATCAAGCTTAAAGGTAGGTTTAAAGCTTGTAATATTTCTTTTTCTTTTGCCCTATGCTCGCCCTTATCTACTTCGTGATCAAAACCTAGTAGGTGTAAAAGTGCGTGAGTAAAAAGTAAGGCCACCTCATCTTTTAAGGCATGTTTATACTTTTGACTAATCTCATAGGCAAGATCTAGATTGATGATGATGCTTCCTAAAAAGCGTTGCGTTTTTGCATCTTTACTAAACTCATCAAGAAAAGGAAAGCTTAAAACATCAGTTGCGTAGTCTTTTTGCATATAGGTTTTATTCATCTCACGCATGGAAGGAGCATCTATAAAGATAAGCTCAACTAAAGTGTTTTTTAAAGGAGTACAAAGCCTGCTTATATCTTTTAAAAGATTTTCATCATAGATAACTTCATCTTTATAGCTATTAGCCTCATTAGTTAGTTCTAAGTTTATATCTAAAGTCATGTTGTTCATAATATGGCTAACTCACACTCTAGTTTGATGCCACTTGCTTCATAAACTTTTTGCTTAGCTAGCTCTATAACCTCTAAAGCAGGCTCTGGGCTAGTTTCTTTGCCAGTGTTTACTAAAAAGTTAGCATGTTTTTCACTAAAGCCAACCCCTTTTATAAAAAAGCCCTTCATGCCAGCTAACTCTAAAAGTCTACCTGCAAAGTCTCCTTTAGGGTTTTTAAAACAGCTTCCACAAGTTTTGCCACCTGGTTGATTAGATCTCATCTTAAGGCATAAAGCAGCTAGAGTTTTATTAAATCCAACTACTTTTAGGAATCTCGCTGCAAGTATGGTCCCTTTAGTATTTAAGGCTCTATATTCAAAACTAAGCTCTTCTCTTGCTACCCACTTGCCATTTATATTACAACTATGAAGCAAGTTAGATATCTCATAGTCTTTCATGCCTGCATTCATCTTTACTAGACCACCTAGCTCGCCTGGAAGATGTGCTAAAAACTCTGCTCCTATGAGATTATGCTCTTTGAAGTAGTTAAATATCTCCTTGCTTTTTACATTAGCCCCTATCTCTACTACATTACCTAGGTCTAGTATGTGATTAAACCCGCGTAAGATTCCAAGTTTTTCTCCCTTACTTACTAAGATGTTATTACCCCTGCCTACAAAGTTAAACTTACCTAGATAGTTTAGCCCTAACTCCTTTAAACCCTTATAGTCTATATCAAGTCCTAACTCTTCTCTATCAAAGATTCTTACTTCTGCTTTTATGCCAAGCCCTAGGCTAGAGTGCTTGCTAAAGTCTACTAACATGAGATCTGTTTCATGAGATGATAGTTGGGATCATATTTATAAGCATCTTTGTATAGTCAGTTAGCATACTGAGCATCCAAGGCATAGTAAAGATTATCATAGCTATGACTGCTAGGATCTTTGGCACGAAGGCTAAAGTCATTTCATTAATCTGAGTGGTAGCTTGAAATATACTTATTAAAAGCCCCATAACTAGGGCTACTAAAAGTATAGGTAGGGCTAGATAGAGAGTTATTTTATAAGTCTCTATAGCTAAAGACATAAGTTGGGATTCCATGGCTAGGCTAACTCCTTATAGTTTTTAAGTGGGCATTGTTCTTGTAATATAATAATATCTTTTTAAAGGGGATTAGATGCTAGAAAGTACGATAAAACAACCAGAAGAGATACTAAGTAAACTAATATCTTATAAAACTATCACGCCTAATGAAGCTAATATCTATGCATATATAAAAAGCTTACTTCCAGACTTTGAAGTTATAGAGCTAACTAAAAACGACGTTAAAAACCTCTTTCTTTATAAAAAACATCCCACTTCAAAAACTAATCTTTGTTTTGCAGGCCATATAGATGTAGTCCCACCTGGAGAAGGTTGGGAAAGTGATCCTTTTACTCCAACTATAAAAGAAGGCTTTATGTATGGGAGAGGAGCCCAAGATATGAAAGGGGGCATAGCTTGCTTTTTAAGTGCTCTGCAAGCTTTTAAGGAATCTAATCTTAGTCTTTCAGTCTTGCTAACTAGTGATGAAGAAGGAAGGGCCATTGATGGGACTTTAGAGATGTTAAAGCATCTAAAAGAGCTAGACTTTTTGCCAACACATGCCCTAGTTGCTGAGCCTACTTGTGAGAAGACTTTGGGGGATAGTATAAAAGTAGGAAGGCGTGGAAGTATAAATGGCAAGCTAGAGATAAAAGGCGTGCAAGGGCATGCTGCCTATCCAGAAAAGTGTGTTAATCCTATAGAAAAGTTTGCACCTTACTTAGTTAAGCTAGCTGGAGTTAAGCTTGATAATGGAGATAGCTACTTTGAACCTTCACGCTTTATAATAACTGACATGCACGCAGGCACTGGCGTAACTAACCTAACCCCACAGAATCTAAGAGTGCTTTTTAACGTTAGAAACTCTACCCTTACAACTAAAGAAAGCCTTAAAGCTTATATAGATTCTGTGCTTAGTGGGCTTATGTATACTTTAGAGTTAGAAGAAGCTTCAAAAAGCTTTATCTTAAAAGATGCCAAAGATACTAAGCTTGTAAAGACTTTAGAAGGTGCAGTTAAAGAAGTATGTAACATAACTCCTAGTTTAAATACAAAAGGTGGCACTTCAGATGCTAAGTACTTTTCTGCCTTTGGAGTTAAAGTAGTAGAGCTTGGCGTTATAAATGATAGAATCCACGCAGTTAATGAAAGAGTATCCCTAAAAGAACTTAAAAACCTAACAAGCATTTATTATCAATTTCTAAAGACAGCCAATGCAAATGACCTTTAAGCTTTATAAAACCTTTCTAAAACAAGCCTACTTAGAGTTTTTAATAGCCTACATAGCCTCTATCATCATAGTAGGCTACGCTAATATCGTAGATAAACATGGAGGAGGCGAGATTTCAGCTGTTATCTTAGTTGTAGCCATTATGCTAGTTTTTGTAGCTTTGCATGTAAAGTTTATCTTACAGTGGTTTCATAAAGACTTTTTTAGTAAAAGTGCTTATATCACTTTTATGATTCCAGCATCTTTTAACACTTTAATCTTAAGTAGAATCCTAGCCCTACTAACTTTTTACATCATAAGTATGGTAGTGATTTTTATAGAGTATAAACTCTCTTTTGGTCATGGAGTTTTAGAGCTTAGTGAAAACGGATGGCAGTTTGCAAAGAGTTCTTTTAAGTATTTTTTTGAAGTAGCTACATTTTGCTTTTTAATGATAGCTTTTAGAGGTAGACGCTTTAAGATGATGTACTGCATAGGTGTCTTTGCTCTAATTTATATAATCATCTCAATTGGCCAGTTTCCTATACTTTTTTGGAATATAAATGGCAGTGAGGGCAGTTTTGGAGGATGGCGTGAGTACTTAATATATGTTTTTAATATCTATGTTGTAACTGTCATTCTTTATATAGTTGCTTTTTTTAGGCTAAAAACTTACGAACTTTAAAGGCTATAGTTTTTTGAGATTTTTAATTTTATGTCTACTTTGTTTTAGCGCTCTTTTTGGCCTAGACCTACTAGTTTTAAAGCCTTATAAAAAAGAATATATAAGTGATATAAAAGAGTATCTAGTAAGCGAAAAGCTTGATGGTGTAAGGGCATTTTATGATGGCAAAAGTTTGCTTAGTAAAAATGGACATAATTTTAACTTTGATAAAGACTTTTTAAAAGACTTTCCTCCTTTTAGTCTTGATGGCGAGCTTTACTCAAGTAAAGATAGTTTTGAAGATATAGTTAGTATGGTAAAAACTGCTAAGCCTAATGCAAATCTAAAATACTACGTCTTTGATGTGCCTAGCGCTAAAGGGAGTTTACAAGAAAGATTGCAAGTTATAAAAGATTATCTTAAAGCTAGGCCTTATGTGCACAATATTGTAGTGATAAAACAGATAAGATTAATAAGCTTTAAAGACTTAGATTCTAGGCTTAAAGATATCATCAACAAAGGAGGAGAGGGCTTAGTTATAAGAAAAGATAAAGCACCCTATACTACTTTTAGGAATAATGATAACTTAAAACTTAAGCCCTTTTTAGATGCTGAGTGCATCTTAACTGGCTACACACTAGGGATAGAATCTTTTAAAGATGGCAAAGGCGCTATGGAGTGTAGGAGTGAACACTTAAGCTTTAAGATAGGCTCTGGTTTTTCTAAGGTCTTAAGAAAGAATCCTCCTAGTATTGGCTCTCTTATCACCTATAAGTACTACTCTTTAAGTAAAAACAAGATTCCAAAACATGCAGTGTTTTTAAGAGTTAGAGAGATAGATTAAAGGTTTTAGAAAGCTTGCTTTTTGTGTAGTTTTAAGTTTTTAAGACAAAGAAGAGTTTTTTAAAAAGACTAAATCTTTTATCTTAGATTCTATCTTTGCTTTATTTTTATCTAAGTCAAGTTTTCGTTTGATTGAAAGATCTATAAAGTTAGTATCTTTTTCTATACCTATAAACCTGCGTCCTAGCAAGTTTGCAGCTATGCCTGTAGTACTACTACCACTAAAAGGATCACATATCAAGCTATCCTTAGCACTAGCCATTAAAAGTAAGCGAACTAGCAAGGCTAAAGGCTTTTGGGTTGGGTGTTTGCCATTAGCCTTTTCCCAAGAAGAGATAGCAGGCAAGTTCCAAACATCTTTCATCTGCTTATTATCATTAAGTTTTTTTAAAAGCTCGTAGTTAAATATATGCTTGTGTCTCTCACTTTTTCTAGCCCAGATAACTTGCTCAGTTGAGTGGGTAAGAAAGCGGCAGCTAAAGTTTGGAGGAGGATTACTCTTTTGCCAAGTGATTATATTTAGTAGTTTAAAGTTAAGCTCTTGTAAGGCCTTGCCTAAAGAAAATACATTATGATAAGTGCTACTTACTAGTAAACTCCCTGTATCTTTTAGGGCAGTTTTTGCGTTTTGTATCCACGTTTTATTAAAACTATCTATCTTTTTTAGATCCTTTTCTTCATCCCAAGCTCCTTTATTAACACTTACAACCTTCCCACTATTAATAGTTAAACCATCATTTGAAAGAAAGTAAGGAGGGTCAGCAAAGATTAGATCAAAACTTTGTTTATAGCAAGGCAAGATTTTATTGCAATCTGCTTCATAAAGGCAAAAGGCCTTATCTTTAGAGATGAAGATTGGATTTAAGCTCGAGTATTGCTTCAAGATGAGTGTTTTTTAATATTCAAAGGAACGCTGTTCATCTGCGAGGCATCATTTATGATGCTAAAAATCATCTTATTTTTATCCTCTAAGTGTTCAAAGTCATTGACTATCTCCCCAACATGGTTCATATCAAACTCCCCGCCTATATTTCTATCTACTATCTCATTTATATCTTGCAAGCTTTTAAGTACTTCATCTTTAGTGTGAGAATCTGAAAAATACTGTAAAAACTCTTCTTGAAGCAGCTTTCTTTGCTGCTCTAGCTTTGCTTTATCAGGAGTGTTTAATGTGTAGTTGTAAGCTAGGATTTTATATAAAACTAGGTTTATCTTAGTTAGGATTCCAGCAGTTTTAGTCCTTGCAAAAGCAGACGCACTAGCTGTATCAGCAGCATCAACACTAAAGCGTTCTAGTGAAAGTTTTAAGTTTTTAGTGTTTTCCTTAGCTTCGATTATGGCGTGGTTTGTAGAATCACTATTTGAGTTTAGATCCTTAGCCTCTCTTAAAAGTAGATTAATACTATTGCTTGCTGTGCTAAGGGCACTTCCAGTGTGTTCTGCTAGTTTTCTTATCTCATCTGCAACTACAGCAAAACCACGGCCATGCTGCCCTGCCCTTGCGGCTTCTATGGCGGCATTTAATGCTAAAAGGTTAGTTTGATCAGCTATGTCTTTTATCATATTTATAACACGACTTATTTCATTAGCCCTTGTATCTAGAGTTTCAAGGGCCTTTGTAGAAGTACTTCCAAGGTCGCTTAAGTTATCACAAAGCAAGTCTACTTGATGTATGCTCTCTCTTGCTTGAAGGGCGGTTTGTTGTGAGTTTTGTTTTATGATGTCTAGTTCTTGCATGTTGATTTGCAAGTCATTTTGTATGCAGTCTATGCCCTTATTTCCATTATCAAGCTCTGAGAACTTTTCATTAATAGTGGCCCTAACCCTGCCTTTTTGCCCTTCTAAAATCCCTCTTACTCCCTCACTCATAGCTATGGCATTAATCTTAAAAAGCCCTTTAAAACCTGATATAAAAAGATTCCTATAAGCTATGCCATTACTTGCAGCTTCTATACAAGTAGTGCTTTCTCTCATAAAAGCTTCTACTTGATCTAGTAAGTTGTTTATACCTATGGCTATCTCATTAAGCTTAGGGTCACTTTCAACATCTATGATCCTAGCTTCTAGCTCGCCACGCTGAGCCTTTGAGATAGTATCTAGTATCTCATTATAAACGCTTCTTTTTTTCTTGCTAAAAAGTCCCATATCTTTATCCCTTCATACGCTGTAAGTTGTTTACTAAAGCGTCATAGCTAGTATTTTTGTGTTTTAGGTACTCATCTAAACATTTCATCGAAGATTCTAAGTTACCTCTTTCTTCAACACTTTTCATATCTCTATATAAAGATTCTATAGCTGGGAGGGCTAGGGGATTAGCCTTGCGCCTAACTGAGTAGTAGCCTATGGTTTTCCCATTTTCATCAAAAGAGGCAGTGACATTAGCAAAGACCCAGTAGTAGTTGTTATCAAAGGTTTTATTTTTAACATAAGCAAAGATTTCTTGTTTAGCTTTTATCCTATCCCATAGTAGTTTAAATATACCTCTTGGCATATCTTTGTGCCTAACTATGCTTTGAGGTTTGTTTATAACTTCACTACACCTAGCATTAATCATCTCTAAAAATACTTGATTACAGTAGGTTATGTTTCCTTTAAGGTCTGTTTTTGAAACTATAAAGCTCTCTTTATCTAAGATTTTTTCACCCATTTATCTTCCTTAAACTAGTGTGCAATAAAACCCCTTTAAAACAAAAACATAAAAATGTTATGTGAAAATGGTAAAAATGATGTTACTTTTTTCTGATCTTACCTCTTATTTTGATTTACGATCACCTAAGCACGTGTTTAAATACAAAAAAAAAAAAAAGACTTATTTCTTTAGTCTAATCGTTAATTTTAGCTCGCAAGATTCTCATTAAAGTAAATTATTAGGATACTTTCTTGTGTAAAAATGTAAGGAGAATCTTTATTATCAAGCATTTTAATAAATTTAAATTTATCTTAATAAAAATATTTATGGAGTTAATCGTTATGGTCATGTACAACTTGACTAAGTTTTGCTAGAGACTTATTTTAGGGCTTGATAATGCTATCTTTATCTTACTTTAAAGTTTAAGATATTATAATCCTACTCAACACGATATGTGTTTAGTTTAATTAACCATATAAAAGATGTACTAGATGCTATAAAAATATCACTGTAGACATATGGCTGTTATATACCTTTGGTGATGCTCTATAATTCTAGAGTTTATCAAACACCAAAAACCATTTAAGGAGCTTTTTAAGATGAGCGAGCAAATCTACAAGATAGAAATCACAACAAAACATAACAAAGTAGGCATATTAAGAGATGCTTTTTTTAAAGAAGGCATAACTGGTATGACTATCATAAACGTAAGTGGCCAAGGTAATCAAAAAGGCAAAGTTGAGATCTATAGAGGATCTCAGATCACGGCTAATCTCATGCCACGTATAAGAGTTGAGATAATAGCTAAGGCAGAAGATGTAGAAAGGATAAAAGATATAGCTTTAAAAACGTTAGCAAGTGGGCAGGTAGGAGATGGCAAGATAGTTATCTTACCCGTAGCTGATGTTATAAGGATAAGGACTGGACAAAATGGCTATGAGGCTATTTAGGATTCTATAAACTAAAAAAGGATAGGTGATGATAAACGGGGCAAATACAGTTTTTATACTTCTATGCACTATGCTAGTGCTTTTGATGACGCCAGCACTGGCTATGTTTTACTCTGGTATGACTAAGTCAAAAAATGCCCTAAGTACGATTATGAACAGCTTTGTTGTTTTTGGGGTTGTTGCTATAGAGTGGGCGATAATTGGCTTTACGCTAAGTTTTGGCCATGATACGGGCATAGGCATCATAGGAGATCTAAGCTTTTTTGCACTGGATAATCTAAAAGGTGTTAATGAAAATGGTGTGCCTAACTTGCTTTTTATGCTATTTCAGATGATGTTTGCCATCATCAGCACAGCCATTATAGGCGGTTCTTTAGTTGGGCGCGTGCGATTTAGCGTTATCATCATTTTTACTACACTTTGGAGTTTGATAGTTTATAACATCCTAGCGCATGCTGTTTGGAGTGAAAATGGCTTCTTGCTTCATAGAGGTGGACTAGACTTTGCAGGTGGAGGAGTTGTGCATATAAGTGCTGGTATAGCTGGACTTGTGGGTGCACTAGTTGTAGGCTGCAGAAAAAGTCACATGATAGAGGGCAATATGCCCCATAATCTTCCTTTTAGCTTTTTAGGTGCTATGCTTTTGTTTTTTGGCTGGCTAGGGTTTAATGCAGGTAGTAGTGGTGCTATAAATGAAGTAGCAGTGCACGCTTTAGTAGCCACCATTTTAGCTGCGGCTGCTGGACTGCTTGGCTGGCTAAGCATAGAGTGGATAAAGTATAAAAAACCAACTTTGCTAGGTGGTACAACTGGACTTATAGCAGGCTTAGTTGCTATAACTCCTGCTGCAGGTTATGTTGGTCCAATACCTGCTGTTATTATAGGCTTTTTAGCCTCCCCTCTTTGCTTTTTTGGCATTAGCTATGTGAAGGCAAAGTTAAAGTACGATGATACACTTGATGCGTTTGGGCTTCATGGTATAGGAGGTATATGGGGAGGTATAGCTACTGGGCTTTTTGCAAGTACAAGTATTAATGACGTAGTAGGAAAGATAGCACCTGAAGGACTATTTTACAGTGGTAGTTTTCATCTGCTAGGCGAGCAAGTCTTTGGAGTACTTTTTAGCGTTATCCTTTCAGGTGTGGTTAGCTACGTTATATTTAAGATTTTATCTTTATTTATGAGGCTGCGCGTTGAAGATAGGGCAGAGGATGATGGACTAGATGTAAGCTTGCATGGTGAGGAAGCTTATAATATCTTAGAGTAGGATCTGCTAGCTTTAAAGCTTTAGATTCTAGCAAACTAGGCTAGATGTTGGCCAAATGTAGTGTTTCTTGAGAAACATTATATATCTTTAGCTTTTAGTAAGTTTGATGGGCGCTAATAGTTTTTTTGATGATAGATTTTTAATAGCCTAGCTAAAAGTAAAATTTATTAGTGTGTAGTGTTTCTTGAGAAACACTGTGTATTTGAGATTTTCTTATATAAAGTTTAGTAGAAGTAGTTAGACCTAGTATAACTTAAGCACTTAAAATGCTGTTTGCTATGCTAGGCACATAAGGCTTTTATTATAAAAGACTTACTAGCTTTGTTAATGTAAGTCCTTTGGAGGTGTGCTCTTTAAGTAAGAGTCTTTTAAAAGCTTAAGGATGGAATCTTTTACTTCAACTGGTCTTAAACTTCCATCTACAACAAACTGTGCTCTTTCATAAATAGCCTCTCTTCGTTTAAAGAGTTCTAGAGCTTTAGCCTCATCTTGAAACAAAGGTCTTAAGCCATCATCTTTTAGTCTTTTGGCTATGACTTCAAAAGGTACTCTTAAGTAGATATTAATCCCTAGTGCATGAGTGTCATTAAAACAAGGCATGCCCCCACCTGTAGCTATAACTAGTGAATGATCATTGTGATTAGCATCTATGAACATCTTTTCTAGGCTTCTAAAGTAGCTTTCACTTCTTGCAGCAAAGATCTCTTTTATCTTCATATCAAGCTTAGATTCTATCCATGCATCACTATCTATAAAAGTGTAGCCTAACTCCTCAGCTATCAGCCTTCCTACTGTACTCTTCCCACTCCCCATAAATCCTATAAGTACTATATTTTCTTTACTGAAGTGTAATTTTGTAGGTGTTGCCATTTGCTGTGACCTTGTGCTTGTATTGTCCATCTAGAGTAAGTATGACTCTATAAAACTTCTCGTGAGTTTCAACGCT
The DNA here is from genome assembly GCF_002272925.1 of Helicobacter sp. 13S00401-1. Taxonomy (GTDB): domain Bacteria; phylum Campylobacterota; class Campylobacteria; order Campylobacterales; family Helicobacteraceae; genus Helicobacter_I. The sequence continues at coordinate 138,002 of NZ_MLAR01000001.1, read as the reverse complement.
TACAGTACTAAAGTACTGAAGATGGGTTTGTAAAGAGCTACTAAACTCATCTTTAGAATCTCTTTTATAGTCCATAACTATACGCATAGGTGAAGCTAAAAGGAAGCTTCTTTGTAGTTTTAGTGGACTTAGGATTTCAATTGAGTTTTTTAGTATATAAAAGTCAAATTTATAGAGATTAAAGTAACGTTTATGTATATCTTTTATGGCTTCATCCTGGGAGATACGTACAGGATAGTGCCAGTCTAGACTTGCATCTAGCTTTATAGTTTTAGTAGAAGTTGAGCCATCTATGTTTTTGTAGTTTATGATTATGGAATCTAGCTCCCTAGCCGTGCTTGGCAACTTTACATTTATAGAATCTAAAAAAGGCTTAGGCTTTTTATCTTGCATATCTATAAAATCTCTTTGGTTTAAGTTGGACTGGAAAGGATTGTCTCTAGCTTGAAGGCTAAAGGCTAAGGAGGTAGCACAAGTTAAAAGTATAAGTTTAAATGCAGGCTTCATATAACTAACCTTCAAAGCTTTCTAGATAGCTAGAGATGACATCTTTTAGTCCTTCTTTTAAGCTTATCTCAGGTTTAAAGCCAAGGCTTTCTAGCTTGCTTATATCCATCACTTTTTGCATAACTCCATCTGGCTTTGAGATATCATAAACTAAAGTTCCTTTAAAGCCAACGATATCTTTTATCATATTAGCTAACTCAGATATGCTTATATCTTTACCATAGCCTATATTTATATGAGTGTTTCTTACTTCTTTTTTATTAGCCGCTAGATCTTTAAAGTCTACATTTTGTGCTATAAAAATACAAGCCTTTGCTAGATCACTACTATGTAAAAACTCCCTTCTAGGACGTCCACTTCCCCAGATGATAACACTATCTTTACTTACACCAAAGCCTTTTAGATAGGCCTTTACATCATCTTTGCCACACTCTTTTTTTAGATTCTTTTTTACTAAGTCAAGCTTTCCATCTTCTAACCACTTAGCAAGTACTATCTTTCTAATGAGCGCTGGCATGACGTGAGAGCTAGAAAGGTTATAGTTATCATTTGGCCCATACATATTAGTAGGCATAAGACTTATGAAGTTAGTGCCATGTTGAAGGTTATAACTTTCACAAAGCTTAAGTCCAGCAATCTTAGCTATAGCATAGGGTTCATTAGTGTATTCTAAAGGAGCAGTTAGTAAGCTATCTTCTTTTATAGGGCAAGGGGCATTTTTAGGATATATGCAACTGCTTCCTAAAAAGATTAGTTTTTTAACCTTGCTTAGGTAACTAGAATGGATGACATTGTTTTGTATGTTTAGGTTTTCATATAAGAAGTCAGCCCTATAGGTATTATTAGCCAAGATTCCACCAACCTTAGCTGCTGCTAGGAAGACAACTTCAGGCTTTTGTTCTTCAAAAAACTTTTTTACAGCTTCAAAGTCTAGTAGGTCAAGTTCGCTTCTACTTCTTACTAAAAGATTATTAAATCCTTGATCGCTTAACTCTTTATATATGCTAGAGCCTACAAGACCTTTATGGCCAGCTATAAAAATCTTAGAATCTTTATGCATGAAAGTCCTCGCTTACTTTTAATAGGGATGTTTTTTTAGAATTATACCCTTCCTATAAAACTTAAAAAATATAAAGTGGATTCTATCACAAGCATTATAAAGGAACTATTTTTGCTTTTAGGGTTTAAATATTTCAATACCAAAGGATTACTATGCTGCGTTCATTGTGGTCAGGTGTGAGTGGTATGCAAGCTCACCAAGTAGCATTAGATGTAGAAAGCAATAATATAGCAAACGTCAATACAGTGGGCTTTAAGTACTCAAGGGCATCTTTTGTAGATATGCTTTCTCAAGTTAAGCAAATCGCCACTAGCCCTTATCAAAATGGACTAGGCGGGCAAAATGACTTCTCAGTTGGGCTTGGTGTAGGTGTAAACTCTACTTCTAAAGTCTTCTCACAAGGAAATATCCAAAATACAGATGTTAAAACTGACCTTGCTATAGAGGGTGATGGTTTCTTTGTGATAAGCCCAGATAGAGGTATAACTAAAGACTACACAAGAGATGGCTCATTTATGTTTGATGCTAATGGGAATCTTGTCACAGCAGGTGGTTATGTAGTACAAGGCTGGAATAGAGGCGCACTTAATGAAGGTAGTGGCAATATGAGTGATTCTGACTTTTTTAAAGTTGATAACACTGGCCCTTTACAAAATATACAAATAGACCCGGGCATGGTTATGCCAGCTAGATCCACTACTGCTATCTCTATGAGGGCTAACTTAAATGCCGGTAGGCACGTAGGACAAACTCAAAATGTAGCAGCCCTAGATTCTACAACTAGAACCGCAGCTAATGGTGTTAATCCGCAATATGACTCTAAGATGAATATAACTCAAGTTGGCGAAGACTTAGGTGCACTATTTAATGAAAATGGGGATTCTTTAGGCCTTAGTGAAAACCAAGGCATATGGATGAGTTATAAAACTGCAAAACTTACTAACACTATCATCCCTAGTAAAGAACCAAGTACAGTTTCTATAAATGGCACTAAGATTAATGTAAGTAATGATTCAGCCCTTTCAGGCTTAAGCTCACTAAGTGCAGCCCAATTAGCCATAAATGCTGTTAAAAATAAAACTGGTGTTGAAGCTTATCTTGATAATGGACAGTTAAGACTAGAAAATAAAAATGAGTTAGATGGTGATGCAAGCACTAAAAATATCATCATAACTGATGGTGGAACAGGAGTTTTTGCTAACTTTGTAAAAGGTGATAGAGATATAACTGCTTTTAGATATCGCTACACTAAAAACGTAGATGCAGATTCTACAACTGGACAGTTTAGGACTACTGAAGACTTAAGAGAGCTTATGCAATATGATGCTAATATGATAAAGCATCCTGATAGACCATATGCAGATTCTACAGCTAGCGTAAGCGTTACTTTAAATAAATACGGTATGTTTGAGATACATAATAAAGATGATAATGATGGCAAGCAGCAAAACTTAAACATAGTTGCTAGTGCTTATAGCTCTAAGTCAGTTAGTACTAATGTCTTATTTAGAGATTCTATGAGGGCACTTAATACTGCTAGCCTTGTTGAAGGTGGAGTTTCATCTACTTCAGGTAAGTTTGCCCACGCAGTTCATGGCACCAGTATAGATGTAGTAGATAGCCTAGGAAGTAAGCATACTGTTAGATTTGAGTTTTTTAAGACTGGAACTAAGGAGTGGGGTTTTAGGGCTATAGTGCCAGAGCCTAGTCAGTTTATAGGTGGGTCAGCTAGTCATCCAAATATTTTTGAAGGTGGAAAAGTTACTTTTAATGATGACGGAAGTTTGGCTGGGATGAATCCTCCTATGCTTCAGTTTGATCCAAAAAATGGTGCCGACTCTCCTCAAAGACTAGAGCTTAACTTTGGAAGTGGTGCTACATTTAATGGCTTAACAAGTGTAGATAAGATCTCAGAAACTTATACTATTAATCAAAATGGATATGGGGCAGGGGACTTAGTGGATGTTAGATTTGATTCTAATGGATCTTTGTTAGGTGCTTTTAGTAATGGTAAGACTTTAGCCTTAGCTCAAGTTGCCCTAGCTAACTTTGCTAATGATGCTGGTCTTCAAGCTAAAGGAGGCAATATCTTTGCTCAAACTGGAAACAGTGGAGAGCCTTCAATAGGAGCTGCAAACACTGGTAGAAGAGGTGGTGTAAGTGGGTCTAAGCTAGAGATGAGTAACGTTGATCTTAGTCGTGCTTTAACTCAACTTATAGTAGTTCAAAGAGGATTCCAAGCAAACTCTAAGGCTGTTACTACTTCAGATCAGATATTAAATACATTATTAAACTTAAAACAGTAGTTAGCTAAAAAGCTTAGTGTTTATAAAGCCTTTTATAAAAGGCTTTATAAATTAAGTAGATATTATAAAAATCTTTAGCAGCTAGGCTATAAAAAATCTATATAAAAATTTATTTCTTATAAATGCTAAGTCTTACTACAGAATCTACTTTTGCTTTTAAGGCGTGCTCTACTCCACCTGTATCTATAACTTTCATATCACCATCTTTTAATGTAAACATACTACAAAGCACTTTTAGCTCTATCTCGCCTTTAAGTACTTGTATGGCTATCATTGAAGGGGATTTGTGTTCTTTTATCTCTTCTCCTGCTGGTATAACTATTTGCATCTCATCGCTTGCTGGAGAACTTACTAGCTTGTTGAATTGTACTTTTTTTGAAAAATCTGCGTTTAACCAATTAATCATTTTTTATCCTTTTAAACTTAAATCATATGTGTAGATTTAGTATAGCTAAATGCTATACTTTAGGATTGATACACATCAAATCCCAGCTAGGGATAAACGAGGTTAAGCATGCAAGCAGGAATCATAGGACTAGGACTTATGGGCGGCTCTTTAGGGCTAGCACTAAAAGAAACCAAGATGTTTAAAAGTGTGGTTGGCTATGATGCTAGTTTGTTGCACGGAAGGCAGGCTTTGACTTTAGGGCTAGTAGATGAGCTAGTAAGTTTAAAAGACTTGCAAGAGTGTGATATAGTCTATGTGGCTGTGCCTTTGGAATCTACTTTAGAAGTTTTAGATAACTTTGAAGATGTAGAAAGGCCAAACTTTACTATAGTTGATCTAGGAAGTGTGAAAGATAAGATAGCTTCAAGTCTTTCGCCAAAACTTCAAAAGTATTACATAGGTGCCCATCCAATGTGTGGCACTGAAAACAGTGGACCAAGTGCTAGTGTTAAGGATTTATACAAACATAAAATTGTAATCCTTTCTAATCTTGATAGGGCTTCAACCTTTCAAGAAGCCTTTGCTAAAGAAGTCTTTTTGGCCATAGGCATGCAAATAGTTAGTATGGATAGCATAAGTCATGATAAACATGTAGCTTTTATCTCTCACCTCCCCCATGTGTTAAGCTTTGCGTTAGCTAATGCTGTGCTTTCTCAAGAAAGACCAGAAGATATATTAATGCTTGCTGGTGGTGGTTTTGTAAGTATGAGTAGACTTTCAAAGTCAAGTCCTATAACTTGGAGTGATATCTTTAAACAGAATAAAGAATTTTTAACCAACTCCATTAATGTTTATGAGAAAGAATTACAAAAACTAAAAGGCTTTTTAGAAGAAGATGACTATGAAGGCTTAAAAGCGTGGATAGCTAATGCTAATAGGATAAGTGAGTTTTTGTAATAAAGTGCATTAAAGGATTTTATAAAAATAAATTTTATAGAATCTCATTTGTTAGTTCAAGGAGTAAAGATGAAAGATGGTTTTATGAAGGCACTAGATTTTAGGCATGCCTGTAAAGTGTTTGATAACAAAAAACACATACCACAAGAAGAATTTTATAAGATCTTAGAGGCTGGTAGATTAAGTCCTAGCTCTTTGGGATTTGAGCCTACTAGATTATTAGTTATAAAAGACAAAGAGTTAAGAGCTGCTTTAAGAAAGGCTTGTTGGGATCAGCCTCAGATAACTGATGCTTCAGAGATAGTTGTATTTAAGTCTTTTAAGTGTGAGATGCTACCAGAAAGCAACTATATCTTAAGACAGGGCATGAGACGAGTTGGGGGTGATAAAGAAAAGTTTGCACAACTTAAAGCACACTATAAAAGCTTTCTAGAGGCTAATAATTATGTAGATGATGATATAAAAAACTGGACTGCAAGGCAGGCTTATATCATGGCTTCAACTATGGTTAACTACGCTGCATTTTTAAAGATAGATACTTGCTATTTAGAAGGCTTTGTAAAAAAAGATGTAGAAAGTTTATTAGACATAGATACTTTTAAAGAACAAGTTAGCTTGATAGTGGCTTTTGGTTATAGGAAAAATGAAGGCACTCCTAAACTTAGAATCTCTTTAGATGAGTTAGTAAAGACTTTATAATGATAAATGTAGTTAAGAGAAATGGGAGCCTAGAGCCCCTAGATATAACCAAGATTCAAAAATACACCAAAGATTCAGTAAAAGGGTTGATAGGAGTTAGTCAAAGTGAGCTAGAAGTAGATGCACAAATCCACTTTAAAGATGGAATCACAACTGAGCAGATTCAACAAACTTTGATTAAAACCGCTGTTGATAAAATAGAGATGGACACGCCTAACTGGACTTTTGTTGCAGCAAGACTTTTTTTATATGATCTTTATCATAGAGTAAGTCGTAAAAGTGGCTATCTACACTTAAAAGACTACTTTGAAAGAGGTGAAAAAGAAGGCAAGCTTTTAAAGGGTGTGAAAGAAAAGTTTGATCTAGAGTTTTTAAACTCTAAGATAGACCCAAGCCGTGATTATAGTTTTAACTATCTAGGTGTTAAAACACTTTATGATAGATACTTGCTAAAAGATTCTAAAAACCAGCCTATAGAGTTACCTCAGCATATGTTTATGGCTATAGCTATGTTTTTAGCTCAAAATGAAGAAAATCCAAATGAGGCCGCCTTTAGTTTTTATGAAGTTATGTCTAAGTTTGAAGTTATGCCAGCAACTCCTACTTTATCAAATGCAAGGACTACTCGCCACCAACTAAGTTCTTGTTATATAGGAAGCACACCTGATAATATAGAGGGGATATTTGATTCTTATAAAGAGATGGCACTTTTAAGTAAGTATGGAGGCGGTATAGGCTGGGACTTTTCTCAAGTTAGAAGTCTTGGTAGCTTTATAGATGGACATAAAAGTGCTGCAGGAGGGATAATCCCTTTTTTAAAAATAGCAAATGATGTAGCAATAGCAGTTGATCAACTAGGCACTAGAAAAGGTGCTATAGCTACTTACATAGAAGTTTGGCATAAAGACGTTGTAGACTTTATAGACTTACGTAAAAATAGTGGAGAAGAAAGAAGGAGGGCTCATGATCTCTTTCCTGCTCTTTGGATATGTGACCTTTTTATGGAGAGAGTTTTAAGTGATAGCGAGTGGAGTTTGTTTGATCCTTATGAAGTAAGTGATCTACCTAATATCTATGGAGATGAGTTTAAAAAAGCCTACCTTGCTTATGAACAAGATGAGAGCATATCAAGAGAAACTATTAAGGCTAAAGATCTTTGGAAGATTATATTAACAAGCTGCTTTGAAAGCGGTATGCCTTTTCTTTGTTTTAAAGATAATGCTAACAAGGCTAATCCAAACCCGCACAAAGGCGTCATAAGAAGCTCTAATCTTTGTACTGAGATCTTTCAAAATACTTCGCCAAGTCACTACATAGTAGAAGTTATCTATGAAGATGATAGTAAAGAAGACTTTGAAGAACACACCTTAGTTAAGCTAGATTCTGGAGTTAGTAAAAAGGCTAACAAACTAACAAGCATAGATTCTGTAAATGGTAAAAAGATCTTTTGTACTGAGAGGGTTCAAAGAGGTGGGGCAACTGCAGTTTGTAACCTAGCTAGTATAAACCTAAGCAAGGTTAATACAAAAGAAGACTTAGAAAGAGTAGTGCCTATAGCTATAAACATGCTTGATAATGTCATAGACTTAAACTTTTATCCAGGATATAAAGTCAAAAAAACCAACATGCAAAATCGCGCCATAGGTCTAGGAGTGATGGGTGAGGCTGAGATGCTTGCTACTTCAAAGATAGTATGGGGCAGCACAGAACATCTACTAAAGATAGATGAGATCTTAGAAACTATAAGTTTTAATGCCATAAAAGCTAGCTCTAACCTAGCCCTTAAAAAAGGCTCTTATCCAGACTATGAAGGAAGCAACTGGAGTAAAGGAATCTTCCCAATAGATGTGGCTAATAAAAATGCACTTAGTCTAGTAAGTCGTGAGGTTGACCTTTTTGGTAATATTTATGACTGGGATGGTTTAAGAAAGCTAGTTAAAAAACAAGGCATGCGTAATGGCTACTTGATGGCTATAGCCCCAACAAGTTCTATATCCATACTAGTTGGAACCACCCAAACTATAGAGCCAATCTATCGTAAAAAATGGTTTGAAGAAAACTTAAGCGGACTTATAAGAGTAGTAGTTCCTAACCTAAACATAGATACTTATGAGTACTATCAATCAGCCTATGATATAAATCAGATGGATGTTATAAGGGCTACTAGCATACGACAAAAGTGGATAGATCAAGGCATCAGTACTAATATATTTATGAGGTTAGAAAAAGCAAGTGGAAAAGTTTTAAATGATATCTACATGCTAGCATGGAAGTTAGGGCTAAAAAGTACCTACTATCTAAGAAGTGAAAGTCCTAATGTCGAAGAGGTTATGGATAGAAGCTTTGAGTGCTTTAACTGTCAATGATAACCTTAGAACCCTTCCTTAACTCCTGGCTTAAAGCCTACTATGCAAAAGCTAAGATAGGCTTTAGGGGGGACTTTTATACTGCAGTTAGTAGGACTAAGTTTTTTGGAGCAGCACTTGCTAACTATACTTTAAGGCTTTTAGAATCTGATTTTAAACTACCGCTTACTATAGTTGAGATAGGATCTCATGATGGAACTTTGATAAGCGATATGGCTGAGTTTATGCACGCCTTTGATAGTTTTGCTTTTAAGGATATAAACTTTGCGACTTTAGAGCCTTTAGAGCCTTTGGCCATCCTTCAAGAAGCTAACTTTAATGCCCGTATTAATAAATTTAACAAAAACTTAAAAGTTTATAAAGATATGAATGAGCTAAAAGCGCTTGACTTTGTCTTTTTTGTCTCTAATGAGCTACTTGATGCTTTTCCTTGTGAACTAGTTTATAAAGGCAAGCAAGCTTATATAAAGCACGATGGTGGAGTGTATAGTTTAGTTTTTGATACAGTAACTAAAGAGGTGGCTAAAAAACTTGAGCTTTATGAAGTTAAAGGTGGCGAGATAAGCTTAAGTCTAAGCAAGTTTATAGAATCTCTTTTTATGATTAAGTCTTGGTTTTTTCTAGCCTTTGATTATGGTCAGATGGAAGAAAGAGACATAAGCCTTAGAATCTATAAAGACCATAAAGTATATAATTTTTTAGAAGAAAAAGATAAGCTAAGTTCATTTTATGAAACTAGTGATGTGACCTATGATATTAACTTTAGGAATCTAGAGCGTGAGTTTGTTAGTCATGGAGCTACTCCTTGTTTTTATTACACACAAAGCAAGATGCTCATAGAAGAGTGCGAGATCTTAGAGATATTTGAAAGTTTTAAACCTCATATGAGCAAGGTGAATATCTTAAAACATACTAATGCCATTAATGAACTTATCATGCCAAACTTAATGGGAGAACGCTTTAAGGCAGTAGGCTTTAGACGCTAAGATCTTTTAAACCTTAAGCTTATATTTTTTAATCTTACAGTTACAAAATCGCGTAAAAACCCCCTTAGAAACGAGTGCAAATCTTGTTTGCTAACCATGTTTAATTTTATGCGTATTTTATTACTAGATAATCATTTTTGATGTATAATGATAATTCAGATTGATTCTTACATTGATTCTTAGATTGATTCTTGTATCAATTATCATATTAATTCTTATGTAACCATCATGAACTGTAGGGCAGGCTCTATAAATTAATATAAGACATGTAAAGAGGTATACAAAAAATATCATGGAAAAGACTTTTAGAACCCCACAAGTTGCTGGATTAATCATTTTTAACATAGCGATGTTGATTATAGCCTTCATCGTATTTGCTGGCAACTGGACCATTATTGCTACTTGTGCTCTAGCTTATAGCTATGGACTACGCCATGCTTTTGATATAGATCACATAACGGCAATTGATAACATGACTAGAAAGTTCATAGCACAGAAGAAAAACCCAAAGTACCTAGGTCTTATGTTTTCTCTAGGTCACTCTACCATAGTAGTTATAGCTAGCTTTTTGCTAGCACTTTCTGGCCTTGCTTTAAAAGATAAAGTTATGGCGTTTTCAGATATTGGTGGGATAATAGGAACTTTTACTTCCGCAGCAGTATTACTAGGACTAGGATTTGTTAACGCCTATACTCTTCGTAACTCAGTACGTCAGTATAAAGAGCATAAAGCTGGCAAGCCAGTAGAAGTAAGTATGCCTTATCAAGGTAGAAGCTTTATATCTAGAGCCATATATAAACTTTTTAATAAGATAGATAAGTCTTATAAGATGTATATAGTTGGATTTTTGTTTGGACTAGGATTTGATACTGCAACTGAGGTAGGCTTGCTAGGTATATCTTTTGCAGGTGCACAAAACCATATGTCTGTATGGGCTATTATGATCTTTCCTTTCCTTTTTGTAGCTGGTATGACACTTTTAGATTCTATGGATAATCTTTTAATGGTTAAAGTTTATACTTGGGGCAAACTAGGTACTTTAAGACGTATGAAATATAACATTAGCATGCTTAGTATCTCAGTTACTTTAGCCTTTGTAGTTGGTATCATGCAGACTTTTAATCTAATCTCACTCTTCACAGGCGATGATGCGTTTGCTAGAACTATGGATGTAGTAGGTAATGTCATGGCTCCTATGGGTATAGGCATACTGGTGCTATTTGTAATTATATGGATAGTGTTTGCACAAAAACTAAAAGCTAAAAAAGCAGCTAGCAATCAGTAAGGTGTAATAAGGCTTTGGTGCTAAGCTACAAAAAGCTTAGCGTTTTAGCTTTTTTAATCTAAAGGCTTGGTAAAAAGTAAGGTTTATATAGAATCTATACTCTATATAAGCTTTCTTTTAATCTTTATCTAGTTGTAATCTACTAGTTTTCATCCACCACAAACTGGCGGAAGTATCACTACTTTATCACCACTTTTTAACTCAGTATCTAAGTTTTCACATATAGCATCATTAACTGCAACTGCTGATATGTGTAGCCATTTATTGACTGCGGGTATCTTTTGTAAGGCTTCTTTTAACTCGCGTAAGTTTTTAACATCAAGTTGTAATACTTGTTCATCTATGGGGCCTAAGAAAGTAACGCTTATCATTTTTTCTCCTTAATATAGCTTTTGCTTAAAGCTCTACGTGAAAGGGTATCTTTTTATCAAAAACTACGCCAGACTTAAAGCCTAAGTCTTTTGCTAGTTGTATGCACTCTTTTAACCCAGCACCAACTTGATCTACTGCGTGGGCATCACTTGCAAAGGTTATATCCATATCTAGCTCTTTTGCCATTTTTAAGATAGGCACACTAGGATAGCTTTCTTTTATAGGCTTTCTTAAGCCAGCAGAGTTTATCTCTAAGACCATGTTGTTTTGCTTTATAGCTTTTAAGGCTTCATAAATCTTAGATTCTAGGCTTTTTGGAGGAAGGGCACCAAAAACTTTTAGTAAGTCAAAGTGCCCAGCTATTTGAAAGTAGCCAGTTTCTGCCATAGCTTTTATGGATGCAAGATAAAGCTTCCAGCACTCTGTAACATCGCGCCTATCCCACTCATCTAAAAATTCAGGGTTATCAAAGCCCCAAAAATCTAAAAAGTGTACTGATCCTATAAGATGGTCTACATTGGCTTCTAAAACTTCTTTTTGTATAAGCTCTGGTTTAGCAAGGATAAAGTCTACTTCTAGTCCACATTTTATATCCATATCATGGGTTGTTTCTTTTAAGGCTTTTATATCATCTAGATAGTCATTTAACTCAGAAGCTGCCATTCTATACTTAGAATCAAAACTCATAGGTGCGTGACAGCTAAAGCCATAGTACTTTATACCTTGTGTTTTGGCAGCTTTTATGTACTCTTGTATGCTTCCTGTGGCATGGTTACAGCGGATTGTGTGGTTGTGCAAGTCTATCATTTTGATGTTTCCTACTCTTTGGAATCGTCCTCATTTGCTAACTTATTTCTAGATCTAGATTCTATAAGTATGGGCACACCTTCAAAAGAGGCTTCTCTTCTTAGCGTGTTAACAAGATAGCGTTTATAGCTAAAGTGCAAGGCTTCTGGTATGTTCATACTAAGTGAGATCTGAGGTGGCATAACTCCATACTGTGTTGCGTAGTAGATCTTAACCATACGCCCATGATCACTTGGTAAGGGATGTTTTATAAGGGCTTTTCTTACTATCTCATTTAAGGCTGAAGTTTTAAATCTAAAGCAGAAGTTTTTAAACACTTCTAAGATCATAGGTTTTAGATTTTCTACTCTTTTGTGAGTTAAAGCACTTAGTGTTATAGCTGGTGCATACTCTAAGAATCTAAACTTATATCTATACTCTTTCATAAAGTCTTCATAGCTAGTTTGTCTTTTATCCCATTTATTTATAACTACTATAACGCCTAAGGCAGCCTCGCTTGCAAGAGAGCTTATCTTTTCATCTTGCTCACTTAAAGGCTCACTACCATCAAGGACTAAAAGGGCTATGTGAGCATCTTTTAGCATCTCCTTAGTGCGCATTAATGCATACTTTTCTATACCTTCAATCTTTCCTTTACGTCTTATGCCTGCTGTATCTATAAAACGTATGCTTTTATCTTCATAGCTTATAACTTCATCTACTGGGTCTATAGTAGTTCCAGCCATGGGAGAGACAAGGGAGCGGTTTTTAAGCGTTAGAGCGTTTAAAAGAGAGCTTTTACCGACATTTACTTTGCCGATGATGGCTATTTTTATCTCGCTAGGCTCTATAAACTCTTTTGTATCTTCTTGGCTAACATCTAAATCTTCATCTTCTTTTAAGTAGTCTAAAAAGTCTAGCTCATCTAGAGTAGTTTGTAGTTTTGTATCAGAGGCTATGTTAGAGGTCGTGTTAGTTTTGGTGCTATCAATAGAGTTTGGTTTTTTCTTATTAGCTTTTTCAAACTTTGCTAGGCTAGATTCTATTAAGTCTAGAAGTTTGCTTATACCACGGTTATGTGCCACTGAGATGTTTATAAAGTCTACGCCAAAAGCACTAAAACCAGTTTCATTTAAGGCCTCTAGGGCTATCTTATCAGAATCTACTTTATTAACAACCAGCAAGCTAGGCACTTTTTGAGAAAGCTTTCTAAAAGTTTTTATATCTTCATCTAAGGCTATTTTTTGTCCATCTATTATATAAAGGATAAGATCGCTTTTAAGTCCTGCCTCTAAAGAGTTAGCTGTAATATCTTCGCCTATGATAGATACTTTATCATCAAGCCCACCAGTATCTTGCAATACAAGTTCGGTGTTATTTAGCTTGATGACCCTTGCGTTTATATCTCTAGTGGTTGAACTTATATGAGAAGTGATGGCTATATTTAGCCTGGCTATGCGGTTAAAAAGAGAGCTCTTACCGACATTTGGTGCACCCATAATGCTAACTACAGGCAGTTTGGAATCTGCCCTTGTTAACTCAGCACTTGGTTTAGATTCCAAGTCTTGGAGCTTAAAAACTCCGCTTTTTAAATATTGCTTTTTAAGTTGCTTCACTTAAACCTTTTCGTTTAGATCTCTACGCCTAAAGTAAGCATGATCTTGTTGATATTAGTATATGAGCCATCAACGCTAGATTGTGGTCTTTGCCAAGATGCATCAAGCCCTACATTTACTAGAGGTAAAAGAGGGATGTCCCATTTAACTCCGTAGTTTATCGCATAAGTACCTTTTAAATCTATACCAGTAAACTGAGAGTAGCTAGCACCTATGTAAGGAGTAAGTCCTATTATAGGTACTTTAACGCCAAAAAGACCGCCATACTGCCAGTTACTAAAACCATTTTTGACAGCGTTTCCACCTAGGGCAAAAGTAGAGTCATAAGTTGAGGTTCTTTCATATTTAAAGAAAGGGGCAAATCTAAACATACCACCTAACCAAAGTCTTGCATAACCCCCATAAGTAAACTTAAAGCCCCCTTGTTGTCCACCAGCTAAAGCTAGGGCGTTAGTTCTTGCAGTTTGTTGGGCAGTGTTAAGGAAGTTTGATACAGTAGAATCGCCAATTGCTGCTCCACCTAAAACACCACCTACATCAAAGTTAACAAACCCTAAAGCGCTAGCACTACTACTTAGCAACCCTACAAGTACAACTGAACCTACAACTTTTTTAAACATGAGCCATCCTTTTTATTTAATAACATTAATCCTAGCATTAAAGCATTAATCCCATATAGGATATTTAGTGCTATTTTTACACTTTGTATTCAAAATATTTAACTTTTTATCTTTAAAGTTTACTCTTTATTACTTTTAGGCCAGCACTTGCTTGAGTAACAGGCATAAGCTCTATACTATTTATATTAACTCTTGAAGGTTGAGAGAGGGCAAAGTAGACTGCTTCTGCTACATCTTTTGGAGTTAGTGCATGGGCATCACTATAGGTTTCTTTAACCCTAGCCTTATCCCCCTTAAATCTAACTAAAGAAAACTCACTTCCTTCACAAAGTCCTGGTTTTATAACAGTTACTCTTATGTTAGTGCCTAGTAAGTCTGCTCTTAAGTTTTTACTAAACTGTTCTACAAAAGCCTTAGTGCCCCCATATACATTTCCACCAGGATAAGGGTAACTTCCAGCCGTTGATCCTAGGTTTATAATATGTCCTGTATTTCTTTTAACCATATTAGGCAGTATTAGATTAGTCATAAAGCTTAGACCCTTTATGTTTACATCTATCATCTTTTCCCAGTCTTTAAAGTCACAAACTTGAGCTAAGTCTTGACCTAAAGCAAGACCGGCGTTGTTAACTAAAACATCTATATCTTTATCTTTAAGTTTAGATTCTATGTTTTTAAAGTCTAAAACATCAGATACTATAAGCTCTACTTTTACATCCTTTCTTGTAGCCTTTAGCTCATTTGATACTTCTTCTAGTAAGTTTCCTCTTCTAGCAAGTAGTAAAAAACTGCTTTCTTTTATCTTCTCGCATATAACTTTTGCTATCTCTTTACCAAAACCTACACTTGCGCCTGTTATTAAAACATTCATGTTGTCTCCTTTAGTTAAACTCACTAAATACATCTAATACTATAGAAGCTATGTGTTTTATATCTTCTTTTTCTAGATTACAATGAAGTGGCAAACTAAGAGTTGCTCTGTAAAAATCTTCAGCATTTCTAAGCAAGCCATGTTCATTTTTTGGTTTATAGTCCTTAAAAAAACTAAAATCATAAAGTGGCTTATAGTGAACTTGTGTTCCAACATTAAGCTCTAAAAGTCTTTTTACTATGTCTTCTTTAGCGCAGTGATACTTTGGATCTAAGAGTATGGGATAAAGATGTCTACTACTTAAACCCTTAGTTTTAAGCGGGTAAAAGTAGGGGTTGTTTTTAAAGGCTTCATCATAGATGCTTGCAAGTTCGTTTCTTTTAGTTATAAAAGAATCTAGTTTTTTAAGTTGACTTAGGCCAAGACTTGCATTTATCTCACTTAACCTAAAGTTAAAGCCCAGGGTTGTTTGGTCAGAGTGATAAAGCTCTTTTTTTGTTATCCCATGACTTCTTATAAGTTTTGCCATCTCATACAGCTTAGGATCATCGCTTAATAAAGCCCCACCTTCAGCTGTTGTTATAGACTTTAAAGCATGAAAGCTAAATACACTTGCATAGGCTAAAGATCCTATCTTTATACCTTCATCATTTGTAGATTCTATATATCTTGCACCTAGAGAGTGAGAGCTATCACTTAGCCATTTTATATCATACTTTTTAGCTAGCTCCTTAAAAGCCTTAGCATTTACACTATTACCAGCATAGTCAACTGACATGATAGCTATAACGTCATCTTCTCCCCTTAAAGCTTTTTCTTTTAAGATCTCTTCGCACTTTAAAGGATCTAAGTTCCCATCATAAGTTACATCAGCAAAGATAGGCTTAAACCCACAAGCTATCATCATATTAGTCGTGGCACTAAAAGTTATAGGTGTAGTTATGATGCTTTTAGTTTTAAAGTTAGTATCTTTGGATACCAAAGAGTGATAAAAAGATTCCAAGTCACCTAGTTCTAAGGCACGAAGGGAGGCATAAAGTGCATAAAGGGCTGAGGTAGCAGAGTTAAAGCTTAAGGCGTACTTTGTGCCTGCGTAGTTTGCTAGGGCTTTTTCAAAGGCTTCATTAATCTTGCCTTGAGTTATAAGAGGATTGTTTAAAGCTTCTAGCACGCAAGTTTTATCCTCTTCACTTATGCTTTGTCTACTATAAGGTGTAAAGCTTTTAAATGGAGTAATATCTTTCATGATAAACCTTTATAATTACAAGAGTTTAATATAACACAAAAGGATTTTACATGATAAATATATGGTGCGATTTTTTGGAGAGAAACTTTATAAAAAACACTCTTCCAAAGCTTATAAAAGATGGCAAAGTAAAGGGTGCTACGTCTAATCCAAGTATATTTGCAAATGCTTTTAAAAGTGAAAGTTATAAAGAAGAAAAAGCTAGTCTTGCTGGATTAGCACCTAAGAGCGTTTATGAGACTTTAGCTATAAGAGATATACAGCTTGCTTGTGATGTATTTAGCCCACTTTATGAGGCTAATCATCAAGAAGGTCTAGTAAGTATAGAAATAGACCCTAGATATAGTCAAGACTATGAAGCAAGTTTGAATGAAGGCTTAAGACTTTATAACTTGATAGATAGAAAAAATGTCATGATAAAAGTTCCAGCCACACCAGCAGGCTATAAAGTTATGCAAGGGTTGATGAGTGAAGGCATTAATGTTAATGCAACTTTAGTCTTTGGAAAAGAGCAAGCCCTAGAAACTTTAAAGGCCTTTAAGCTAGCTAAACATCCAAACGCTCAAGGTGTTATAAGTGTGTTTGTAAGTAGATATGATAGGGTACTAGATCCTATGCTTAATTCAGGAGAAAGAGGGCTTTTTGGAATCTTTAACGCACTTGATATCTATGACATATTTAAGATTTTAAATACCAACCCTAACTTTAGAATCCTCTTTGCAAGCACGGGCGTTAAGACACAAGATGACACTTATACTAATAAAGCCCACTATGTCTACCCGTTAAATCTAGATGACTGTGTTAACACCCTCCCATTAGACACTATAGAAGCAGTTGACTTTAACTTCCTTAAAAATACTCCAACTCTAGCTAGTAGTGAGTACTACTCTAAGGGGACTAACTTCCTTCCATCTTGTAATATAGAAAGGCTGCTTTTAGACCTTGATTACATAAATATAAAAGATACAGAATCTAGACTTTTAAAAGAAGGGCTTAGTGCTTTTAATCAAGCTTTTGAAGATATATTTAAGATGATGGGCAAGTAGCTTATAGGTATAGCTAGGATTCTAAAAACTTTTAGAATCCTCTATGCTTAGCTAGCAAGTCTCCAAGTCTTGTTGGAGTAAAGTTTAATTGCTCTGTGCTTACATTAATGCAACAGGCATTTTCT
Organism: Helicobacter sp. 13S00401-1; assembly: GCF_002272925.1. Taxonomy (GTDB): domain Bacteria; phylum Campylobacterota; class Campylobacteria; order Campylobacterales; family Helicobacteraceae; genus Helicobacter_I. The sequence continues at coordinate 120,766 of NZ_MLAR01000001.1, read as the reverse complement.
GGAGTTCTAGAGTGTATATGGCCGTGTACATTTATAGTGCAACCACTTATAGTAAAAAGATAGTCTATGATATCTCTAGCATTACAAAAGCGCTCATTTTTCTTGCGCTCAAATACTGGAAAGTGGCTAAACATGATAACTTCACCAGCTATCCTAGTTACTAGGGCATTAGCATAAACATCTTTTAACTTTTTGCCAAACTTAGATTTTAGCTTTTCTTTTAAACTAGCCTTATTATCAAGTTTGATTTTTAGTTTATTAATTATCTCCCAGTCTTTTAAGGGAGCAAGCTTGCCTATGTCGTTGTTTCCAACTATAAGCATCTTTTTTCCATTTAGCCTATTTACATATTTCATCCCTTCACTATAGTAAAGATCTCCTAGGTGAAGGACTTTGTCAGTGCTTTTTACAGCAGCATTCCACCTGCTAACGCTTAGTTCATCGAAGTTTTCATGATCACTTGCTTGTAGTTCTTTTATCCTAAGTGGCTCTTTTTTAAGTACTTGCTTATGTGCAAAGTGAGTATCTGAAATCACAAAAGTATCTAAAGTTATCTTCAAGTGGCTTCCTTACATGCTTTATTGCATAAAACAGAGTGAAATTATAACTCTTTAAAATTCCAAGATGATATATAATTAAAGCTTATTTACACGTTTAAAGGCCACTACTATGCAAAAACTCCATATTATCTCTCTAGGATGTTCTAAGAACTTAGTAGATTCTCAAGTCATGCTAGGGAAGTTAAGAGACTATGAGTTAACTCAAGACCTTGGAGAAGCAGATGTTATCATCATTAATACTTGTGGCTTTTTGCAAGCTGCTAAAGAAGAAAGCTTAGGGCATATATTTGAAGCACTAGATACTAGAAAAAGTGGTGCTTTAGTAGTGGCTAGTGGCTGCCTTGTTGCAAGGTATGAAAAAGAGCTTAGAGAGCTTATACCAGAGATAGATATCTTAACTGGGGTTGGGGACTTTGATAAGATAGATTCTATGATAGCTACAAAGAAGGGCATAAATAGCGATAAGGTTTATCTAAGTGAAGATTCTAGGCTTATAACAGATTCTAATATCCACACTTATATCAAGATCTCAGAAGGGTGTAATCAAACTTGTAGTTTTTGTGCCATACCTAGTTTTAAGGGCAAGCTTCAAAGTAGAAGTATAGAATCTATATTAAAAGAGATAGAAGATTTAGCACGTCTTGGCTATGAAGACTTTAGTTTTATAGCTCAAGATAGCTCTAGTTATCTACTTGATAAGGGAGTTAAAGATGGGCTTATAAAGCTTATAAATGCAGTGCATGCACAAGGATTAGTAAAAAGTGCAAGGATACTTTATCTCTACCCTAGCTCTACAAGCTTTGCACTTTTAGATTCTATAGCCAATAGCAAAGTTTTTGCCTCTTATTTTGATATGCCACTTCAACATATAAATCCCCAAATCTTAGCCCATATGCAAAGAAGCTCTAAAGACGTAAAAGCCCTTTTAGCACACATGAAACAAGTGCCTGATGCCTTTATAAGAAGTAGTGTTATAGTTGGTTATCCAACTGAAAGTGATGTGCAGTTTGATGAACTTTGTGAGTTTGTGGAAAGTTATAAGTTTGATAGGCTTAATATCTTTGAATATTCAAGTGAAGAGGGCACAAAGGCAGGAGCTTTAGAAGTGCTACCAAAAAGCATAGTGACAAAGCGTATAAAAAAGCTTAATAAAATAGTACTTAAGCAGCAAGATAAGCTTTTTAAAGCTATGGTTGGTAAAAAGTATGAAGCTATAATCGAAGGGAAAAGCGAAATAAGTGAGTATTTTTATAGTGCTAGATTAAAGGCTTGGGCGCCTGAGATTGATGGTGAGATACTTATTAATGAAGGTGAGATAAAAGGGGCAGGGTACTATGAGGTAGAAGTACTAGATTCTAAAGATGGAATCTTAGTAGGCAAAGCACTTAGGCACTTTGAAAGTTTAGACTAAGAGTAAAGATTAAGGGATTAATAAGCATGGAGTTTTTTTATATAGGCACTAGCTTTTTTATAGTTAGTTTCATAACTTGGTACTATCACACCCTTTTAGATTCTAAGCCTAGCTTTTTTGTCTATATAGTAAACGCCCTTGCTTGCTTTGTGCTTTTTGATCTCTTTGGACATAGTTTAGTTTTATATGCACTGTTTTGCCTTTTCTATGTTCTTTTTGTCTTTGACTATAAGTTTTTACTTGTGCCTAGTTTTTTAGCCTACATAGTCTTTATCCTAGCCTTAGGTTATAGTTATTTAGAATCTGGTCTTAGCGTGCTTTATATGCCTTTAGCTGTGCTAGTAAGCGGACTAGCTTTAAAAGCAGTTTTTGAAACCATACTTAAAAGAAGGCTTTTAGGCAGTGTTGATTTAGTTCTTATAGCTAGTCTTTGTTCTTTACTCTCGCTTCAAAACTTTTTTTACGCTCTAGTTATAGCAAGTTTGCTTGGCCTAGCAAGCTTTCTTTTGCCTTGTTTTAGGGCACAGAAGAAAGCACCTTTTATAAGTGCGCTTTTTGTATCAGCACTTATGGTTTCTTGAAGGAGGAAGTATGCTTAGACACTATGTTTTAAAGTCCATATCTCAGATGTTTTTCCCCTTCTTTTTTGTGCTCTTTTTTATATCTGTCATCATCTCACTTATAACCATAGCTACTATTACTAATAACATCAAGATGGACTTAGCTAGTCTTTTAACCCTGCTTTATTACAGTATGCCAGGAAGCCTCTTTTTTGTGGTGTCTATAACCTTTGTGGCGGCTTGTATATTAGGGCTTAGTCGCTTAAGTTATGATTCTGAGATGCTAGTTTTTTTCTCACTAGGTATAGGGGCTAAAAGGATAGTTTATATCATCTTGCCTATATGCTTACTTGCAACTGCTGTGCTTTTTATGTTTAGTTTTATTATGACTCCTCTTTCAAAAAATGCCTATAGAGACTTTTTAGTCCAAAAAAGCACTAGTGTTAATATAAACATAAAGCCTGGAGACACTGGACAAAGCTTAGGAGACTGGCTAGTTTATGTAGATAGCAAAAATGATTCTAAATATAATGGCTTAGTGCTTTACTCAGATAAGCAATCAGGCAAACAAAGCTTTATCATCGCTAAAAGTGGTGAAGCGCTTAATAAAAATGCAGTTTTTGAGTTAGAACTTCAAAATGGTGAAGCCTATTTTAATGAAAATAAAAAAGCCCAAAAGATAGGCTTTGAACAGATGAATATAAGAAGCCCCATAGCTACAGGCTCACTTAGTAGCTATGACTTAGTTAGTTACTGGCTTAAAGCTTTTAAAGGAGATAGCTCTCAGGCAAGGAGGTTTTCTCAAGGTTTTGTAACCTCACTTTTCCCTATAGCAAGCCTTTTTTTGATCCCATTTTTTGGCATACGTAATCCAAGATTCCATAAAAATCGCTCCTACCTTTATGTGCTAGGCAGCACTATAGTTTACTTCTTGCTGATGTATGGGCTTTCTATGGATCTTCCCTTTGTTGGCTTAGCGCTTCCTTTTATATGGTTTTTTATAGGGCTTTTTTTATATATTAAGTACATTAGGAAGGTGTACTAGGATGCATTTTTTAAAGTGTGTTTTAAGTATAGATGGCTCAGAGTTTTTAGGCTCAAGCAAGCAGCCAAACAACAAAGGTGCTTTAAACTACTTAGAATCTAAACTTGCTAAAGTTGGTATAACAACCCCTAATATAATCGCTTCTTCTCGCATAGATAAAGGCGTGCACGCATGTTTTCAAGTAGTGCGTTTTGAAGTTCCTAAGCTTTATAAAAACTTAGATTCCTTAAAAGATCTTTTAAACAAAAAGCTTTATCCTTATATGTTAATCCATAAGTTAGACGAAGTAGATAGTAGTTTTCATCCAAGATTTAGCGCAAGCTCTCGCACTTATAGATATGTCTTTAGCCCTACTTTTATAGAGCCCTTTTATAATCGCTTTGTTTCTATACTTGATTTTGGTGATTTAGACTTAGCAAAAAAGGCTTGTAAGCTTTTTGTAGGAAGACATGATTTTAAAAGCTTTTCTAAAAGTGGGAGTGAGGTAAAAGACTATGAAAGAGAGATTTATAGAATCTGTATTTATAAGAAAAAGCTTTTTAACATGGAGCTTTTTATATTAAGCATCAGCGCTAATGCCTTTTTGCGATCCCAAGTTAGACTTATAGCTAAGGCTATATCATTAGCAAGTTTAGGAGAGCTAAGTTTAGAAAAACTTAGCCTTCAGATTGATAATAAATTTTTGCTTAAAGAGTGCATTAGAGTACTAGCACCACCAAATGGTTTATATTTGACTAGAATACACTTTAAAAAAGATACGCTTAAAAACACTGCCAAAAGATACTTTGAGGATAAAACTAAATGTATAAAAACGACCTAGACTTTTTAAACGAGGACGACTTAAAGGTACATCTAATCTGTAAAGACCCTTTTTTATCTATAAGTTTTAGTTTCTATCTAAAAAGTATTTTAGTAAAGCTAGAAGATGCTGACTTAATCATCTCTGATATCCCTATAGAAGAGCTAGAAAGTAGGTTAAGTATAGAAAGCAACCTAGAAAAAACTTTAAGTAGACAAGACACTTTAGATGCGGCTAGAGAAACTAAGCAAGCCTTGCCAATTTGCCAGATAAATAAAGACATACTAATACCTTGTAGTGTTTATGGAATCTTTTTGCAACTTCATGAGTTTTATCAAAAACATCAAGAAAGTTTTATGCAAAAAGATAAGTTTTTACAAGAAGGTAGTTTTTTAAAAAGAGACTTTAAAAGGCTTGAAAGCCTAAAAAATAATCTTGGCGAAGAAGAAAGTTTTAATAAGGAACAAAAAAAGCTTGACTTAAGTAAGCTAAAAGATATAGAAGGCTTGCTTAAAAACGCAGAGGGCGAAAAAGGTGAGTATGTAAGCGAGCTTGTAGAAGAGTTCTTAGATAGACTAGCAAAGATAGCTAAAAGCTAAACATTTTAAAGAAGAGTTGTAATGAATAAAAGACCTATTGTAATCTTAGTGATTTTTATCATCGTCTTAATCATAATCTTAGTACTACTTTTTATCTTTTTTAAACCTGCAAAAAATATAGCCCCTAAGATGGTGGAATCTAACACACAAGAGATGAGTAAGAATACATCTAAGCCATTTGATAAGATGGATATTTTAAAAAATGCTAGATATCTATATGTCTTTAGTGAGCCTTTTATAGTTGACTTAAAGCCTAGCCCACCTAACACTCTTCCTTTAAAGCTCAGACTTAAGCTATCTTTTGTGCTTGAAAATAAGCAGCTAGTTAATGAGCTAAATACAAAAGAGCCCTTAATCCGTGAGATAGTAAGTGATACTGCAAGCACACTTACTCCAGGTGAAGTAGAAGGTGTTGTAAATAGGGATAATCTAAAAAGTCTTTTAAAAACTAAGATTAATCAAATCTTAGAAGATGGCAAAGTAAGGTATATAGTTTTTGATGGTTTTAATATAGATGCATAGTTTTGTGATAAGACAAGGAAGACTTAAAGGGCTTAAACTTTTTTTTGAATCTAGCCTTACTACAAGACCTACTAAGTCGCGAGTTAAAACTTCGCTTATAGATAGACTTAGAAATCTCGAAAGAAAAGAAGAGATATGTTTTGTAGAGTGCTTTAGTGGGAGTGGGCAGATAGGCTTTGAAGCCCTTTCTGTTGGCTTTAAAGAGTGTGTATTTTTTGAAGTAGATAAGCAAGCTTTTTCTAACTTAAGTAAGAATATAAACTTATGTAAGGCTAGATTTAAAGATGTTTGTATAACTAGCTTTCATGCATCTTTTTTAGAATCTTTAGCTTTGTTAAAGACTATAAAAAAGCCTTGTTTACTATATCTTGACCCACCTTTTAGTATAAGGGAGGGTTTTAGCGATATATATGAACGTATAGCTAACTTTTTAAATATCTTAAAACAAGATATAAACGTAACTTTATGTATCTTAGAGTTTAATACCGATATTGATATAGAACAGTTTTTTAATATAGAAAGCAAAGTTAGCTTTGGAAAAACTAGTCTAGCTTTTATAAAATCTTAAAGGGAGAAGATATGGCAGATGAAGCAAAGCATAATACAAAAAAGGGTGCTACGGTATTATTTGTGATACTTGGCGTTTTGATAGTTATCTTAATAATAATAGGCATAGTTGCATTTTTTTTCATGGGCAGTGGTAGCAAAGATGACAATGCAGCTCCTCAAAATGTAGTAGTTTTACCCTCTCCTAATGTAGCAACTCAGATTAATGCAAGCACAGAGTACTATAAAAATCCAGCAGCCATTTATACTATGAAGGCAAAAGATGGAATTATAGTTAACTTAAAGCCTTCAAGAAGTGATGAGCAAGTAGGCGGCTATCTAAAAGTACAAGTTCAACTTGTGTTAGATAATACTAAAGGTATAAATGAAGTTAGCAGTAAAGATGGAATCATAAGCGATTATATAAACAACATTCTTTCTCAATATACTGCAGCTGAGATACAAGAAAGTAAAAACAAGCTAAAAGCAAGGGCACAAATCATAGCTAATGTAAACACTATACTAACTACTACTAGAGTGCAAGCAGTTATCTTTGAAAGCTTTACTGTTCAGCCAGCAGGCTACTAGAAAAAACCAAAAGGTTAAAGCATGAAAAATGCCATCTATCCGGGGACTTTTGATCCCCTTACAAATGGGCATGTAGATATCATAAAGCGAAGTGTTACTATGTTTGATAAAGTGCTTTTAGCCATAGCTAAAAGTGAAAGTAAGAATCCACTTTTTAGCCTAGAACAAAGACTAGAGATGGCACAGGCTGTAACAAAAGATATGGCTAATGTTGAGTGCATAGTCTTTGATGAGCTCTTAGCAAGTCTAGCAAGAAACAGAAATATAAACATCATCATAAGAGGACTTAGGGTAGTAAGCGACTTTGAGTATGAGCTTCAAATGGGCTATGCGAACAACTCTTTAAATCCAAACCTTGATACTATCTACTTCATGCCAACTTTACAAAACGCCTTTATAAGCTCTTCTATAGTAAGAAGCATCATCACTCATAATGGCAATGCCAATCATCTCTTGCCTATTGAAGTGGCAAGTTATATAGAAAAACACTTAAAAGATAAATTATGACTTACTGCGTATTAGAGGGTATAGACTGTGTTGGTAAATCCACTCAGATAGGATTATTAAAAAAGGCTTTAGATTCTAAAAAGATTACTTTTATAAGTGAACCAGATAGCTCTCCACTAGGTCCTATGATAAGAAAAGAGATAGAATCTAACCTAGATCATAAAACTATGTTTTTACTCTTTCTTGCTTCAAGGGCTGCACTTTTTAATGAGCTAAGACTTCAAAATCCTAAATTTGTTATAAGTGATAGAAGCCTAGTTTCAGGCGTGGCTTACTCAGACTTAGACTTAGAGTGCGCACTAGAGTTAAACCTCTTTGCAACTAGTGGCATACTTCCTACTAAGGTTGTGCTTTTAGAGATAAGTAAAGATGCACTAAGCATTAGGCTAAAAGCTAAAAAGCAAGATGGCATAGAAGCTAAGGGGCTAGAGTATCTTTTAAGTGTTCAGACTAGATTAAAATCCACGCTGGGACTTTTAGAAAAAAAAGGTGTTTTGGTTAAAAGTATAGATGCTAGTAAGAGTATAGATTCTATACATAATGATATAAAGGACTTTTTTGACTTATAAGACACTTTTTTATAAGGTGGCATTTTATGAGATGTTTAGGATGTTCTAAACTTAGCTTAGAGTTAGTTTGTAAGGACTGCATCTCTAATCTTTCTATGATTTTTTCTCAAAGGCGTATTTTTTCAACTAGGATTGTGAGTAGCTTTGCTTACTCTGAAGTAAGGGAGTTTTTGCTAAGCAAGTACTCTTTGCTTGGGTCTAGAATCTATAAAAGACTAAGTGAAGTAGCACTAAAAGAGTTTTTTAAAACCTATCCTAATCTACTTGATATTAATAAAACTCATACTGCAGTTATAGCAGTTGATGCTAGTTTAAAAGGGGCTTACTCGCACTCAAGCATCATAGCCCAAAGCTTCAAAAAATATGGCTTTAAGGTTGTGCATAACGCCTTAAAATCTAAAACAGATAATGCTAACTTTTTTCATCTTCTAAGTGCTAGTGAGCGTCAAAACGCTAAGAGGGATTTTAAAGTTAGACTAGATTCTAAGTTTAACTCTTGCATACTAGTAGATGACATCATAACAACTGGAGCTACTTTAAAAGAAGCTATAGAAGCACTTAATGTTAGTGGTGTAAGCGTACTTTTTGCTTATACGTTAAGTGATGCAAGGTATTAGAAATAATAAAAGTTGTTAGATAAATTTTAAATGCTAACTAGATGACTATCCCTAAAGTTTCAGCATATTTTGTAGGGATAGGTACAGGCTTATCCTTAAAGTAAAGTTTTATAAGAGTATCTATCCACTCTCTTGAAGTTTGGATGGTTTCAAAGTAAAGGAGGGCTCTTTCATCATCAAGTTTAACTAGCTTATAGCCTGTGATATATACTTTTATACTCTCACTTTCTCCTTTTAGCTTTACTTCTAAGTCTATGGTTTTGTTTGTGCTATCAAGGTTTAGTTTTAGCATCTTTTCTATTACGCCTTTAAGTTTAGATTCTAAGAGCTTGTGGCTGGCTTTTGAGATTAGGTCATCTTTGATATGAGTGGGAGTTAGTGTTACTAAAGTCTTTAATCCAAATCTTAAAAGTCCCATGTATCTTAGCCCTTAATTTAAGTTTATGCATGATTTTATAGTATATGAAGCTTATTGTGATGAAAAATTTATTTGAAGTGTGAGATAAAGAAACTTTAAGTTATAAAACTTAAGGCGTTACAAAAATGGTGGAGCTGTGGGGAATTGAACCCCAGTCCGAAAATCTTCCCTTATATAAACCTCTACATACTTAGGATAGTTTTTGTAGATACTACTTATAAGTTTTAAAAACTGCCCAAAAAAGAAGGACTTAAAAGTAGGACAAGTAGTCTTAGCTTCTTAACTTTTGTCTGATTTAAGAAGAGCCACTAAGCTAGGGTTATGGTCTTTAAGTCGCGCTTAGTAGATGGAATAAAGACCAGCTCCGGGTGTTAGTTAAACCTATGCAGCTTTAGCGTAGGCTGGAGCGTAATTTGCATTGTTTGCATTTATATTTGGTGATAGTGACAGATATCAGCTGGTATGCAATTTATATTAAAAAATTCCCGTCGAAAGCCAAAACAGCCCCGTATGTATAATCTTAAAGCACATATGGGGATGTTTCCTTGAAAACTGTCCCCGTATGTATAATCTTAAAGCACATATGGGGATGTTTCCTTGAAAACCTTTGGTTTCTTAAAAAACAGCCCCATATTTAAAAGCTCTTATAGATAAGTGTAAGGGCTTAAAGTCTCTTAACTAACTTAAGCTTTAAAAGCCTTTCATTCTAACATAAGATTTAATAAAATATTTAGATTCTTAAAAAAGGGGTTGTTAAAGCCTGTAGTCTCAGATATGAGCATAAATGCATTCCTACTATTATTATTAAAAATAGTTTAATTTTTAGTTTATGTGGAAAAAAGTTCTTACTTTGTAAAAAAAGTAAGAAAGTTAATGAAAAAGTATTGACTTATTATTATTTTATGCCATATAATGAGACAACCTTTAACAAGGAACTATCTCAAGAATTATAAAGGACACCTCATGTTAGAAAAAGAAGTTATCAAAGCACTAAATGATCAAATTGCTAAAGAAATGTTTGCATCACACTTATATTTAAGTATGTCTTCATGGTGTTATACAAACAAACTTGAAGGTGCTGGCAAGTTCTTATTTGACCACGCTCAAGATGAAAGCGCACACGCTCAAAAACTTATGAAGTATCTAAATGAAACTGATACAGAAGTAGAAATACAACAAATTGAAAAACCTGAAAATAAATTTAAATCTTTATTAGACGTTTTTGAAAAAACTTATGAGCACGAACTAAAAGTTACTAAATCTATTAATGAACTAGTTGATTTAACACTGGCTAAAAAAGACCACTCAACTTTTAACTTCTTACAATGGTATGTAGCTGAACAACACGAAGAAGAAGCGTTATTTAGAGGCATAGTTGATAAGATTAAATTAATCGGCGAAGCAGGCGATAGTATGTACTTTGCTGATCAATATCTTGGCTCACTAAACTCTCACTAAGTCCTATAATAAGTTAGCAAACCTTAAATGCTAGCTTCCTTACAAAGACTTAATCTTAAGACTAGATTTTAAAACATCTTTTTAGAATCTAGTCTACTTACATAATGCCTTAATCCTCCAGTTTGGCTAATCTCTTCTCTTCACACAAAGATTCCATAATAAGCTCTATTTTGAGATAAAATTTTTTATCAAAACAGCATAAGGACTTAAAGCATGGATATAAGCAAGATAAAGCTTTTTACTAAAAGTGAGATGGAAAGCCTAGGACTTAGTTGGCATACTGATATAGATGGAAGTGATTATATAAGTGATGAGCTAATTCACGTAACTCAAAAAGAAGCAGATACTTACTATGATGCTTGTGAAGAGCTTTACTCTATGTATGTAGAAGGTGCAGAACACGTCATAGCTAATAATCTTTTTTATGATCTTGATATCCCAAACTCCTTAATAGAGCCAATAATCCAAAGTTTTGAAGAAGACATACACTGGCATATCTATGGGCGCTTTGATCTAGCTGGCGGGCTTGATGGCAAGCCTATAAAACTTTTAGAGTTTAACGCTGATACTCCTACTAGTTTATATGAGACTTCAAGTCTTCAATGGGGACTTTTAAAGTTTAATGGCATGGATGAGCACTTACAGTTTAATAATATCTACCAAGCAATTAGTGATAACTTTAAAAGACTTATAACACTAGATTCTGACTTAGAAGAGTTTGAAAGGCTTTATGAAGGCTGGCGTATGCTTTTTTCTAGCATTAGAGGGAGTGATGAAGAAGAGATAACTGTTAAGTTTTTGCAAGATTGCGCAAGGCATGGTGGCTTTGAGACAAACTTTTGCTATGTAGATGAAGTGCAATTAGATTCTGTTGAAGGCACTTTTTTTAATGATGAAAACTATGAGTTTTGGTTTAAGCTTATCCCATGGGAAAATATAGCCATAGATGAGCCAGAGCTTGCTGCCATAATGGCAAATATGATGGATAATAAAAACACGATTTTTATAAACCCAGCCTACACAGTGCTTTTTCAAAGCAAACGCATGCTTAAAATCTTATGGGATCTTTTTCCTAATCATCCACTTTTACTACCTGCAAGCTATGAGCCACTTTCAACTAAACAAGTCTTAAAACCTAGTTTTGGAAGAGAAGGTAATAATGTTCAGATTTTAGATTCTAATAAAACAGTGTTAAAAGCAAATGATGGAATCTATGCTAATCATAAGCCTTTATATCAAGAGTTTTATGAGCTTAACTCATATGAAGGAAACTTTTATCAACCCCAAGTTTTTTATGCCTATGAGCCTTGTGGACTAGGCTTTAGAAAGGGGTCTTTGATAATGGATAATTACGCTAAGTTTGTAAGTCATATCATAAAGTAAAAGCTTTGTTGTAGCTAAAAAAGCTAGCAGTAGATTTTTAAAAATCTACTGTTTTGAAAAGATAAGACCTTGCTAAATATTACTCACCTAAGGCCTCTTTTAAGTCTTCTTTTAAATCTTTAATATTTTCTATCCCTACACTTAGCCTTATAAGATTAGGCAAGATTCCAACTTTTTTAAGCTCAGCTTCACTAAGTTGGGAGTGAGTGGTTGAAGCAGGATGTACTATCAAAGACTTAGTATCGCCGATATTTACCACTATACTAAAGATAGAAGTGCTATCAACTACCTTTCTAGCCTCTTCTAGGCTTCCTTTATAAACAAAACTTACAAGCCCACTTGCACGCCCTTTATAAAAGTACTTTTGAGATAAGGCATAGTACTTATTAGATTCTAAAGCAGGGTAGCTTACGCTTTCTACTTTTGGGTGAGTTTCTAGGAATTTGGCAATTTTTAAAGCATTTTTAGAGTGCTTTTTTATCCTTATGGCTAGTGTTTCAAGGCCTTGTAACACTAGCCACGCATTAAATGGACTTAGGCTTGCTCCTATATCTCTAAGCAAGGCTATGCGGATTCTAAGTGTGTAGTTTGGCAAAGGTAGGCTTGTATAAACTAGCCCATGATAACTTTCATCTGGCTCATTAAAGTGTGCATAGCGAGGGTTATCTTTTATAAGCTCATTTAAGCCTTCTCTTTCAGTAATGCTTCCTGCCAGCACACTTCCTTGACCGCTTGCATACTTACTTAGTGAGTGAGTAACTACATCTACACCGTGTGCTATAGGATTACAAAGATAAGATGAAGCCACTGTGTTATCAGCTATGCTTATGATTTTATGCTTTTTAGCTATAGCAGCTATAGCTTCTATATCAGCGACTGCGATTTGTGGGTTGCTAAGTGTTTCAAAAAAGATGGCCTTAGTCTTAGAATCTATCTTAGATTCCAAAGTGCTTAAATCATCTATATCAAACTCCCTAGCTTCTATACCAAAGCATTTTAGTGTGTGAAAAAGTAAGCTAGTACTCCCTCCATAAATCTTATTAGCCACTAAGACATTATCCCCACTACCAGCTATGTTAGTGACAGCATAAAAAAGGGCAGCTGAGCCACTAGCAGTAACTACGCTTGCAGTTCCGCCTTCAAGCACACTTATGCGTTTTTCTAGCACATCGCAAGTTGGATTAGTAAGGCGTGAGTAGATGTTGCCTAACTCTTGAAGCGAGAAGCGATTACTTGCTTGAAGGCTAGTATCAAAGGCATAGGCTGTTGTTTGATAGATGGGCACGCTTACTGTTTGTTGCTTGTCTTTATCGTAGCCAAAATGTAGTGCGTTAGTTTGTTTTCCTAGTTTGTTGGTGCTCATGCTTAAGTCTCCTTTTAGTATTAAAGTAGAATCATTATATATAAAAAAATAAAATTACAATATGTGTTTTTATAAATTTACGTAATTTTTTTAAAATTGATGCTTAAGGACTAACTAAAGTTAATAAGGTTACGCTAAACTTTTACTTCGAAAATGACTAAAACTTAAAGGTGAATTAAATGGCTAAGAGTTTATATGAAACACTAGAAGTTAGTGAAAATGCAAGTAGTGATGAGATAAAAAAGGCTTACAGAAAGCTTGCACGCAAGTATCACCCAGATGTCAACAAAGACAAAGATGCTGAAGAAAAGTTCAAAGAAGTTAATGCTGCTTATGAGATATTAGGTGATGAAGAAAAAAAGAAACAGTATGACGCTTATGGTGATGCCATGTTTGGGAATCAAAGCTTTCAAGACTTTTCAAGAAGCCAAGGAGGAGCAGGGTCAGCGAGCTTTGATGACATACTAAATAACCTCTTTGGAGGTGGATTTGAAAGAGGGGGCAGAGGAGGAAGGACAAGCTTTAGCTTTGGAGGAGGTGGATTTGACTTTGGAGGAGGTGGGTTTGGTGGCTCTAGCTTTAATACTCCAAATACTGAGCGCTTAAATGTAAACGCCGAGCTTTATATAGATATACAAAAAGCACTAGTTGGTGGGAAAGAGACTATACAGTTAGGTGAGCATAAGTTTGATATAAAGATACCAACTGGGGCTATGGAAGGCACTAAGCTTAGGGCAAAAGGCAAGGGTAGAAGTAGTAATGGAGTAGTAGGAGATGCTATCTTAACGCTTAAGTTTAAAGAGAGTGAGAAGTATAGGGTTGATGGGCTAGATGTTTATATGAAGTTTGATTTAAGCTTAAAGACTGCACTTTTTGGAGGCAAGATAGAAATAGCTCTTCCTTCAAAAACTGTTAAGATGAAGATTCCAGAAAATACAAAAAATGGTCAAAAGTTCAAAATGAAAGGCCTTGGTTTTGTTAACTCTAAAATTGCCCAAACTGGTAATATATATCTAGTCGCAAACGTACTTTTACCAGATGTGAACTCTTTTAGCAGTGAGTTAAAAAATCTCTTAGAATCTGAATTAAAGGACTAATCATGCAATCATATGAAGAACCAGTCTATCTTATAAGCGTAGTTGCTAAGATTTTAAAAATACATCCTCAAACACTAAGACAATATGAAAAAGAAGGCCTTGTAGAGCCTTCAAGAACTCAAGGCAAGATGAGACTTTATAGCCAAAAAGATATGGATAAGATAAAAACAGTCTTACGTTTAACTCGCGACATGGGTGTAAATCTAGCAGGAGTTGATATTATCTTGCGACTTAAAGATAGGCTTGATGAGCTAGATGCGTTAAATGAAGAGCTTAGAAGTAAGGGCTTTGGAGATGCAAACAGCACTAAGGGTATAGAAAATAATGTAAGTTCTTATGAGCTTGTAGTTATTAACAAAAAGTCTTAACTTTTATGAGTAAGCTTGCCTTAAACTTAAGACCTAAAGACTTAGAATCTTTTGTGGGGCAAGAGCACTTACTTGGCAAAGGCAAGCCTTTAAGGCTTATAATAGAATCTAAAAATATCCCTCATATGATATTTTTTGGGCCTCCAGGCGTTGGTAAAACTAGCCTAGCTAAGATTATAGCTAGAGTGTTAGATGTACCTTTTTTAAGCCACAATGCAACTAACTTTAAGCTTGAAAGCTTAAAAAAAGATCTTTCTTCATTTGAATTAGGGTTTTTTAAACCTTTAGTTTTTATAGATGAGATTCATAGGCTAAATATCACCCAACAAGAATTCTTACTTCCCTTACTAGAAAACAATGAAATACATCTTCTAGCAGCAAGCACGCAAAACCCCTACTTTTCTTTAAGTGCTGCCCTTCGCTCAAGAAGCATACTTTTTGAACTAAAACCACTTAGCACTAAGAATATAGAATCTATTTTAGATAATGCACTTAACACCATCCCTAGTAAGGATAGACCTAAAAATATAGATGAGATAAAAGACTGGATAGCACTTAACTCAAACAATGACGCAAGGGCAGCACTTAACTTACTAGAAGTTGCTTTAAGCATGAAAGAGTATGCCAGTATAGAATCTTTACAAGAGATAACTAGTAATATGCTAGGGGTTAGCGAAGATAATGTGCACTATGATTTAATAAGTGCTTTAATAAAGTCTATTAGAGGGAGTGATATAGATGCTAGTATCTATTATCTTTCGCGCTTAATTAATGCTGGGGAAAATCCAGAGTTTATAGCTAGACGCTTAGTAATATTAGCTAGTGAAGATGTAGGTAATGCTAATCCAAACGCGCTTAATCTTGCAAACTCTACCATGCAAGCAGTAAGCAAGATAGGCTATCCTGAAGCTAGAATCATCCTCTCACAATGTGTTATCTACCTAGCTAGCTCTCCTAAATCTAATACTGCTTATAAGGCTATAAATCTAGCCATGAAAGAAACTAAAAAAGATACTAGTCTAGTTCCTTTGCATATTAGAACTAACCCTATAGGCTATAAGTATCCACACGATTTTAATGGCTATGTGAAACAAAGTTATCATAATGGCAAGCAGTATGTTAGTCTCAGTAACATAGGCTTTGAAAAGACCTTAAAAGACTGGCTAGAAAGCATTAAAAGTAACTCTAGTAAAGACTTATCACCTAAGAATAAAGATAGCTAAAGTAAGTGATAATAGTAATTAAATAATGGCAGACTAAGCATGTTTAACTTTTTCATATTTTAAAAAGCTAGACTCAAGAGTTTGTAACAAAAATCTATGGAGTGTCCCCTTGCAACAAGTATTAAGTCAAATGTTTGAACATTTACCAGTATTAGCTAGTTTTTTGGGTGGAATCTTAATGTTTATAAGCCCTTGCATCTTGCCTTTAATCCCCTCTTATATGTCTTATATATCAGGAGTTGGGCTAAGTGATACTAAAAACTACTCCCATAAGAAGACTTTAACATCTGCTATTTTATTTGTTATAGGTTTTAGCATAGTGTTTTTCTTTTTAGGCCTAGCTATGATAAATCTTTTTGAAAACATCTTTAACTATCCTTTTGTGCGCTATATCTCTGGGGCTATAGTTATACTTTTTGGGCTTCATTTTTTAGGGCTTTTTAAGTTTAAATTTTTATATAAAACTAAACAGCTTAATCTTTCTAAACTTGAACACAACAAAGCCCTTCATATCATCATGCCCTTAATCTTTGGCATAGGCTTTGCAGCAGGCTGGACTCCTTGTACTGGACCAATAATAGCTGCTATAACATTTTTAGCTGCGGCTAATCAAGCAGTGGCTATAGTTTCACTTATAGCTTTTATCATAGGTCTTGCTATACCATTTTTAGTATTAGCTTTATTTTTAGATAAAGGCTTAGCGGTTGTAAGAAGGCTTAAAAATTATATGAAGGCTATAGAGATAATAGCTGCTATATTTTTAATAGTAGTTGGAATCTTAATCATGCTAGGCAAGATAGAAGTTTTAGTTGCGTTGATAGAAGAAGGTGTCGGAGGATTTTAAAATGCTTTTTAAAGGTGCAAAGGTCTTAACTAAAGACGGCTTTAAGGCTAAAGATGTTTTGGTAAGTGAAGGAAAGATAGTAGAGATAAAAGATGATATAGAATCTAGCGATGAAGTGTTTGAGTGTAAAGGCTTAGCCTTACTTCCTGCCTTACTTGATGTTAATATCTTGCCAAAAGATTCTATCTTAAACTCTAAAAATCTCCTTCGCACCTCACAAAAGGCACTAAAAGGAGGTGTTGGAAGCTTATATCTAAGCCCAAATACTAAACCAAGAAATGACACTGAAGCAATTAATGCTCTAGTAAAAAGTGTTAGCCAAAGTGAGACTATAAATATCTTTTCTCTAATCCCAGCTTTTAATGAAAATGGTAACTTAAACGATATAAGCATCCTTTACTCAGGCAACCCAAAAAGTGCCATCTTTTTAGATAGCGATGTGGAATCTAATCTTTTATATCAAGCCTTTTTGTATGCCAAGATGTTAAAACTACCTTTGATAGTTAATGCCTTTGATACTCACATGGAAGTAGGGCTTGCTTATGAAAGTCCTTTTATAAGAAGCTTAGGGCTTGGTGAGATAAGCTTTTTAGGACAGCTAAAAGAGATAGCAAAAATAGCACAAATGGCAGAGTTTTTAAAAGTTAATGTGCTTTTTAGCGCGCTAAATGTAAGCGAAAGTTTTAAGATTCTAAAAGAAAGCAAGTATCTTTTTTCACAAGTACCTTTGCCTCATCTAATCTTTGATGAAACTAATCTTAAAGACTATGATACAAGATATAAACTTAACCCCCCACTGCTTCCTAAGGCTTCAAAAGATGCGCTTTTAAAGCTATTAAATGAAGCTTACATGCTTACTAGCCTACATAGCACAGTAAGCGTTCATCTTAAAAATCAAGTGTATGAAGATGCTAGAGCAAGCTTTGATAGTATAGAGCACTACTTTGGTTTGGCTTATACTTTTTTAGTTAAAAGCGGTGTTTTAAGCTTACAAGACTTACTTGCCAAGACTTCAAAAAATATCGCCAATTTTATGGGGCTTAATAAGGGCGAGATAGCTGTGGGCAAAGATTCTGATTTTATGCTAGTAGATTTAGAATCTAGCTATAAGATAGCCAACCCTGCAAGTCCACTAGATGGATTAGAGATTTTTGGGATTATTAAATATATGGTTGTTGGGAAACATATTTCTAAGATATAATCTTTAGCTTAATTTTAAACATAAGGAATGCCATGCAAAGAACACTATCTATCATAAAACCAGATGCTGTTAAAAAAGATGTGATTGGGAAGATCATAAGCAGATTTGAAAGCAATGGCTTAAAAATTGCCGCTTGTAAAAAGATCTTTTTAAGTACTGAAGAAGCGGGTAAGTTTTACTCCGTGCATAAAGAAAGACCATTTTTCAAAGACTTAGTAGAGTTTATGACTTCTGGGCCTGTAGTAGTTATGGTACTAGAAGGGAAGGATGCTGTTGCTAAAAATCGTGAACTTATGGGTGCTACTAACCCTAAAGAAGCAGCTAAAGGAACTATAAGGGCTGACTTTGCAGAAAGTATAGATGCAAATGCAGTGCATGGAAGTGATAGCTTAGAAAATGCTAAAACTGAGATAGCTTTCTTTTTTGCGGAATCTGAAATCTTTTAGTTTCTAAGTTTAAGTAAAAGGCTTAGGTAATGCTTGAGTTTAGAAAGATCGGAAAAACTAAAAAAGAAGTTAACTATAGATTAGATTCTAAAAGTGCGGATTTTTTAGAGGAATCTGAAAGCGTGAAGCTAGTAGGAGAGATATTTTTTGATGAGCTTACAAAGCTAGTAAAGTTTGAAGGTGCGTTGCATGCAACGTTAAATCTCATCTGTGTTAGAAGTGGTGAGGAGTTTGTGAAAAATATAACAAATCCTTTAACTTTATACATCTCAGATGGAATCTATGATTCCAAAGATGGTAATAATGAGCATATTTTGGATATTATAGAATTTTTTAATGGCTATGTAGATTTAAAAGAGATTTGTTTAAGCGAAGTTGAATCTATTAGACTTGATTATCATATAAAAGGAGAGTAAAGATGGCAGTACCAAAGAGAAGAGTTAGTAAGACAAGAGCAGCAAAAAGACGCACTCACTATAAAGTAACACTAGCAAAACCTATAAAAGATAAAAATGGTAACTGGAAGTTACCTCACTTCATCAACCCTGTGACTAATAGCTATAAGTAATGCTTACTATTTCCATAGATGCTATGGGTGCGGATAATGGCGTTTTGCCCATAGTCTTAGGACTAAAAAACGCTATTACTCACAAAGACTTTAAGGCCGTACTTTGTGGAGATGAAAGGTTAATAAAGCCTATACTAGATACTAATATTAGTCCTAACAAACTAAAGCAAATTGAGATTATCCATACAGATGATTATATACATCTAGATGAACAAGCAAGTGTTGCCATCAAGAGGAAAGAGAGTTCTATCTATAAGGCGGTCTTACTTGTTAAAGATGGCAAGGCTGATGCGATTGTTTCATGTGGTCATAGTGGTGCTACCATGGGTCTAGCTACACTTTTAGTAGGACGTATAGAGGGTGTAAGTCGCCCTGCTATTTGCACTTGCATGCCTTCTATTACAGATAAACCTAGTATCATCTTAGACGCTGGGGCTAATACTGATTGTAAGCCTAATTACTTAGTAGACTTTGCCATAATGGGCTATCAGTACGCTAAGTCAGCCTTAGAATATAAAGATGTGAAAGTTGGGTTACTTTCTAATGGTGAAGAAGACACTAAAGGTAATGAGCTAACAAAAGAAACTTTCAAGCTTTTAAAAGACTATCCTTTCTTCATAGGCAATGTAGAAGGGCCAGATATCTTTAATGGTAAAGTTGATGTTGTAGTTTGTGATGGCTTTATGGGGAATCTTGTCTTAAAGGCAAGCGAAGGTGTTGCTGGAGCTATCTCAACCATACTAAAGCAAGAGATAAAAAAGTCTCCTCTTAGGATGCTAGGTGCATCTTTGATAAAAGGGGTTTTTAAGACTTTAAAGTCAAAAGTTGATTATGCAGAGTATGGTGGGGCACCACTTTTAGGAGTTAAAAAGCCTGTGATTATAAGTCATGGAAAAAGTAATGCAAGAGCAGTTGAGTGTGCCTTATACCAAGCGATGAAAACTTGCGATAGCAGTACATGCTTACGCATACAAGAAGCCTTTGTTGAGACAAACTTAAAAAGAGAAGCTATTAAATAGGATTGGAATTATGAATTACGCAAGTATAAAGTCCATAGCCTCTTATGTACCTAAATATTGTGTGGATAATAATTATTTTAGTGATTTTTTAGAGACAGATGATGAGTGGATAACTAAACGCACAGGTATAAAAACTCGCTATTTTGCTAGCAGTGAAGAAAAAAGTAGCGATCTAGGTCTTAAAGCTAGCCTTAAAGCGCTTGAAAGAGCAGGTTTAAAGGCAGAGGAGCTAGATCTAATAATCTGTGCTACTTTAAGTCCAGATTATGTGAGTATGCCTTCAACTGCTTGTGTCATAGCAGAAAAACTAGGTCTTAAAAACACTCCAGCCTTTGATGTAAGTGCAGCTTGTACGGGCTTTATCTATGCTTTAAGCATGGCTAGGGCTTATGTGCAAGGTGGTATTTATAAAAATATCCTAGTAATTGGGGCTGAAAAGATAAGTTCGGTGTTAGATTTTACAGATCGAAGCACTTGTGTGCTATTTGGTGATGGTGCGGGGGCTAGCGTAGTTTCTCAAAGCCAAAAACCTGGAATCTTAGATGTACATATAAATTCAGATGGAAGCTATGCTAACTCTTTAAAAACACCGCGCATAGGTTCAAAAACTACTAATAAGCTTTTAGATGATATCTTGCCAGCATATGAAGATAAAAAACAAGCTCTTCATATGAATGGCTCTGAAATCTATAGGCTAGCAGTTAGAAACATTACTAATAGCGCCAAAGAGATTCTAAGTGCTAATAATTTGAGTGCAAAAGACCTAAGCTACTTTGTCCCTCACCAGGCTAATCTTAGGATCATCCACTCAGTGGCAAATGCCCTAGATCTAGACTACTCAAAGTTAATCTTAACAGTGCAAAAGTATGGTAACACCTCAGCAGCAAGTATACCTATGGCTATAAATGATGCTTATGAAGAAGGCAAGTTAGATAAGAAAGGGCAACTTATCTTGCTTGATGCTTTTGGTGGTGGGCTAACTTGGGGTAGTGCACTTTTTTATACTGACTTTTAAAGGCACTTTTAGCAAGTAGGCTTTATCTTCAACTAACTTTTTGGCATTTATCTATCATAAAGCAAGGGAAGTTTAAAACATGACTAACAAGATCTTATGTGCTACTATGGAGGGGATAAGTGCTAAGGTAGTAGAAGTTGAAGCAACCTTCATGCGCGCTTTGCCTTCTTTTAATATAACTGGCCTTGCTAATTCTTCAATCCAAGAATCTAAACATAGAGTTATGTCAGCTTTAGCTAATAATAATATTGCCCTCCCCATGCTCAAACTAAATATTAATCTTTTCCCTTCAGACCTTCCTAAACATGGCAGCCATTTTGACTTGCCCTTAGCCTTGCTTATAGCCCTTTATAAAAAGCCTATAAAGCTAGGTGATATCTTTGCCTTTGGTGAGTTAGGACTAGATGGAAGTATAAAACATATAGATTCTATCTATCCTATACTGCTTGATGTTTCCTTGTTAAAGCCTAATGCAAAAGTGATACTCCCTCGTGCTGGCAAACATCTTTTTGCGCACATCCCTAATCTTAGATGTATTTATGTAGATAGTTTGCAAGAAGCCATAACTAAGCTTAGTGAAGAAGACTTGCAAGAAGGCGTTAATGAAGTAGATGAGTTTCCTTTTGAGTTTATAGAAGTTTTGAGTAATAAGTACTATTTTAGTTCTAAGTTTGACTTAGATTTCAAAGAAGTAAAAGGGCAAAAGCAAGCAAAGCGTGCAGCACTAATCGCTGCGGCAGGATTCCATAATATCATTTTTGAAGGAAGTCCAGGTTGTGGTAAAAGCATGATATCTAAGCGTATGCGTTATATCTTGCCTCCACTTAGTGCAGAAGAGATGATAGAAAGCGTAAAACTTCAAGCCCTAGACTTGCAAAAAACTGAGTACACTCCTTTAAGGAATCAAAGAAATCCTCACTCAGATGCTTCAAAGTCTAGCATACTAGGAAGTGTTACTCAAACCCAAGTAAGACCAGGCGAGATAGCACTAGCACATAATGGAATCTTATTTTTAGATGAACTTCCCTACTTTAAAAGAGAAGTTTTAGAAGCACTTAGAGAGCCTTTAGAGAATAATAAACTTTTAGTCTCTAGAGTGCACTCAAAAGTTATTTATGATACATCTTTTCTTTTCGTTGGCGCACTTAATCCTTGTCCTTGTGGCAATTTGCTAAGCCTTACTAAAGAGTGTAGATGCAAGGAGGCTGAGATAAAAACTTATAGAAACAAGCTTAGCGAGCCTTTCTTAGATCGTATAGACTTATATGTGCAAATGCAAGAAGGCGAGATAGCAGGCGGGCTAGATGCAAAAAAAGAAAAAGATGGGATGGAATCTAAAAGTATGCAGCAAGCAGTCTTTGAAGCCTTTAAAATGCAAAAGCAAAGAGGGCAGCCTGTGCTTAATGGAAAGCTAGATGAAAAGGGTGTGAGTGAGTTTTGTAAACTAGATGAAGAGCTTTCTTTCTTGCTTCAAAAGGCTGTTTCTAGATTTAACCTAAGTCATAGAGGCACTCAAAAGGTGCTAAAAGTAGCTAGGAGCATAGCTGATTTAGATTCTAGTCTTAGTATTAAAAAAGACCACCTGCTAGAGGCCTTTCAGTACAGAAGGGCTTAGTAGCTTTATAGATTTAGCCATTTAGTGGCATTTTCTTGAAGCTTATAGACATTGCTTGAAGCATGGTAGTTAATCTTAATCTTATCTCTTGGACACGAGGCGATATTATAGTGTTCGTTTAGATAGCTAGCCATGGTTTCACCTGAATGTATAAGAACACACTTACTTCCAAAGTACTCTTTTAAACTAGGTATAAGCAAAGGAAAGTGAGTGCAACCTAGCACTAAAGCATCTACATTTTTTACATCTTTAAAGTAGTGATTAAAAGAAGCTTTTACTAACTCCCCTTCATAGATTCCAGCTTCTACTAATGGCACAAAAAGCCCTGTCTCTAAAGCTTGCACGTTAATAAAGCCTAAGTCTTTAAGCCCATCTTGATAGATGTTAGAGCTAATGGTAGTTTGGGTGCCTATAACTAAGATATTACTAGTCTTTGGAAGATTCTTAGAAACTATGGCCTTCATACCACTTTGTATAACGCCTATGATGGGAATCTTAGTGTTTTCTTGCATGAAAGGGATAGCACAGGCTGATACTGTATTGCAAGCTACTATTATAAGTTCAGGCTCAAAGCCTTCTAAAAAGCTAAGGGCTTCAAGTGAGAAACTTATAATGGTAGTTTTATCCTTACTGCCATAGGGTACGCGCGCAGTATCACCATAATAGATGATATGTTCAAACATATTAGCATCAATTAAGCTTTTAACAACGCTTAGCCCTCCTATACCACTATCAAATATGGCTACTTTTTTTATAGGAGTGCTATTTTTCATAAGTGGCTACCTTTAGGTTATAAACTTTAAAGGTGATTATATAGATTTTTTCATATCTATGACATATCTAAACTTAGCTTTTCCGCTAGTTAGATTTTCATAAGCCTTATCTATCTTATCAGCAGTTATAAGCTCTATCTCTGGATAGATATTATTAGCCACTGAGTAATCAAGCATCTCTTGGGTTTCTTTTATCCCGCCAATAAGAGAGCCATATACTTTTTTATTAGCCTTAAAAACTAATGTAGAAAGTTCAACTCCTACGTGATCAGCACTAGGCGGCAAGCCAACTATAGCCATCTCGCCTCCAACTTTAAGTAGCTCTAAGTAAGGCGCTAAGTCATATTTTGTAGGTATGGTAGAGAGGATAAGATCAAATCTATCTTTTACTTTTTTAGGATCTGGACTATCATAGAGGGCTTTTACACCTAGCTCTAAAGCTTCTTTTTCTTTGTTTTTATTTCTCGCAAAAACACTTACTTCAGCCCCTAGTTTTAAAGCGTATTTTACAGCCATAAGACCTAGTCCTCCAAAGCCAGCTACTGCTACTTTATCGCCCTTTTTGATTTTTGAAAACTTTAGGGGTGAGTAAGTTGTGATACCAGCACAAAGAAGTGGGGCTACTTTTTCTATCTCTGCTCCTTTTGGTACAGTGATAGCGAAGTCTTCACTTAAGACTATATTATCAGAGTAGCCTCCATAAGTTGGGGTGTTGTTATGGAATCTATCTAGGCTGTTATAGGTAAAAACTACGCCATTTTCACAAAACTGCTCATTACTTTGCTTGCAAGGCTCACACTCTCCACAAGAGTTCACCATACATCCTACCCCTGCGTAATCTCCAACTTTAAACTTTTTTACATCCTTGCCAACTGCTATAACGCGACCTGCTATCTCATGCCCTGGCACCATGGGATAGATTCCTTCTGCCCACTCACTTTTTGCATTGTGTATATCACTGTGACAGATTCCTGCATAAAGTATTTCTATTAAAATGTCTTTATCTCCTAGTGGGTGGCGAGTGAAGTTAAACTCTTTAAACTCAGAATCTTTACTATCTACTGCCCAGCCTTTAGAGCTAATAGGCGCATTTTTGCTTGCTTCTTCTAAATATTTTTTCATGGTATCTCCTTAAATAAGATAAATTAAATGTTTTTATTAAATCCTAGCTTGCATCAAGTGCATATTATAACGCTTAGGTGTGGGCTTTGACTTTATGAAGGCACTATATAGTATACGTTATTGTAAAAAGAGCTTTATTTGGGAAGATATACCATTTATATAAGAGTTCTTATGAAAGGCTTAAAAAGTAAAGAGTTGAAAATATTATGCTTTTAGCAGTTTTATACTTGACATTGCTTTTTGTTTTACGTACAATTTGCTTTCGTTTTTAATTAAATGACAAGTAGTGCTTAGTAAGGTATTATTTGATATGTTTTTGCTGGTTTAGCTCAGTTGGTAGAGCAGCTGCCTTGTAAGCAGCAGGCCGGGGGTTCGAGTCCCTTAACCAGCTCCAGTTTTTACAACTTATTCTAAGGTGAGTTACTCAAGTGGCCAACGAGGGCAGACTGTAAATCTGCTGACTTTGTCTTCCGTGGTTCGAATCCACGACTCACCACCATTTCTTGATGCGGGAATAGCTCAGTTGGCTAGAGCATCAGCCTTCCAAGCTGAGGGTCGCGGGTTCGAGTCCCGTTTCCCGCTCCACGCATTTTTCCATGTGATATTTTTCCCTATTTTTCAAGCATATTCAGCTGCATTTAAGTTTTTTTGTGATAGAGTGCACCCTTTAACTTGTAGGCGTTCGTACCACGAAAAAGAGTTAGACTGTAATTGTTTGCTCTATAAAAGTTTGGGAGCTAGTAAATCTCACTGTTTAACTTCTACTTTTTTAGTATCACGCATATAATTAAAATTGCCCATATAGCTCAGTGGCAGAGCACTTCCTTGGTAAGGAAGAGGTCGGCGGTTCAATCCCGCTTGTGGGCTCCAGCTTATTGTGTTTGTTTTTATACCTAATGCAATGGTGTAATTCGTTATAATTTGTATTTAAAATTTTGTAAATAGGAGAAAGTGCATGGCTAAGGAAAAGTTCGTTAAAAATAAGCCTCATGTTAATATAGGTACTATAGGTCACGTAGACCATGGTAAAACTACTTTAAGTGCTGCTATATCAGCAGTTTTATCACTAAAAGGTCTTGCAGAGTTAAAAGACTATGACAATATCGATAATGCCCCAGAAGAAAAAGAAAGAGGTATCACTATTGCTACTTCTCACATAGAGTATGAAACAGAAAATCGTCACTATGCGCACGTTGACTGCCCAGGGCACGCCGACTACGTTAAAAACATGATTACTGGTGCTGCTCAAATGGATGGCGCTATACTAGTTGTTAGTGCAGCTGATGGTCCTATGCCTCAAACTAGAGAGCATATACTTCTATCTCGCCAAGTTGGTGTTCCTTACATAGTTGTTTTCTTAAACAAACAAGATATGCTTGATGATCCAGACTTACTAGAACTAGTAGATATGGAAGTAAGAGACTTACTAAATCAGTACGAGTTCCCAGGTGATGATACTCCTATAGTTGGTGGTTCTGCCCTAAAAGCTTTAGAAGAAGCTAAAAGTGGAACTGTTGGACCATGGGGAGAAAAGATTCTAGAGCTTATGGCTAAAGTTGATGAGTATGTACCAACTCCAGAAAGAGATATAGATAAAGCCTTCCTTATGCCAGTTGAAGATGTTTTCTCAATAGCAGGTCGTGGAACTGTTGTTACAGGAAGAATTGAAAGAGGTGTAGTTTGTGTAGGTGACGAAGTAGAAATCGTAGGAATTCGTGATACTCAAAAAACTACAGTTACTGGTGTTGAAATGTTTAGAAAAGAACTAGACAAAGGTGAGGCTGGTGATAACGTTGGAGTACTTTTAAGAGGTACTAAAAAAGAAGACGTTATGAGAGGTATGGTACTTTGTAAGCCAGGCTCTATAACTCCTCACAAAAAGTTTGAAGCTGAAATCTATGTTCTAACTAAAGATGAAGGTGGACGTCACACTCCATTCCAAGAAAACTACAGACCTCAGTTTTATGTAAGAACTACTGACGTTACAGGAACTATCCATTTACCAGAAGGCGTAGCTCTAGTTGCCCCAGGTGATAACGTTAAGATAACAGTTGAGCTTTTAAACCCTATAGCTCTTGAAGTAGGTACTAGGTTTGCTATTCGTGAAGGTGGTAAAACAGTAGGTGCTGGAGCTGTTACTAATATAATTGAGTAGGTTGTTATGAAAGTAAAAATAGGTCTTAAATGCAGTGAATGTGGTGATATAAACTACAGCACTACAAAAAATGCCAAGACAAACACAAACAAGTTGGAGCTAAAAAAGTTCTGCCCTAGGTTAAATAAGCACACATTGCATAAAGAAGTTAAGTTAAAAACTAACTAGCTTTTTCCACCCTTTCTTTTTTTATAGAAGGAAGGGTAGATTTTATTTAGGTCAGTAGCTCTAATGGTAGAGCATCGGTCTCCAAAACCGAGTGTTGGGGGTTCGAGTCCCTCCTGGCCTGCCATATAAATTATAGTTATTAGATTTGAAAAATAAATAAGGTTCTATTTTAATTATGAAAGCACTTACAAGATATTATAAAAATGTTAGAGAAGAACTGGGCAAAGTTATCTTTCCAGTTAAAGAACAAATAAGAAATGCTTTTATATCCGTCGTTGTCGTTGTGGCTGTAGTTACGATATTCTTAGCGATTGTTGACTTTATACTGCATTATGCATTATCCAAAGTGTTATAAGGAGTAAGCGTATCATGCAAGATAAAATTCTTCAAGAGGATGAACACGGACAAGTAGTCAACGTAGATGATGTAAATACTAAAACTAACCAAACACAAGATACAGATCTAAATCAAGATTTAGGTAATGTAAAACTTGAATGGTACGCTATACAAACTTACTCTGGCAGCGAGCAAGCTGTTAAGAGATCAATTGAGAATCTTGCTTTAAACCCAGAGTTTAAAGGAAAGATTAAAGATGTCATTCTTCCTACAGAAGATGTGTATGAGATAAAAGATAAGAAAAAGAAAGTAACTCAAAAGAGCTTATATCCAGGCTATGTTTTTATCAATGTGTATTTAGATGTGAAGATGTGGCATGTTATACAGTCCTTACCAAAAGTTGGACGCTTTATTGGAGAATCTAAAAAACCTACTCCATTAAGAGAAGAAGAGATTAATCATATTCTAGAAAAGGCTATAAATAGGCCTGCTCCTAGACCTAAGATATTTTTCGATGTTGGTGAAAACATAAGGATAATTGATGGTCCTTTTTCTAACTTTACAGCAGTAGTTGAAAGCTATGATATTAGGCATAAAAAACTGGTTGTTAATGTTAGTATATTTGGAAGAAATACTCCTGTTGAGCTTTCATATACTCAAGTTGAAAAAATCATTTAATAAACTATTTAAAAAAGGATAAAAAATGGCTAAAAAAGTTGTTGGCGAATTAAAGTTGCAAATATCTGCTGGAAAAGCAAATCCATCTCCACCTATTGGTCCTGCCCTAGGTCAGCGTGGAGTTAATATTATGGAATTCTGCAAAGCCTTTAATGAAAAAACAAAAGATATGGGTGATTTTAAGATTCCAACTGTTATTACCATTTATCAGGATAAGAGTTTTACGTTTATAACAAAAAAGCCTCCAGTTACTGATTTAATCAAAAAAGCTGCTGGCATAACAAAAGGCTCTGATAATCCTTTGAAAAATAAAATTGGCAAGATTACGCAAAAACAGTTAGAAGATATAGTTAACGTAAAGCTAGAAGACTTAAACACTACTGATATAGAAGAGGCCAAAAAGATAGTGGCTGGTAGTGCTAGAAGTATGGGCATAGAAGTAGAGTAGGAGAGAGTTATGAGTAAAAAAGATTCTAAGAGGATAAAAAATCTATCAGAAAAGGTAGAAAAAGATAAGTTATATGCCATGGATTCGGCTGTTAGTTTAGTTAAAACTCTCTCTTCTGCTAAGTTTGATGAGACAGTTGAGATAGCTTTACGTTTGGGCGTGGATCCAAGACATGCAGATCAGATGATAAGAGGTGCTGTTGTTTTACCTCATGGCACAGGTAAAACAGTGAGGGTTGCAGTTTTTGCAAAAGGGTTAAAAGCTGATGAAGCTAAAACTGCAGGTGCTGATGTAGTTGGAGATGATGATCTAGCTGAAGAAATTAAAAATGGCAATATTAACTTCGATATGGTTATAGCTACACCGGACTTGATGCCTTTAGTTGGTAAGGTAGGTAGAATTCTAGGGCCAAAAGGTCTTATGCCTAACCCAAAAACTGGAACAGTTACTATGGATATTGCAAAAGCAGTGAATGCTGCTAAAAGTGGTCAAGTAAACTTCCGTGTTGATAAAAAAGGGAATATACATAGCCCTATAGGAAAGGCTAGCTTTGATGCTGATAAGCTTTTAGAAAATATGGTCACTTTAGTAAAGACTATAAATAGATTAAAGCCAGCAAGTGCTAAAGGAAAGTATATAAGATCTGGAGCAGTTTCACTTACCATGAGTCCTTCTGTAAAACTAGATTCTCAAGAGCTAATGGATACAAAATAGTTTTGTATCCACTTTATCTTAGGCTTAAGACTAATGGGGCGTCTAGTACATTTTGTATTAGCATGCTTAAAACATAACCCCTTATAAGCTTAGACCTGAAAGGAGGAAATATGACAAGATTAGAAAAAAAGGAATTAGTAGAGTTTTTAACTAGTGAATTTTCAACTTCAAGTGCTTTGATCGTTTGTGATTATAAAGGCTTACAAGTAAAAAACCTTGAAAGCCTAAGAAGAAACAGCAAGACTTCTGGGATAAAAGTTCATGTACTTAAAAACAAACTAGCAAAAATCGCTTTAAAAGCTAATGGATATCCAGAAGCAGAGTTAAAAGAATCTAATATCTTTATATGGTCAGATGATCAGATATCTCTATCAAAAGTAGTTTGCAAATTCCAAGAAGCTAATGCTGAAAAGTTCAAAGTTAAGTTTGGATTCTTTGATAAAGAAGTAGTTGATGTAGCACACATTACAGCTATCTCTAAACTACCAAGTAAAGATGAGCTTATCGGTATGTTGCTTTCAGTTTGGACTGCACCAGCTAGATACTTTGTAACGGGTTTAGATAATTTAAGAAAGAAAAAAGAAGAGGCTTAATATAAGCCTTCATATAAGAAAGGAACAATAATGGCAATCACTAAAGAAGAAGTATTAGAATATATAGCTAATCTATCTGTACTAGAGCTTTCAGAGCTAGTAAAAGAGTTTGAAGAAAAATTTGGCGTAAGTGCTGCTCCTACAGTAGTAGCAGGTGGCGGTGGCGGCGGTGCTGCAGCTGCTGCTGAAGAAAAAACTGAGTTTGATCTTGTCTTAGTTGATGCTGGAGCTAATAAGATAAATGTTATTAAAGCAGTTAGAGAGATCACTGGTCTTGGTCTAAAAGAAGCTAAAGAAGCTACAGAAAAAACTCCACATACACTAAAAGAAGGTATTAGCAAAGAAGATTGCGAAAACTTCAAGAAAAAATTAGAGGAAGCTGGTGCAAAAGTAGAAGTTAAGTAATTTTATTTTTACTTTTTGACCCTATACCCGCTTAGTAAGGGAGTGAGATACACTTGTATATCACTCTTTTACATGAGTGGGTTTTTTGCTTTATAGAACATTCAAAATATATTAAATGATATTTAGTGTATTTAGAGTGTTTGACTCTTCAAAATATTACTTATGAAGGTTAAAAAATGGATAAAAGATTAGTGCAAAACAGGCTAAGGATTGACTTTTCAAAAGATTCCAAAAATTTAGAGGTTCCAAACCTATTGCTTTTACAAAGAGATAGTTATAACTCTTTTTTATGGAGCACTAAAAATAAGGAAAGTGGTATAGAAAAAATATTAAAGTCAATTTTTCCTATTCACGATGGTAATGACAAGGTAACGCTTGAGTATGTGGACTGTGAGTTTGGTAAGCCTAAATATACTATCAGGGAAGCTATGGAAAGAGGGATCACTTATGCCATACCTTTAAAAATTAGAGTTCGTTTAATCTTGCATGAGAGAGATGAAAAAACTGGTACTAATATTCCAAAAGACATAAAAGAGCAACAAATCTATGTAAGAGAGATTCCATTAATGACTGATAGAACCTCTTTTATCATAAATGGAGTTGAAAGAGTTGTTGTTAATCAGCTTCATAGAAGCCCGGGTGTAATCTTCAAAAAAGATGAATCTGCTACTGCAAGCACTGATATCTATACCGGACAGATAATACCTGATAGAGGTGCATGGCTGTATTTTGAATATGATTCTAAGAATGTTATGTTTGTAAGAATTAACAAAAGAAGAAAAGTACCAGTCACTATCCTTTTAAGAGCTATGGGCTATAGTAAGCAAGACATAGTTAAAATCTTTTATCCAACCTTAAGTATAAAAGTCAAAAAAGATAAGTTTTTAATACCATTTGATCCTGCCATGTATGAAGCTAGAGCTGAGATGGATGTTTATGATGAACATGGTGAAAAGATAATCGAAGCTGGTAAAAGACTTGGTGCTAAACGTTTAAAAGAGCTAAAAGAAAAAGGCATAGAGTATGTTGAGTATCCTGCTAAGTTAGTTGTCGATAAGTATTTAGCTGAGCCTATAGTGGGAAGTGATGGTGAGGTAAGTTATGATGTTTTAACTAAGCTTGATGAAGCAAAACTAAAAAAAATCATCTCTGAAACAAAAGAATTAAAAATCATAAATCACACAGCTACAGGCTATGATGATTCTATAATTAACTCTTTTGCAGCTGATGCTGAATCTTTAAAACTACTTCGTCAGATAGAAAAAATTGATAGTGAAGTAGAGCTTGCTAGAGTTAGAATCTATAAGGTCATGAGACCAGGTGAGCCAGTGCCTAAAGATATGGCTAATAGTTTCTTTAGACAACTTTTCTTTGAATCTGAAAAGTATGACTTAACTCGTGTTGGTCGTATGAAAATGAACCATAAACTAGGGCTTGAAGTGCCTGATTACGTAACTGTTTTAACTCATGAAGACATTATAGAATCTATAAGCTATCTAATGAAAGTTAGAAACAAAGTTGCAAAAGTTGATGATAGAGATCACTTAGGAAATAGAAGGATTAGAGCAATCGGAGAGCTTTTGGCTAATGAGCTTCACTCAGGCCTTGTTAAGATGCAAAAATCTATCCGCGAAAAGCTTTCATCTCAAACAAGCTATGACACCATAATGCCTCATGATCTAATAAGTGCTAAAGTTATAACTAGTACTATTATGGACTTTTTCACAGGTGGGCAACTTTCTCAGTTTATGGATCAAACTAACCCGCTTTCAGAAGTTACTCACAAAAGAAGACTTAGTGCACTTGGTGAGGGTGGTCTTGTTAAAGAAAGAGTTGGTTTTGAAGCCCGTGACGTTCACCCAACCCACTATGGAAGAATCTGTCCTATAGAAACTCCAGAAGGTCAAAACATAGGTCTTATAAACACTCTTTCAACCTTTACTAGAGTTAATGAGCTAGGATTTATAGAAGCTCCTTATAGAAAAGTTATAGATGGAAAAGTCACTGATGAAGTGGTTTATCTAACTGCTACTCAAGAAGATGGTCATGTAGTTGCCCCTGCTAGCACTAAGGTTGATAATGAAGGTAATATCCTTGTTCAAACTAGGGAAGTTATAGAAAATGACGGTAATAAAGTCCTAGAAGAAGAAAGGATAGAAACTAGAGTAGGTGGTGAGATAGTTTTAAATGAAAAAAGCAAGATTACTCTAATAGACCTAAGCCCTAGGATGCTAGTAGGTGTTGCTGCAAGCCTTATACCTTTCTTAGAGCACGATGATGCTAACCGTGCTTTAATGGGCTCAAACATGCAACGTCAAGCTGTACCTTTATTAATACCAGATGCGCCTATAGTTGGAACTGGTATAGAAAAGATTATCGCAAGAGATTCTTGGGAGGCCATAAAAGCTAAAAGAAATGGTGTGGTAGAAAAAGTAGATGGTAAGAATATCTATGTGCTAGGAGAAAATGAAGAGGGTGTTTACATAGATAGTTACTCTATGCAAAAAAATATGAGGACTAACCAAAACACTAGCTTTACCCAGCATCCTATAGTCAGAGAGGGAGATATAGTTGAAGAAGGCCAGATCATAGCTGATGGCCCATCTATGGAGCATGGAGAATTAGCACTAGGTAAAAACGTACGTGTTGCTTTCATGCCTTGGAATGGCTATAACTTTGAAGATGCTATCGTTATAAATGAAAAACTTATACGTGAAGATGCTTTTACTTCTATACACATCTATGAAAAAGAAGTTGAAGCTAGAGAGCTTAAGCATGGGATCGAAGAGATAACTGCTGATCTTCCTAATGTAAAAGAAGAAGACATAGCCCATCTTGATAAAAGCGGTATAGTAAAAATAGGTACTTATGTAACTGGTGGGATGATACTAGTTGGTAAGGTTTCTCCAAAAGGTGAAGTTAAACCTACTCCTGAAGAAAGACTACTTAGGGCTATCTTTGGTGAAAAAGCAGGTCACGTTGTAGATAAGTCTTTGCTTTGCCCTCAAAGTATGGAAGGTTACGTAGTTGATGTGAAAATATTCACTAAAAAAGGCTATGAAAAAGATGCAAGGGCAATTAGTGCTTACGAGCAAGAAAAGAAAGTCTTAGATATAGAAAACAATGACAGACTTTTAATGCTTGATAAAGAAGAAAGCTTGCGTATTAGCCTTATGCTTTCTAAAGAAAAACTAAGTCTTGATGCTGAAGTAAATGGAGTTAAGTATAAAAAAGGTGATGCTTTATCAAGAGATGAGCTTTTAAAGATTAATCGCTACTCTTTAAATACACTTATTAAGCACTATCCAAAAGCTGTGCAATTAAAATATGAGCAGATAAAATCTAACTTCTTAGAGCAAAAAAAGACTTTAGGTGAAGAGCATGAAGAAAAATTAGCGATCCTAGAAAAAGATGACATCTTACAAAACGGTGTTGTAAAACTAGTAAAAATCTATATAGCAACTAAACGTAAGTTAAAAGTTGGTGATAAAATGGCAGGACGCCATGGTAACAAAGGTATAGTAAGTAACATAGTCCCAGAAGTGGATATGCCTTATACTGCTGATGGTACTCCAGTAGATATCATCCTAAACCCATTAGGGGTTCCTAGTCGTATGAACATAGGCCAGATTCTAGAAGTGCATTTAGGACTAGTTGGCAAAGAGCTAGGTAAGCAAATCCAAGTAGAACTAGATAATATGAAAGATGGCTTTGTAGATGCTTTACGCACTAAGATGGTTGACATAGCTAAAGTTGTAAATGAAGACAATGAGCTTTGTGCCCAGCTAGAAAAGATAAGTAATGAAGAGTTACTATCTTATGCACGCGACTGGAGTAATGGAGTTAAGTTTGCTATACCAGTTTTTGAAGGAATCTCTCAAGAGAAATTTGATAGATTATTTAAAATGGCAAAGATTTCTATGGATGGAAAGACTGAGCTTTATGATGGAAAAACTGGTGAAAAGATAAAAGAAAAAGTTAATGTCGGCTATATCTACATGCTAAAACTTCACCACCTTGTTGATGAGAAAATGCACGCTAGAAGCACAGGAACCTACTCTCTTGTAACCCAACAACCAGTTGGTGGTAAGGCACTATTTGGTGGTCAAAGATTTGGTGAGATGGAAGTTTGGGCACTTGAAGCTTACGGTGCTGCACACACTCTAAAAGAGATGTTAACTATCAAGTCAGATGATGTCAAAGGAAGAAAAGAAGCCTACTTTGCTATCACTAAAGGTGAGCACGTAGGAGATTCTGAGATACCAGAAACTTTTTACGTTCTAACAAAAGAGCTTCAGTCTTTAGCCCTTGATGTAAACGTTTATAGCAATGACTTAGATGAAAATGGCAGACCAAAAGTTATAGAGATAACAGAAAAAGAAAGACCAAAAGACTTTAACGCACTTCAGTTAGTTCTAGCAAGCCCAGAAAAGATAAGATCTTGGAGTCATGGTGAGGTTAAAAAGCCAGAAACTATAAACTATAGGACTTTAAAGCCTGAAAGAGATGGGCTATTTTGCGCCAAAATCTTTGGACCTGTAAGAGATTATGAGTGTAGTTGTGGAAAGTATAAAAAAGGACGCTACAAAGACATTATCTGTGATAAATGTGGTGTTGAAGTAACTACATCTAAGGTGAGACGTTCTCGCATGGGGCATATAGAGTTAGTAACTCCAGTAGCGCATATTTGGTATGTTAACTCCCTCCCTAGTCGTATAGGTACGCTTTTAGGCGTTAAGATGAAAGACTTAGAACGTGTACTTTACTATGAAGCTTATATAGTAAAAGAGCCTGGCGATGCTTACTATGATAATGAATCTACTAAAAAAGTTGCTAAGTTT
Organism: Helicobacter sp. 13S00401-1; assembly: GCF_002272925.1. Lineage (GTDB taxonomy): Bacteria > Campylobacterota > Campylobacteria > Campylobacterales > Helicobacteraceae > Helicobacter_I. Next base: position 86,192 of record NZ_MLAR01000001.1, on the reverse strand, counting down.
GATATCTTAAATGAAGAGCAGTACAACAACATCAATGAACACTTTGGTCACACTGGCTTTAAAGCACAAATGGGTGGGGCTGCTGTAAAAGAACTTTTAGAAGAGCTAGACTTAGTAGAGCTACTAACCATGCTTAAACTAGAAGTTAAAAATACTAACTCAGAAGCTAGAAAAAAGTCTATCATTAAACGCTTAAAGATAGTAGAAGCCTTCCTAAACTCTGATAATAGACCTGAGTGGATGATGCTTAGTATCTTGCCTGTGCTTCCTCCAGACTTAAGACCTTTAGTTTCTCTTGATGGTGGAAAGTTTGCAGTAAGTGATGTAAACGATCTTTATAGAAGAGTTATAAATCGTAACCAAAGACTTAAAAAGCTACTAGAACTAGATGCACCTGAAATCATCGTAAGAAATGAAAAAAGGATGCTTCAAGAAGCAGTAGATGCGCTATTTGATAATGGTAAAAATGGTAATGCTGTAAAAGGCGCTAATAAACGCCCACTTAAATCTTTAAGTGAGATTATCAAAGGTAAACAAGGTAGATTCCGTCAGAATCTACTTGGTAAAAGGGTTGACTTCTCTGGACGTAGTGTTATCGTAGTTGGACCTAACCTTAGAATGGATGAATGCGGCCTACCTAAAAATATGGCACTAGAGCTTTTCAAACCTCACTTATTAGCAAAGTTAGAAGAAAAAGGCTATGTGAAAAATCTTAAGTCTGCTAAAAAGATGTTAGATGATAAAGAAGATGTAGTGTGGGAGTGCTTACAAGAGATAATTAAGGGTTATCCTATCATGCTAAACCGTGCGCCTACGCTGCATAAGCAATCTATCCAAGCCTTCCATCCTAAGCTAATAGATGGAAAAGCTATACAACTTCACCCACTAGTTTGTTCAGCCTTTAACGCGGACTTTGATGGGGATCAAATGGCAGTGCACGTGCCATTAAGTCAAGAGGCTATCACTGAGTGTAAGGTTTTAATGCTTAGCTCTATGAATATCTTACTTCCAGCTAGCGGTAAGCCAGTAGCTGTTCCTAGCCAAGATATGGTTTTAGGGCTTTACTACATGTCTTTAATTAAGAAAAACACTAAAGGTGAGCATAAACTTTTTGCTAACTTTAATGAGATTTCTATCGCACTAGATTCTGGTGATCTTGATATAAACAGTAGAATCTATGTAGTAGAAGATGGCAAAAAGCTAGAAACTACAGCAGGACGCATGGTAGTTAAGTCTATACTTCCAGACTTTGTGCCTACAGATCTTTGGAATAGAATCTTAAAGAAAAAAGATATATCTAATCTAATTGATTGTGTATATAAAGAAGGTGGGGTTGGTATAACAGCTAACTTCTTAGATAATCTTAAAAATCTAGGCTTTAAGTACGCCACAAAAGCAGGTATCTCAATATCAGCAAGTGATATTATAGTGCCTCCTTCAAAAGCTGAGCTTATAGAAAAAGCTAAGATTAGAATCCACGATGAGTGTAGATTCCTAGATAAAGGTGCCTTGACTTCTGCAGAACAGCACAACAAGATAATAGATATCTGGACAGAAACTAGCAATAAGATGGGCGCTGAGATGATGGAAAGAGTACGTCTTGATAAAGATGGCTTTAACTCTATTTATATGATGGCAGATTCTGGAGCTAGAGGTAGTGCGGCACAGATCCGCCAGCTTTCAGCTATGCGTGGTCTTATGGCAAAACCAGATGGAAGCATCATAGAAACACCTATCCTTTCTAACTTTAAAGAAGGGCTAAATGTTTTAGAGTACTTCATATCAACGCACGGTGCTAGAAAAGGTCTTGCGGATACAGCGCTTAAAACATCTAATGCTGGTTATCTAACAAGAAAGCTAATAGATGTTTCTCAAAACATGAAGATAACTATGGATGATTGTGGAACTCACGAAGGCATAGAGTGCTCTGATATAGTTGTGGGTAATGAAGTCATAGAAGCTTTAGAAGAAAGAATCTTAGGGCGCGTTGTGGCTGAAGATATATTAGATCCTATATCTCAAGAGATACTTATCCATGAAGGAACTTTAGTAACTGAACCTCTAGCTTTAAGAGTTAAAGAAGCAGGCGTTAAGTCAGTGCCTATAAGAACTCCGGCAACTTGTAAGGCTTTAAAAGGAATCTGTGCTAAGTGCTATGGGTTAAATCTAGGTGAAGGTAAGATGAGCAAACCTGGAGAGGCCGTTGGTGTTATAGCAGCCCAGTCCATTGGAGAGCCTGGAACCCAGTTAACTCTTAGAACTTTCCACGTTGGAGGAACTGCTAATGCATCTCAAGGTGAAACTGAGATAAGCACTACTAAAGATGGTTTTATTAGATATCACAATATAGACTTGCAAGTTAATAGTAATGGTCAAAACATCATAACTAACAGAAGGGCAGCGGCTATATTACTAGTTGAACCGCGCATTAAAGCACCATTTGATGGAATCTTAAGCATAGAAGTAGTTCGTGATGAAGTTTTAGTAACTGTTAAAAATGACAAAGAAGAACAAAAGTTCACTTTAAGAAAAACAGATGTTGCAAAAGATAACGACCTAGCAGGCATTAATGGACGCATAGACGGCAAGCTTTTCTTGCCTCATAAAGATGGATTTAGCGTGCAAGCTGGAGGTAGTATAGTAGATACTATTAAAGAGATATGGAATATACCAAATAGGATCCCATACGCTAGTGAGCTTTTAGTTGAAGATAATCTTCCTATATCTAAAAATATAGTAGCTGGGGAAAATGGTACTGTAAGATTTTGTATGCTGCAGTCTGATAAGTTAGAGCCTTTTACTGATGCGGCTAAAGACTATGTTGTAGATGAAAAAGGCGTTTATGCTTTAATCATCAGCAAAGATAGAGAAGTAGCTAGACACTACATAGCTAGAGGATCTGTTTTGCAAGTAGATAATAACACTGAAGTAAAAGCTGATACGCTAATAGCTAAAGGAAACAACAAAGCAGTAGTTATAGCCAAGTGGGAATCTTATAACAACCCTGTTATCTCAGACATTAACGGTAAGGTTCAGTATAGAGATATCATCAAAGGCACAACAGTGACTGATAAAAAAGATGGAATCTCTAATGTAAAATATCTTGCAGTTAATGATCACATCCCTGTAGGTTATACTCCTATGATAGTTGTTATAGGTGAAGATGGAAGCGAGAAGTTTTATAACCTATCTCCAAAAAGCACTATCTTAGTTAAAGATGGAGATGTTGTAAAAAGAGCAGATACGCTATTTAAAACTCCAAAAGAGGCCATTAAGTCTAAAGATATCACCGGAGGTCTTCCTCGTGTAAGTGAACTTTTTGAAGCTAGAAAACCAAAAGATATGGCAGTTTTATCTGAGATAGATGGGACAGTAAGCTTTGGTAAGGATGTAAGAAACAAAAGAAGGATAGTTATAACTTCTAATGATGGAAGTGTAGTTGAGTACTTTGTGGATGAAAAAACTAAAAAGATACTAGTTCATAATGGCGAAAATGTTTATGCTGGTGAGCCTTTAACTGATGGTACTATTTCAAGTCATGATATATTAAGAATCAAAGGTGAAAAAGAGCTACACAAATATATCATCAGTGAGGTTCAGCAAGTTTACCGTGGTCAAGGAGTTAGCATAGCTGATAAGCATATAGAAATAATAGTTTCTCAGATGCTGCGTCAAGTTAAGATTCTAGATTCTGGTAATACAAAATTTGTTGAAGGAGACCTTGTTAGCAAGCGTCACTTCAGAGAAGAAAATGAAAAGATACTAAAAATTGGTGGGGATCCAGCTATAGCAGAGCCAACCTTGCTTGGTATCACTAGGGCATCTATCGGAAGTGATTCTATAATATCAGCTGCATCTTTCCAAGAAACTACTAAAGTGCTAGCTGAAGCCAGCATAGCTGCTAAGACTGACCACTTAGAAGACTTGAAAGAAAACGTTGTATTAGGTCGTATGATACCTGTTGGAACTGGTATGTATAAAGACAAGATCTTTAGAATCCGCCGTGGTAGAGTTTAAGCTTAGAGGTTAGCCTAGAAAAACTAGGCTTTTACAAGTATAATATTAAAAATTTTAAATTTATAAGGAAAGTTCGTGCCAACCATTAATCAATTGATTCGCAAAGAAAGAAGCAAGGTTATAAAAAAGACTAAGTCACCAGCTCTTCAAGAGTGCCCTCAAAGAAGAGGAGTTTGTACTCGTGTTTATACAACAACTCCTAAAAAGCCAAACTCTGCGTTAAGAAAAGTTGCAAAAGTAAGGCTTACAAGCAAGTTTGAAGTTATTAGCTATATCCCAGGTGAGGGTCACAACCTTCAAGAACACAGTATCGTTTTAGTTCGTGGCGGAAGGGTAAAAGACTTACCAGGTGTTAAGTATCACATCATCCGTGGTGCCCTAGATACTGCTGGTGTAGCAAAAAGAACTGTCTCAAGAAGTAAATACGGTGCTAAAAAAGCTAAAAAAGAAGCCAAAAAATAAATATATAAGGTAGGTAATAAATGAGAAGAAGAAAAGCTCCAGTTAGAGAAATCTTAGGTGACCCAATTTATGGAAGTAAAGTAGTTACTAAATTCATAAACAAAATGATGTATGACGGTAAAAGAAGTATCGCAGAAAAGATCATTTATGCAGCCTTCACTAAGATAGAAGAAAAAAATGGCGAAAAAGGCATAGAAGTTTTTGAAAAAGCTTTAGAAAGAGTTAAGCCATTAGTTGAAGTTAGAAGTAGAAGAGTAGGTGGTGCAACCTATCAAGTACCTGTTGAGGTTAGAGCAGTAAGACAACAAAGCCTTTCTATTAGATGGCTACTTGAAGCTACAAGAAAAAGAAACGAAAGAACTATGGTAGATAGACTAGCAAATGAGCTAATAGATGCGGCAAATGATAGAGGAAGTGCTTTTAGAAAAAAAGAAGAAATACATAGAATGGCAGAAGCAAACAAAGCTTTCGCACACTATCGCTGGTAGGTAAATAAAATGGCAAGAACTACCCCCTTAGATAAAATTAGAAATATAGGAATAGCAGCTCATATCGACGCAGGAAAAACAACTACAACTGAAAGGATACTTTTCTATACAGGTGTTAGTCACAAGATCGGTGAAGTGCACGATGGTGCAGCCACTATGGACTGGATGGAGCAAGAAAAAGAAAGAGGTATAACCATTACTTCTGCGGCAACTACTTGTTTTTGGAAAAACTACCAAATAAACATTATAGACACTCCAGGACACGTTGACTTTACTATAGAAGTTGAAAGATCCATGCGTGTGCTTGATGGCGCTGTGGCTGTGTTTTGTTCTGTTGGTGGTGTACAACCTCAAAGTGAAACAGTTTGGAGACAGGCTAATAAATACGGCGTTCCAAGAATGGTCTTTGTTAACAAGATGGATAGGATAGGCGCTAACTTTTTTAACGTTGAATCTCAAATTAAAACTAGGCTAAAAGCTAACCCAGTACCTATTAATATACCTATAGGTGCTGAAGATAACTTCAAAGGTGTTATAGACCTAATCAAAATGAAAGCCATAGTTTGGAATGATGAAACTATGGGTGCTAAATACGACATAGAAGAAATTCCAGCTGAACTTTTAGAAGAAGCTAAAAAGTACCGTGAAAAGATGGTAGAAGCAGCAGCTGAGCAAGATGAAGTATTGATGGAAAAATACCTTGGTGGCGAAGAGCTAAGTGAGGCAGAGATTAAAAAAGGTATAAAAGCAGGTTGTTTGAAAATGGAACTTATACCTATGCTTTGTGGAAGTTCTTTTAAAAACAAAGGTGTTCAAACCTTACTTGATGCAGTAGTTGACTTTCTACCAAGCCCAACTGAAGTTGTAAACATTAAAGGTATAGATCCTAAAACTGATGAAGAAGTGCATGTAGAATCTTCAGATAGTGGTGAGTTTGCAGGACTTGCATTTAAGATAATGACAGATCCTTTTGTTGGACAGTTAACCTTCGTTCGTGTGTATAGAGGCAAACTAGAATCTGGTAGTTATGTGCTTAACTCAACTAAAGAGAAAAAAGAGCGTGTTGGTAGACTTTTAAAAATGCACTCTAACAAAAGAGAAGACATTAAAGAAGTTTACGCTGGTGAGATTTGTGCCTTTGTTGGTTTAAAAGACACCCTAACAGGTGACACACTTTGTAGTGAAAAGGCACCAGTTATCCTAGAGAGGATGGAGTTCCCAGAGCCAGTTATACAAATCGCAGTTGAGCCAAAAACTAAGGCTGACCAAGAAAAAATGAGCGTAGCACTAGGCAAGTTAGCTGAAGAAGATCCAAGCTTTAGAGTTAGTACTCAAGAAGAAACAGGTCAAACACTAATTGGCGGTATGGGTGAGCTTCACTTAGAAATCATTGTTGATAGATTAAAAAGAGAGTTTAAAGTTGAAGCTGAGATCGGTCAACCTCAAGTTGCCTTCCGTGAGACTATAAGAGATTCTGTAAACAAAGAGCATAAATATGCTAAGCAGTCCGGTGGTCGTGGTCAGTACGGGCACGTATTTATCAAGCTTGAACCTAAAGAAGCTGGAACTGGCTATGAGTTTGTAAACAACATAAGTGGTGGTGTTATACCTAAAGAGTATATCCCTGCTGTTGATAAAGGCATACAAGAAGCTATGCAAAGTGGTGTGCTAGCTGGCTATCCAGTAGTTGACTGTAAGGTTACTTTATATGATGGAAGCTACCATGAAGTGGATAGTTCAGAGATGGCATTTAAGATAGCTGGTTCTATGGCGTTTAAAGAAGCTTGCAGAAGTGCTAAACCTGTACTTTTAGAGCCTATGATGAAGGTTGAAGTAGAAGTACCAGAAGAGTACATGGGTGATGTTATAGGTGACTTAAACCGTCGTCGTGGTCAGATAAACTCCATGGATGATAGGATGGGCTTAAAACTAGTTAACGCCCACGTTCCACTAGCAGAGATGTTTGGCTACTCAACTGACCTAAGATCAGCTACTCAAGGGCGTGGTACTTACACTATGGAGTTTAATCACTATGGTGAAGTTCCAAACAATATAGCTAAAGAGATAGTAGAAAAGAGAAAAAGCTAAGATAGCTTGTAAGGACACTTTTTAGTCCTTACAAAAGTTTTTACAAACCTTACTTTTTACAAACCTTACTTTTTTATAAATTTTTAATTATAGATTCTCTTCCTCTTTTTGGGCGGAGTTTCTAGCCACTTCCTTACTAAAAAACTACTTTTTAAAATAAGACACTTTTTGATTGATTAGTGCACAAAAAGTACATACGTCTAGATTTTATCATTTCTTTTGATATATTTTTTAAGCCTACGTTTTATTAAAGAGGCTAGTTTTCTTGCTACATTTACACGCGAAATATAATATCTTAAAGATACGTTCTTGTGCTGCTTTTCTCCCCTTAAGTAGTCATGACCTCCATACTTAGGATTACTTTTTTCTAAAAGTAGTATCTTTGTGTGCTTTTTCAAGTCAAAGTATCCATTAATAGCAGTTTGCATAAAGCAGCGTCTATCTTCATAGCTTTTAAGTTCGCTTTGTTTAGCTAGGAGTTTTTCTAGTTCAAGAGATGGGATTAAGTTAAGTCTAGAAAGCAAGTTTTTAGTAAACTCTTTTTTCTTTAGTTCATCTTTCATGCACTCTTCATCCATAATAAACTTATCGCTTATGCTAAATTCCCAACCTTCAGGCACAAGAAAAGTGCTTGGCAGAGCTTTTATCTCTTTGTCTAAAAAGTACTTATTTATATGACTTTCATCATGCCATAAAGCAACTATACCTTTATCTAAGTCTTGTTGTATGTTATCTCTTAAGTCTTTTATAAGTTTAAGATAAGCATCTTTGGCTCCCCCATTTAGCCCACCAGCATAGTAGGCAAGACCATCTCCTTCTTTAATGTAAGCAAGGGATTTTTCATTTCTATCATAAGTAAATTTTGCAGCATCTTTCTTTGGGACTATATTAAACTCTAAGTCTAAGTCTATAAATCCTGGATGAAGGCATCCAACTAAACCAGACTTAGTGTTTGGTAAAAACTCATCTTTAGTTATCTCTTGCTTTATGACTATATTGGCATTAAAAAAGTAGATATAGTCAAACTCTTTTAATCTATCTCTTATCTCATAAAACATGTGGTAGCGCATTAAAGTGTCATAGGGCCAACCAAGTTTTTCTTGATAGATCTTAGTTATATCTTTTGTGTTTTTAATCTTTTTAGAATCTGTCCATACAAAGTAGTGCTTTTGTGCACCTTTTATAAAAAACTTTTGCATAGTTTTATGAAACTTTTTGAAAAAAATATCATAGCGCCCCGTAGATATATAAAGTATGGCTATCTTCATCTTGCTTTTATCCTCTGATGGCAGAGTTTGTATATTTGAGGGGGGGGGGGGGTAGCTATGGAGTTTAGTATAGCTTTTGTACTTTTTGCTTGCATGTATCATTCTACCTTCAATAAAGCTTTGAAATAAATTTTTGACTAAGAGCTTGTTCTTCTTCTTCTTTTTTTTGTCAAGCTAACTTATTACTTTATTATTATTTTTGTCTTTCTATCTCTAAATTACACCACCATAAGATTAATATGTAAGCTTTTATTCTTAAAATACATGTTTTTCATCGACAAAATGGGATTTGTGATAAAATCTTGCTTAGCTGTGCAGACTTAAAGTGAGGTTTTTGTGGAACAAGTGATTTTTATAATTATAAGCTTTGTAGTGATTGTAGGCTTGTTTTTATTTGCCTTATTTAAGTTTGTGCTAGTAAAACCTAACAAAAAAGCTTTAGCACCTAAAGAGCAAGACTACTTTGGAATCCAAAATGTAATGGTAGTTTTAGATTCCAGAACTAGTAGTGCTTCTGACTTGCAAGAAGCTATAGATAAGTTTATGAAGCACTATGATGAGCTAGCTCCAAGTAAGATACAGCTTAAAAACATCCTTATAGCCCTAGCTTTACACAAAAACTCCAACAAAGACATCATTTTAAACACTCAAAAAAAGCTACAAGAGCTTAATCCTGATATGAGCAGCGATCTAGAAAAGGCTGTAAAAAGAGGGCTTGATGCAAGGAAACAGTCTAGGTTTAATTAAACTTACTTAACTTAAATTAATTTTTTTGCAAGCTAGGCTAAGCATATGTAAGGCATATAAAAACCTAGTTTTTTAAAGTTAAATATTTTTTACTTTAGATTCTATATTTTTGTCATAAAAGACATAAAGGGCTTATTTGGTTTAAAAGTTTTACACTAAATTAGATACTTTTACATTTTATGCATAGTTTTAATCCCAAATATACCTTTTTAAACTTAAAAACAATTTTTACTTTTTTAGCTTTATTAGTAGAATGGAATCTTAAATTTTTAATAGTTTAGGAGTTATTGATGAAGGTTTTTATAAAGGTAGCAATAGTTGCACTGCTTGGAGTTAACTCACTTTTTGCAGCCCACTTAGAAGTTTTAGCAGCGGCTAATTTACGGTATGTTTTACAAGATGTTAAAAGTGCATTTTTAAAAGACCACCCAAATGACAGTATGGATATCACTCTTGATGCAAGTGGTAGGCTTTATGCAAAAGTCACTCAAGGGTTAAAGGCTGATCTTTTTATATCCGCTGATGAAAGCTTTCCAGAAAAGCTTTATAAGGCTAATCTTGCCACTAAACCAGTGGTGTACACACAAGGAATCTTGGTTTTATGGAGTGATGGAGATATGAAAGTTACCTCACTAGAAGATATGCTTAAAGCCAAAAATATAGCCCTTCCTAACCCTCAAACTGCCCCTTATGGCAGGGCTGCACTAGAAGCTTTGCAAAATAGTGGTCTTTATAATGAAGTAAAATCTAAAATCGCAACCGCCCTTTCTATATCTCAAGCTAACCAGTTTGTAATCTCTCGTAATGCACAAATTGGCTTTAATGCTCTCTCCATGGTAAGATCTCAAAAAAATGCAAGCATTTTAGTAGTAGATAGCAAGCTTTACTCACCTATAAAACAGGCTATGAGTATATTAAACAGCAGTGAGCATAAAACTTTAGCTAAGGAGTTTTATGACTTTATATTAAGTCCTAAAGGACAAAAAATCTTCTCAGAGTATGGATACAAGGAGTTAAAACACTAGTATTTTTTAGATTCTATCTTGCATAGAAAGATTAACGCATACACTATGTCTTGCTTGCGCAAGCGTGTATATGCCCTTATTTTTTTATTTTAGATACAATTTTGCAAAATTAATAATATAAAGAGGAGTTTTCAATATGAGTACGGAGATTTTTAAACAAGTAGCTGAGTTAGTATCACAAAACCTAAGCGTAGATCTAGAAGCAGTTAAACCAGAGTCTGAGTTTGTAAAAGACCTAAATGCAGATTCTTTAGACGTAGTAGAGCTTATCATGGCCTTAGAAGAAAAGTTTAACATCGAGATTCCAGACGAAGAAGCTGAAAAGATAAAGAAGGTTAGCGACGTTGTAGATTACATTGCTAAAAATGTAAAGTAGGATCTTTAAGATAGTTAAGGAGAATATGTGCGAAGAATAGCAGTTGTTGGCCTTGGCATGGTGAATGCTCTAGGACTTGAAAAGGAGACGTCCTTTCAAAGAATAGTAGCTGGCGAAAGTGGAGTTAAACGTATTGAGAGTTTTGATGTGGAGGGGTTTCCCGTACAGATCGCAGCTGAGATTACTAACTTTAATCCAGAAAGTGTTTTAAATCCTAAAGATTTTAAAAAAGCACATCGTTTCATTCAGCTTGGTCTTTTGGCCGCTAAAGAAGCTTTAGTAGAAAGTGGTTTACTAAACTCTGAGGGCAAGGTAAAAGAAGAGTTTAGAGATAGATTTGGTGTTTGTAGTGCATCTGGCATTGGTGGTTTAGGAAATATAGAAGCTAATTCTATAGCCTGCCATGACAAAGGGCCTAAGAGGGTAACTCCTTTTTTCATACCTTCAGCCTTAGTTAATATGCTAGGCGGTTTTGCTTCCATTGAGTTTGATATCAAAGGACCTAACCTATCTTGTGTTACTGCTTGTGCTGCTGGAACTCACGCAATTATCGATGCTGTAAAAACTATAGCTCTAGATGGTGCTGATAGAGTGCTAGTAGTTGGAGCAGAATCTGCTATATGTCCAGTTGGTATAGGAGGCTTTGCAGCTATGAGAGCACTTAGCACAAGAAATGATGACCCACAAACTGCAAGCAGACCTTTTGATAAAGATAGAGATGGCTTTGTTATGGGTGAAGGTGCGGGAGCTTTAGTGCTTGAAGACTATGAGTTAGCCAAAGCAAGGGGAGCTAAGATCTATGGCGAGATAGTAGGTTTTGGAGAAAGCAGTGATGCTAATCATATAACTACTCCAGCACCTGGTGGTGAAGGGGCTTATAGAGCTATGAAGGCGGCCCTTGATATGGCCAAAAAAGAGTATCCTGATATAAAGATAGATTATATTAACGCGCATGGTACAAGCACAGGCTATAACGATTTGTTTGAAACGCAAGCTATGAGACAAGCCTTCCCTGAAGGTGTCCCGCCAGTTAGTTCAACTAAGGGTCAAATAGGCCACTGCCTAGGTGCTGCTGGTGCTATAGAAGCTGTTATATCGCTACTAGCCTTAGAGGCTAATATCATGCCGCCAACTATCAATCAGTTCACAACAGACCCAGAGTGCGACCTAGACTATATACCAAATGTTGCTAGGAAGAAAGACTTAAACTTTGTTATGAGTAACTCATTTGGATTTGGTGGTACTAATGGCGTTGTAATCTTCAAAAGATGTGAAGCGTAAAGATATATGGCAGTTTATTTAGACTTTGAGCAAAGATTAAAGAGTTTGCAAGATGATATAGATGAGGCCTCTGTGAAAAATGATGAGGCAGCTAAATCTATACTTATCAAAGATCTAGAAAAAGAGCTTAAGAAAGTTTACTCTAACCTTAGTGATTATCAAAGGTTGCAGCTTGCACGTCATCCTGATAGGCCTTATGCACTGGATTATATGGAGCTTATGATGACTAACTCCCAGGAGATAAGTGGAGATAGGCATTTTAAAGATGACAAATCTATAATCTGTCATCTTGGATATATAGATGATGAGCGTGTACTAGTCATAGGTGAAGAGAAGGGTAGGGGTACTAAAAATAAGCTAGCACGTAACTTTGGTATGCCTCATCCTGAAGGTTATAGAAAGGCTTTAAGGCTAGCTAAGATGGCTGAAAAGTTTAATATACCTATACTTATGCTAGTAGATACTCCTGGGGCTTATCCTGGCCTTGGTGCTGAGGAGAGGGGTCAAAGTGAGGCAATAGCTAAAAACTTACAAGAGTTTTCAGTGCTAAAAGTTCCTACTATCTCTGTAGTTATAGGTGAAGGTGGAAGTGGTGGAGCGCTTGCTATAGCAGTAGCAGATAGGCTGGCTATGATGGAGTACTCTATATTTAGCGTTATATCTCCTGAAGGATGTGCTGCCATACTTTGGAATGACCCTTCAAAAATGGAGGCTGCAACTAAGGCTATGAAGATAACTCCAACTGAACTAAAAAATGCCCATCTAATAGATGACATCATAAAAGAGCCACTAGATGCTGCGCATAGAAACAAAAAAGAAGCAGCAGATGCTATAAAACACTATTTTTTAGAATCTCTAAGGCAGATAAGAGAAGATAGTGACTTCGTATCCCATAGATATGACAAGATCATGAGTTATGGCTCATATATAGATAACGATAACGCTTAAGCACTTGCATGCTTGAGTTTAATCTATCTACTCTTGATTCCGCATTTTTTGAAACTATATGGCTTACAGTAAAACTTTCTTTCATCGCTACTATTATATTAATACCTATAGGCATCCTTTTAGGTGCTTACATAGCACAAAAAGATACTAAACTTAGACTAGTTGTAGAAACGCTAACGTGGATGCCTTTAGCACTTCCTCCAACTGTACTTGGCTTTTACTTTCTTGTAGCTTTTTCTCCCCAGTCTTACTTTGGTAAGTTCTTAAATCATCTTAATATAGATCTAGCTTTTAGTTTTAGTGGTCTTGTAGTAGCAAGCGTTGTTTACTCTTTACCTTTCATGGTTAATCCAATAAAGGCAGGCTTAAAAGAGATTCCAACCTACTACAAAGAAGTAAGCTATACCTTAGGCAAGGGTAGGTTTTATACGTTTTTTAAAGTACTTTTGCCAAATATAAAACCTAATTTAATCCTTGGTATAACAACTAGTTTTGCCCATACCTTAGGAGAGTTTGGTGTGGTATCTATGATAAGTGGTGATAGGCCTGGAAGCACAAGAGTAGCAAGTATAGCCATCTTTACAGAAACTGATGCTGGCAACTTTGCTACTGCTAATTCTTATGCCTTAGTGCTTTTAATCATAAGTTTTTTACTTTTACTGATAGTTATTTATTTCACCAAAAAGTCTAGTAAGAAAGGTAGGCTTTAAGCCATGCTTATCAATCTAGATTTTAAAAAAAAGATAAATGCAAATCTAACACTAGATATAAAAGTTAAGCTTAAAGATTATAAGTGTATATCTATATTTGGAGAATCTGGTGCTGGTAAAAGTAGTATCTTAAGGCTTATAGCTGGACTTGATAGCATAGATAGTGGAGTTATACAAATAGGAGATAGTATTTTTGAAGATACTAACTCTAAGATTAAGCTTAAGGCACAAGTTAGAAAGTGTGGCTTTGTTTTTCAGCACTATGCCCTCTTGCCAAACTTAAATGTAAAAAAAAATATCCTCTTTGGTGTTAGACTTAAAGAAGATTTAAAAGACTTAGATTCTATAATTAGCCTTTTAAAGATAAATCATCTTTTAGATAAAAGTATAGATAAGTTAAGTGGTGGTGAAGCTCAAAGGGTAAGTCTTGCAAGGGCTCTTATAAGTAAGCCAAGAATCTTGCTTTTAGATGAGCCTTTTTCAGCTCTTGATACTAACTTGCGTATAACCTTGCAAAATGAGTTTAAAACTATCTTAGAAAAGCTTAACATCACAGCCTTTTTAGTAAGCCATGATATAGATGAGATAAATACTATGTCTGATTATTTAGTAGAGCTTCAAAAAGGCAAGATAGTAAGGAGTGATAGCCTTTTAAAGCTTAATAAGGGTGAGTTTAACACTTTTATACTCTATGGGAATATCATAGGTTATGAGGATGATAAGGCCTTAGTTTTATGTAAGTCTATAACTCTTAAAGCCTATCTTAGAGGAGAGAATCTAAAAATAGGTACGCGAGTTAAGATAGCCCAAGAGGGTGAGGATTTTTACTGTTATATATAAGACTTTTTGGGTTTAAAGGCTTATAAACTAGAAATTTTAGTTTAGCTACTTATCTTGACTATCTACTTTGATTATCTGTGTGTCTTGAAGTGAAAGTTTAAGCTCAAAGATAGCACCTTTTTCTCCATTTCTAGCACTTACTTCACCTCTTAGTACTTCTTTTGTAAGTTGCTGGACTATATAAAGACCCACTCCTGTCCCACTACTTTTATGCTTAGTTGTAAAGTAGGGTTCAAATACCCTATCTATCACATCTTCTTTCATACCACCAGCGTTATCTTCACAAGTGATGATGGCGTATTCTCCAACTTGTTTTAATTTTATATAGCAGATTTTATTAACTATCTCATTTGATATCAAAGCATCTTTTGCATTTTGCAAAAAGACCATTATGATCTGGGCTAGTGCGCTTTTTTGTCCGACAAACAAAAGTCTTTCTTCTAAGTCACACTCTACTGCTATGTTTAAGTCTTCAAAAGTTGGCTTCATTAGTATGATGGAATCTTTAAGTGCTTCATCTAGTGCAAAACTAGTCACTGTAGAATCTGGCCTTAAAAAGCCTCTAAAGGTATCTATAGTCTCACTCATGCTTTTTGCTATATCTTTCCCGTACTGTACTTTTTCAGTTAAAAGTTCTGGCGTTAGTGTGCCTTTTTTGCTTTTTAGCTCTAGAGTCTGCAGCAAAAGTACTAGAGCGCCAAGAGGTTGGCGCCACTGATGGGCTATGTTTTGTATGGCTTCGCCCATACTTGCAAGGCGGGATTGCTGATAAAGTATGGCATCTTTTACTCTTAAGTCAGTAGCTAATGCCATGGCCTTTTGTTCAAGATGAGTGTTTAGCTCTTTTAGCTGCTCATTAGCCTCATTTAGATCTAGATTTAAGATCTTATTTAGATTTTTTATAGATTCTAAAGTTAGGCGTGTTGACATAAATACCATTATAAAAACACTTAGCGCAAAGGCTAAGAGGGCGTGAAGCACGCTTTTATAAAACTCATTAGTAGTTGCATACTCTATGCTTGAGATTTTTTGTGCTATCTCTGCAGTTTTTAGTGCTAGAGTGATTATTTGTGCACCTTTAATTTGCAAAATATCACCTAGGGCATAAACTCCTAAGCTATCACTAGAATCTCCACTTTGCCTATCTGCTAAGTCTTGTATTAGATAGTCTATCTTATCAGTAGCAGCCTTTTTTTCAGTCTCTAGCTCTATAAGCCTTGTATAGTGCTTGTTTAAAAATATACGTTGATATAGGCTTTTATTAAACGCATAAAAGCTATACTCATTTGATATGTTGCTTTTATACTGGCTCCATACGTGGTTAATAGCGTTTATATCAAGTGCTTTGTTAGGGTCAGTATTAGCGGCATATCTAAAAAATATAGCTCTTAGTTGGGTTAGCACATAGGTTTCATCAGCTGGTTTTGGGAAGCTGTTATCATAGTCTTGTTTTAGTCCATTTAATGAGACTACAGATATTAACAAAACTACAAAGAGGCCTATTAAAAAAGCTATCATTAAAAACTTTGCTTGGAAGTTTAAATGCGCACCACTATTAGCTTTATTCATACCCGTACTTAGTCCTTTACAAATCCTAATTATTTACAATAAATAGAGATTATAATAGACTTAACCTAAATTTAAGACTTAAATAAAAAATGACAGGAGCTTATGATGAGTAGTATGGACTTACGATTAGAGTTTAATTTAGACTCTTTGTTCCCAAATAATGATGCAGCAAGCCATAGTCTTGAAGTGCTAGAAGTTAATATCAAAGGTTTTGAAGATAGATATCAAAAACAACTAGAAACACTTGATAACGCTCAGTTTGAAAAGGCCTTAAATGAGTATGAAGGGCTTTTAGAAGGTCTATCTAAGGTTATGACTTTTGCATTTTTGCAGTACTCAACTGATACAAAAAAAGGCAGCATTTATGCAAAATATGAGCTTAAGTGTAATGACCTACAGTCTCACTTAATCTTTTTTGAACTAGAAATCGCCTCTTTGCCTGATGCGATTTTGCAAAGCTTTATAGATGGAAGCAAAAATCACTCTTTTTATCTTAGTAACTTAAGAGATGCTAAAAAGTATCAATTAAGCTTACCTGAAGAAAAAGTTTTGATAAAAACTTCTAGCCTTGGAGCTAGTGCTTTTTCTAGGCTTTTTGATGAGCTTTTTGCTAGGATGAAGTTTGAAGGCGTGCTAGATTCTAAAGAGTTAAATGAAGAAGAGATTTTAGCCTTGCTTCATAGCAGTGAAAGAGAGACTAGAAAAAAAGCCCAAGAAAATTTCACTAAAACACTTTCTACCTACGCCCACCAGCTAACTTATATAATTAATATGATTAGAAAAGATGTGAAGATCTTCCAAGAGCTAAGAGGTTACGCACGCCCTGAAAGCTTTAGACACGTGGCTAATCAAGCAACTGAAGAAAGTGTAGATGCCTTAGTAGACTGTGTTAATGCAAATATGAGTTTAGTAAAAGAGTACTATGATATAAAGGCTAAGCTTTTAGGCATAGAGTTAAAAGACTATGATAGATATGCACCTTTGCAGTTAAATAAAGATTCTAAAGGCATGCATATGGATTTCAAAGAAGCTTTGAATGAAACTTTAGAATCCTTAAAAGCCTTTAGTCCGCTCTTTTATAACATAGCTAAAAAAGCAGTGAGTGAAGGCTGGGTAGATTCCCATCCAAAAGAAGGAAAAAGAGGTGGGGCTTTTAGTCATGGAAGTGTGCCTAGCTCTCATCCTTACGTGCTTTTAAATCACACTGGTAATAGACGTGATGCCTTTACTATAGCCCATGAGTTTGGCCACATGATACATCAAGAGTTAAGTAAGACTCAAGGCGTGCTTAATATGGACACACCTTTAACTACAGCTGAAACAGCCTCAGTTTTTTCAGAGATGCTTTTGTTTGATAAAGTTAAAAAGAAGCTAAAAAGAAAAGAGCTACTTGAAATCTATGCTGGAAAGATAGAAGATATCTACTCTACTTTATTTCGCCAAATCGTTATGACTAACTTTGAAAGAGAGATACACGCAAAAGATGACGAGCTAACTAGTGAAGAGCTAGATTCCATATGGACTAAGTGTAATGAGGGGATGTTTTTAGGAAGTGTTGAGCTAACCAAAAACTACTCTTCTTGGTGGTCTTACATACCTCACTTTATACACTCGCCATTTTACTGCTACGCCTACTCTTATGGACAACTTTTAGTTTTAGCCCTCTTTGGACTATACAAGAAAGCTAGCGATAAAGAAGAGTTTATAAAAACTTATACTCACTTTTTAAGTATGGGTGGAAGTAAGTCACCACGTGATTTAGTCTTAGCTTTTGGCTTTGATGTAAACACTAAAGAGTTTTGGGAAATAGGCATGGAAGAAGTTAGAAAGCTTTTAAATGAGTTTAAGGAACTATTAAAACAATGTTAAAAAATATCCTCGCAAGGCATGCAAAAGAGATCTTTGTCTCACTTATAGAATCTAAGTCTAACTTTGCCTTAGTTTGTTCTATAGACAAAACTAGCTTTGATCCAGAACTACCAACTGATATAAGTGAGAACTTTGGTCCTTTGACTATGTTTATCCTTGCTGGCTTTACTTTTGAAAGCATAGAGTTAGGGAGTGAATATATGAGCTTTGAAGCAGGCTTTGGACCTAAAAATATAGGATCTGTAGTAAGCTTGCCCTATCACTCAGTGCATCAAATCTTGCTTCCTAGTGATGAAAACAGAGGAGAGCTAGTTTTATTTATCAATCCTTTCTCACTAGATGAAGAAGAAGTCAGTGAACCTAAAAGCACAGAAGAGGACTTACTTGAGCGTTCAAAAAATGCAATCTTAAGCAACCCAAAGAATCTAAATCTAAAAAAGTAGCTAAAAGCTACTTTATAAAACCATAAAAAAGAAGGAAAGCATATGCTTCGTTTCGCACCAAGCCCCACAGGCGACTTACATATAGGTAATATGAGGGCAGCTATCATAAGCTATATCTTATCTTGCAAGATGGATGAAAAATTTATAGTTCGCATAGAAGATACAGATGTAGAAAGAAATATAAAAGATAAAGAAAAAGACATCTTAGATCTTTTAGAAAGATTTGAGATTCCAACTAATCATTACGTACTTCAAAGCTCTAACTTTGATCTTCATAGAGCCCTCTCACAAAAACTGCTTGATGAAGGAAAGGCCTTTTATTGCTACTGCACTAAGGAGTTTTTAGAATCTAAAAGAGAAGAAGCTGCCAAAGAAAAACGCCCTTTTAGATATCAAGACTCCTGGGCAGAGATAGAAAAAGACACTAATCCTAATCCAGTTATACGTTTTAAGATGACAGATTCTATGAGCTTTGTAGATGAGATAAAAGGCAAACTTTTTTTCGATAAAAAAGAGCTTGAAAGTTTTGTCATTATGAGAAACAATCTTCCAACTTATAACTTTGCTTGTGCCATAGATGATAAAGATATGACTTTAATCATTAGAGGTGAAGACCATGTAAGCAACACCCCTAAGCAAATAGCCATTAAAAACGCCCTTGGCTACAAAGAAGCAAAGTACGCCCACCTTCCTATCTTGCTAGGAGAAGATGGTAAGAAGATGAGTAAGAGGGATAAAAGCTCTAGTGTAAAGTGGCTTTTAGAACAAGGACTTTTTGCAAAATCTATAGCTTTATATCTTTTGATGTTAGGAAACTCAAAGCTTGAAAAGTGCATTTTAGATAATAAGGCTTTTAACTATAAAGACTTAGTAGCTGAGGTGGATATAAGTCAGTTTAGTAATAATAGTGTGCACTTTGATTATAAGTACTTGCTTTTTTTGAATAGAGAGATTTTGCGTAGTATGTCTGCAGGCGAAATCTTAAGTCTAGATGAGAAGCTTTTTCACTATGGACTGCCTAAAAATGAAGCCTTAATAGATGTCTTCAAGCTTGAAGTAAGCACGATTTTAG
Organism: Helicobacter sp. 13S00401-1; assembly: GCF_002272925.1. Lineage (GTDB taxonomy): Bacteria > Campylobacterota > Campylobacteria > Campylobacterales > Helicobacteraceae > Helicobacter_I. Next base: position 66,989 of record NZ_MLAR01000001.1, on the reverse strand, counting down.
AGCTTAAAGAGCTTTTAGATTACGCCTTAGTGCCTATAGAATCTAAACTTAGTAAAGAGTATGAAACTGAGATAAATATCCTAAAAGATTGTCTAAAAGATAAAAGCCTTTTTGAGCTAGATTATGAAGACTTCAAAAAAGCTTTAATGGAAAAAAGTGGTCTTAAAGGAAAGGCATTTTTTAAGCCTTTAAGAATCATACTTAGTGGAAAAGAACACGGTATAGAGTTAGATAAGATTTATCCAGTCATAAAAGATTTTTTAAAAGGAGAAAAATGATCGTAGTTCACGCTATAGGCATCATTTTGCATTATTTGGTCACTATTTATAGTTGGGTTATCTTTGTAGCTGCTATCATCTCACTAGTTCAGCCTGATCCTTATAATCCTATAGTTCAGTTTTTGCGCAATATCACCGAGCCAGCCTATAGACTTATAAAGAGAGTGGTTCCAACTGTTTATAAGAATATGGACTTTGCTCCACTAATTGCAATTATAATTTTGCAGTTTATTGATTTAACTTTAGTCAGGGTATTGGTAACTTTGTGAGAAAACTTATATTTTTAGCGCTTATTTTAAGTGTGCTTCATGCTAATAGTTTCTTTGATACTTACATCAAAGATAAACCAAAAGGTGTTGTAAGAGACTTTTATATCTGGCAGTATCTACAAACGCCCAATCTTACTTCAGCAGAGATCACACAAGCTTATAATCTTATCTCTAATAAGAATCCTTATCTTAAAAAAACACTTGCAAACCTTAACATACAAGAACAGCTTCCAAGAGACTTAATCTGTTCTCGTATGCCACTAAGTGAAGCTATCAATCAAGATGCAGATTGTTTAAGTAAAGCCTTAAAGCTACCTGATATCTTAAAGCTTGATAAACCTACAATAGCAACTATAGAATCTAAGCTTGGAGATAAGTATCCTTTGCTTAGTAAGAGTGTAGCTGTGCTAAGTTCTAGTGACTTAGCTATGGCTTTACTAGATAGCCAAACTGATGTTTTTGTTAATGTTTTTAATGCCCTCCCATACACCATCAAACAAAACCTTTTTGAAGATGTGCCACAAAAATATCTTCAAGATTCTATAGTTAGACTAACTGGGGCTAACTTAACTTCATTTAGCACTTTGCTTACAGTTGTTGTGCTAGACCCTAAGTTTCAAGCCTTTAAAAAAGCTCTAACTAAAGTCTTTTTAACTAATGTTACTCATAATGCAGCCTTTTTATTAGGCATTAATGAAGTTCAAATTGGCGATAAGCAAAAGGCTATAAAGTACTTTAAGCTTGCCTACTCTAAGGCTAGTGATCCGCTATTTAAAGATAGAGCTTTATTTTGGCAGTATCTTGTTGGTGACGATAAAAATGCCTTAAAAGAAGCCTCACAAAGCACTTTTGTAGATCTTTTTTCTATAGCTGCTAATCAGATTCTAAAAACTAAACCTAAGTTTGATATAGTTACAACCCTGCCAGATATAAAAGGAGATAAAGCGCCTTTTGATATAAGCGATCCTTACACTTGGCAAAAACTCAACTCTAAAATAGTTAATGAAAATAATCCTATAGAGCTTAAAAATATCATACAAAGTTTTGAGTATAAAGATTCTATAGCGCAGTTTTCTTACGTCATGCAGCGTCTTCACAAGTACTCTAAAAACTACTACATACATCCTTATGAGCATTTATTAAAGTGGGATTCTATAGATCAAAAAAGCTTTGTTTACGCTATAGCCAAACAAGAAAGCCACTTCTTACCTTCTATCATCTCTCGCTCTTTTGCGCTAGGTATCATGCAGATAATGCCAGCTAATGTCATGCCTTTTGCTAAAGATATGGGTATAGATAATCTAAGCTATGATGATTTATTTAAGCCAGAAGTTGGACTTAGCATGGGGCGTTACTATATAGAAGTTTTAAGAAAGGAGTTTAAACACCCTCTTTTTGTAGCCTATGCCTATAACGGTGGGCCGGGCTTTTTAAGGCGCCTTTTAGCACAAAAAAGACTTTTTATAAAGGGACGTCCTTATGAGCCTTGGTTAAGTTTAGAATTAGTTCCTTATGAAGAATCTAGATTTTATGGGATGAGAGTGCTTGCAAATTATGTAATATATGAAAGATTATTTGGCAGAGAGATAAACGTACAAGATCTCTTAAACAAAGCTCTAATTTACTAAAACATTTACATAAGGATTCTAAATGAAACGCACTGAAAAAAGCGTGATAGAAGTCTGCCTTTTCCCAGCAGCAGGTTATGGAACTAGATTTTTGCCAGCAACTAAGGCTATGCCTAAAGAGATGCTTCCTATCCTAACAAAACCTCTTATCCAGTACGGCGTAGAAGAGGCTATAAGTGCAGGCTGTCATACTATGGCCATAGTTACAGGAAGAGGGAAGAGGGCTATAGAAGATCACTTTGATATAAGTTATGAGCTAGAAAGTCAGATAAAAGGTAGCTCAAAAGACGCGCTTTTAGATGGACTAAGAGATGTCATGAATGTAGCTACTTTTAGCTACACAAGACAAAAAGAGATGAAGGGCTTAGGACATGCCATACTTACTGGAGAAAGCCTTGTTGGCAAAGAGGCTTTTGCTGTCATCCTTGCTGATGACTTATGCTACAGCAAAGATAAAAGCGTGTTAACTCAGATGGTAGAAGTTTATGAAAAGTATAAGTGCTCAGTTGTAGCTATAGAAGAAGTTGACCTAGCAGAGGTTAACAAGTATGGCGTTATAGATGGTAGTGAGATAGAGCCTAATATTTATAAAGTTAAAAGCCTAGTTGAAAAACCTAGTCCTAATAAGGCTCCAAGTAACCTTGCTATAATAGGTCGCTACATTCTGACTCCAGATATCTTTGATATCTTAAGAACTACAAAGCCTGGCATTAATAACGAGATACAAATAACTGATGCTTTAATGAAGCAAGCTGAGAATGGAAAAGTGCTCGCTTATAAGTTTAGTGGTAAAAGGTATGACTGTGGAAGCATGGATGGTTTTGTAAAAGCTACTAATGACTTTTATAATATGCCTTTATAGAATCTAAACACTAAGATGAAACGCTCATATGGCTACTTAGCCTCTGCGGTGATTGCCGAGGGGATAATAGGCTATGCGACCATTTTAGTAAAACTTACTGATACACCTCCTATATCTATAGCTTTTTGGCGTATGGCTTTAGCTATACCTGTTTTTTTAATCCTTTGCTTGCCTAAACCTAGTTTTAGAAAGATTCCACTAAAACATATAGTCTTAATAATGCTTGCTGGAATCTTTTTTGCCCTAGATGTATTTATGATGAATACATCTTTAAAGCATACTTCAATAGCTCATTTTCATCTTATAACCTCTCTTGTTTGTTTTATTATGATTCCACTTGGTTACTTTTTGTATAAGACTAAGGTCTCAAAGATGTTTTTTGTGGGTACTTTTGTAGCAACAGTTGGGATAGTACTGCTTTTAGAAGGTGGGGATCATGGAGGAGTGGCTACCTTGCATGGGGATTTATTTGCCTTTGGAAGCTTAGTTTTTTACTCTATATTTTTAATGATGATACATTCATTGCGTAAGAAGTATGACACTTTGGAGATAATGTTTTATACGTGTTGTGGGGCTTGTTTATTTTTACTGCCTGTATCTTATTTATCTGAAGGTTTAGCCTTACCTAAATCCCCATATGACTGGATGATAGTTGGCCTTATAGCTCTTTTTGGACAGGTATTTGGGCAGGGCTTTTTTAGCTTTTTACTTGGAAGACTTAGTCAACTTGCAATTAGTCTTTTGATCTTAGCATCTCCTGTTATAAGTGTTGTGCTTGGCTATTTAATCCTTGGTGAAAAGATAGGTTGGGTAGAGTTTATAGGCATATTAGTAATACTTAGTGGTGTCTACTTTGCTAGAAAGTAACATTTAAGCTGGGCTAGGCACAAATAAAGAAAAACTAAATGATAAAAAATATCAATTGATATTTTTTTGTTTCCATTTTGTGTTATACTAATCTCGTATTTCATTTATAAAGGATGACCACATGGAAAAAGGTTTTGTTCAGATGACTAACAACGTAGGTAGAGCTATCGATGATGACAACAACGTAACTAGTGTAGGACCTAGAGGACCATTACTATTACAAGATGTTTGGTTTTTAGAAAAACTAGGCGCATTTGATAGAGAAAGAATTCCAGAAAGAGTAGTTCACGCTAGAGGTAGTGGAGCACACGGAACATTTACTGCAACTGCAGATATAAGCAAATATACTAAAGCTAAAGTATTTAAAAAAGGTTCAAAAACTCCAATCTTCTTTAGATTCTCAACTGTTGCTCCTGAAAAAGGCGGCGCTGATGCAGTAAGAGATCCAAGAGGGTTTGCTATGAAGTTTTATACAGAAGATGGTAACTGGGACTTAGTAGGAAACAACACTCCAATATTCTTTATTAGAGACCCTTATAAATTCCCTGATTTTATACATACTCAAAAAAGAAACCCAAGAACAGATCTTCCTGATCCAACAGCAGTTTGGGACTTCTGGAGTCAAAATCCAGAATCTTTACACCAAGTAACTTATGTTATGGGTGATAGAGGTATACCTTCAAGTTTTAGAAAGATGAATGGTTATGGCAGCCACAGCTTTAGTTTTATCAATGATAAAAACCAAAGATTCTGGGTTAAGTTCCACCTACACAGCATGCAAGGTGTGCATAACCTAACTAATGAAGAAGCATCTGCTTTACTAGGTAAAGACCTTAACTCTCACCAAAGAGACTTGTATGAGCATATCGAGAAAAAAGACTATCCAAAATGGAAAGTTTCTATCCAAATCATGCCAGAAGATGAAGCTAAAGATAAAAACTACGCATTTGACGTAACTAAAGTTTGGCCTCACAAAGACTACCCACTAATGGAAGTTGGTATGGTTGAGTTAAACAGAAACCCAGAAAACTACTTCGCTGAAGTTGAACAAGCTGCATTCAACCCAGGACATATAGTTGAAGGTATAGGATTTAGCCCAGATAGATTGCTTCAAGGAAGACTATATTCTTATGGTGATACTCAAAGATATAGACTAGGTGTTAACCACTCTCAACTTCCTATAAACAGAGCAAGAAATGGCGTTGCAATACACAATGTTAATAGAGATGGTTTCATGACTAATGGATTCTATGGAAGTAAAATGAACTATAGCCCAAGTGGTTTACCAGGCTATAAAGACAACAGAAAACTTATAGAGCCTAACTTAGATATGAGCAAATTTGAAAAAGAAACTGCTATAAACCACTGGGATTACAGAGAGTACGATAGCGACTACTATACTCAACCAGGTAATCTATTTAGACTATTTAGCAAAGAGCAAAAAGAAAGACTATGCAACACTATAGCTGGCATGTTAATCCATGTACCAGAATCAGTAGTAAAAGCACAAATGCCACACTTTGAAAAAGCAGATAAAGCTTATGCTGAAGGTGTTAAAAAAGCAATGGAAGCTATGAAGAAAAAAGCCTAATCTAGATTTATCAAAATCTTATCCCCCTCTTTAAAAGTAAAGCCCAGCACCTTTTTAAAGGTGATGGGCCTTTTACATATCAATGCCAAAGGAATCAAATGAAAGGAATTAACAGGAGAAGTTTTCTAAAAGGTACTGCTCTAGGTGCTGGTAGTCTAGTATTAGGCAGCAGCTATATAGTCAATGCAAACGAAGCTACCAAAGAAGCTGGCACTAGAACTTTTTCCCTTAACTTACAAAACAATATGAAATTTGGTTATACAGAAAATGCTAAAGTGTGGATACCACTAGCTTATACTAACGCCACCCAAAGACCAAGAAACCTGAAAGTCGAAGGAAACTATGATGGCTATACTCTAAGTAATAATCACCTTGTTCCTTTGCTTGAAGCTTCATGGACTGGCAAAAAAGAAGATAGTTTACATCTAGTTAAAGTTGGTCTTAACTTAGATATAGACTTAGCAAAAAATCTTAATCTACCAGAAGGTGACTACCTACATTGCAGTAGGGATGTTAGAGTTGATAGAAATGTAAAACTGATAGCAGATGCAGTTACTAAACTTGCATTAACTGATGAGCAAAAAGCTAGAAACCTTTTCGGCTGGGTGATAGCTAATGTGGATTCTAAGAATGCAAAAGATAAACGTGGTATAAGAACTATCTATGCAAAAGATGGAAGTGAGCTTTTAAAGGGCAATAATATATCAGCTAGCTCAGTTTTTGTAGCACTCTGCAGGGCTTGTGGCATAGAAGCAAGTGAAGCCTTTGGTTTAACTTTAGATTCTGGTAGATTTAACCTTGCTGATGCTAGTAGAAGGGTTTATACAAGATCTGCTATTAAGCTAAATAACAAATGGGTGCCAAATGACATCCAGTTAGCAATCAATGGCTCTAAGACTTTAGAACAGCATAAAGTTGCGAACTTTGCATTTAACACTTGGGATAATAACTGGGCACTTTTAAACTTCTCAAGAGACTATGAGATACATAATAGTTATGAGACTAAGCTGCTTAGCACATTACAAGTTGCCTATGGTGTTGTAGATGGTGCAACTATGTCTCACTTTGACAAAGATCATACTAACTACAATATTCAAGCATAATATGCTAGAATAAAAACTTATCTAAAAAAGAAAGTGGGTGATGTTAGATGCCAGGTATTAAGGTAAAAGAAACCGAAAGTTTTGATGATGTTTACAGGAAGTTCAAAAAGCAAGTAGATAGAAATCTAGTTGTAACTGAGTGTAGAGCAAGAAGATTTTTCGAATCTAAAACTGAAAAGCGTAAGAAACAAAAAATCAACGCTAAGAAGAAAATGCTTAAAAGACTTTATATGTTAAGACGTTATGAGTCAAGACTATAAGGCTTACTAACCTACTTTTTACAAGGACTTAGAATCTTTAAGATTTTAAGTCTCTTTTTACAAAAACTCCAATCTTACATTTTAAAAAGTAATGTTTTAACTAGCGCTATAAGCTTTTATAGCTTGGATTAAAAATCATCATTTTATATAGGCAATTCCACTCTCTTTACACTATTAACTAAATCTTTATTCCAATACTTTCTTTTTCTATATTTTCCTTACTTATATATTTTTTTAACCAAAACGCAAGTTTCCTTGAAGCATGTTTGGTTGCTTGCAGCAACTAGTGCTTTCTTTGTAAAAGAGTCTTTTTTTCGTCGTGTGCCAATGAGAGGGCCTTGGCACATTTCCCTTTCTAGCAAAAATGTCTAAGTCTGCACTGTTTAACATCCTTTTAATGCCATTTTTGTCAGCACGAGATTGGGCTTAAGTAAGTGCCTCGCTTTTCATTTTTGCTTTAGTAACAACAAGCATACAGCAAGGACTAGAGGGCAATATTTTATAAAATAAAACTAGGGGGATAAGGGAAGTGCCTAGTTCAAGATAGGGGTTCCCTCTCCCTTTTTGCCAAAGGATGTGAGTTTTATAAAAGCAGATTCTATTAATAAAAAAACTTAAGTGGCTTGTCACATACTAGACTTGCCACAGAGCGTTTTACACACCACTTACAATGACAGCTTGCAAAGATTATAAGAAAGAGTAAAACTTCCTATGATATAGGATAGTTTTAAAAGCTAGTACATTTTTAGAGTAGAATATCTAGTAGCGTTAGTATCATAAAGCCTTTTATGCACATAAAAACTGCATAACTGCCATTCTTACCAAAACGCCATTTTCAACTTGCTCTAGAACCTTACATCTTTTATCTTCTAACATCTCATCATCTATATCTATATTTCTATGAACTGGGCCTGGATGAAGCAAGATGATATCTCTACTTCCAACTAAATCTTTAGTTATGCAAAATCTATGCGCATAGTCTTTTAAGCTTCCATAGGTTTGAAGATTATGCCTTTCAGTTTGTGTTCTAAGGCTCATTAAAACATCCACTTCATCTATAACGTCTTCTAAGTTATAGCTAAATTTAAAGTTAGTATTAGTTAAAAAATGAGGTGGGGCGACTAATGTTATATCCATACCAAAGCGAGATAAAAGCTCCATATCGCTGTTTGCAACCCTTGAGTTTTTTATATCTCCTACTATGGCTATCTTTTTGCCTTTTAGCTTGTTTATGCCGCCAAAGTGGTTTTGCAAGGTAAAAAGATCTAAGAGGGCTTGGGTTGGATGGGCGTGGGCGCCATCTCCTCCATTAACTATAGGGCATTTAACATAGTCTTTTAAAAAGTTAGTAGCACCAGCACTTTTATGTCTAACTATGATGGCGTGAGGATTCATAGCATCAAGGTTTGCAGCAGTATCAGCTATACTTTCACCCTTTGAAGTAGAACTTGATGCTATATCTAGTCTTATAACATCGCCTTTTAGGTTTTTGATAGCTATCTCAAAGCTACTTAAAGTTCTAGTTGAGTTTTCAAAAAAGATGGTTATAAAACGCTTGTTTTTAAGTGTCTCAGGGTGAGAAGTTTTAAAGCTTTTGGCTAGGTCTAGGATGTGAAGTACTTCATCGTTGCTTAAATCTGTAGTCTGTATTAAGTGTCTCATATAAGCCCTTTTATGCTTCTAGTTAGATGTGATATTTTAGCCTATCTTGCTTGCTTTGATAAAAGCTAGCTGCAAAATAAAACACTTACTTTTAGTCTACTTTTAGATTCTATGAGCTTATGGAGATTCCACTAAAATAATAATAATTTTTATATTTATGATTATTTTATGTATAATACAAAATGTTAAGTTTAATTCACTAAATGGAGTTTTATATGTTTAAATTTTCTAACATGATGTTCATCAAGGCTTATATATTCTTTCAAGGCTTTATAAGCGAGAAAAAAGGAGTAACTGCCATAGAGTACGCACTAATTGCCGTTGCTATATCAGCCATGCTTTTTGTAGTACTAGGAAGCGGTGGAGAAGATGGAATCATAAATAAGATAAAAGCCTCTTTCAAAGCTATTACTGATGGTCTAGGTGCCACACAGCAACAAGCCGGTACTAAATAATTCTCTTTGATAATCTATATAAGCATTTTTGCTTGCATCCTAGCTTATATCTCTTACACAGATATAAGATTTAGAACCATAGGCAACATAGAAGTAGTTTTATGTTTAGTTATGGTGCTATTAGGGCATCTTATCTTTGGGTTAAAGCTAAACTTTATAGCCCTTGCTATTAGTTTTGCTATAGGCTTAGTAGTCTATAAGTTAGGCTTTATGGCAGCAGGTGATGTAAAGCTTTTTAGCGTGTTAGTTCTTTTAGTTAAGAGTGAGTTTATAGGTGGATTTTTGCTAATCATGTCGCTAATTGGCGCTCTATTAGCAATAATAATTATTATTTTTAATCGTAAAAAAGATGGAGTACCTTATGGTGTTGCCATAGCGATTAGTTTTTTTACAGTTTTGATATATACATAAAAGATAGAAAGGTTTTAAGTGGGTAATAGGGTATTAATAGGGCTATCTTTCATAATACTTTTAGTTTCCTTGTCTGGATTGCTAGTAAGCACCAACACTCAAGCTAGGTCAGAAAGTGAAGCTTTGGCAAAAGATAAAGTACGCATGGTAAGTGTTTTAGCTCTCACTAGAGATATGAAAGAAGGTGAGCTTATAGAAAGTTCTGATTTGCAAACTAAAAGTATAGAGTATGACTTTTCTACTTTAAAGGATGCGATCTTAGATAGACCAGCAAGCTATGCTGCAAACTCCATCCTTAAAGGCAACTTTGCAAAAGACTATATCTTGCACTACGATGATATCTACAAGCCTAAAGTTGCTAGTACTAACTTGCCAAGTGGAAAGCTTGCTTTTTTGTTCCCTTTGTATGAGAGGGAGTATAGGATGTTAGGGAATATAGATAGTGGCGATAAAGTAGATGTGTACTTTAGGTATGAGACTAAGGCACCAAGAAAAGAAACTGGCATAGTGTCTAAAAAAGAAGAGGGTGTTAACTTTCAAAGTAAAGAAGAGGCTAATAACACTAATCTTGCCTTAATGTTTGCTAACAAAAGTGTGCAGTATATAAAACATAGTGCTACTACTGAACAACTAGCAGTTAGTGGCCAACATATAGTTTTACCAAAAGGTTATATCTCTATAGCCTTAGATCCAAAAGAGATACAAAAAGTTTATGCTGTGGAATCTTTAGGCAACTTTTACTTCTTCCCTGCTTCAAGTAGTAATCCAGGTAAGACTATAAGTGCAAGTGAGAAGTACTACTCAACACAGCAAGTACTCTCAAAAGACTTTATAAAAGAAATTAGGGGCGAATGATGAGGATACTTAGTATATTAGCATTACTAACAGCAGTTTTATTTGCAGAAAGCATAGTGATGAAAAGTGGAGAGTCTAGAATCTATGAAGCTTCAGGTAATGTCACTTCAGTCTCTGCTTCAAATAGCAAGGTTTTAAACTACGCCATCATCTCTAATAATAAAGTAATGATCTATGCCAAAGAACCTGGTTTTGGTGATGTTGAGATCTTTGGTAATGGCGGGAGGATGCTTCAAACTTATAGCGTAACAGTAGATAGTCAAAAAGCACAGACTAAAGAACTTGAAGCTCTTATACAGTCTAAGATTGAAGGAAGCAATATTAAGCTAGAAAAGATGGCCATCCCTGGAAAAGAAGGCTATATCATAAGTGGTAGTGTACCTGATGAAGGAAGTAGGGATCTAGCTTTTAATATGGCAGCAGTTGGTCTTGGACTTACTAAAAGGATAGAGCCAGTAAGACGTCAAACTGGAGATGCAACTTCTACTCAAGGAGCAGGTGGAGGTGGGGCTGCTGCAGGAGCTGGCGGGGTTATAAACCTAGACTTTTTAGCACGCCTTAAAGTTGATGACTTAGTAGATAGGCTAATAATCCCCCCTTCAAGACAGGTTAATATAAAAGTCATAGTCGCAGATGTAGAAAAGATAATTGCAGATAGACTAGGTGTTGATATTAACGGTGGTCAGCTTACTATACCTATACTAGGGCAGCAACAAGGGCAGATAAATATCCAAGCAGTAGTAGATATGCTAAAAGATGAGCAAATAGCTAGAATCCTAGCTCGTCCTAATCTTTCAGTTATAAGTGGAGAAAGTGCTAACTTTCAAGTAACTTCTCAGTTTACTCCTATTACTAACACAGTTACGGTTACAGGTCAGCCAGTAGCAAGCCCGGGCACTCCAGTAGATTATGGTGTTTCTTTAACTATACAGCCTAAGGTTTATAGTAAAGATAGGATAGTAGTTTCTATAGCTCAAGAAGTTAGTAACATCCAAAGTTTGGTTGAAAAAAATGGTGCAAGTGCTGCAAACATTAAAAAGAGAAAGGCCCAAAGTGTTATAGAGCTTCATGATGGAGCTAGTTTTATATTAGGTGGGCTTTTAGATGAGAGGGATGTAGAAAATGTAAAGTCTGTCCCTTTTTTAGGTGACATACCAGTTTTAGGGTCTATCTTTAGAAAGCCTAACCTTCAAAGAACTAAGAATGAACTAATAATAATAGTCACAGTAAGTCTTGTAAATCCTATAACTGATGATTATATCTACATACCTCAAGCTGCGGTTAGGGGGCTTGGAAGTTCGTTTTTAAATATACCTGATTACAACGAAGGAAGCTTAGCTAGAAAAGATATAGATGCTTTTGTTTCTAATGTTGGCTTTATAAAGTAAGGAGGCAAGTTATGGATTTTTCATTTTTTAATAAAGAAAAAGATTCCAAAGAAAGCAAGGTCTTAGTTATAGGAAAAGACACACAAAGACTTGCTTTGATAGTTGAACACCTAAGTTTAAAAGGATCTAGTGCTACAAGTTTAAAAGGCGATATATTTAGTTTGCCTCCAGATTCTATACCTAAAAATATCCAAGCAGTTGTAGTTGACTGCCTTACCATAGATAGGGATGTTGAAGACTATATAGATATGATATGCAAGCTTTTGCCTACTAGTCTTCCTTGTGTGATACTAGGTAATAATGATTCTATAACCATATATCAAGAGTTTTTAAAAAAGAATATTTTTTATCTTCACTTTGATTCCCAGCTTAATCTAGTCTATGATCAGATAGCAAACTATCAAAGTTTAAATGCCTATGCAGGTTTTATAAAAATAAGTGTGCTAGGAACTAAAGGTGGCGCTGGGGCTTCAAGTATATCTTATGGCTTAGCTAATAATATTTATAAGCGCTATAAAAACAAAGTCCTTTGCGTGCAAGGTATAAACTCTAGTTTTAACCTAGATCTTTTATCAGGGCGTAACTTTGAAGTAAGTGATATTAAAGAAGAAGGACTTTCACTTTATAGAGAGCTTAAAGATGAAGCTTATAACTTTGAAGCAGAGCTTTTTAGAAAGTTTAACTTTGTAGTTTTTGATCACTCAGTACAAAGTCTAAATAAAGATGAGATAGAGCATATATTAAATAACTCCCACTCTTGTGTTTTAGTTTTAGATTCCACTCTTAGTTCTATTAGAAAAGCTAAAGAAGTTTTAAGGGCTAATAACTTTTTATCTAGCGTGAATCAAGGTGTAAAAAAGCTACTTATCTGTTTTAATAAAGCCGGGATGCCAAGTGGAGATTCCTTAGATGCTTTAAAGATAGAAGAGCTTTTAGAATCTAAACTTGACTTAAGTCTTCCTTATCAAAGCAAGCTTAATGAGTTTAAGTTTTCTCCTAGTCTAAAAGTACAAACTGCGCTTAATGAGATAACTAACAAGCTAGTAGGTGATATTAAGCCTAAGGGCTTAAAGCTTTTTAGGAGGGTTAAATGAGAAAAGATTCCAAACAACTTTTAGGCGAGATAAGAGTACAAACTTTAGGTGAGATAGACTTAGATAAGATAGAAGCCATCATAGATAATAGAGAGCTTTTAATAAGAGAGATAACTAAAGTTATACAAAAAGTAGCTGCTAATAAAAAGATTTACCTCTCAGTGCAAGACTTAAGCCTCTTTGCAGAAGCCATTAGCGATGAGGTTATGGGACTAGGGCCACTACGGGCTTTGATGGAAGATCCAAATATAAGTGATATCTTAGTTAATGGCCCAGAAAACATCTACATAGAAACAAGAGGAAAACTTACTAAGGCTAAAGAAACTTTTATAGATAACGACCAGCTAACTGATATAGCTAAGCGTCTTGTAGCAAAGATGGGAAGGCGTATAGATGATGGCCAACCCTTAGTTGATGCAAGGATGCCAGATGGCTCAAGGCTTAATGTGGTTATAAAGCCTATAGCAATTGATGGTACATCTATCTCTATAAGGAAGTTTAATAATAGCTCAAAAAGCTTAGAAGAGCTTTCAGAGTTTGGCTCTATGTCGCGTGAGATAGTTCAAACCTTAATGATAGCAGCCTACTCAAGATGCAACATAGTAGTAAGTGGGGGAACAGGAAGTGGAAAAACTACACTTTTAAACGCCCTCTCTCAGCATATAAGTAATGATGAGCGTATAGTTACTCTAGAAGATGCTGCTGAACTTAAGATTAAGCAGCCTCATTTAGTGAGGCTTGAAACACGTATGGCGGGGGTTGAAAAAAGTGGGCAAGTAAGTATGCGTGATTTAGTAATAAATGCCTTGCGTATGCGTCCAGATAGAATCATAGTTGGTGAGTGTAGGGGAGGAGAGGCCTTTGAGATGCTTCAAGCTATGAATACTGGGCATGATGGCTCTATGACTACAGTGCATGCTAACTCACCACGCGATGCTATATCAAGACTAGAAAACCTAGTTATGATGGCAGGCTTTGAGTTGCCACTTAATGCTATACGATATAACATTGCTTCAGCTGTTAATTTAATAGTGCAAATTGCTAGGCTAAATGATGGAAGCCGTAAGGTTATAAAAGTAACTGAAATCATAGGCATGGAAGATAGTGGAGCTATCATCTTAAAAGATATTTTTGAGTTTGTCCCAGATGCAGTAAGAGGCAAAGATAATAAGATAATGGGAAATTATGTATGCCATGGCTTGCCAGAAGATTCTATCTTAGAGAAAAATGCCATTATGTTTGGTGTAAAAGAGCTTTTAGATAAGACTTTAGAATCTGCTAGTGACAAAAAGGCTAGCTAATGAGCTCTCTTTTTTTACTAACTGGGCTTTTTGGTGTGTTTTTGCTAGGTAGTGCTATAGTTAATGCAAGAAATCTTGCCTCTATGAAAAAGTTTGTAAATTTAAACGCAAGCAAGCCTATGGATACTAAAAAGCTAAGGCTTGCTTTGGAGGATTTTTTAAGTGCTTTTTTTAAAGGGGTTTATGAAAGAGGGGTTGGATTTAGAAGTAAGGGAATAATAATATTAGTTATTAGCATCATAGTATTTTTTGTAGCTAATGGAATCTTTTTAAACTTTAATAAAGCCTTAGTCTTGCTAGCAGGAGTAATCTTTGGTGCTTACCTAGCACGCACTTTTTATCTAAAGTCAGTTATAAAAGACTTTGAATCTAACTTTCCAGAAGCCCTAGTTTTAATAAATGGCGCTATTAGCTCAGGGAATAATATAAATCAAGCTTTAAAAGATGCAGAAAACCAGTTACATGGTGTTTTAAAACAGGAGTTTTCCATCATAACTAGGGCTTTAAACGTAGGAGATGATCCAGCGCGCATCTTTGAAGCTAGCTATAAACGCTTGCCTTTTAAAACTTACTACTTTTTTTTAACTGCCCTTTTAGTTTCCCTTCAAAGCGGGGCTAGATTAAAAGAAGTCCTAGGGCGCTTAAGCATGGCTAATCAGAGGGCAAAAGCCATAGAAAAAAAGAAAAATGCCATGACTAGTGAAGCTAGGATGAGCTCTAAGATAACAGCAGCTATTCCATTTATCTTTTTGTTTTTGATGAAGTTTATAAGCCCAGAAAACTTTGACTTTGTTATGCACAATGAAGAAGGCAGATACATACTTTACTACTTTTTAGGGAGTGAGTTTGTAGGTGTTTTAATCATACTGTTTTTAATGAGGAAGATTTAAGATGAGCCCTTTATTGTACGTAGTATTTATCATAGTTTTTGGAAGCCTTTTTTACATCTTGCTAAAAAGACAGTTTTTGCTAAAAAGTCAAAAAGCCTTCATAGACTACGCTTATAAAAAAGATACTAAAGCTAAGATTAATAACGCTCAAGAGATCTTAGAAAAAAGCGATCCTGTGCTTTCTTATCTAAGTAAGATGGATAAAAATGTAGTCTCTAAGATCTTATATGGAATCTTAGTTTTTATCTTTTTTTATGTGATTGATATTCTTTTTAATTTAAAGATTAGTCAAAGCACACTTGGGATAATAGGCATCTTAGCCATTATATTTTTTGTGTTAGCACCTAGTTATATAGCTAAGTACATAGTTCAAAGCAGAGTTACTAAGATAGGTAAAGATATACCCATGTTTGTAGACTTACTAGCAATTTGTGTTCAAAGTGGTATGAGTATAGAACAAGCCATAGTTTTCTTACAAGGCTCAATAGAACAAGTTAATAAGGCCTTTTTACCTTTTTTAAACAAACTTATAGCCAAAACTGAAGTAAGTGGTCTTGAAGTAGCCCTTGATGAACTCCAAAAAGAACTCCCTAGTCAAGAGATATCTATGCTTTGTGCGACCTTAAAACAAAGCTTGAAGTATGGAAGTGGGATATATGATTCTTTAATGAATCTTAGTGCTGAGATAAGAGAGAGTGAGCTTTTAAAAGTAGAAGAAATTATAGGAAAGCTAGCTGCAAAGATGAGTGTGCCTTTGATACTTTTTTTCATGTTCCCAGTCATCATAGTTATAGCAGCCCCAGGAGTTATGCGCGTTATGAATAACTTTTAACATAGCTTTTATTAGTAAGAAATATGCATTTATAAGAAAAATATAAATTTAAGGACATTAGGATGAAGTTTTATAATAAGGTATTTTTAGTATTTGTTGGGATTTTCATGTATGGTTGTAGTAACTTTGCTTCAACTACTGATATCTATAAAGATGAGTTTAGAAAAGAAAAGATTTTGCTTTCAACTAAAAGCTATAGTGAGCTTATAGAGATAAATAAGGCCAAGCTTAGAAAGCAAGATACTAAAGAAGTACGTCTTAAACTTTCACAAAACTACTATGATGCTAAAGATTATGATTCTAGTCTTTATTACTTAAAGCCCTTAGTTCAAGATAATAAAGACTTAGATGCTTTAATACTTAATGCAAAAGCACTTGATGCTTTAAGTAGGTATAAAGAAGCTTTAGATTCTATAAATATAGTCTTAGAAAAAAAGCCTTTGCTTGCAAGGGCTTATAATATAAGAGGTGTTATATATGCCAAGCAGCGTGAGTTTGACTTAGCTGAAAAAGACTTTTTAAGGGCTAAAGAGCTATTACTTGATGATGAGGTTGTTAATACTAATCTAGGCATGCTTTATATACTTAAAAGAGAGTATAAAACTGCTACTAACTACCTTATGCCTCTTTATCTTCGTGGCTCTAAGAATGAAACTCTTTTAGCAGATTTAATCCTTTCGTTGGTAAAAGAAAACAAAGATAAAGAAGCACTTGATATAGCAACTAAGGAGCGTTTAACTAGAGATCAAAGAAAGCTTATAAGGTCTTTAAGAAAAAGCAACATAGAAGCAGTGTCTAAGTTTGAGATAGAAGCCCCAGTGCCAGTTAACACAAAAGTTAAAAAAGTTAAAAAAGTTAAAAAGCAAGAGAAGTGATAAAAGCTATGTCTAAAGTACTACTTAAGAATCTAGCAAAGCTTTTAAGGCATAAAAGCTTTTTGCAAGATAAAAAAGGAGTGGCAGCTATAGAGTTTGCCATGCTACTTTTGCCTTTTTTTATATTAATAGTGATTATCATAGAGACTTCTATCTTGATCTATCAAAACGCCATGATTAGCTATATAGGTTTTAATGCTTCAAGTTATGCTTCAAGTTTTAATTATAAAGAAGGTTATGAGACTAAGTATAAAGAGTATTTAGATTCTAAGAAAAATAGATTCTTATCTTTTGTTAGTCCTGAAAAGCTCACTTTAAATCTAGAATACTGTAAGAATATAACCGAGCTAGCTAATAACTCTTGTACTGGTAGCCCTCAAGAAAATCAAATAGTCATTTATAACTTAAGCTATCACGTAAGCCCACTTTTTCCTTTAGCGTGGGTTGATAAGCGGGCAAGATATATAACTTCAAGCAATATCTTTTTTTCTGAAAGAAGAGACCCACTCATAGATAAAGAAGAAAGAGAAAGACTAGAAAAACTAAAAGCCTTAAAAAATCAGCGCACTTAAAAAGCCTCACTCAAGGATGTCGTTAATGAAAAATTTTTTAAAACAAAAAAGGGGGTCTATAGCCATAGAAGCCTCTTTGCTTTTTGGGCTATTTGTACTGCTTATCATGCTTATAGCTGATGTTGGAAGTGTGCTTTTAATGAAGCAGCGTCTTGATAGGCTAGCTTACTCACTAGCTTCTATAGTGCGTGAAAGAAGCGTGCTTTATAACAATGAGCCCTTAGATGAAAACCAAGCTGATGAGATATTTACTATAACTAAGAATCTAACTAAGGGAGTTTTTAGGGATGCTGATAACCTTTCTATAAAGATAGAAAGCATAGAGTTTGATAAGTCTAATAAAACTACTGCCATCCCTACTGAAACTAAGTCTTTTACTAGGGGTAATATGCTTTGTGCGCAGTCTTTGGATATTAGCGTTTTAAGTGAAGCTGCAGTTTATACACCAGTAGGCAATTGGAGTCCAATGTATAGGGTAAGTGTGTGTGCTAAGCCAGTTAGCAACTTTTATCTAAAAACAAATGTAGCCACTAACTTAGTGAATATGGATTCTCAAGCTGTGGTCTATGCTAGATAATAACTTTTAATAAAAAAGTTTTCTTATATAAGGATAAATATGAAATATATAAAATCTAAAACAAATACAAGCTTTTTACAAGATGAAAAGGGTGTTATAGCAGTTACTACTGCTATCTTGCTACCTTTGCTTTTTGGGATCATGGCAGTTGGATTTGATCTAACCTTAGATCTAAACAAACAACAAAGACTAGGCGATGCCTTAAAAGAAGCAAGTCTTGTAGCTAGTGCTACAAAAGATGAAGCAGTTATAACTAAAGCTGCCCAAGCCCTAGCGTCATTTTATGTAGGTAAGAGTGCAAATCTAGGCGATATAAAAATAGACTATGGTACGCAGTCTTCAGATCCTAATGAACTAAGTGATAAGCAAAGAGCTATGGCGGGTAATAAAAGCTCTAGCGTTGAAGAAACACCTACTCTTTTTACTAGCTATGCAGTAGTTAGTGCGTCTATGACACAAGGGAGCTTTTTAGCTCATATGGTAGATAAGAGTTTTAGTGGGGGCACTAAACTAGCAGCTAGCTCTAAAATAGAAAAGGCTGATAATGGCGCAATAGGCGATTATGTAATCATTATGGACTATAGTAATGCAGGTAATAAAAGCCAAGTAGACTTTGAAGATAAAACTTACAAGGCTTTATGTGAGGCAGATTCTAACCTTATACCTGTAGGGCTTTGTAGTCCTCCTACAGGAGTTGCTAAGTACATTGATGCCCAGCAAACTATAGCTGCTAGTCTTATTAACACAGTTATGGGGGTAGATGAACTTCATAAGTCTCAGTTTGCTGTCATACCTTGGATAGTCCACTCTCAAATCCTAGGTAGAGACTTGCCACATGATGCAGTAGTTGGGCCACAAGAAGATATATATGATGATGGAATCTATCTTTTCTTCCCACAAATCGTACCAGAAGCTAAGCGTGTTAGGCACTGGAACTATTGGTCAAGATTTACAAAAGCTCCTACTGATGATAGTGTTATGAGGGCTACTATAAAAAATGTAGTAGCTGCTAAAAAAAAGCTAGGTGCTCCTGATGTAGCTTTGAGTGAAGAGTTTGTAAAAGAGCCAGGACTTATGAGTCTTTTAGATGTGCCTCCTGTAGAAAAAGTACCACCTCAAGTTGTAGGAGAGTATGGCAAAGCTTTTGCCTTTGTAAACAACATAGCTAGCTTTGGACTAGCACCTACTTTAGGATCTTATGAAAACAGATCTAGCATAGATAGGGAAAAGATAGTAGAGAGTATCTTTGAGTTTAAAGAGTTTCCTTTGGTTAGGATGTATGATCCAAGGTATGATCAAATCTTGCAAATCGAGGGGCTTGAAGAAAGTAAAAAAACAGCGCATAACCCACAATTAGCAAGCATAAGAGAGCAGATTAATAACCTCTCTACTAAGCTAGAAGCACTAAGAAGGATTTATGCAAGGGTTCAAGGCACATCACGTGGAGCAGCAATCTTAGCTCTAATCCAATCAGATGAAGCAAAGATTAAAGTCTTGCAAACTCAGATGCAAGCAGCCCAACCAAATATAACTATAAGATCTAAGGGCAGGCCGATGTGTAACTTTTTTGAGTTTAGGCTTAGAAAGCCTGATAATCCATTATGTGCCCACTTTGTACTAGATCAACTTATACAAGTAGAACAGCCCCTAGTTAGGCTTACTACTCCTAGAGATATATTAAATATTAAGCCCATAGCAACCATACCTTTTAAGATAGAAAATGGTGGCTATAAGTCTGATGCCCTCCAAACTCCAGCAGCTACAGATAGTCCTTATGGCAACACTTTACCTTCAGGTGCTTTAATAAGGGCAGCTCAAATCCTAGCAGATTCTAAAAGTGGGAACACTAAGCAAAGAATCATTATCTTTACAGCCCTTTCAACTGACGTAGATAGATACTTTTTAACTACAG
Source organism: Helicobacter sp. 13S00401-1 (assembly GCF_002272925.1). Lineage (GTDB taxonomy): Bacteria > Campylobacterota > Campylobacteria > Campylobacterales > Helicobacteraceae > Helicobacter_I. The sequence continues at coordinate 47,307 of NZ_MLAR01000001.1, read as the reverse complement.
CTAATATGTGTCAGGTTATAAGAAAAGGCTTAAAACAAAGAAGGGGCACTGACGTAGAGATATATCCTGTAAATCTTACTAAAAACTCCCAGCATGTTGGTGCTGATGATGAAAAGAGATTTAAGGAGGTTTGGGAGAACTGTACTCCTAAAGAAAATATCTTTGTAAGTAAGGATATAGATTCCTTTCTTAAAAGGATAAAAGAAGAGATAGTAAAAGATTCTTTTGGCAAGTTTAGTAATAGATAGTCTTTGCTAACAAAGACTAGTATGTTTAGATTCCTAACATTAAACATAACTAAGGGCTTTGTTGTAAAATAGTAGCTATTAGTATCTACTTATAAAGGTTTGTCTTTGAAGTATCTTTTAGTCCTTATGCTAGCACTACTTTTAGCTGGCTGTCAGTCTTACTTTAAGCTTATGCAAGGTAAAGATCTAAATATACAGCGCATCGCTCAAGAAACTAGGACTAATATCTTTTCAAGTGTCTCTAAACCTATAGTGGTAGTTAAGATAACCCATCTTAACGACTTGGGCAATATATTTTTTCAAAATGAAGAGTATTTTTTCTTAAATATCACGACCTTTAATAAAGACATATATGATCCTTACTTTATGTCTTTAAGTTTAAATGGCACTCAGCCTTTGTGGATTAGGGAAGTTAAAAATGGTGAGTTAGATAGTGATTTAGTTTTTGACTCTAGGTATTCAAAAGGCTACTTAGTAGCATTTCCAATAGTATCAAGCAGTGAAAAAAGAAACATAAAAGTAACGCTTGATATAACTGGCTATAAGCCTACTACCTTTGACTTTGGATATCCAATCATAAGAAGCACAATTTAAATTAACTAAAAAGTATTACTATAATCACATAGTCTTATTAGATAGTGAGGAGTAGACAATGTTTCCTTTTAGTGATGAAGAGCTAGTTTCTCCGGTTGAGGCAAGTATAGATAGGGTAAGACCTATGCTTTTAAGAGACAAGGGGAATATAGAGCTTATAAAGATAGAAGATGCTACTGTGTATGTTAGATTCTTAGGGGCTTGTCAAGGCTGTCCAAGTATAAACATAACACTTAAAAACGGAGTGCTTAGAGCACTTCAGACTGATATACATCCTGATATCAAAGTTGTAAGGTTGGACTAAATGATAGAATCTAAAGTTGTAAGTATAAGACCTAATGACGTAGTAAGTAGTGCAAAAAAACGTATCCTTCAAAATAAGGCCAGTAAAGCCTTTTTAGCTTCAAACTTTGAAAAAGCTTTTAAGCTTTATGAAGAGGCTTTTTGGATAGATGAAGATGACTTAGAATCAAAAATCGGCCTTTTCCTTTCAGACATAGGCTTAAGCTTTGAGACTGAGGCTTTAAGTATTTATGATTTATATAAAAATATGATAACGCTTAGTCAAAAAAGATATAAAAGAGAGATACAAAAAGGTATCTTAAAGCTTATAGAAAACTTTGATGAAAACATAGCTAATAATTCAAATGATAACGCCTTAAAAAAGCAAGTACTAGAAGGGGCAGATACAGTTTCTTATGCAGATATAGAATCTTTGTTAGAAAATGGTAGATTTAATGATGGGTTTTTGGGTGTTATGTTTTCAAGTAAGATAGTTTTTTCTACTAAGGAAGAGTTTTATAGCTTTTTAAGGCTGCTAGTTAAAAATGACTATCTTGATATGTCAAATAGATACATAGAAAGTTTGCCTTATGTGGATGAAGAAGTACTTAAAATCTTAGGTGAGATAAGTCTAAAAGAAAAAGAAAATAAATGAGCATTTATAACTATATAGGAGGGAAGGATGATAAAGGAGTTTAAAGGGTTAAAGTTTAGTGATGATACTAGGGATTTAGAAAAAGGCATAGATATCTTTGTGATAACTGCGGGCAATATTTCTTTTTTAGATTCTATAAATCAAAGTGCTTATAAAACTAAGTTTATAGATTCTAGTGAGTTAAAAAACTACTTTAAAACTGATATTAAAATAGTGGGTATCACTGGGACTAATGGCAAAACTACCACTGCAAGTGCTATCTACTCAACCCTTTTAGATCTAGGCTATAAGTGCGCACTTTTAGGCACTAGAGGCCTTTTTATGAATGACTCTAAGATAAAGCCTAAAGGCCTTACAACTCCTAGTCTTTTAGATCTTTATGAAGATATAGACCTAGCTTGTGATAAAGGATGTGAGTACTTTGTGATGGAAGTTAGCTCTCACGCCATAGTGCAAGATAGAATCTCTTCTTTAAACTTTGCGTTAAAAGCTATAACTAACATAACTAGTGACCACTTAGACTTTCATAAGACCTTAGAAAACTACATAGAAGCAAAGCTTAGCTTTTTTCAAGATGATGAGGTTTTAAAGGTTATAAATCTCGATGATGCACGTGTGGCAAGGCTAAGATTTTATAAAAAAACTTACTCTTATGCACTAGATTCTAAGGCCACTTTAAAGGTTAATGCCTACTCTTTAACTAACGGTCTTGATGCCCAGCTAACTTTTTCTCCACCCAAAAGTGCTAGCCAAGATGCCTTTTTAGAATCTAGCCTTTATGGTGTGCATAATCTTTATAATGCTATGTGTGCTCTAACTTGCGTTTTGCTTTTAACTAAAAGACCATTAGAAGAGGTATGCACTGCTTTTAGCAACTTTGGGGGAGTTAGTGGGCGCTCAGAAGTAGTAAGCACTAAGCCTTTAATCATAGTTGATTTTGCTCATACACAAGATGGTATGTTAAAGATGTTTGAAAGCTTTAAAGGGCGTAATATCCATGTAGTCTTTGGTGCAGGGGGCGATAGGGATAAGACTAAAAGGCCTTTAATGGGAAGGGTGGCCAAGGCTTATGCCAGTAAGATTTATGTAACTTCAGATAATCCTAGAAGTGAGGATCCAGATTCCATCATACAAGATATTTTAGGTGGCATGGAAGATGTAAGTAATGTCTATGTGAACGCAGATAGGGAAGCTGCCATCAAACAAGCTATAACAGAACTGGATGAAAACTGTGTACTTTTGATACTTGGGAAAGGTGATGAAGAAGGACAGATCTTTAAAAATAAAGTCTTACCATTTAGCGATAAGGAATGTGTGCAAAAAATACTCACTAATATATCTAGCACTCACCAAAAGTTACAATAAAATAGCAAGCCTTTAAAAATTAGGTACAATCATTACAGGAACGAAGAAAAAAGGGTTTCGTAATGAAGTTGAAGTATGATAATGTAGAGACTTATCTAAAAGTAATAGTTTTTTTCTTAATAGTTGGCTTTGGAGCTTACTTTACCTACCCTTATCAGATAGGCAAAGATGACAGGCTAGCTTATCTTGCAAGTTTTGGTATGACGCTATCTCTTACTATATCAGGGATAGTCATAGGCTTAGTGGTTGGATTTATCCTTGCTTTTGTAAGGCTTTTAAAAAATAGAGTTATAAACTTTATTATTGATGAGTATATAGACATCATAAGAGGCACACCTATAATCTTGCAGCTTATGATTTTTGCCTACATCATCCTAGCAGCCTTTAGAGATAACTACTACGCGGCAATACTTGCTCTTGGACTAAACTCCTCAGCTTATATAGCAGAGATAGTAAGAAGTGGTATAAGTGCTATAGATAAGGGGCAGTTAGAAGCTGCAAGGGCTATGGGACTAGGCTTTAGTGCGTCCATGTTTAAGATAGTTTTTCCACAAGTTATTAAAAACATAATCCCTGCTCTTTCAAATGAAATAATATCTTTGTTTAAAGAGACTTCAATAGTTGGCTATATTAGTATCATGGACTTAACGATGAAAAGTAATAGTCTTCAAAGTGTTATCTATAACCCAACTCCTCTAATCTTTGCGGGCGTGGTTTATTATGCTTGTGTGAAGATATTTAGCGTACTTGTGAAACTATTAGAAAGAAGGCTTAATAGAAATGACTGACGTGATGATAGAAGTTAAGAATCTTTATAAGAACTATGGCAACGTAATAGTTTTAAACAACATAAGTGTAGATATAAACAAAGGTGATGTAGTAGCTATAATCGGTCCTAGTGGTGGAGGGAAAAGCACTTTTTTAAGATGTTTAAACTTGCTAGAAACTCCAACAAGTGGGCATATAAAAATGGGCGGGATAGATATCTTAGATCCAAAAACTAACATTAACAAGGTGCGCCAAAAAGCTAGCATGGTCTTTCAGCACTTTAACCTTTTTGCTAATAAAACTGTGCTTCAAAACTTAACTCTTGCCCCACTTTATTTAAAGCTTTATAGCTCAAAAGATGAGTGTATGGAAAAGGCACATAAACTACTTGAAAAAGTAGGACTAAAAGATAAGGCTGATGTGTTACCTCACAAGCTAAGTGGGGGACAAAAACAGCGCATAGCTATAGCTAGGTCTTTATGTATGAATCCAGACGTGATACTTTTTGATGAGCCAACTTCTGCACTAGACCCAGAGATGGTGGGTGAAGTTTTAGGTATGATAAATGAAGTAGCAACTGAAGGCATAACCATGCTAGTAGTTACTCATGAGATGGGCTTTGCTAAAAATGTTGCAACTAGGGTATTTTTTATGGATCAAGGACACATTGCTCAAGATGAAAGTCCAGAGATCATCTTCACTCAGCCAAAAAGTGATAGACTAAAAGAGTTTTTGAATAAAGTTTTAAATCATTAAAAAAGGAGATTCCATGTTTAAGAGTGCTAAAAAGCTAATCTTTGCTTTTGTTGTAGGTGCTTTTTTGGTTGCTTGTAGTAATACTTCACATAGCGATGAAAACAAGACCTTAGCCATAGGGGTAAATGCTACTTATCCACCTTTTGAGTATATAGAAGATGCTAAATATAAGGGCTATGATATAGATTTAATAGATGAGATAGCAAAAAGGGCAGGCTTTAAATTTCAGTGGGTTAATATGAGCTATGATGGGCTAATCCCAGCTTTAAAAACTGGAAAAGTAGACTTGATAATCTCTTCTATGAACATCACTCCAGATCGTGCAAAGTCAGTTGACTTTTCCCATCCTTACTTTGTAGATAAAAATGTATATTTAAAACGTAAAAGCTCTACTGATATAACTAATTTAGAATCTTTAAAGGGCAAAAAGATAGGCGCTTATCTTGGAACCCAGCAAGAAGAAAGAGCTATGCAAGTAGCTAAAGAGTATGGTGCTAGTGAAGTGAGCTTTAAAGATGTTTTAGGGGCTATCTTAAGCTTAGATACAAACAAAATAGATGCTGTTGTAGCTGATGGCGCTACTGCTGTAAACTATCTAGGACAGTATCCAAAACTAACAGAGTTTTATACTGAAGATAGCGATGGTGAAGGTTTTGGTATAGCTACTGATAAAGGTAAAAACAAAGCGATAATGGAAAAAATAAATAAAGCCATAGATGCTATGAAAGCAGATGGTAGTCTTGAGGCCTTAGCTAAAAAATATAAGTTGAAATAAGCATTTTAAACTTATAAGCTTTATCTTAGTGTGTCTTTTTTAAAGGCACATTAGCTTTTTATAATCATCGTTTTTAACGAGCAGCTATCTATATATAATGAAATTTCCAATAATTATAGTTTTTTAAGGCCTGTGGCATTCTCGCTTTATTTAGTGGTGCAAAAATCACAAAAAAAGTGAGCAGTAGTGCTTGCGCGTGATGTTTCAAGGAAGCTTGCGCTTTGGTTAGAAAAAAACACACAAATAATAAGCAATATCAAAAAGAAAGTGTTGGAATAGGTAGCTAGTAAACCTTGCAAAAAAACCAGTTAAGCACTTAAGTTTTTTATTCCAGAATCTATTTTTTAAAGAATCTTTATCTTTTGGCAAGGGGGATAAGGGGACTTATATTAGCGAAGCAGTCCCCTTATCCCCCTAGTTTTTATTTTATAAAATATTGCCCCCTATCCCCCGCACACTTGTTTTTGTTAGCACAAAAACGAAAGGCAAAAAGGCTTAAGAACTTTGCACTTTTTTAAGTTGTGTGTTGTTTTGGCAAAGCACTACTCGAGCCCGTTTCGTAGTGCAAAAAAGCGGGAACAAGTAAACAGTAGTGCTTACGCCGTTTTTTTCGAGGAAACTTCGTTTTCGAGGAAACTTCGCTTTGCTAGAAACGGAATTGAGCCAAGGCCCTCCCCCTTGGCTCACGCCAAAAAAACTTTTTTCTTAGGCTTTGCGGGAGTGAGGAGAGGGTAAGCCTTTTTGGTTAGAAAAAACACACAAATAATAAATAACGCGAAAAGAAGCTGTTGAAATAAAGATTTAGTTACCTAGCGCAAAGAGATTAGAGTTGCCTATTAAAAACAATCAAAAACAAAGCACTTTACAACTTTTAATAATTTAATATTTAAATAGCTTTTATAGCTAGTAAAAACATAAACTTAGATTCTAACTCTTAAATAAGTAAGAGTTTAAAAAGCTAGCTTTTATGTTAGTAGCTAGGCTAGCTTTAAAAGGCTTATAAAGCCTTAGACTTTTAAGCGTAGTTAGGCAAGATTATCTCAAGGCTTGCTTCTTGAGGCTTAGGAGTAGTATCTTTAGCTTCATCAAGCGGAGTAGGTGGTATAGGAGTGCTACTATCTTGCATATTTTGCTGGTTATTTTGGCCACTTTGATTTTGTGAGCTAAAGTTAAGGTCAAGATTGTTAAAGCCTATCTGCATTAAGTTAGTTCTTAAGTCTTGTTGGTTTTGCATGAAAAGGTTCATAACACTTTGACTTGAAGTGATATTAACACTTAGGTCTTTTCCTTTTTTAGAAATACTCATATGCACGCTTCCTAGACTTGCAGGGTTAAGCTCGAGATTTATCTTAGTTATAGGTGGTTTATAGTTTAAGACTTGCTCTCTAAACTGTGAAGCGAAGTTTTTTACCATCTCTCTAGCTTGGGCGTTTTTAAACTCTACTTCACTCCTTGGTGTATTAGTAACGCCTTGAGTATCTGAAGAGTCTTTTTTCTCAGCCACTTTTTTATCATCCATCTTAGCAAGCTTATCTAGATCACTAGTGCTTAGGGTTTTAAGAAAGGTTTTAAAACTAGCATCTTCTTTACTGATACCTAGTTCTTTTAGCAAGGCAGCAGGAAGCTTTAAGCTCTCATCTCCATCAATCTTTGCTTGTCTATCTTCAAGCCAAGCATTAAACAGTCTTAAGAGCTTAGGGCTCATCCTTTAAAGAGACTGCTGGAGGGACGTCTTTTAGACTATCAAGTGTGTTTTGTATCTGGATGTTTTTCATCTGACCTTTTATAGCGTCTTTATTGTCAGCTAGTTTTTCTATGCCTTCTTCACCTATGATGCCTTTTAACTCTTTTAAAAACTCAGCTTGCATAGCTTCATTTCTAAGCTTAGAATCTGTTATCTCTTTTGGTAGCTTAGCTCCTCTTGGTATCACTGCTACTTCATCTCCACCATCTTTTTTGAAAGTTAAAGCATCAGCTTCATTTGCTTTTTCTCTTTTAGCTATCTCTTCTGGACTATATTTTTGTAAAAGCTCTGCTAAGGCTTTATTTTTCTTAGCTTGTTCTGGAGTAAGTTCTTTTGTAGCTTGAAGAGTGCTTGCTACTTTTGCACCCTTATCTTTTAAGGCTAGATCTAAGGCTTCTTTAGGATCTTTTTCATCCTTCCCTTCCTCAGTGCTTAAAGTAGCCTTGCCTAGATTTAGATTCTTAGAATCTGCTTCTTTTTTGATATCAGCCATAGTTTTATCCATAGCTTCTTTTGCATCTACTTTTTTAGAATCTAGTGCTTTTTCATCTACCTTGCCTAACTTAGCGCCATCTTTAGTATCTATTAGTGCTTTAGTTAGTGGGGGCGTAGTGTCTTCTGGCTTTTTAGCTTGAGTGGTTAGAGGGTTAGCTTCTTTTTGCATAGAATCTGCTTCTTTTTCTTTCTCAGCTTCTTTTGCCTCTTTGTCTTTAGCAGTTTTGTTTTCTTTGTCATCTATGTTTTTGTCAGTTTGAGTTGCTACTTTATGCTCATCTGTAGATTCTGCTTTTTTAGATTCTATAGACTTAGTTTCTTGGCTTTTAGATTCCATCTCAGCAGGTTTGTTTTCTGCCTTGTTCATGTGCTCATTTAAGGCTTTGTTAAATTCGCCTGGTTCTACTTGTGGACCTTGGTTTTGTGGCTGTTGTGAGTTTGTGCTTTGCGCTACTTGCATGTTTGATATATCTGCTACCATAACTAACCTCTAGTGATTATTAATAGATATCTACATGCAATTTCTGTGCCAAACTGTAGCTATCTTCACTTAAAAGCTTTTAAAAGTTTACGCTAAAGCCAACCTTAAAAGTTAGAGTTTTATTAGCATCATAACTAACTCTCATCTTGCTAGCTATAGGGTTAAATAGTGACATATAGTAGCTTGCCTCACCAAAGATATCTAGGCTTTTATAGAGGTTAAAAGCAAAAAAGATATCTGCTTTATTATCATAGCCTCTATTATTGCTTACAAAATCCCCATAGACGTTATAACTTGCTATAAGCCTTGCGTACTTTAGCCTCCATACAAGGGCAGTATTAAGCCTTAAGTAGGCATTATTAATAGTGTCATATCTATAGCCAAGTGTGCCTTGAGTGTAAAAGACTAGATTCCAAAGATAAAAGCCACTCCCAAGTCCAGCCTCCAAAGTAGGGTAGGCCTTAGAGCTAGTATCTAAGCTTTTAGAGTAAGAACTACCTACTTTTTGATATAAGTTTTCTTCAAAGCGTATAGAGATATATTTTGATAGGCTTTTAGTGCTTACTATATCAGGGATGGAGTTTAGGGTTATAAGTTCTATCCTTGAAAGATAGGGCTTATTTAACCTTAGGTTAAATTTACCTTCAAGGCTAACTAACCTAGATTCAGTTAGTTCTTTGTAGGAGTTATCTACATTTCTTATATCGCTATAAACAGGAGAAAAGTAAAAAGCTAGGGTGTTGTTGTTTTCTAAGCTTAGGGCAAACTTTGAGCTTTTACGTAGGCTTAAGATGTCATTTTGCCCATACTTTTTAGTAAAGTTTATTTTATTAGGACTAAGGCTAACTTTATCTAGAGTAAGCTTATCTTTTAAGCCCTGTATATGTTCAAGCGGAGTTATAAAGGGTTTATCTTTTTTAACCCAAAGCTTGGAATCTAAAACTCGCAAAACTGCATTTAGCCCATCTGCACAGTTGTGAGTTATAAAACTATAGTGTATCCAGACGTTTCTTAACTCAAAGAGGTGTAGTTTAAAAAGCTCTAATTGCTCTTTTGAGGCATCTATCTTATAGCTATATACACTTCTTTGTTGGTTATCAAGATAGTCGCTTTTTGCGCTATCAAAGGGCTGTAAGCCAAAAGTTCCTTTCATATTTCCTAAAACTGACCTTGCATAATCAAGTGGATTAAAACTCTCTCCCATTAAAGCAAAGTAACCTAGTGCATATGTCCTTAAAGTTCCTTTTTTAAGATCTAGCCCTTCAAATTTAACATCATTTTTAAGCCTTCCTTCTAGCTTTAAAAAGCTATGGCCCATGCTAGAGCCTGGCATAAGATCACTTTCTGCAGCAAACTCTATATGCACAGAATCTAAAGGCACCATGCTTAAAAAGTCTTGTAAGTCTTTGCAGTTTGACTGATAGCTTAGTACTGTTTTATCTAAGCTTTCATCACCTAAGGCTTTTGTTATAAAGTAAGTTCTTGCTGGATAGCGACATAAGGCCGTATTATTAAAATCTTTTATATTATTAGTTTTAAAGTCTTTTAAGTTTTTAAATATATCTTTTACAAACATATCATATTCTGCTTTTGGGTTTTTAAAACCTTGTTTACTTAGAAAAAAGTTTGATCTTTTGTTTATAGCTGAGTGACCTTCATCGTAGTGAAGGAGGTTTTTCCAAACATCAGTGTTGTAAAGCCTTTTTTCTTTTAAGGTGTTTTGTAAGGACTTGTAGTTGCTAGTATCTGTGCTAGCAGGGCTAGTGCCTGCAGCATAGATAAAAAGACATGAGCTTATAAGCCCTAACGTTATATATCTCAAAGTGGCTATTTAGAATCTTGCTTAGTGCTACTATCTTTTGTCGGTGCCATAGGAGTAGATTCTATCTTACAGCCTTCTATCTTTTGAACTGGCACTGTAAAATTTGGATTAGTATAAGCCCACATGCCTCCACTACTTGCATCAGTTGAGCTTCCAAGAGTAGAGCCGCTAACGCCTATTATATTGCCCCAAAACCAGCCACTCATTTTATTTTTCCCAGCGATATTTAGGCTAGTATCTTTATAGCAGGCATTATCAGCATGAAGTACTTTTATCTCAGCACCTTTTTTACGACTAAGGTCTACTGTAGCTGGAAGCGTTACTTTTTTAGAACCTATAGTTGCTACTACTTGCTCTCCTGTGCTTGTAGTGATTGCAACTTTTTGTTTAGTGCCATTACTTATAGTTGCACATCCGCTTGCTACTAAGGCTACTGTAACTATAACGCCATACTTAAGTGTGCTTTTTATCATGTTTCTCCATTTAATGTTTTTCTTTGTTTGGTAAAAACCAACATTAATTCTAGTTTTTTTTATTAAAAAAAACTTAAATTAGCCCTATAAACCTAAAAATGTCTATATTTATACTAATGTAAGGCAAATACCATGCTTAATTATAAATATTTTTTTACATTTTGTAACATATTTTTATATAGCTATAGTAAAGAACTGTGTTATTAAAGTGTGGGTAAAAAGACTAAAAATTATTAAGGGGAGTTAAAAAGTGGTGCGGAAAAGAGGACTTGAACCTCCATGCCTTGCGGCGCCAGATCCTAAGTCTGGTGCGTCTGCCAGTTTCGCCATTTCCGCAATTTTTAAGCTACTTAAAAAGTAGTAAAAAAAGACCCAAATACTAACAGCTTAAAACTTAAACTTAGCTAAATAAAATGCAAGCCTTACATGCAAGAGTGACATGAGGCTTGCGCTCCTTAAGATTTTGCAAGCCTAGTAATGTTAGAATCAAAGAAAACATACCTAAAAGCATGCTTTTATCCATATATGGAGATATTAAAATGGAAACTATATCAAGTATCATCATCCGCACAAAAAAAGACAAGCTAGAAAAAGTAGCAAGCGAGTTAGAAAAGTTAGAATGCGTAGAAGTTGGCCTAAAAGAAAAAGACACTATTATCGCGCTAATTAGCACTGAAACTACAGAAGAACAACTTTCCATCTTCCAAAATATCCAAGGGCTTAGTGATATTATGGATGTGCAGATGCACTATAGTTATAGTGATGAGCTTAACTTTCAAGATACGCCAGAGTTTGAAGAGGTCCTTAAAGATATAAACACGCAAAAAGATGCAGCCTCTATAACTTATAGTGGTAATATGCATAGGAGTGTGGATAGAACAAAGCGTCTTAAACGCTCTTAAGGTAGGCGGCTTATGAAAAAGATTATCCTAATAGATACTTTTGGCTTTTTTTTCAAAAGCTACTACGCCATCCCTAAGCTAGTTAATAAAGATGGCTTTCCAACTGGTCTTTTAACGGGCTTTGCTAATCTTTTAAGTAGCATCTTTAAAGATGAAGAAAGCTATACGATATTTGCCTTAGAATCTAAAACCAAACTACTAAGAAAAGAGTTTTTTCCTGAATATAAGGCTAATAGAAAAGATGCGCCTGAGGACTTAAAGATGCAGTTAGGCGTGGCATTAGAGTGGGTTACAAAGATGGATTTAAACCTAGCAAGGGTTGAAGGGTATGAAGCAGATGATGTTATAGCAAGTCTTGCAACAAGCTATGCTAAAAGTGGACACAAAGTAGAAATAGTAAGTAGTGATAAAGATTTATATCAGCTAATAGATTCTAATATCTACCTTTATGACCCTACTAAAAAGATAGATATACACGAAAAAGAGTGCTTAGAAAAGTTTAAAGTGCATCCAAGTGAGTTTATAACCTATCAAAGTATAGTAGGTGATAGCAGTGATAATATCCCGGGCATCAAAGGCATAGGGCCAACTGGCGCTTTAAAGATACTAGAAAAGTTTAAAAGCTTAGAAGAGCTTTATGCGTGCACTGACTTAGAATCTATCTTTGGAAAAAGGATGGCTAGCCTTATAACTGAAGGAAAAGAGCTAGCTTTTACAAGCAGAAAGTTAGTCACTTTAGATAAAAACTTAAACCTTACTTTAGATCTTAAACCAACCCATAATCCTTTGTTAAAGATTAAAGATGAGCTTGTAAAGTATGACTTAAAAAAAGTTTTACAAAACATAGATAAGACACAAAACCCAACTAAAGATAGCAGCAAAGCACAAAGCACGTCTTTGTTTGGAGAATCTAGTTTTGAAAAAGAGTTGCCTAGAAGTCAAGTTGCTTCAGATTTTATATTAAAAACTAAGCTTATCTTAGATGAGGACGAACTTTTATCTAAGCTTTCTTCCATCCCAAAAGATACGCCCATAGGCTTTGATATAGAAACAACAGGGCTTAATGTAAGAGAAGATATCTTAGTAGGCTTTAGTTTTGCAACTAGTGATGTAGGCTACTATGTCCCATGTAAACACTCTTATATAAACGCCCCAACTCAGATTAGCAAAGAGACTTTACTAAAAGCGCTTAATATCATCTTTTCTCACCCACTAATAGGACATAATCTTAAGTTTGACTTACAAGTTATAGAATCTAATTTCAACCTTTCTTATAAAGGCGTGATACAAGATTCTATGATACTTGCTTGGCTTATAGACCCTAGCGGCTATGTTGGCTTAGATGCTTGTATGAAGCGCTACTTTAATCATGACATGATTAAGTTTGATTCCCTTTTTAATAAAAAATCTAAATACAAAGACTTTTCTAACATAGAAGTTGAAGACGCAAGTCTTTATGCAGGTGAAGATGCCCTAGCTACCTTAAAGCTTTTTAACAAGCTAAAAGACCTAATAGAAAAGCCACTTTTAGACTTAGCTTATAGCCTAGAGTTTCCTTTTATTAAAACGATAATGAGTATGGAAAAACTTGGAATCCATATCAATAAACCCTACTTTCAAAAGCTTTTAAACGAGCTTAATGAAAAGCTTGCTAGCTTGACTGAAAAGATACACGCTTTAAGTCCAGTGCCTTTTAATATAAACTCTACCAAACAGCTTGGAGAAGTGCTTTATGAAAGACTTGGGCTACAAAGCTCTAAAAAAACTAAAACTGGTTTTAGTACAGATGAGACTAGCTTAAAAGCCTTGCTTGGGAAACACCAAATGATTCCTTACTTATTAGAGTATAGAGAGTTAACCAAGATAACTAGTACTTATCTAGAGCCTTTTTTAAACTCTGAAGGCTCTATCATCCATACTCAGTTTATACAAACTGGAACTTCAACTGGAAGGCTAGCATCTAAAAATCCAAACCTACAAAACATACCTGTAAAAACTGAGCTTGGCTTAAAAGTAAGGGAAGGTTTTGTGGCTTCAAGTAAGGAAAAAGTACTTTTAAGTTTGGACTACTCACAAATAGAGCTTAGATTACTAGCTCACTTTAGCCAAGACCCAAGCTTAGTGCACGCCTTTTTAGAGGGCAAAGATATACACCTTCAAAGTGCTTCTTTAATCTTTGGCGATGAGCAAGCGATGGATAAAAGATATATAGCTAAGACTATAAACTTTGGGCTAATCTATGGCATGGGGGCTAGAAAGCTTGCTGCTAGTTTAGGTATAACGCAAGCTCAGGCAAAAAGCTATATAGAAAGCTACTTTGCAAAGTTTCCAACAGTTAAAAACTATCTAAATAACCTTAAAGAAGAGATCTTAGAAAAAGGTTATACCTATACTTTGCTAGGCAGAAAACGCTACTTTGACTTTCACCATGCTAACGACTTTGAAAGGGCTAACTTTTTACGCGAAGGGGTTAATGCTCTCTTTCAAGGAAGTGCGGCTGACTTAATAAAACTAAGTATGAATAAGATTATGGAATCTAATATCAAAGCAAGTATGCTTTTACAAATCCATGATGAGTTAGTCTTTGAAGTAGATAGGGATGATGCTAAAGAAGTAGCAAAAAGCTTGCAAGATATCATGACTAATATTTATAAGCTAAAAGTGCCTTTGCTTTGTAATACCTCCATAGGAAACACTTTAGCTGAGCTTAAACTTTAAGGGTTAATGGCTAGTGTTAGGTTTAACAGAGAAGCTAAAAAAACTACTAAAGACTAAGGGCCTAGGTTATTTAATACGATATCTAGTAGTAGGCGTGATTAATACCATAGTAGGCTTTGGCCTTATCTTTTTACTAACTTATCTAAAGGTTAATCCCTACATCGCAAATATAGTAGGCTACGTCGTTGGCATAGTAGTATCTTACTTACTAAATAGCTTTTTTACTTTTAAAAAGAAGGCTAACTTTTTTATGTTTGTAATATCCATGGGCGTAGCTTGGCTTGCTAATATCATCATGCTAAAAGTAGCTTTAGAACTAAGTGTTAATGTCTATATAGCCCAAATCTTAGCTGGCATAGTTTATGTTATAGTTGGTTTTGGACTAAGTAAGATAGTAGTTTTTAAAGTGTGAGATTTAAGTTAAAAAAGGAGATGTTTTGTACGGTGCAGGTTTTTATTTTACAAGTTGGTTGATATCTGCTTTTATGCTTATACCAGTGATAATCTTTGGCATAGTCTATTACATCTTTTTAGGCGGTGCGCCTGCCCCTAAGGAACAAACTATAAAAGACTTTTGCTTACTTACTGCATCTATACATAGTAAAGAAGACTTAGAATCTTTACTAAGTGAGTTTAGAAAAAAGTACACTCGTTATGATGAGCATCATATAGATGTGTGGTTAGAAAGTGTGACTAATCTAGCTAAGTCTCATTACTGGGATACAGACGCAGTAGCTCTTTTTGGGCAAGAGTTAGAAAACAAGAATCTTAGCCATAAAAAAGTTATAGCTAATACTATCTCAGCTGCTTTGAAGATGAAAGAGATAGTAAACACCCAAGGGGCTTAAGATATGCAATCTTTATAGAGCCTTGCTATCTCTTCTTTGCTTTCTAAAACTAGCTTGCATATCTTTTCTATCATACTTTTTTGTATGTTGTCTAAGTGGATTCCACAGTTTACTTGCACACTTACTTGCAAGCTTTCACATAAACTAAAAGCAAGTCTTTCTGAAAGTAAGGCTTCTTTGTGTCCTGGGATTTCTATAGTCTTAACTTCTATAGCTTGATAGTTTTTATCTTTTAGGCTTGCTAGGTCTTGTAGCTTTATATAAGCTAGGCTTGAAGCGCCAATATGTGCCTTATCTCCACCGTAGATATTTAAATTTAAATCCTTGCCACAAAGTACTGCTTTAAAGGTTATATCAAAAGTCTTAGTGCCATCTTTGCAAATCTTTACAAGTTCAAAGCTATCCATAAAAGCCCTTTTTATCTTTTTACGCAGGTATCTTAAAGTAAGGTATCATCATTTTATATAGGAAGTTTCAATTTCTTTACGCTATTAATTAGATCTTTATTCTGACAGTTTCTTTTTGATATTGCTTATTATTTGCGTTTTTTTTCTAGCTAAAGCGTAAGCTTCCTTGAAAATGAAGTTTCCTTGAAAAAGGGGTTAACCCCTTCTTGCTCCCGCAAGGCTTGCAAAAGCGCAAGCTTCTTTGAAAAATCACGCTTCCGCACTACTGCTCACTTTTTTTTCGTAATTTTTGCATCACGAAATAAAGCAAGAATGCCTTTGGCTTAAAAGCTTATGGTTATTACTACTTATCCACGCCCAAATAACTGCCCATTAAATACTATCCTTAATAATCTCTAAGACTTAGAAAAAGCATAGCAAAAAGTAAAGATTCTATTAAGGATGATGAATACTAGGGCGCCAAAAGGCAAAATGCTAAAATAAAACAGAATAAAGATTAAAAAAGGCAAAAGTTAGGTAAGGCTTCTTAGTCTTAAAGGCTAAGGTTTTGTATATGCAAGTTTGTGAAGTCTTTGGTAAGACCTAGTGTTATTTTAGAGTTTTTAGCCTTCATGTATACCAAGTACTACTTCAAGTTTTTCTTTTAAAACTTGTGGTGTAAAAGGCTTAACTATGTAGTTGTTAACTCCGGCCTTAAGTGCTGCTATAACCTCAGTTTTTCCACCTTCTGTAGTTACCATGATGATGGGTATATTTTTATATTTTGGCTCAGCTCTAACTTTTTTTACAAGCTCTAGGCCATTCATCTCAGGCATGTTCCAGTCAGTTATTAAAACTTGTATGCCATCCACTGTACAAAGCTGATTCCACGCATCAGCACCGTGCTCTGCTTCTAAAATATCCTCATATCCTAGTCTTTGGAGAGTGTTTTTTATAATTCTTCTCATTGTAGAACTATCATCAACTATTAGCAATTTCAACAGCCACTCCTATATATTATGGTTTTGTTTGAATTGTAACATATTTTATACTCACCTAAATTTAATACTTCTTAGATCTATGTTACCTTCATAAAATGCCCTGCCTATGATAACTCCACCTATATCTTCACATAAGGCTAACTTATCTATATCACTTACATCTTTAAAGCCTCCACTAGCTATGGTAAAAATACCACTATTACTAGCTATGGCTTTAGTGTAGTCTATATTTACCCCACTTAATAGGCCATCTTTACTAACGTCAGTGCAGATTATGGCGCTTACTTTGGAATCTTTAAAACTCCTAGCAAAATCTAGGGCGGTAGTTGTGCTAGTTTCAACCCAACCATGAGTTGCTACCTTACCATCTTTTGCATCTATGCCTATAGCAACTGGATAGTTTTCTGCCATCTTTTTAGCAAAGCTAGGATCTTTTAGTGCCACTGAGCCTAGTATCACTCTTGAAACGCCTATATCTATATAGCGTTTTATAGCATCTTCATCCCTTATGCCACCACCAACTTGAACTTTCAAGCCTGTCTCTTTGACTATAGATTTTATCGTTTCTAGGTTAGTTACAGTCCCACTAAAAGCAGCATCAAGATCTACTATATGAACCCAGTTTGCATTGCAGTCTTTAAAAAACTTTGCAAACTCTAAAGGCTCTCCATAAATCTTAGCACTACTTTTTTCACCCTTACTTAAACGCACAGCCTTAGAATCTAAAATGTCTATGGCGGGAAATATCTCTAAAGGCACTTTTCGCATAGCTATGCTTCCTTACTTTGGTAGTTTTTGTATTATCTTATATTATCTTGCGGGGTATAAAAGAAGAAAGTCTAGTTAGGACTTCATAAGGTATGGTATCAAAGGAGTTTGCCACACTTAAGGCATCATCCATCACACATATGCACTCACTGCTTCCATAAGTAGTAAAGCAGTCCATGGAGCTTATTGGCAAGACTTCATTGCCATTAGGAAGCAGTAAGATTCTATTGCCATTAGTTCTATAAAGTCCATCCCCATAGCCTATATCATAAGTGCTTACTTCACAAGTATCTTTTATCTTAGTAACCCCATCATAGCCTACTTTATCACCCTTATGTAAAAGCTTAGTTGAGATCTTATTAGCATAAAGTTTTAAAACAGGCTTTAGTTTGCTTGAAAGCTTATGCATAGGTGTAGCATAGCCATAAAGGCCCATACCTATCCTTACTAAGTCATCTTCATATCTACTTGCCCTCAAAGTGCAAGCTGTGTTAAAAGAGTGGAATCTTGGTAGTTTAAATCCTATCTTTTTACTTATATAGGCTACTTCATCTTTAACTTCATTAAACCTTTTTATCTCTAGGTTAAACTCTATCTCATCATCTGAATCCCCATAGCCATTATGGCCAAAGACTCCAACTAAGACTACTTTTTTCTTTAAAAGAGAATCTATACACTTTGCTATATCTTTTGGCTCTATGCCATTTCTATTCATACCTATGTTTACTTTAAGTTCAACTTTTAGGCCACTTACATCATGCAGTACAGATTCTATTTTTTCTATATCCTGTAAGCTATGAATGGTAGTGTAGATATTGTCTATCTTTGCTTGGGGAAGTCCATAAAAAAAAGTTACATTTTCAAACTTGTGAGCTATGCCTTTTGCTTCTAGGAAGTTTTTAACAAAGACTTCTTTTATATTAGCCTTAGCAGCTAGCTCACTCATCTCTTCTAAACCGTGCCCATAGGCGTTATCTTTTAAGACCATACAGACTTTGGCTTTGTTGTTTGATATATTATTTACGTGGGTAGTAAAGAGGTCTAGATTATGTCTAAAATTTTCACTATCCAATGTTATTAAAGACATTCTAGAACCTTTGTACGCTTAAATTTAGAATCTTAAGTATTTAAGACTTATTTAGGTAGTTTTGAGATGTAGTCAGCTAGTACTTCTATATCTGCATCGCTTACGTTTCTCATTTGTGCGTACATTATTTTAGAGTTACCGCCATTATGAGCAGTACCAGCTTTATAGCCTTTTAGGTCTCTAAGTAGTTTTTCTTTAGGTAAACCAGCGATTAGAGCTTTAGCGCCTGGTGCCATTTTCTTACCATCTACACCATGGCAGATTTTGCATTTATTAAATACGGCTGGGGCTTCATTAGCCGCTGCAAAAGTTCCCATTACGCCTAGTAAAAGAATGCCTGCTAATACAGTCTTAGTAGCTTTCATGATTCTTCCTTTGAGATTTGAGTTGTGATATTAGGCTTTATGCCTTCTGTCATTCTAATATTTTGAAACTTAGCTAGAGCTAAATTATAGTTAACTAAGCTTGTTTATGAGAATCTAAGCTTGATAAAAGCTTAATTACATCATGTGTAGCCTAAAAATATGCAAATCATCAGCTAAAATAACCAAGAAAAAACCGCAAGTAAAACTTGTAAGATTTAAATTCTCTAGAGAAAGGCAAGATTAAAATGGCTAACTACGCACAACTTGCACAAAAGTACCATACACCGCTTTTTGTTTATAACTTTGATGCTATCACCCAAAGTTATACGACCCTAAAAGAGTGCTTTGAAGGCTATAAAAGTCTAATCTGTTATGCCTTAAAAGCTAACTCTAATCTAAGTCTTATAAGACACCTTGCAAATCTTGGCAGTGGTGCAGACTGTGTTAGTTTTCACGAAGTAAGAAGGGCGCTTTTATCAGGGATACCAAAGTATAAGATTATCTTTAGTGGAGTTGGCAAAACACTACATGAGATAGAATCTGCTTTAAAGGCTGATATTTTATTTCTTAACGTAGAAAGTGAAAGTGAGCTTTTTTTAGTTGAAGCTGTAGCTAAAGACTTAGGAGTTGAAGCAAGAATCTCTTTACGTGTTAATCCAAACGTAGATGCTAAAACCCATCCTTACATCTCAACAGGACTAAGTTCTAATAAGTTTGGGATTAACCATGAAGAAGCTTTTAAACTTTATCTTCACGCACATAAAAGTCCTAACCTTCTTCCAGTTGGAATCCACTTTCACATAGGCTCTCAAATATTAGATTCTGCCCCTCTTATAGAATCTGCCCTAAAGATAAAAGAGCTAGCTAGAGGACTTTTAGCACTAGGCTTGCCTTTGAAGTTTTTTGATATAGGTGGGGGCTATGGTATAACTTATACTGATGAAGTGCCTTTTAACTTACAAGAGTACATAAAAAATATTATTAATATAGTTAAGCCCCTAGATCTATCCATACTAACTGAGCCAGGACGCTTTTTAGTGGGTAATGCTGGCATTTTACTAACTAGTGTTTTATATGAAAAGCTTAATGGCACTAAGCGCTTTGTCATAGTTGATGCTGCTATGAATGACCTAATCCGCCCAAGCATCTACAAAGCCAAACACGAGATAGTAGCACTTAACCCTAAAAGCAAAGAAGTTTCAAAGTGCGATGTAGTAGGAGCAATATGCGAAAGTGGGGACTACTTAGCTAAGGATGTAAACTTGCCAGATTGTGAAAGCGGGGATTTGCTAATAGTTAAAAGTGCTGGGGCTTATGGCTACTCTATGAGTAGTAATTATAACTCTAGGCTTAGACCTGCAGAAGTAGCACTTACTAATGGAAAAGATACGCTTATAAGACATAGAGAGAGTTTTGAAGAGCTTATAGAAGATGAGCTTTTATTGCTAGATGAAAACACAGATAAGGTAGATGATATTAAAGGGAGTAAAGATGTCTAAGTCCTTAGAAGAAACCTTAAGTGAGCTAAGGGATAATATAGATTTTATAGATGGTGAGATTTTAAAGCTAATTAATAAAAGGCTAGGCTATGTTGCAGAAGTAGGAAAAGCAAAGCTTGCTAATAAGGCTAGTATTTATAGACCAGAAAGAGAAAGAGAGATAATCTCTAAACTTCAAGCCTTAAAAGAAAAAGCAGATCTAAAAAATCTTAGCCTTTCTAGTATAGAAGCTATCTTTTATGAAATCTTTGCTATCTCTAGGAATCTAGAAGCGCCTCAAAAAGTAGCCTTTTTAGGACCTATAGGAAGTTATACTCACCAGGCAGCTGAAGATAGATTTGGTCCTTTAAGTACTTACTATGCACTTAATAATATAAGCGCAGTTTTTGATGCTTTAATACAAAAAAATGCAAAATATGGCGTAGTGCCTTTAGAAAATAATATTAATGGCATGGTAGGAGAAACTATAGACTTGCTAGCTCAAAGTGAGTATAAGATAATCTCAGAGCTTACTTTGCCTATACATCACAGCCTTGCTAGTATGTGTGAAAGTTTAGATTCTATAAAACGTATCTACTCTAAAGATATAGCCTTTGGTCAGTGTTCAAAGTTTTTAAAAGACTACTCACTTAGTAATGTAGAACAAATCTATACTAACTCAACTGCAAGTGCCGCTAAGCTTGCTAAGGAAGATAAAAATGGCGCTGCGATTTGCTCTAAGATTGCCGCTAAGCTTTATGAGCTACCTATAATGTTTGAAAACATAGAATCTAATGGTAAAAACAAGACTAGATTCATCATAGTAAGTGACTTTGAAAACAAACCTAGTAGCAACAGCAAAACTTCAGCTTTTGCAACTATAAAAGACTTTTATGAAACAGGCGGACTTTTGCGATTAATGCAAGATTTCGCCTTTGAAGGTATAAATCTAACTAAGATAGATTCTAGGCCTATTAGCGCTAATGGCGATTTTAGCTTTGGTTTTTATATAGACTTCCACGGCCATAGGTATGATGAGAACGTCGATAGGGTTTTTAAGAAAAGAAAAGATGAGTTAAAGTGGTTAGGCAGCTATCCTAATATGGACGAAAAAGCTTAAAATAGAAAGGAATAAAGATGAGTTGGAGTAAAAGTAGTTGGAGAAACTTTCCTATAAAGCAACATCCTACTTACAAGGATAAAGAGCATATAAAAAAAGTAGAAGAGATTTTATGTGGATTCCCCCCACTAGTTTTTGCAAGAGAGGCAGATAAGCTTAGGGAAGGTTTTGCAAAGGCTTCTAAAGGCAAAGCTTTCTTGCTTCAAGGGGGGGACTGTGCTGAAAGCTTTTCTCAGTTTAGTGCAAACAACATAAGAGACATGTTTAAAATCATCCTTCAAATGAGTGTTATCCTAACCTTTGCTTCAAGCTACCCTATCATAAAAGTAGGGCGTTTAGCTGGGCAGTTTGCAAAGCCTAGATCAAGTGATACTGAGACAATTGATGGTGTAACTTATCCAAGTTATAGAGGTGATCTTATAAATGAGCAAGATTTAAACGCAAGAGAGCCAGATCCAGAAAAGCTTTTAAGAGGCTATAACCAAAGTGCAAGCACTCTAAATCTTTTGCGTGCCTTTGCACAAGGTGGTTTTGCTGATCTTGCATCTATTCATAAATGGAATCTAGAGTTTGTGCATAACAACAACTTTGGCAAGCGTTTTTCTTTGTTAGCTGATGATATAACTAAGTCTTTAAAGTTCTTAGAAGCTTGTGGAATCTCTAGTGAAAATAACTCCGCCCTTAGAGAAGTAGACTTTTATACTTCCCATGAAGCCTTAGTTTTAAACTATGAAGAAGCCCTAACTCGCCAAGATAGCCTAAGTGGCAAGTGGTATGACTGCAGTGCTCATATGCTTTGGATAGGTGAAAGGACACGCGATTTAGATCATGCTCATGTTGAGTTTTTACGTGGGGTTCATAACCCTATAGGAGTAAAGATAGGCCCTAATGCAACTAAAGAAGATATCTTAGGACTTTGTGAAAAGCTTAACTCGCGTAATGAAGCCGGTAGACTTAATCTCATAGTGCGTATGGGCAGTGAAAAGATAAAAGAAAAACTTCCAGCCCTTTTAGATTCCATAAAAGGTTATGGACTAGAGATACTTTGGAGTTGTGACCCTATGCATGGTAATACTAAAACTTCAAGCAGTGGCTATAAGACTAGGGATTTTGGAGATGTTGTAAGTGAGATAAAAAACTTCTTTGAGATACATAGGCAAAATGGCAGCATCCCTGGTGGTCTACACTTAGAGTTAACTGGACAAGATGTTACAGAGTGCATAGGTGGATTACAAGAGATAAGTGAAGATATACTGCACACTAGCTATAAAACTCAGTGTGACCCTAGGCTTAATGCAGTCCAAGCCTTAGAGCTTAGCTTTTTAGTTTCAGATATATTAAAAGGAAGCACTAGTTTATAACTTTAAAGCTAGGCTTTTAAAAGCCTAGCTTTAAAGCTTGCTAAAGATGTGACTTTTGCTAGTGGCTTTTTCCAAAGTAGTAAGTATAGTTAAGAGTTATATCACTACTTGCGATCATGTCGTTTTTATTTCTAAAGTAGTACTGATACTCTAAAGAGATACTTTGGTTTTGTCCTATAAAAGCGATGATTCCAGCCTTTAAAGTAGGAAGTATAGTAGCTGCATTAGCAGCTCTTGCTGCTGAGGTTCTAGCAGCTTGGGCTTGCTCTGCACCTGCTATACGAGCATTTCTTATACTATTAAGATAGGCTATAAGTGCTGCTAGGTTATTTAGTGTATCTGCATTTGAAGCAGGCACTATGGTGTTACCAAACCCTCCATTATTAAGACCACCTCCACTAACTGTACCTCCTGTACCTCCACTAGTGTTTCCAGTTCCAGTGTTTGTATTTCCACTATTTGTATTTCCAGTGTTTGTATTTCCTCCACCAGCTAAAGTTCCTGTTGGGGGCGTAGGTCTATTTTGTGCATCTACTACTCTTTGACTAACAGTTGCAAGACTAGCTTGTGCATTTTGCAAGTTAGTTAAGCTTTGATTAAAAGCGTTTGTATCTCCTATCCCTTGACTAACTAAGCTTTGACCTATCTGCTTTGGATTATTAGCGCTATTTACTACTTGCAGCGCTCTAGCCAAACTAGAAGAAGCTAAAGATATATTATTACCATTATTTAAAGCACTATTTGCTTGGTTTACTAGGGTACTTACCTCACCAGCAACGCTATTAATATCTTGTGTAGCTTGACTTACTTGCGCAGTTCTATTTCCATTAAAAGCATTTTGTGCATTACTTAGATTAAAATTTGCTTGATTTAGTGCGCTTTGGGCACTAGCTAGAGAGTTATTAGCAGTAGATAGCTGGCTTTGTGCTTGGGCTATTTGTCTATTTATCCTATTTGTATTTGCACTCAATCTATCAGAAGCCCTATCACTTCCTGGGCCTACACTTGGAGAGGCTAAACGTCCAGCTCTAGCAGAAGCAAGATTATTTTGAAGATTGTTAATATTTGCATTAATAGAATTTACATTGCCTTGTGCACTATTAAAAGCATTTTGCGCACTTTGCTGTCTTTGTCTTGCTTGGTCTAGTTGGATTTGTAAGTTAGGAAGGGCACTTGCAAGTTCTTGCAAGGACGCTGCTCCTACTATAGTGCTTCCATTAGCTATAAAGTTTCCACTACCACTATTAATATTATTATCATTAGTTCTTACAGCCAAACCTGCACCTATGATATACCCTAGTTTTATAAAACCATCCCCAACATCAAAGGCTTGAACAAAGTCAAGATTTACAAAGTACTGAGGCACAAAGGCTTCTTTCATACTATAAGCACCTACACCAACACTTGCTTGGAATCCTAAAGTGCTATTAGGCGTAGTAGTAAAAAGGGCAGTTCCTAGTTTTAGTTTTGCATTAGCCCCAGCGCCGGCAAAGTTTATGCCTTCTGGTACTTTGGAGATATCTAGCCCACCGCCAACTCCTGCTCCTAATGTAAACTTCAAGCCATTTAAGGCATTAGTTTCATGATTTGACCCATTTACATCTGCTGCAATGGCCATGCTGCCTAGGCTTAACGCCAAACTAGTTGCTAATATGATGTTAGTGACTTTTTTCATCTCTAGCCCCTTATAATGATGTAATGTAGAAATGCCATTTGTATGTTTTTTATTAAGTAGGATTCTATGATTTTTGCTTTTGGTCTAGTCTTAAATACCCGCATAAAGACAAAAAAGATACTAAAAAGACCTGTTATTTACAAAGTGGAGGTTTAAGTGTGTTGATTTATAAAAGTTTTTCTTTAACAAACTTTCTTAAATCTTATAGCTTAAGACTTGCTAGTGCGATAACAAGTCTTAGAGTAAGGGTTATTATATAAGTGTTTAAATGAGGCTTTTTGCTTTTTTGACTACATTTTCTACACTAAAGCCAAAGTGTTCAAAGAGTACATCACCTTTTCCACTAGCCCCAAAGCTTTCCATACTTAAAACGCTATCTGCGATAGCATAAAGCTCTAGTCCCCTTAAAGCTTCAACTGCTAAGACTTTAGAGTTTACAAATAACTCTTGTTTATACTCTTTACTAGATTCTAAAAACAAATCAAAACTAGGCATGCTTACAACTTGCGTTGCTATGCCTTCACTTTCTAAAACTTTTTGGGCTTTTAGACAAAGACTTACTTCACTTCCACTAGCTAGCAAACTAAGCACAGGCTTAGTGCTACTTTGAGACTTTAAATAAGCTCCTTTGCTAACTTCAGCCACGCTAGGTAAAGAAAGTACTTCTAGGTTTTGGCGACTTAGGACAAACATATTAGGTGCCTCTAGGCCTAGGGCTACTTGCATGCAAACTACATTTTCATTTGCATCACATGGACGCCACGTAATAAGATTTGGCATGGCTCTAAAGTGGGTAAGTTGCTCAACTGGCTGGTGGGTTTGGCCATCCTCACCTACTCCTATACTGTCATGAGTAAAGACATATAAAACCTTAGCCTTCATGATAGAAGCTATCCTTATGCTTGGGCTTAGATAGTCGCTAAACACAAAAAATGTCGCACAAAAAGGCCTATAGATTCCATAGTTTGCAAAAGCGTTAGAGATAGCACCCATGGCGTGCTCTCTTATACCAAAGTGCATATTATTGCCCTCTGGGAAGTTGCCTGTGTTAAAAAGCTGCGTGTTATTACTTGGTGCAAGGTCTGCACTACCACCTATAAAGCCTAAGTCAAACTCACTTATAGCATTTAATATCTCGCCATTACTTACCCTTGTAGCT
Source organism: Helicobacter sp. 13S00401-1 (assembly GCF_002272925.1). Classification (GTDB taxonomy): domain Bacteria; phylum Campylobacterota; class Campylobacteria; order Campylobacterales; family Helicobacteraceae; genus Helicobacter_I. The sequence continues at coordinate 21,981 of NZ_MLAR01000001.1, read as the reverse complement.
AGCGACTTACCAACTTCATAGGTTTTAAAGCTTATGTTTTTAAAGTCTGGGTGCATTAAAGATTCTACAAGGCTTACTTTATTATCAGTTATAAGCTTTTTCTTCCATATAGCATTTGCCCTGCCTCCCCTCATCCTAACGCCATCAAAAAACGCCCTTGAGTTAGAAGTCACATTAAAACTAGCATTTGCTAACTCTAAAGTCTGTTTGCTTTTAGCTATAACTTCCATGCCTAGTGGGGCACCATGTGTTTTATGGCTTCCTTCTAGTCCTACTGCCCCTTTGCCAATAGTTGTTTGAGCTATGATTAAAGTAGGCTTGCTAGCAGTTTTTACCTTTGTAAAGGCCTCATTAATCTCATCATAATCATGTCCATTAATCTTTATAACATCAAAGCCAATTGCAAGGAATCTTTTTTCTACATCTTCACTAAAAGTGATGCCTATATCCCCTTCTATGCTTATGTTGTTACTATCATAGATTAAAACTAGGCTTTCTAGCTTAAAATGGCCAGCTAGTGAAGTAGCCTCATAGCTTATACCCTCTTCTAAGTCGCCGTCCCCACAAAAGCAGTAAACTTTATGATCTATCAAGTCGCCTAGTAGTTTTTGAGCTCTTTTTTGTGCCATAGCAAAGCCTACTGCATTAGCTATGCCTTGACCTAGTGGACCAGTAGTTATCTCAACTCCAGGCGTGTGTTTATACTCAGGATGGCCTGGGGTTAGTGAGCCAAACTTTCTAAACTCTTTTAAATCTTGTAAAGATACTTCAAAGCCCCAAAGATGCAAAAGCGCATAGATTAAAGCACTAGCATGGCCTCCACTAAAAACTAGCCTGTCTCTATTTAGCCAGGTTAGATCACTTGGGTCTATGTTGATGTGCTGACTTAAGATTACTGCTAAGTCTGCTAGGCCTAGTGGGGCGCCTGGGTGACCACTGTTTGCGTTTTGTACCATGTCTGCACATAGCATCCTTAGTTCATTTGCTATTTTTTGTAAGTTTTGATTTTGCATTTAAGTTGCCTTAAGTGTGGGAGTTAAAACAATGATTTTTAATAAAAACTATTATATTAGATTCTTGATGATTTATATATATTGAAGGCTTAGGTCTTTAGTATTGCTAAAAAGTGACAAAGTTAGATTCTAAAACTGTAGATTAGCTTAAGCCTTTAATGAAACACTATTACTTTTTTTCTCATTTTGATATTTTAAGACTCTAAATGTTTAAAAATGTAACTTTTAAAGTTTAAATTTTTACGTTTATTCCTACCTATAACCTTACGTGAAATAAAGTTTGTTTATAGTTAACAAAGATTAAGTGATAAAAGGAGCTAGTTTATGGAAAATATAGATAATGACCTAGAGTTTGCACAGACTATTTTTAAACCAAATAGGGAGTTTGCAAAACAAGCTCGCATTAAAAACATGTGTGAATATGATGACTTATGTTATGAAGCAAATGACGATTATGAGAAATTTTGGGGGGATTTAGCTCAAAAAAAGCTTACATGGAAGGAGCCTTTTAAAAAAGTTTTAGATTCTAGCAATGCTCCTTTTTATAAGTGGTTTGAAGGTGGGAAGATAAATGCAAGTGTGCAGTGCTTGGATAGACACTTAGCAGATAAGAAAAACAAAGTTGCCATTATCTTTGAAGGCGAGATGGGGGATTATAAAGCTATATCTTATAGAAGGCTTTATGATGAAGTAAATAGAGCATCAAATCTACTTAAAAATCAATTTGATATCAAAAAGGGTGATAGGGTAGTTATCTATATGCCTATGATTCCAGAAACTGCCATAATGATGCTAGCTTGCGCTAGGATAGGGGCTATACACTCAGTAGTATTTGGAGGTTTTAGTCCAGAAGCCATAAGAGATAGGGTAAATGACGCACAAGCTAAGCTTGTTATAACTGCTGATGGAGCTTTTAGAAAAGGTAAGCCTTATATGCTTAAACCTAGTGTAGATAAAGCCCTAGAAAATGATGCTTGTCCAAGTGTGCAAAAAGTCTTAATAGTTGAGCGTAATCATCAAGAGATTAGCTACGTTAGGGGACGTGACTTTATCTATAATGAGATGGTAGAAAATGAATCTTGCTACTGCGAGCCAGAAGTTATGGACAGTGAAGACCCACTTTTCTTACTTTATACTAGTGGAAGTACTGGTAAACCAAAAGGTGTTCAGCATAGCACTGCAGGCTATATGTTGCAAGCCCAACTTACTATGGAGTGGGTTTTTGATATAAGGGATAATGATAACTACTGGTGTGCGGCTGATGTTGGTTGGATAACAGGGCACACTTATATAGTCTATGGCCCACTAGCGTGCGGGGCTACTACTTTGATGTATGAAGGAACTCCAGGCTATCCAAACTATGGCAGATGGTGGAAGATGATAGAAGAATATAGAATCGATAAGTTTTATACCTCTCCTACAGCTATAAGGATGCTTCATGCTGAAGGGCCAAATGAACCTCAAAAGTACGATCTAAGCTCTTTAAAAGTACTTGGAACTGTAGGTGAGCCTATAAATCCAACTGCTTGGAAGTGGTTTAGAGAAGTTATAGGTGGTGGAAGATGCTCTATAGTTGATACTTGGTGGCAAACTGAAACTGGTGGGCATATGATAAGTCCACTGCCAGGGGCTACTCCATTAAAACCAGGCTGCGCTACTTTACCACTACCTGGAATCATGGCTGAAGTTATAGATGAAGAAGGCAATAAAAAAGAGCCAGGAGAGCAAGGACTACTTTGTATAACTAAGCCTTGGCCTTCTATGATAAGAACTATATGGGGCGATCCAGATAGATATGTATCAAGTTACTTTTCTCAAGCTAAAAAAGACGGTAAGCCAGTTTATTTCGCAGGGGATGCTGCAATCTATGATGATAGAGACTATATAACTATCATAGGAAGAACAGATGATGTTGTTAATGTTAGTGGCCATAGACTTGGTACTGCTGAAGTTGAAGCAGCTATCGCCAAACATGAAGCTGTAGCAGAAAGTGCTGTAGTAAGTAAGAAAAACCCTATCAAAGGGGAAAGTCTTTTTGCCTTTGTGGTGCTTCAAAATGGAGCAAGTTGTAACTTAGGTGAAAGCATAGAACACTTAAAAGAGATAAATAAGATAATAGCAACAGAGATAGGAAACATAGCTAAGCTTGATGATATTATGTACGTGCCTGGTCTTCCTAAAACTAGAAGTGGGAAGATTATGAGAAGGATTTTGCGTTCCATCGCAAGAGGAGAGGCTATCACTCAAGATATTTCTACACTTGATGATCCAAACGTAGTAAAAGAGATTTTAAGTATAGCTAATCAAGAATCTTAAAGTAGGGAGGAAGTTTTAAAACCTTAAAGTGCTTTAAGTCCTCTTTAGTCTTATTTGCTAAGGAGATTTAAAGTAATTACATTGCTATAATATATCGCCTGGAAGGTTCGTGGTCTTTATAATTTTTGCCAGTCCGTTTATAATACCTTTACTTGGTAGAGACCTGATGGCTATGTGTGTCGCATTTTCGTTAGAGTTTACTCTTGAAGCCCTTAACAGGGTTAGAATCTAGCGCCTAATTAGCCTGTTTTTACCTAAAATGTCGTAGTCTTGTTGGGCTTAGGCATTAGACATGAAGTAACGGCCTTTTGGGTATAAAAATAACTTATAGGTTTATATATGAATATATTAATTATAGGCAATGGTGGTAGAGAGTACTCTTTAGCCCTAGCGTTAAAAAAAGATTCTAGAGTTAGTGATATCTACTTTAGCCCTAAATCTGATGGAGCTAGTCTTATTTTAGGTGCGAAATCTTTTGCCTACACTACATTTGAAGAACTACTAAAAAATATAAAACAACATAATATAGATTACGTAATCATAGGGCCAGAGCTTCCTTGTGTGCTAGGCCTAAGTGACTTTTTAAGAAAAGAAGGCATAAAAGTCTTTGGTATAGATAAAGAAAATGCAAGATTAGAAGGTGATAAATCTTATATGAAAGACTTTGTAAGTAAGGCAGGTGTGCTAACTGCAAAGTACTTTAAAACTACTAACTATGAAGATGGCGCCAATTTTATAGAATCTAACTTTAAAGATAGTGATGTAATAGTGCTAAAAGCTAGTGGGCTTTGTGCGGGCAAGGGCGTTTTGATATTAGATTCTAAGTCTGAGGCAAAAGATAAGTTAAAAGATATGCTTAGTGGAGCACTTTTTGGTGAGGCTGGAAAGTGCGTAGTTATAGAAGAGTTTTTAAAAGGCTATGAGCTTTCAGTTTTTGCACTTAGTGATGGTGAAAGCTTTATAACTTTGCCTCCTTGTCAAGACCATAAAAGACTGCTTGATAATGACTTAGGACCTAATACTGGAGGCATGGGCGCTTACTCCCCACTGCCTTCTTTTTTATGCGATGAAGCTTTAATGCAAAAAATAGAATCTAAAATCTTAAAACCTACTTTTGATGCTTTAAAAAAAGAAGGTAAACCCTATGTTGGAGTTATCTTTGCTGGCATTATGGTAGTTAATAGCGAGCCTTATTTATTAGAGTACAATGTGCGCTTTGGAGACCCTGAGTGTGAGATATTACTACCTTCTTTTAAAACTTCTTTGCTTGATGTCCTTTTGGGTGTGGAATCTAAAAGTTTGCCAAAGATAGAGTTTACTGGAGACTACCAAGTTTGCGTAGTTTGTGCGTCTAAAAGCTATCCTTATAAAACAGATTCTAAAACTCCTATGAAGATAGATGAGTTTGATAAAAGTTTAGGGCATATAGTCTATGCAAGCACTTTTGTAGAAGACGGAAAACTTTATGCAGGGAGTGGGCGTGTATGTTTAGCTATAGGCAGTGCAAGCACTTTAGAAAGGGCACGACTTAATGCTTATACTATAGCTTCAAAGATAGAATATGACGGTAAGCATATAAGAACAGATATTGCTTCTCAAGGCGTAGCCAAAAAATCCAAAACAACTTAAAACTTTAAAGAAAATACAGTGACAAAAAAAGATGAAATCCTAGAAAAAGCCCTTTTTAGAGAGCACCTAACACTTGCTTCTTTCCCAAAAAGGATACTAGCACTAATAGTAGATGTGATAATAGTTTCAATCATAGCTTCATTGATGCTAAGTGCTAATCAAAAAGAGAGTGTAAACACAGCCCTCACAAGTATCTCTAGTATAAGTGCAGACTTAAAAGTGCAAGCTGAGATCCAAGAAAAAAATGGTGCTACTGATACTAAGAGTGATCTTTCTAAGACTCAGATGCAGCTTGCAAGCCAGCTAGGAGATGCACTACATGTTGTGCTTTGGTATATAGTTTTGCTTTTTGTAATAGATGTGATTTATAACAGTTTGTTTTTATATCTTTATGGCGCATCTTTAGGCCTACTGTTAGTAAAGGCTAAGGTTGTTGATTCCACCTATTTTGATAAGCCTAGGCTTACTCAAGCTATAACTAGATCAGCTATAAGTTACATCTTAGGTAAGACGTTTTATATCTCTTTTATATTTGCCCCATTTGATAAGTTTAAACGTACTTTACATGACAGATGGAGTTCTTGTATTGTCATTAATAGCTAAAAAGATTTTCCACTTTGGCCTATGCCTAGGTCTTTTTAGTTTCATAAGTATAGCTATAGCTAAAGATGCAACACACGTAAATAAAGAGCTTACTTTAGGGGAGTTAAACGCACTAAGCAAAACTTCTAATAATATAAATACGCCAAATGCTACTAGTTTTAGCTCACTAGATTCTAATACGTGCAATGTAGATGATAGCACTTCTAGCCCCTTACTCCCACATATAAATAGCCCCCTCCTTCAAAGTCAAGCAACTACCCCTTTAGTGCCTGCTCCAAAAGATATAAGCAAGGCTCAAAAAGAACAAAGAAGTAAGAATCTAAAAGTAGGAGAGCTTGAGTTAAGCAAGAAACAACAAAAGACTTTTGAACTTTTAGGAGAAGCTATAGCAAGGGAAGGTGATAATGTCATAGCTACAGGTGATGCCTCTGTTATGAATACTGAGCTTTATGCCTTAGCTGATAAGATAACTTATAACACACAAACTAAGTTTGTAAGACTTCAAGGTAATGTAAAGATTTATAAAAACGACCAGCTCTATTTGCAGGCTAATCAAGCCACCTTTTACCTAAACTCTGACTTTGTGATAATAGAGCCTTTTTATGTTCAAGAAAGTTCAACTGGTATATGGATGAGTGCTAAAGCAGCTGCTAGTAATAAGAATATATTTCGCTTTAACTCTTCTATAGTCTCTAGCTGCTCAGTTGTAAGTCCAGCTTGGAGGATAGATACAAGTAGTGGAAGTTTTAATAAAGATAAGTCCATAGTCCAGCTATGGAATGCCAGAATCTACATAGGTGATGTGCCTATAATGTATCTTCCTTATCTAAGATTATCCACTGAAAACAAAAGAACTTCAGGTTTTTTATATCCAACTACAGGAAGCTCAAGCACTGAAGGTTTTGTCTATTTGCAGCCTTACTATCTAGCCTTACAAGACTTTTGGGATATGACTTTTACTCCACAAGTTAGGACTAATAGAGGAGGGGGATTAAACTATGAGTTTAGGGCTACTTCTCCTTACCATGACAACCTTATCTTAAATGCAAGATATTTTTATAACATACCAGAATATGTAAAGAATCTAAATCTAGTAAACTCTCAAATCTATGGTTTTGATATAAAAACTAGCTCAAGAAACTTTATGCAAAAATACCTTGGCCTAAAAAGTGGTATAGATAATGGTCTTTATGTAGACTTTGCTTATATGAACGATCTTGACTATATGCGCCTTGATAGATTTAACTACTTTTTAAATACCTCTTCTTACACTTCAAGGGTTAACTTTTACACTCAAGTGGGCAATAACTACTTTGGCACTAACTTTAAGTACTTCTTAAACTTTAATGTCGCAGATAACCGTACCACCTTGCAAAACTTGCCTAATCTTCAATATCACAGATACCTTTCAACGCTATTTTTTAAAGAGCTTTTATACTCCATAGACTATCAGTTAAAAAATACTTATAGGCCTATAGGCTATAGCTATGTTTCTAATGAGCTCTCCATCCCACTAGGCATGAACTTTTCTATATTTAACAAGTTTCTTTCTTTGGGGATATGGACTAATATTTATGCAGGAAATATCTACGCGGGTAATATTTATGGGAATAATAAAACGCCACTTTATACCTTTGATACTATGGGGTCTGACTTTGTTTTAAACCCAGTTACTAATAGATATGGAAACTACCTAGCAGCAAACTATAGAATCTCACTTAATCTAGATGTGGGCAAAGACTATAATAAATTCTTCCATGCCTTGCAGGCCTCTTTTAGTTTAAGCGCACCTTTTGCAAACTCAGTTTTTACTAATGGCCTTTTAGGAAAAAACGTAGTACAAACTTATAGCCTTTTAGGGACTAGCGAACTTCAAGCTATACAAAATCGCTTTGATATATGGGATCCTTCAAGTTTTACTTCAGTTTTTGCGGGTAATACTAGGATAGATTTAAATCTCTCTAACTACTTTTATAACTTAAATGGCAAGGAGCTTTTTTACTGGAGGGCAACGCAGATTCTAAATCTTGATGATACAGTTTCTCCAGTTAGAACTCCTATGGAAAACAAACTTGGCACAACACCAATAGATGGCCTTAATCTCTCAACTAGCTTTTTTTACTCCTTCTTTTATAACGTTTTTACAGAGTTAGCGCTAAATGCTAGCTATAGCAGTAAAAGAGTAAGTGCAGGCGTATCTTACTATTTAAAAAGAGATACAGCCTTTGCAGTAGATAATCTAACCCTAACTAGAACTATCACTGATGCTTCTAACTTTTTAAGACTTAACTTTAGTGGGGATCTTGGTTACTTTGGACTAGATGGCTTTATAAGTTATGACTTTAGGACTAATACTATCTTAAACCTAGGTATAGGAATCCACAAAGATATAAAATGCTTTGGAGTGGCCATAAAAGCAGGCAGTGATAGAACTCCCATCCTTACTAATGTGACAAATGATGGAAACTCTCAGATCTCAGTTATACAAAACAATTACGTAAAGTTTGAAGTTAAGTTTGTGCCACTAACTAGTGTAGGATATGTTTATAGACTTCGCCCAAGGATAAACTAATCTCTTTACTTTCGATAAAATAAAAAGTTGAAATTCACTCTAGGTATAAAAGGTTAGGCATGTTACAAGCTATGTTCGGTAAGGTTCTTGGAACCAGAAACGATAAGTTACTTAAAAAATACGTCTCTAGGATAAAAGGTGTTAACAGCTATGCTGAAGCCCTAAAAGCCCTAGATGATGTAGCTTTGCAGCAAAGATTTTTTGATATTAAAACTCATGTTAAAGCTGAGCTAGAAGATGTTGAAGATATAAAGATAGTTAACTCAGTACTTGATTCTAGGCTAGAAGAAGTGTTTGCCATCACTAGAGAAGCAAGTAGCAGAATCTTAGGGCTTAGGCACTTTGATGTGCAGTTAATTGGTGGTATGGTCTTACATGAAGGAAAGATAGCTGAGATGAGAACAGGGGAGGGAAAAACTTTAGTTGCTACCTTGCCAGTTGTGCTTAATGCTTTAAGTGGAAAAAGTGTTCACGTAGTAACAGTTAATGACTACCTAGCCGCACGTGATGCTGAAACTATGACTCCACTTTATAACTTTTTAGGCTATAGCGTAGGAGTTATAACTAATGACTTAGAAGATGATGAAGCACGTATAAAAGCCTACTCCTCTGACATAATCTATGGAACTAATAATGAGTTTGGCTTTGATTATCTAAGAGATAACATGAAGTTTAGCCTAGATCAAAAAGTGCAAAAACACCACTTTTTTGCGATAGTTGATGAAGTGGATTCCATCCTTATAGATGAGGCTAGAACTCCTCTTATCATCTCAGGCCCGCTTAATAAAAAGATGGAAAACTATATAACTGCTGACTTAGTGGCTAAAAAGATGAAAGAAAAAGATGACTTTACTATAGATGAAAAAAATAGAGTTATATTAACCACAGAAGAGGGTATCAAAAAAGCTGAAAGTCTTTTTAAGGTAGATAATCTTTACGCTGTAGAAAACGCTAGCCTTTCTCACCACCTAGATCAAGCACTAAAGGCTAACTTTTTATTCATAAAAGATAAAGACTATGTAGTGCAAGAAGGAGAAGTTGTAATAGTAGATGAGTTCACAGGACGACTTTCTCAAGGGCGTAGATTTAGCGAAGGCCTCCATCAAGCCTTAGAAGCAAAAGAGGGCGTTAATATTAAAGAAGAAAGCCAAACCCTAGCTGATATAACCTTCCAAAACTACTTTAGGATGTATGAAAAACTAAGTGGTATGACAGGTACGGCACAAACTGAAGCTACTGAGTTTATAGAGATATATAAGCTAGAAGTAGTAAGCATACCTACTAACTTACCTATTAAAAGAAAGGATTTAAACGATCTTGTTTATAGGAGTGAGCTAGAAAAGTTTCAAGCAGTTATCTCAAAGATAAAAGAGCTTTATGCTAAAGGGCAGCCAGTTTTAGTAGGAACTGCAAGTGTTGAAAGAAGTGAGATGTTTCATGAGATGCTTAAAAAAGAGCGCATCCCTCACACAGTACTAAATGCTAAACAACACCAAAGAGAAGCTGAGATCATAAAAGATGCCGGACTTAAAGGAGCTGTAACCATAGCTACTAATATGGCAGGACGTGGGGTTGATATAAAACTAAGTGAAGAGATAAAAGAGCTAGGTGGGCTTTATATCATAGGTACTGAAAGGCATGAAAGTAGAAGGATAGATAATCAGCTACGTGGTAGATCAGGTCGTCAAGGAGACCCTGGAGTTAGCCAGTTTTATCTAAGTTTAGAAGATTCCTTACTTAGAATCTTTGGAAGCGATAAGTTAAAAGGTGTTATGGGGCGTCTTGGACTAAAAGATGGCGAACATATAGAATCAGGTCTTATAACTAGATCAGTAGAAAAGGCACAAAAAAAGGTAGAAAACCTACACTTTGAAAGTAGAAAACACATCCTAGAGTACGATGATGTAAGCAATGAACAGCGAAAAGTTATCTATAAGTTTAGAAACGATCTTTTAAAAGAAGACTACGATATGGCAGAGCGCATTAAAGATAATGCACTTTTATCTTTGCAGATGCTGCTTGAAAAAGCAAAGATTTATCCTAATGACATCATGGAAAACTATGACTTAGAAGCCTTAAGTGCTATGTTTAAAGAAGAGTACAACATAGCTTTAGAAGCTAGCTCGCTAGTTGGACTTGACTACACTAAGATAAATGATAATCTACTTAAGCTTTTAGAAGATTCTTATGAAGATAAGTTTGCTGGTATGGATAAAAAGACAAGAAATGATATAGAAAGGATGATCTACTTACAAGTGGTTGATAGGGCTTGGAGGGAGCATCTTTATAGTATAGATAATCTTAAAACAGGTATCGGTCTTAGAGGATATAACCAAAAAGATCCACTAGTAGAGTATAAAAAAGAAAGTTATAACCTCTTTGTTGAGTTAGTTGAAAACATTAAGCTTGAAGCTTATAAGACCTTACAAGTAGTGCAGTTTAGGATGCAAGATGAAGAAGAGATAGAAGCTGAGGCTAGAAGTGAAGAAGAAAAACTAAGAGAGGCTATGGAAGCAGAATCTAAACAGGGCTTTTTAAATACTGAGGCAGATAGTGTATTTAAAAAGACTTTAAGAAATGACCCCTGCCCTTGCGGTAGCGGTAAAAAGTATAAAAACTGCCACGGGAAAAGCGGGCCTAAAAAAGGACTTTTAAGTCACAATGAAGGTCAAACCATATAGATATATATTTAAAGGGTTGGTAACATGAGTGCTTTAAATAAAGTTTTAGGCATAAGATATCCTTTCATCCAAGCTCCTATGGCAGGAGGCTTGCTAGATGCTAGTTTTGTTGCAGAAGTAAGCAACTTTGGCTTTTTAGGTTCCATCCCTACTGGCTATTTAAGTCTTAGTCAGATAAAAACTTTCATTAAAGATGTGCAAGCTAGGACTTCTAGGCCTTTTGCGCTTAATATTTTTGTAGATTATATGACTTATGGCAAGACTAAGCTTTTAAAACCTAAAAATATACTTGAGTATGAAAGACTTTTTAAAGATGAGGTTGAAGAGTGCTTTGTAGTTGGTGAGATTCCTTTGATGGATGAGATATTAGAGTGCGTGCTTGAGCTTAAAGTTCCTATAGTTAGTACTACTTTTGGACTTTTAAGTAAAGATCATGTAGATGCACTTAAAAGATCTAAGGTTAAGATCTTAAGCACTATTAACTCAGTATATGAGCTAGAGTTAGTTTTAAGTACTCAAAGCCCAGATGCTATAGTTTTTCAAAGCGCCTTAGCTGGCGGGCATAAAGGAGGTTTTACTTCTCTTCCTTATAGTGAGAATCTAGAAGTACTTAAAGTCTTAAAAGACTTAGAGTGTAATATCCCTTGCATACTAGCTGGTGCTATAGCAACTAAAGAAGATGCAAATCTAGCCTTAGAGCAAGGTTTTGATGGAGTACAAGTTGGAAGCAGCTTTTTATGCACTAAAGAAAGCAAGGCTAGCTTGGAGTATAAAAATGCCATCATTAATGGAGATAAGACAGGGTTTACAACTGCTATAACAGGCAAAAAAGCAAGAGCTATCCAAAATAAACTTTCTACTATGAGTATTGATGATAACCTAGGATTCCCCTTTATGCACTATGCTACAGCTACTTTAAGAAAACTAGCTAAAGAGCAAGGTAATCCAGACTATCAAGCCCTTTGGTGTGGAGAGGGTATAAGCAAGATAGATAAAGAGCAAGACTTAGTTAAGTATATGGAATCTTTAATCTAGATTCTAAAAAGGGTTTAGAGCTTTTATAAAATCTTAATGTTTTTACGCTAGAATTCAAGCTTATCATTTTCAAGAAAGGACAGCTATGCAAGCAGTTTTTAAGAACGGAGGCAAGCAATACAGGGCACAAGTTGGCGACATACTACTACTTGATAAATTAAGCCTTGAGCCAAAGTCAAAGGTAGAGTTAGCTGAAGTTTTAGCCATCATAGATGGTGAAGACATAACAGTTGGTCAGCCTTTTGTAAGCGGTGCTAAAGTAGAGTTAGAAGTTATCAATGAAGGGCGTGGAAAGAAAGTTATCACTTTTAAAAAAAGACGCCGTAAAGATAGCAAGACTAAACGTGGTTTTAGACGTGACTTCACACGTGTAAAAGTTGTAAATATTATTAAGTAAGGATAGGCAATGGCACACAAGAAGGGTCAGGGTAGTACTCAGAATAACCGCGATTCAGCGGGTCGTCGTTTAGGTATCAAAAAGTTTGGTTCAGAGTTCGTAAGAGCTGGAAACATCATAGTTAGACAACGCGGCACTAAAATGCACGTTGGTAAAAACGTGGGCATTGGTAAAGATCACACTATCTATGCACTAATTGATGGGATAGTATTTTTCCAACAAAAAGATAAGACTAGAAAGAAAGTTTCAGTCATCCCACTAGAACAAGCAAAATAGCCTTTAGCTTTTGCTTATCCTAAAGACTTGGAATCTCTTAAGATTCTAAGTCTTTTTTAAGTTTTATACTTTACAAAATTTTCCTAATTTTTGTATTTTTTTGTCTATTATCTTCTTTTGTTTTCATTCTACCTCATATGTATTTTAATTTCCCCCCTAATTCATGCATTTATTAATATATGTGCTACTATGATAGTTATGAAAAAAGAGCAAATTACTAATTCCCATTGTCCCATAGGTATATTTTCCAGAATCTTTAATGACAGGTGGAAACTATATATAGTTTTTAATATCATGGATAGCAAGAAGCGCTTCAAAGTGCTTTGTGATATATTCAATCCACATATGACTCAAAAAACTCTTAGTGTCAAGCTTAAAGAGCTAGAAGAAGAGGGCATCATAGCAAGAGAAGTTTACGCAGAAGTACCGCCACGCGTAGAGTATGGACTAACTCCAAGAGGCCAAACTCTAATCCCCATCATCAAGCAAATCCATGCTTGGGGAACTGCCCAGTACAAAGACTTTGAAGGAAATCTTAGCCATTGTTTTGTAAAAAAAGACTGACTAAAACTAGGTTTTAAGCCTTTTAGGTGCTTTTCATTACTAAAAAAGTAGTTTTTTTATAATCCTGCCTGGCTGCGTCCCTTTTAAAACCTTCCTTTTAGGATTCTCTTTAAAACCTTTTGCCTTTAAATCTTGCTTTATCCATCTTAGATAGGCGGTATTTGATTTTAGATAAAATGGTATTTAAGTTTTAGATAAAAAGAGGCCTAAAGAAGATGATATTTAGAGAGTACGACATAAGAGGCATAGTGGATCTTGAGTTAAATGCTGAGATAGTTTTTAAGATAGGCTACTTGCTAGCAGAGCGCATAAAAACTACGAGAGCTGGAGATAGCGTTTATATAGGCTATGACGCTAGGACGCACTCCTCTAAGCTTTTTGGCTTTCTTACAAGCGGCTTTAATGCAAATGGGATAAAAGTCTATGACTTAGGGATGATTCCAACTCCAGTTGCCTACTTTGCAACCTTTCAAAGTGAGATAAAAAATAGCGTCATGATAACTGGCTCTCACAACCCACCAGAATATAATGGCTTTAAGATAACTATAGATCAAAAACCTTTTTATGGGAAAGAGATACAAGACTTAAAGCAAAAGATGCCCACTTTAAAACACCTTGATATAAAAAAAGAGCTTGCTACTAAAGTACAAACCTTCAAATCTAACATGCTAGAAAGCTATATAAAATATCTAACGCACGAGTTTAGCGATCTTAAAAACTTTAAGTCTAAAGTTGCCATTGACTGCGGTAATGGAGTAGCAAGCATAGCTTTAAAGCCTATCTTAGAAGCACTAAATATAAAAGCTAGTGAGCTTTACTTTACTCCAGATGGCACCTTTCCTAACCACCACCCAGACCCAAGCGTGGAATCTAACTTGCAAAACTTAAAAGACCTAATGCATAAGCATGATATAAGTATAGGCATAGCCTTTGATGGAGATGCTGATAGGATAGCTTTGATAAGTAAGGACTATGTTTTTAAAGGCGATGAGCTAGCTATACTTTTTGGGCGCGACATCGCTAAAAGCGTTAAAAATCCTATCATCATAGGTGAGGTAAAGTGTTCTTCAAACATGTATAAAGAGCTAGATAAGATAGGCACATCTTATATGTATAAAACAGGGCACAGTAACCTAAAAGTTAAACTAAAAGAGCTAAATGCAGCCCTAGCTTGCGAGATGAGTGGGCATATCTTTTTTAATGATAGATACTTTGGCTTTGATGATGCAATCTATGCGTGTTTTAGAATCTTAGAGCTTATAAAAAAAGATTCTATTGAAGGTTTGCAAAAAGACATAGAAAGCTTGCCAAAACTTTTTAGCACAGATGAAGAAAAGATAGCTGTAGATGAAGAAGAAAAGTTTGTCTTAATAGATACCCTTAAAAAAAGGCTAAGTGCTAACTTGCCAGCTAATTTTCCATACATTGAAAAAGTCATAGATATAGATGGAGTTAGAGTAGTTTTTGAACATGGCTTTGGACTAGTTCGCGCTAGTAACACAACGCCAGTTTTAGTTACTCGCTTTGAAGCTACAAGCGAAGCGCTTTTAAAAGAGTATAAAACCTCACTTTTAAATCTAGTAAGTGAACTAAGAAGCTAGGACTAATTAATGCAAGAACTTATAAATCTACTAGTTTCTAAAGACTTATTAAAAGTTATAGATACGCCACTAGATGTAGACTTAGAGATAGCCCACCTTGCTTATATAGAAGTTAAAAAGCAAGATTCTAAGGCCTTACTTTTTACTAGTCCTATGCGTGAAGGCAAAAAGCTCATGCCTGTTTTAATGAATGTCTTTGGGAGTTTTAGCCTTTTAGATTTGATAGCTAGCAAAGATAGCGAAGCTATAGCCTCTCACATAAAGTCGCTTTTAAATATGAGCCCACCTAAGACTTTAAAAGAAAAGCTTAGCAAGCTAAAAGAGTTTTATGCCCTGCGTCATGCCTTTCCTAAAAAGTATAAGGGCAAAGCCCCAGCTCAAGAAGTAGTACTTAAGGATATAGATCTTTTTTTGCTTCCTGTGCTTAAAACGTGGGAAGAAGATGCAGGCTACTTTATAACTATGGGGCAAGTTTATACTAGAAGCTTAGATGGCAAGGCTAACAACTTAGGGCTTTATCGCTTGCAAGTTAAAAGCAAAGATGAGCTTTTAATGCACTTTCAGATCCATAAAGATGCAAGCCACTTTTACCATGAGTACAAAAAGGCTAATAAAAATATGCCTGTAAGTGTAGCCATAGGAGGAGACCCACTTTATACGTGGTGTGCACAAGCCCCTTTGCCACCGCGCATATTTGAACTCTTTTTATACGGACTTATAAAAGAGAAAAATCCACTCTTAGTAAAGTGCTTAACTAATGAGCTAAGTGTGCCACATGATAGCGATATAGTCATAGAAGGTGAGATAGATATAAATACTCTTGCTGATGAGGGCGAGTTTGGAGATCATACTGGTTTTTATACACCAGTTGAAAAATATCCTGTGCTTAAAGTTGCAGCTATCACTCACAAAAAAAACCCTACTTTTTTAGCTACAGTTGTAGGTAAGCCTCCTTTAGAAGATAAGTACATGGGCTATATGACAGAACGTGTATTTTTACCACTTTTACAAACTACAACGCATGGCTTACTAGACTATCACATGCCAGAAAATGGTGTTTTTCATAATCTAATACTAGCTAAACTTGATGTAAGCTACCCAGCCCAAGCCCTCCAAGCCATGCATGCTTTTTTTGGTATAGGTCAGCTTAGCTTTGTAAAGCACGCTATCTTTTTAGATTCTAAAGCGCCTAGTTTACAAGGCGACTTTGAAAATCTAACTAAATACATACTTGAAAGAGTTGATGCTAGTAAGTTACTAATTACTAAAGGAATCTGTGACATATTAGATCACGCAAGTAGTGAGTATGGAGTAAGTGGAAAGCTAGGCGTTGATGCAACAGGTGAGGCCTTAAACTTTAAGTTTGAAGATATAGATGATATTAGCCTTTTAGAAGAGCTAAAAAAAGAACTACCAGAGCTTAACTCCTTGCATATTTTCAAAGCTAAAAATCCAGTTGTGCTAATAAGCATAGATAAAAAAGATAGGCGTGTAAAAAGCTTTATATTAGCCCTAGAAGCTTTTAAAAAGTACGCAAGTATATTTATCTTTGTAGATAGTGCAAATAATGACTTAAAAAACTACTACATGCTTATATGGCGTATAGTTAATAATATAGATGTACTCCGCGACCTTTATATAAAAGAGGGTTTAATAGTGCTTGATGCCACTGCTAAAGGAGACTTAGAAGGCTATACTAAAAAGTGGCCAAAAGAAGTCTTTTGTAATAAAGCTGTTATAAAAAGCCTAGTAGATAAGGGTTTGATAAAAGAAGATTCTAGCTTTTTTGATAGATTTGGAATCTTAAATACTAGTCATAAAGGAGATGCATGAAAAATATAGAACTTCAACCAGTAAAAAACTTCTCTTTAGAGTTAGATATAAAAGCAAGTGATAAGTCCTTATCTCATAGAAGTGCTATGCTTGCCCTCTTTACTGATGGAACTTCAAGGGTAAAAAACTTTTTAGAAGCTGAAGATACACTTTGTAGTTTAGAGATAGCAAAAGAGTTAGGTTTGATAGTTAGTAAAGATAAAAAAGACTTATTACTAAAAGCTCCAAGTGAAGTTTTATCTAAGGGACTAAAAACTCCTAGCAAGACTTTAGATTGTGGTAACTCTGGCACATCTATTAGACTTTATACTGGGCTTATAGCTGGAGCTAATATTAATGCTACTTTAGATGGCGATAAATATCTTCGCGCACGCCCTATGAAAAGAGTGATAGAGCCTTTAACTGAAATAGGCGCTAAGATAGAATCTAGTGACTTTAAAGCCCCACTTAAACTCATCCCACAAGGCAAACTTGAAGGCTTCCACTATAAGTCTAAAATCTCTTCTGCTCAAGTTAAATCAGCCCTTATACTAGCAGGCTTACAAGCAGATAAAGATTCCACTTTTAAAGAGCCTTACTTAAGTAGAGATCACACTGAAAATATGCTTTTAGCCTTTCAAAAAGAAAAAAACATAGAACTTAAGCATGATAAGATTTATATAAATCCACTTACTAAACCACTAGATGCCTTTGATATAGAGATAGCAAATGACCCCTCATCTGCTTTTTTCTTTGCAGTTGCTGCCTTACTTATACCAGATAGCAAAGTAGTCTTAAAAAATGTACTTTTAAATAAAACTAGGATAGAAGCCTATAAAGTCTTAGAATCTATGGGCGCAGATATAAAGTATGAAAACATAAAAGAAGGCTATGAAAAAAGTGGGGATATAGTAGTAACCTACAGCCCTCTAAAAGCAGTAAGTGTAACTGAAAACATCTCTTGGCTTATAGATGAGATCCCTGCTTTAAGCCTTGCTATGGCAGTTGCAAATGGAACCTCAGAGATAAGAAATGCTAAAGAGTTACGCGTTAAAGAAAGCGATAGGATAAAAGCAACTATCGCAGGCCTTCATGCCTTTGGCATAGAAACAGTTGAATATGAAAGCGGCTTTGATATCATAGGAAGCGCGCTAAAAAAAGGAGAGGCTAATAGCTTTGGGGATCACAGGATAGCTATGAGTTTTATCATAGCCTCTCTAGCAAGTGGTGGCAAAGTCACAGATTGTGAGTGTATAAATACATCTTTTCCTAACTTTTTTGATAACTTAGAATTAATCTTAAGAAGTGAGCATGCTTTAGAGCATGAGGCTAAGAGGAGATAAGTGTGAAAGTAAAGCTAGCAGATAAGTTTGGATTTTGCTTTGGAGTTAGAAGGGCTATAAAGATAACTGAAGATATAGCTTTAAAAAATCCTCACACTATAACCTTTGGCCCCTTGATACATAATCCTAAAGAGACTGAGAGGCTTCAGGCTGGATTTAACGTTAAGATAAAAGAAGATATAACTAAAGTAGATTCCAAAGAAAGCGTGATAATAAGAACTCATGGCATCACTAAGCAAGACTTAAGTACTTTAAAACATATGGGTGTAGAAGTTACTGATGCTACTTGTCCTTATGTAACTAAGCCTCAACAAATCGTAGAAAAGATGAGTGAAGAGGGCTACTTTATAGTTATCTTTGGAGATGCAAGTCATCCAGAAGTAAGAGGCGTTATGAGTTATAGTGTGAAAGATCCACTAGTTGTAGGCTCCTTAGAAGAGCTTGAAAACATAGATAGAAAGCTAGGTAAAAAAGTAGCTTTAGTTTCTCAAACTACTAAGCAAGTAGCTAAGTTTGTAGAAGTTGCAAACTATCTTATAACCCACTGTCAAGAAGTTAGAATCTATAATACGATCTGCAATGCCACTTTTGAAAACCAAGATGCCATAGAAAAGCTAAGTAAAGAAGTAGACATCATGATAGTAGTAGGTGGTCTTACATCTTCAAACACTAAGCAACTTTTACATATCGCCAAACTTAATTGTAAAGATAGCTTTTTAGTTGAAGATGAAAAAGGGCTTAATATCGAGTGGTTTAAAGGCAAGAAACTTTGTGGCATAAGCGCAGGAGCAAGCACTCCTATGTGGTTAGTAAGCAAGGTCAAAGATGCTATAGAAAATATTTAAAGGCTGTAATTTTTGTATATACAAGATTCTAAGTTTCTGCGATCTTCAACTGGACTAAGTAACGCCCTTGAAGTAACTCACACTGAGATAGCCCTCCTAGGCAGAAGTAATGTCGGCAAATCTAGTCTTATAAACTCCCTCCTTGCTAGTAACCTTGCTAAAAAGTCTAATACTCCAGGCAAAACTAGACATATAAACTTTTACTCTACAAGATGGAGTTTTAAGGATACAAAAGAAGAAGAGGCTAACTCTAGAGTAAGTTTTGATCTTAACCTTTTAGATCTCCCTGGCTTTGGTTATGCAAAAGTTAGTAAGAGTGAAAAGGACACATGGGATAAAAGCTTAGATAATTTTTTACGCAAAAGAAGCTCTATTAAGCTTTTTTGTCATCTTGTAGATTCTAGACACACTAACTTAAAGCAAGATGAGACTATAAAAGCCTACTTAGAATCTTTACTAAGAGGAGATCAAAAGCTACTTACTATCTATACTAAGGTAGATAAGCTTACTAAGTCAGAGTTTTTAAAACTAAAACATAGCATGGATATAAACTCTACTTTTATATCTAATGTCAAAAAAGATCCTTTAGTTTTACAATCTCTTTGCCAAAAAATGATACATATGGCTTTAAATATCTCTTTTGAAAGCAACAAGTAGGATGATAGAGTGAGGACTAGACATAAAGCACTAAGTGATTTAAGCTATGCTGTAGCACTACTTGTAGTTGCTTTTATATACATAAGTGCAAGTGATATCTACCCTGTACTTCCCCCTTTGCTTGGAGTGCTTTTTATGATCTTTCATATCTCTTTTAAGAGGCGTGGGTACTATAAAGTCATAGCAGTTTTTCTTATACTAGGTTTTTATGAGTTAGATAAAGACTTGGTTTTTGGAATCTTGCCCTTAGTATTTTTTGTAGTGAGATATTTTATAGCCTTAAGGCTAGAAGCTATGGCTAATGAGAATCTTTTCTTTGTGTGTCTTTATGTGGTTGGAATCTATGTCTTTTATATAGCCGGTATGCTTTTAAGTAATATCCTCTTTGGCACACCTAATCTTGGCTTTAAACCCATACTTATCTACTACTTTATAATAGATCTTTTAGTAACCTTAGCCTATGTAAAGATAAGAAAACTATGAAAGCTTTAAAACTGCGCTTTAAGATTCTTTACTCTGTCTTTGGAGTTATCTGTCTTATATTAATAGCTAGGCTTTATGTTTTAAGCATAGCCCGCCATGACTACTATGAAAAGATAGCAAGGGATAATGCTTTTAAGACTGAAGTTTTAGTCCCAGTTAGAGGGCAGATTCTAGATAGGAACAATGAGCCCTTAGCTATAAATGAGCTAGGCTTTGAGTTAGCTTTAAAAACTAAACTTAAAAAAGACCAACTAGATAGTGCTTTAAATCTTATAGCCTCAGTTATAACTAATGCAAACATAGAGGCCTTAAAACAAAAGTATCTTAGTCTTAATAGCGTCTATAGGAGAAAGCCTATAGTCTTAATAGACTTTATACCTTACTCACAAGGACAGATAGTTTACTCCTCTCTTATACAAGATCCAAACATAAGTTTAGTTACAGTTAATAAAAGGCTTTATCCTAATAACTCCATGGCTTCTCACGTCATAGGCTATGTTGGAGCAAGTGATGAAAAAGATGTGCTAAAAGATCCCATATCTAAGTACACTAAAATCATAGGCAAGCTAGGCTTAGAAAAAGAGTACAACACCTTTTTGCAAGGAAAGCTTGGCCATAAAGAGATACAAGTTAATAACCTTAACCAGCAGCTAAAAGTTTTAAGTGAGACCCCAGCTACTAGTAATAATCACATAACAACTAGTCTTGATGTGAGATTACAAAGTGAGATGGATAATCAGTTTAAGGGAAAAAATGGCGCTGCTATAGTGATGGATGCTAGAAATGGAGAAATCCTAGCTAGTGGGAGTTATCCAGAGTATAACATTAATGACTTTGTAGGCGGCATCTCTCATAAGAAATATAATGCCTTAAAAGATAACATCTATGACCCACTTATAAACAGGCTAGTAGGTGGACTTTATCCACCTGGAAGTGTAGTAAAGATGGGCATGGGTCTAGCTATATTAGAGTATGCAGGTGTTAATGAACACACGCTAATTGACACACCTTACTATATAGAAGTAGGAGGACACAAATTTAGAGACTGGAAGATAGGGGGGCACGGAAAGACTGATCTTGTAAAGGCACTAAAAGAAAGTGTAGATGTCTACTTTTATAAGCTTTCACAAATCGCAGGGATTAACAATATAGCCCATGTTATGAGAACCTTAGGTTTTGGTGAAAAAACTGGCGTAGACTTGCCCTATGAAAACAAAGGTGTATTTCCAGATCCAGAGTGGAAGATGAAGTCTTATCATCAAGTATGGTATGCAGGAGATACTATCATAACCTCTATAGGACAAGGAAGCACTTTAGTAACTCCTATGCAGATAGCAAGGTATACAGCTTTGATGGCAACAGGACTTTTGCCAACTCCCCACTATGCAAAAGACCTAGGCAGCACTCCAGTTATAAAGCCTCCTAAAGATGTGCTAAATGCTTTTGAAAAATCTAAACTACCCTATATAAGAAAGGGGATGTATGAAGTTTGTAGTGTGCCAGGAGGGACTGCTTATAGGCATACTAGGGGCACTAAAGTACCTCTTGCTTGTAAGACTGGAACTGCACAAGTAGTAAGTATCCCCCAAGATGTCATAAAGCGTAGAAAAGAAAGTGAGATGAACTACTTTCAACGCTCTCAAGGGTGGGTGACTGCCTTTTTACCTTACAATAATCCAAAGTATGTAGTAACTATCTTAGTAGAACACGCCGGAACTCCTGCTGCAGCACTTCCTATTTTAGTAGATTTAGCTAATAAGCTTGATGATTTAGGCTATATAAAAGATAAAAATACTAAATAAAGTTTTAAGCTACAAAGTAGGCACTACTTAAGTTGCTAAGCATACTTTAACTATATAGCTTTTAGTTTGTTAGCATAGACTTGTGAGTACTTTTTTCTATCTTTTTTTTTTTTTTTAATTTTAAGTAGTTTTATTTGTTAGAATATTTTTTAAATAGAAATAAAGGTTAGTGATGGATGAAGCTTTAAAAGATTTGCATAGTTTTAAGGAGCTAGCAGATTTAAAAGGAGAAGAAGGCTTAGTCTCAGTTATCATCCCTATTTATAATGTAGAAAAGTATCTTGAAGCTGCACTAGATTCTATACTTAATCAAACTTATAAAAACCTAGATATCATCTTAGTTATAGATGGT
>NZ_MLAR01000019.1 GCF_002272925.1 Helicobacter sp. 13S00401-1 | reverse complement strand
TAGTTTAAATTCACATAGTTACTAATATCAATTTATATAATTTTTAATCTAAAACTTATATAAACTTTAATTTCAAACTCATATAAATCTTAAGATCAACTTATACAATCCTTAGTTTTAACTTAAAAATAAGTCTTGATGAAAATGGGAGTTTTATTAACGCATCTACTAAGGCTAATGGCTCAGTTGCAGCCGGTGCTACGGGGTTAAATGCTGCTGCATTTGCTTTAAATAATCCTCAATTATCTATAGCTTTAGATAATCAAAATGCAGCTATGCAGAATTTGGAAAATGTTATAGGTCAGCTTCAAACTGTGAGTGCAACTAGTGTCTCTCAAGCAGATATTTTGGCCAATGTAGCGCATAATTTAACTTATCCTATGCTTGCTTGGGCATCAAACAATCAGAAGTTGGTTAATAGTGGTGGGACTTCTGATCCCACTACTGATAGACTGATACTTGCTGATGGTGTATCTACTGTATGGAGAACTGCCACAGGAAGAGATATTGCAAGTTATTTATATGGAGACACTAACTCAACCTATCATAGTGCATCAAGGATTAATGATCCAGGTAAGCCAGCGCTTTCTTTCTTTGATGCTTCAGGTAGGCAGACAAAACAAACTATAGATATAGGGACTAGTAACTTTTTAGATAGTGCAAATGATATTAGCTATTTAGTGCTAAACAAGCCTGATTTGAATAGTAGCTTGCAAGTAAATATTGATCAATCAGCCTTAAGTCAAGCTATACAAAATGTAAGAAACTCTATAGCTACTGTTTCAAATAGTACATTAACTATACCCGGTAATGCAACTATTGATAATCTTAATACCCAACAAAGAGCCGATCTAAATGCTTTAAGTACAACAATCACTCAACTTCAAACTGCAGTGAATGATAACTCTGTAAATGTACAGAATCTAAAAAGTAGCATAGATGCTTTTAGTTTAGCTCAAAATGGAAGGCCAGCAGCAGATACAACAGTAAAATTTTTGAATGATTTAAGAGGTAAATTAACTTCTAACGATGCCACAACTAGCGATATACAAACTTTTATAAATAGGGCTCAAAAATTTGGGGAAACTGGAAAAACAATGGTAACTAATGCATTAAACGTATTGGCAAGTACCCAAAAGATAGATGGAATCATAAATGGAGATGCTAACGGTAATGCAGTAACTGCTAAGGTAGGAACAGTGCCTACTTCAACTGATGCAGCAACTATTGCTTCAGGATACACTGTTCCAATTGAAGCTAGCATTTTAAATGTAGAACAAAATGGGCAACAAACTCCAGTTAAATCACTTAAAAAAGCTGTAGCTGATGTACAAGTAACTACTCAAAAACTTGATAATGCTAAACTTTTAGCAGCCGCTGCTGCAAATGCACAAGTTGGAGCCGCTGCTGCAGCTGCTGCTAACTCGCGTCGTAACTCAGCACCTACCATCCTTCCTACAGCTAAGGCTGGATTAATAGCTTTCTTTGGTAAGCATCAATCTGTATCTGTAGAGTATCAATACTATTTTAGAAATACTAATCCATCTTTTACTAGTGGAGAAGTAACACTTAATTATGCTTATTACTTTGGTGGTAAGTAGGAAGTAAGAAGTAACTAGAAACTAGAAACTAGATAGTAGATAGTAGATAGTAGATAGTAGATAGTAGATAGTAGGTAAAAAAGGTAAAAAAGGTAAAAAAGGTTTTATATATTAAGATTTATATAATTTGCATGAATTATATAAATCTTATAAAACATAAGATTTATATATTAAGTTGTATATTTAGTAAGTGTAGTAAAGTGGAGTTTAAAAAGATTTGGAATCTAAAGTCTTTAAGACTTAGATTCCAAATCTAACTTCATAAAGTTTAGAATCTAACACTTAAGATTCTATAAAACAACAAAACATATAAGTGATTTATGCACTCTTTGAAATAAGCTAAATCATCACGCACACCAAAGCAAGCTAGTATCTAGCAAGAATGACATATAAACATAGTGGCATCCTTACAGTTAAAACAAGAAAGCGTTTTAAGACAAGTCTAAGCTAATACTTGCCTTGCTAGTGCTTAATATGCAATTTAACTCTTACTTAAACTCTAACTCTAAGCCTACTGGACAGTGATCACTTCCATGTATCTCTGGATATATGCAAGCACTTTTAAGATTAGCTTTTAAATCAGTGCTTGCTAAAAAGTAGTCTATCCTCCAGCCGACATTTTTAGCCCTAGCGTTGCTTCTATAGCTCCACCAAGTATAGGCCCCTTCTTTATTAGGATAAAAGAATCTATAAGTATCTATAAAACCAGATTCTAAAAGCTCGCTAAACTTAGTTCGCTCTTCTATAGTAAAGCCAGCATTTCTTGTATTAGTCTTTGGATTTTTAAGATCTATCTCAGTGTGGGCTACGTTTAAGTCACCACAAACTACTACTGGCTTACTCTTGTGAAGATTAGCAAGGTAGGTCCTAAAGTCATCTTCCCACTCCTGTCTATATTCTAGCCTTTCTAACTCAGACTTAGAATTAGGCGTATAAACATTAACTAGATAAAAGTTAGGAAACTCAGAACATATGATACGCCCTTCTTTATCGTGCCTTTCTATACCCATGTCATTAACGACTTTCAAAGGCTTAGTTTTACTAAAAGTTACTACGCCTGAGTAGCCTTTTTTTTCTGCGTCATTCCAACTAACGTGATAGCCTTCAAAGTTAAAAGTACTTTGACTTTCTTGCATCTTAGATTCTTGTATGCAAAATACATCTGCATCACTTGCTTTAAAAAAATCCATAAAGCCCTTAGTCATACAAGCCCTTAGACCATTTACATTCCATGAGATTAACTTCATATCCATACCTTAACTCACTATAGAGTACTCGCCACTACACTCAGTTAAGATGGCGTTTAGATTGCCTTCTTTAAACATGTTGCATACTAGTATAGGGAGCTTATTATCTTTTGCTAGGGCGATAGCTGTGTCATCCATAACTCTTATATGGTCTCTTAAAGCCTCATCATAGTTTAGTGTTTTTAAAAGCTTAGCATCACTAAACTTATTAGGGTCTTTATCATAAACACCATCTACTTTAGTAGCTTTTATGATTAGGTCTGCGCCAATTTCAACTGCCCTTAAAGTAGCTGCTGTATCAGTAGTAAAGAAAGGATTCCCAGTGCCAGCACCAAAAACTACTATACGGTTTTTTTCTAAGTGCCTTATAGCCTTTCTATAGATGTACTTTTCACAAACTTCTGTTATATCTATAGCACTTTGTACTCTCACATCAAGTCCTAGATACTCTAAAGCCTCTTGCAAGGCTATAGCATTTATCACAGTTCCTAGCATGCCCATATAGTCGCCACTAGTACGTCTTATGATGCCTCCTTCTGCAGCACTAACTCCCCTTATGATATTACCCCCACCTATGACTATGCCTATCTCAAAGTTTGCGTTTGCAAGTTGCCTTATCTCATTAGCTACGAATTTTAATATCTCTAAATCTATGCCAGACCCAGCATCTCCTGCTAGCGCTTCGCCGCTAAACTTTACTAGGACTCTTTTTACATTTTTAATTTCCATTATGTGGCCTTTGTTTCTTAAAATTCTTAATAATTTGATTTTAAGATTTACTAACTTAAAAGCTAATTTAGGATTTAATTTAAAATCCCTAAAAGACGTAAGGAAAACTAAACTATGCCAAACTTAGACACTAAAGATTTAGCTGACTTAGAAAAAAGACTGCACTATACTTTTAAAGACAAAGACTTACTTCAAAATGCCCTAAGTCATAAAAGCTATAAGCACCAAAACCCAAACTATCAAAAAAACAACGAAAGGCTAGAGTTTTTAGGAGATGCAGTTTTAGATTTGTTTGTCTCTAAGATCTTATATGATACTTTTCCTACCCAACAAGAAGGAATCTTAAGCAAGATGCGCACTTATTTTGTTAATGAAGGTGCGCTTTTTATCATGGCTGAAAAGATAGAACTTTCTAAGTTTTTATTTATCTCAGAAGCTGAAGAGGCTAATGGTGGCAGGAGTAAGCCTAGCCTTATAGCTGATGCCTTAGAAGCAGTGCTAGGAGCGATATTTGTAGAAAGTGGCTTTGATAAAGCCTTTAAAGTTTTTAGATTCCTCTTTCCTAAGGACTTAGAAAGTCACTATAAAAACTCAGGTTTTGATGACTACAAAGGAGCCTTACAAGAGCTAACTCAAAAGCTTTTTGAACAAACACCAGAGTATGTAGTTTTAGAAGAAAGTGGCCCAGATCATAATAAGACTTTTACTGTAGAAGTACGTTGTAACTCCTTACCGCAAGGAAAAGCTAGGGCTAATACTAAAAAGAAAGCCGAGCAGCTTGCAGCAAAAGTAGCTTTTGATAAACTAAAAAGCACAAGTCACATAAGACTAAATCACACTGATTTAAATAGCATAAAACGTAGCACTAAACCATATAAAAACAAAAACAAAGGATAAAAATGGATAGCATGGGAGAAAGACTAGTTTTTACTAGCTTTGGAGAAAGTCATGGAGAAGGCATAGGTGGTGTGCTTAGTGGCCTTCCAGCTGGATTAAAGATAGATATGGAGTTTTTAGAAGCTGAAGTTGCTAGAAGAAAAGGAGGCTCTAAGTTTGCTACTCCTAGAAAAGAAGAAGATAGCTTTAAGATTCTAAGTGGAGTTTTTGAAGGTGTAAGCACAGGTGCAGCACTAGGCTTTTTTGTGCCAAATGAAAACACAAAAAGCAAAGATTATAGTGAGATAAAAGATATCTTTAGGCCAGCTCATGCAGACTTTACCTACTTTAAGAAATACGGCCTAAGAGACTATAAAGGCGGAGGCAGGGCTAGTGCTAGGGAGAGTGTAGCTAGGGTTTTAGCAGGAGGCTTTGCAAAGCTATTATTGCGTGAGTTTGATATAGAAGTGCATGCTGGAGTGATGAGCATAGAAAAGATTGGTTTAGATTATAAAGACTTTGATAAAGAGGCATTTTTAAAGGCAAAAGAAAGTGAAGTCTTTGCCCTTGATACTAGCTTAGAATCTAGTATGAAAGAGATAGTCTTAGAAGCTAAGCGTGAAGGAGATAGCCTTGGGGCAAGTGTGCTTATAAAAGCTTTTAATATACCAGTTGGTCTAGGCGAGCCTATGTATCATAAACTAGATTCCATGCTTGCAAGTAGCCTAATGGGACTAAATGGAGTAAAGGCTGTTGAGATAGGTTTGGGCACTAAGGCTAGTCAAACTAGAGGGTCTATAAATAATGACTTTTTATATAAAGATGGATTTAAGACTAATAACTCAGGTGGAATCTTAGGAGGCATAAGTAATGGTGACACGCTAGTTTTAAAAGCACACTTTAAACCAACTCCAAGCATATTTTTAGAACAAGCTAGTTTAAACACAAGTGGAGATGAAGTTAACTTCAAGCTAAAAGGAAGGCATGATCCTTGTATAGGCATAAGAGGCAGCGTAGTGTGTGAAAGCTTAGTAGCACTAGTTTTAGCTGACGCACTTTTATTAAACGCTACTTCAAAGTTAGATAGCTTGAAAAAGATTTATAAGTAAGAAAGAAGTTATGGAATCTCCATAACTTTTGATAAAAAAGAAGACTTAGTTTGCAGTTTCTGGGATAGCTAAGGAGTTTTTAACTCCGTTATCTATGCTTGGATTATTGTAGTCATCTATGGCTATAGTTACATTAGTGCTAAGGTTTTTAAAAAGCCTATGGCCTGGCTTTCTTTCATAGTAGATGACTTGACCACTTTGCTGGAAGCGCTGTACTACGACGTTATTAGCAGCAACTATCTTACCTCTACCATTAAATATATCTTTGCCAAATAATATATCTTGAAATAAATCCCCATAGCTAACAGGCCCAAAGAATTTTTTAGATATAGGCCACTTGAAGCTGCACTCATTTAAAATGCACATCCTTGAGCCTTTTATGCGTATAGAGCCTATAGGCTGACCATACTTAAAGAGCTCTAGTTTGATAAGACCGCTTCTATAGGTATTAAGCCTAGCGTAGTCATAGAAGTTAAAAAGTGGAGTTTGTATATAAACTAGTTTAATCTCACTGTCTTGTAAATTCATAGGCTTTTGCTCTTCAGGAAGTCCTCTTCCAAAGGCATTAGCCTCAGGACTTCTTGAAGCGCAAGCTACTAAGAAAAGTCCTGCTAAGACAGGAAGTGCTAGTTTAACTAAAAGCTTCATCTTAGCCTCTTAAACCTAAGGCTCTATGCCAAACTCTTCCATCTAGTTTTAACTCCATACTAACTTGGCAAAGTCCATCTTTATAAACTGTCTCAGTTATCTCTGCATTTTTAATTAGTGCTTGCACCTTTGTTTTAATAGTCGAGTTTTGAAGCACTAAGTCTCTTACTGTATCTTGACCATTAACACGGATACCATACATCTTTTCACCTAACTGTCTATAGCCATCAACTATAGCTGCCCTCTTAGCTAAGGCTAGTGCTTGAGCTGGACTGATGGTAGATTCTGGTGCTACACCCATGCCAACTACGTTTAATTCTATAACGTTATTAGGCGCAAGTATAGGAGAGTTAGGGATATTTCCATCAAAGTCTGAACCTTCAGCTTTAGGTGGAGTTAGTGGTTCTCTTTGGAATCTTGGCGCTGGATCATAGCGTGGTTGAGGCTGTGGCGCTGGCTGATACTGGGCAACTTGCTGTCTGTAAGGAAGTGGTTGAGGCGCACTTACTGCTACGTTTTGTGGTGGAAGTGGCATGCTAGGACGTGCCATAACGCTTGGATTAGTGTTATATCCTAGAGGTGGATAAGCTGGTACTTGAACTGGCGCTAGTGGGGCATTTCCCGCGCTTGGTGGTACTAAGTTAGCAGAAGCCATCCCTGGATTAGAGCAACCTGCAAGTATTGCCAGTGATGCTACTGAGATGACAGTAGCAGCTAAGATTTTCTTTTTCATCAAATATCCTTATTAGATTTATAAGCTTTCGCTCTTGTGATTAATTATAAGCAATGAGCGTGCCAAATTTATGCTCAATTTGTTTATCGTTTTATAAATTATATGCTTTTTTATGTCGCACAAGATCTTATGCTTCACAAAAAGCATCTAAATAGTCGTTTTTAAAACAATATCTAATGACAATAGCGCTTTAAAAGCTTGGGGAAGCTAATAGATTGGCACAAAAAAGCCTTTTTCTATGCCGCTATAAAGAGAGTTTAGTAAGGTTTATAGTCTTACTTTGTAGGTCTGCAACATATTATATAAACCCGTATAACTATGTAGTGATATTAAGCACTAGCCTTGTGTAAATAAGCTCTAACTATGTGATATTTTTATGCTGCTTTTTAGTGATGGGTTGTATCTAAGTGGTGCCATTGCTAGCTTTTTTAGTAAGTGTAGTGATTTTGTTTTTAACATCTACCATATACTAGGAGTAAGACTAATTTAAAACTTAAAAATAGCATTTATTCTAAACATAAAACCTAGCGAACATATACTCTATCCTTAATCCAGAATCTACACTTAGCACTTAGAATCTAGTTTAAAACTAGATTCTGACCTAAAGATAAACTATAAGTTTGTTAAGTCTTTATGAGAGCTTGTTTATGAGAACTTATTTATTAGGTTTTATTTTTAGAATCTAAAGTAATTTAGATTCTAAACCTAGAGTTAGTTTGAAAGTAGATTTAAGAGATTAAAGATTAAAGGATTTAGGATTTAGGATTTAGGATTTAGGATTTAGGATTTAGGATTTAGGATTCTAAACTTTATGGAGTTAGATTTAGGTTTAGATTTAGATTCTAAGTCTTAAAGACTTTAGATTCTAAATCTTTTTAAACTCTACTTAAATACACTTACTAAATATAAAACTTACTTCCTTTCTTACTGCTTTTTACTCACCACTTACTTACCACCAAAGTAATAAGCATAATTAAGTGTTACTTCTCCACTAGTAAAAGATGGATTAGTATTTCTAAAATAGTATTGATACTCTACAGATACAGATTGATGCTTACCAAAGAAAGCTATTAATCCAGCCTTAGCTGTAGGAAGGATGGTAGGTGCTGAGTTACGACGTGCTCCTTCTCTTGCAGCCGCTCCTGCTGCTTTGTTTTGAGCTATAACTGCAGCTGATACTGCTTGTTCTAGCTTTTCGTTAGCTGCCCTTACATCTTTTATAGCTTCGTTTAGGTTCTTGATATTAGTACCATTAGATTCTTGTAAATTACGCGCTACTTGAGAATACACAATATTGGTTGTTGAAGTGGCTGTAGTCTTTGACGTATCCAATTTATCGTTAGGGTTTGTAGTTGTCACTGGATTTGTGGCTTTACTTGGATCTCCATTTAAGTAAGTAGTTACAGTTGTTGTTGTGCCAGTTGGAGTTTTAGTAATTATAGTTTTAACGGTATCATATGTTACTGCCGTGCTACTACCATTATTGCCATTTATAATACCCTGTATGCTATTAGCACTAGTAGCTGCATTTTGAGCATTTTGCACTAGTGGATTTATACTGTTTGCTGCAGTAGATTGTGTACTTATCAGATTGGCTAGCTGATCTTTTATAAAAGGGCGGCCATTGTTATCATCAGTTTGATCCGGATTACCTTTAGTGGTATCATAATGGCCACTAGCCACATACCAAGTTAACTCATTTGCGGCTGTAGCAGGTGCTTGATTTGGATAACTACTGCCTGGAACTGGACGCCTAGCCAATGTTTCCAATTTAGTTTTGTTTGCACTTACTACATTAGCCGTATTTATATTCACTGCAGTTTGGAGCGCATTTATCGTAGCACTAAGTTGTTGAAGGCTTGCCATCTGAGCAGCTTTAGCGCTTAATACATCTGGATTGTTAGAAACTATACTGGGTATAGTTAAAGCACTTTGTAGGTTTACTACACTATTTCTTAAGTTATTAAGAGTATTAGATAGTTGAGAGTTATTATTGATGCCATTATTTGGAGTGTTGACGTCACCTAGCGTAAGACTAGTGTTTCCGTTTACTATGCTATTAAAACTAGATGCTTTAGAGGCTAAACTATCATAAGAATCTATTGCATTAACTAGAGAAGTTGTTGCGCTTGAAACACCTGTCAATGCAAAACCAATTGCAGAACCGCTATATTTTATGGAGTTTGTAGTACTAGATACTACAGAGTTTGTGCCAAGAAGATTTCCTAATGCACCTAAATAACCACTAAATCCATTTTGCAATCTATCTGCTTGTTCCTTGCTTGCATTAGCTAAAGATACACTAGCTGGAGATAAAGCAGATATAGCATCTTGAAGCTGCTGGATATTAGAATCTACTGCTTGACTTAGTGTAGTTATAGTAGCATTTCCTCCTAAAGCAAAAGATGTATCTAAGCCTATAGCACCAGCTGCAACTGAGCCATTAGCCCTAGTAGATGCGTTAATAAAACTCCCATTTTCATCAAAACTTATTTTTAAGTTAAAACTAAGGATTGTATAAGTTAACCCTAACAACTATGTAAGCTAATGTTAAGGTTTATACAAGTTTTAGATTAAAAACTTTGTAATTTAATATTAAAGATTTATGTAAGCCTAGATTAAAAACTATGTAAATCAATTTTAAGATTTATATAAGTTAAAACTAATTTTTATCAAGACTTATTTTTAAGTTAAAACTAAGAGCTATACATTTTACTACTAAAGATTTACATAAGTTTAGATTAAAGTTTTTGTAAGTTCTAGATTAAGTGCTCTATATATAAGTTAATATTAACTTAAAAATAAACCTTGATGAAAATGGGAGTTTTATTAACGCATCTACTAGGGCTAATGGCTCAGTTGCAGCTGGTGCTACGGGGTTAAATGCTGCTTCTTTCTTATTAAACAATCCGACAATAAATGCAGTAAGTGATAGACTTAATACAGCGGTAAAAAATCTTAATTCTATGGTAGAAACACTTTCAAAAACTAGCTTGCAAAATGCTACTTTAAGTCGTGTGGGAGCTAATGATATGCTATTTGCACAAGATAGATTAACATCAGCATATCAATCAGGTAATGCTACATTTGCTGCTGGAAGATTAATACAAGTGTTAGATCTAGGGAATAGAGCAGGCGCAATATACTCTAATGCAGATTCTGGATCTGGATCAAATATAGGTAATCTGTATGGAAACACAGTATCATCTCTTTCTGACAGTCTAGATTCTATAATTAACAACAATCAAACTTTAGATGCTGCAAGTATAAATACCATAAATTCTTCTCAACTAGCCACAGCTATAAATGATGTTAATACTGCAGCAAGCCAGCTTTCAGTCGTTTTGGCAAGTATAAATAATCCAGCAGCTCAAAGTGCATTAAGTCAGCCTTTAGCAAGACAACAAAATGCACTAGCAGCATTAAATACAACTCTAAATGTGCTGCAAAAAGAAATCACTGTAAACACAAATAACGTTAGAACGCTTAGTCCTGATAACTTAAGAAATGTCTTTGGTTATGGTGAAACACAAACCGCTTCGCAAACTACAAGTGCAGTACAAACTGTTACGTCAAAATATCAAAGTGCAGGTGATGGCAATAATCAAGTTACTGATCAGCTAAAGCAATCAATCGTAAGTTTAGCAAATGGTCAACTAAACCCTACAGCTATGAATGCACTAAAAACCCAAGATAGCGCACAAACTATAGATGGAATCATAAATGGTAATGCACAAGGAAATGCAGTAAAAGCTACAACAAATCTTCCTGCCGTGAAGGAATCAAACAAACCATTAAACATACAAGTTGGAACTGGCAATCAAAATGTTACAACTACAGAAATTACAAGCAATGGAAGCACTGTAAAAAGTCTTAAAAAAGCTGTAGCAGATGTAGAAGCTGCAAATAAAGATTTATCAGATGCTGTTCTTGCGGTTGCTGTAGCACAAAACGGAGAAGTTGGAGCCGCTGCCGCAGCTGCTGCTAACTCACGTCGTAACTCAGCACCAACCATCCTTCCTACAGCTAAGGCTGGATTAATAGCTTTCTTTGGTAAGCATCAATCTGTATCTGTAGAGTATCAATACTATTTTAGAAATACTAATCCATCTTTTACTAGTGGAGAAGTAACACTTAATTATGCTTATTACTTTGGTGGTAAGTAGGAAGATAGGTAGAAAGAAACTAGAAACTAGAAACTAGAAACTAGAAACTAGAAACTAGATAGTAGATAGTAGATAGTAGATAGTAGATAGGTAAAGTAGGTAAAGTAGGTAAAGTAGGTAAAGTAGGTAAAGTAGGTAAAGTAGGTAAGTTAAGAGGTAGGAAGGTAAGAAGGTGAGAAGAAAGTAGAAAAGCTAAGTAGGTAAGTTTTATATATTAAGATTTATATAATTTGTATGAATTGTATAAATCTTATAAAACATATGGTTTATAGTTCATATGATTTATATAACTTAACTATATAAGATTTATATAGTTAAGTTATATATTTAGTAAGTGCATTAAAGTAGAGGTTTAAAAAGATTTAGAATCTAAAGTCTTTAGGATTCAGAATCTAAGATCTAGATTCTAAATACAAACATTACTTCTAAATATAAAATACAAAGCAAAATCTAAAAGTAAGTATTAATTCTAAATACAAAAAACATAATCTTAAATAAAAAATAGATTCTAAACTCTTCAAATAACTAAAAACAATATTATTAATCACAAAGACTGTAGTTATAAAGACTATTTTAGACTACAAAGACTACAGGCAATAATCTTTGTAGACTAAACATTAAAGAATCTTTATAGCATCACTTTTAAAAACTCTTTACAATCTCGCTATATAAAAGTCTTATAAATCTTTTGTAACTTTATAGAATCTAAAGTAATTTAGATTCTATAAACAAAACCTAATAAACAAGCTCTCATAAAAACTTAACAAACTTATAGCCTATCTTTAAGTCAGAATCTAGTTTTAAGCTAGATTCTAAGTGCTAAGTGTAAATTCTAGATTAAAGATAGAGTATATGCCCGCTAGGCTTTATGCTTAGAATAAATGCTATTTTTAAGTTTTAAGTTAGTTTTGATATAGAACTATTTTTATTACTTTTTAATCTAGATTTTATATTTAATAGACAAAGATTACTTTTTTTATAGCGTAAAGTGCCATGTTTAGCACATAATACCACTAATACATAACGATAAACAAAAACATATCTCACTACTTGCAAAAGACTAGGAAAACAGCACTAAATAATAATCAAAATACCTTTTGCCCATGAAAGCTTTTATGCTTTTATATGCACACCACGTACTTTTTTTAATTAATGCCTATCCCATATATAAGTACATTTTTAAAGCTAGCTTCTTGATAAAAGGCAGCTTCTAGCTTCCCCATGCGTTTAAACCCATACTTTTCATAAAGCCTTATAGCACTTAGATTATCCTCTATAACTTCTAAAAATAACATATATAAACCAAGCTCTTTAGCTATAAAACAAATCATATCAAGTAGTTTGCTGCCAAGGTGATTTTTAAGATAGGGATTTTTATAGATTCCAAGATAGGCATTTTTATGCTTTAAGTTAATGCGAGTTAGGCTTGTAACACCAAGATGTCTAGTTTTATCACTTACTAAAAAGTAGCGCGAACTTAGATTGTCCCTTTGTGCGTGAATAAAGTTAAGATGCGTTTTCATGCTTATAAGATTATCTTCATACATGTGCTTTCTGACAAAGGGATGGTTTCTATATTCAAGTGTTAGGGCTATGTCTTTATCATCTAGGTCGCTAAAAGGCTTTGCCTGCATATTTTCAAGTGTAAAAAGTTTAGACTTACTAGTTTTTATAGCGAGATTTAGCGCTTTTAGTAGCAAATCATAAAGCAAAGATTCTAAGCTAGCACCTATGCATAAAGGCTTTTTTGGCACATCAAAATTTGTAAGCTTTAGTTTAGTTTCTAAGTCTTTTAGACTAGCTGTTTTTACACCTAAAGTGCTAAGTGTTTTAAAAAGTGCTTTTTGATTACTAGCAGTTTTTATAACTATAGTTTTTGCCTTACAAGCTAAGGATTCTAGAGCTAGGCTAGAGCTAGGAAGTAAGACTAGGCTAGATTGATTGATAAGTACTGCAAGTTCTTTTTGAGTAAGACTATAAAAAAGCTTAGCTTTAGTATTAGCACTTTTAAGCTTCCCTTTATAAGCACTTCCAAGCACTACACATATACTCTTGAAATATTCCTTAGCAATCTCTAAGCTTTTAAAGCTTAGATCATTTGTATCCTCTCCTCCAAAGCAGATTAAAAGGTCATACTTTTTAGTTAGATTTAGATTTTTAAAACAAGGATTTAGAGGAAAGTACTCTAAACCTCCAAAGACTTTAGAATCTTTTTTATAAAGGCCTCCTAAATCTAGGATGTAAATCTTTTCTTTAAATCTTTCAAAGTTACCCAAGTCATCTAAGGCCAAGACCACCTTACTAGCATCTATTAGCAAGCTAAAGTTTTCTAAGTTAAGCTTGTAGCTATCAACTATGCTTATATCGCTTTTTAAAAACTCTATATCCTTGCTTTCATCCCATGCACAAGGCAGTAAAAAGAAATCTTCTTGTTTTAGCAAGTCTTCTAAGCTATCTTTAAAATCTCCATCTCCTCTAACTAAAAAACGTACTTTATATCCTAAGCTTAAGTAGTAAGAAGACATGTTTGCACAGCGAGTTATGTGTCCTAGCCCTTTTTGTAAAACACACTCTGTAAAGATAGTTATGATCATAGTTTGGATAAAAGGAGCTTTAACTCAGCAATCTTATAGTCCTCATAAGTATCTATATCTTGTGCAAGTTTAACTTCATAACCTAGTGTTTGCTTACCTAAAAGTGGCACACCTTCTAGAAATGAAGCAACCCGTCCTATATAAAACTGCCCAGCGTCCATATACACTGGTGGCAAGTCTTGACTTTGTGTGCTTAGATATTCAGGATGTAAAAAATCTATAAAGCCTTCTTTTAACTCAAAGCTACGCAAAGCTCCTCTTGCTTTATACACACTTGCTACGTAGCTTATCTTAGTGCCACTTTTAGCACTAGAATCTAAAAGTAAATCCATGGCATTTAGCATCTCTTCTTTAGTGCAAAGCACTGCTGTTGGATAAAGGCATACTACTAGCGAGCCAGAGTAGATTCTATCCTTAGGTGAAGTGCCTTGCAAAAGACTACTAACTTCTTTCATAGCCTGTAATACATCTATTAAAACAGGTAGAGTTGGCACACTATCTTGACTTAACTCAGGGCTTCTTTTATAAGCCATAATATGGCCTATAAACCCTTCTTTCCTAAGAGTAGTATCCATATTTGAAGCAAGCTCTAACATCTCTTTATCATCACTGCTTACTACTACTAAGTTACACACACTTGCAGCTA
This sequence comes from Helicobacter sp. 13S00401-1, assembly GCF_002272925.1. Taxonomy (GTDB): domain Bacteria; phylum Campylobacterota; class Campylobacteria; order Campylobacterales; family Helicobacteraceae; genus Helicobacter_I. Next base: position 5,655 of record NZ_MLAR01000019.1, on the reverse strand, counting down.
GTCTTATACTTCGCTCCAGCATACTAACGCCTAAAAATGGATATATATTCTTACGCTTAAAGCGTTTACTCCCAGCACGAGATGGGATGATGGCAATCTTTGTCATCTTAGTATCTACCTACTTTTTGGCCTAAAGGCTTTTATCTTAGCTTCATTAACCTCTATAAAAGGGCCTTCTATCAAGTCTATGCAGTAAGGCACAGCGGGGAAGACTGCTACTAAACACTCTGCGATTGACTTTGGTTTACCGGGGAGATTGATGATAAGGCAGTTTTTATAGATCCCTGCAGTTTGTCTTGAAAGTATGGCAGTTGGGACATACTTTAAGCTTTCACTCCTCATAAGCTCTCCAAAACCTGGAAGTTCTTTTTCACACACTGCTAAAGTGGCCTCTGGTGTTACATCTCTTTTAGCAGGACCTGTGCCGCCAGTTGTCACTACTAAGGAGTTTTGCTCACCTAAAGTTTTTAGTCCCCTAACTATATCTTCATAGTTATCTTCAACTAAGAGGTAGTTAAACTCTATCTCATTTAATATATACTCTTTTAAGACTCTCATTATCTCTTTACCACTTAAGTCTTCATAGATATTATTAAACGCTCTATCGCTTGTTACTAAGATTCCAACTTTTATTAAGTCCATGTTTTTCTCCTTTACTTAAGTAGACCGCTATGCTTTAAGGTTTGAGAGCGATCTAGGGCATAGATTTCTTTACCATTAGCTATATCAAACTTCCAAATGGGTGCATTAGCCTTAAAGTCATCTACAAAGCTGGCAAAAAGCTCTAAAACTGGCTTTCTATGCTTAGACATAACACTTGCTACATAACTAGTCTCGCCAACTTTAACTACTCCATAAGAGTGGGCTAAGGCCAAGACTACACCTTTTTTACTAGCCTTTTCTTGCCACTCCCTCATCCACTTTATAAAAAGTGGCTCATAGATTTGAAACTTTAAAGCCTCTACTTTTGGGGCTTCTTTATCTTTTAAGTCTTCTCCAGCTATCTTGTCATCTCTAACTATGCCTTCAAAGGTGCTTAGGGCGCCAAAGCCAGATTCTACAGCTAGCTTTGAAGTGATATTACTAAAGTCTATATTTGAGATATGACCTTCTTTTATGAATAGATTAGGACTGATTTGCTTCACAAAAACTCCTTATTAATAAGCTTAGGTATTCTACTATATGTAGTAACACTAAGATATAGCAATGTATAATTAAGCTAGTCGTTGTAAGGATTTACACATTGTAGAATCCAAAGCGTTAAAGTAAGGATCTTAAAAGGAGTTTTGATGGCGAAGTTCTCAAGAGATAATCGATACAACATCTTAGATAAAAAGCAAGTCCACACTCCAGAAGAGATAGAGTTAGCAACCTATCTTGAAGATATGATGAGTAACTATGAAGGCTTGCTTGATATGCAAGTAAACTTTAGTGCCGAGCTTGGAAGCACTACTGTTTCTTTAGCTGATATCTTGCGCTATGAAAAAGGTTCTACTATAGACTTGCAAAAACCAGCAGGTGCTAGTGTAGAAACCTTTGTTAATGGGCGCGTTATAGGTAAGGGAGAAGTTATGGTCTATGAGAAGAACTTAGCCATTAGGATAAATGAGATTTTAGATTCTAATGCTATAGTTTATTACATAGCTAGAGAAAGTAAAGAGGATGAAGTCTAAGGTATGCGCGCACTAGTTGTAGTTTTGCTATTTCTTAGCTCGCTTTTTGCGAGTAATATCTCAGTACTTAGAGACCTAAGCCAGTTTAGCAAAGTCTTAGATACTAAAGATATAAGTCTAGGTTTAAAGATAAGTGATGCTAAAGTGAGTACTCCAAGCTTTACAAGAAGTGATATAAGTGGTGGCGGTAAAAATATCATCATCTCTCTTCCTAACCTAAATCTTCCTAAAAGCTCTTTTCAAACTGATATAGGCGTACTTAATGGCTTTATGCAAAATAATACCTATTTACTAAGTCTTGCATCTAAAACTAACTACAACGTTAGTTTTTATACTTTAGGAAGTGACTTTTATATCATTTTTACTAACATAAAAACTGCTGATGTCTTAGATAAACCAGCTTTTTTAAAGCCAGCCCCTTTGCCTAGCCAAGTGGCTAATAGTGCGCCTAGTGAAGCCAGCGCAGCATCTAGTTCAGATTCTAGTGCAAACTCTTCTTTTTTTAATAATCTCTCCCCTAAGTCAGCCTATGACTTTAGCTACTCAAAGTACTTTATGATACTAGGTGTTATGATAGTGCTACTTATCATTCTTTATGTAGTGCGTCTTAAGATTAACCGTAAAAAAGGCATAGATATTAGCGCTGAGCTAAAGCTTTTAAAGGCTATAGATTCTAAGTCTAAGATAGTTTCTTTTAAGTATAAAGATAAAAGCTACATCCTAGGGCTTACTCCTAATAACATAACACTCATAGATACATTAAACCTTGAAGATGAGAGCTTGCAAGACAGGGCAGCTAAGGCTAGAGGCGATAAGGACGAAGAAGAACTTACTTCTTTAGACTTTAAAGACTTGTTAAAAAATACTTAACTTGTTTTATAGAGATAGATTTTTACTAGCCTTTTTAGTCTCACTACTCTTTCACGCACTAATTATCTTGCTAATCTTTCTAATCCCCCCTACAAAAAAACAAAAGCTTACACCACTTAGTATAGAGCTAACTGGGGGATCTTTGGATAAAACTAAGCATAAACCTGGCGGTGCCATAGTGCCTTTTAACCCTAAAACTGCACTACCTACGCCTAAGCCTACCCAGCTTCCTACCCCACCACCTACACCTCCTACGCCAAAAACACAGCCCAAACCTAAAAAGCCAGTTAGTAAGCCTATAGCTAAGCCTACTCCTAAGCCAGTACCTAAAACACTAGCTAGTAAAAAAGTAGAAACTAAAAAAGAGCTTAGCAAAGATGGAATCTTACCTCCACCTAGCCCAAACTCTACTGCCAATGAAACGCGTAATGAGCAAGCAAGTAATGAACAAACTCCAAGTACTGATGTAAACTTGCAGTCTTTAAGACCAGCAGATCAAGAAGACTTCCACCCTTATCAAGTCCCACCAAGCCCGCAGCAAAGCTTCTCACAGGCTAATCTTTCCTTACAAGATTCTATAAACGCCTTGCCGCCTAGTGCTAGAGAAGATATAGCTGATCTTTATGGCGAAAAATTTGGGAATATGAGCTTAGAAGATAAAAAGTACATAGTTGATAGCTATATGCTTAATGGCCAAGTGTTTCAGTACTATGCAAATAGACTAGGCTATCCAAGTATAGCTGCCTACTTTGGACAGCAAGGTGTGGGTGTGGTTGAGTTTACGCTTTATCCAGATGGACATATAAGTGATATTAAGATTATAAAAAGTTCTAGTTTTAGTGCTATAGACGACCAGATAATAGAGCTAGTAAAACTAGCAGCAAAAGATTTAAAACGCCCCCCAAAACCTATACCTATAAGACTTAGAGGAAACTACTTTATAAGACGCTAGGCCAGATAGGCTATAAGTGCTTAGTGCTTAGTGCTTAGTGCTTAGTGCTTAGTGTAATATAACTTAGCATTGTTTTTGGTTATTTGAAGAGTTTAGAATCTACTTTTATTTTAGTTTGGCTTTATATTTGGAATTAATATTTGGTTTTAGATTTGATTTTGTATTTAGAAGTAATGTTTGTGTTTAGAATCTAAATTACTTTAGATTCTAAATTTTATTAAGATAAATCTAAGGTTAGTTTGAAAGTAGATTTAGAGATTAAGATTTAAGATTTAGAGATTAAGATTCTAAACTTTATGAAGTTAGATTGATTCTATAGGGTTATAAAAGATTTATAAGACTTTTATACAGCAAGACTACAAAGAGTTTTAATGTTCAACTTGCAAAGATTGTTACTACAGTCTTTGTAGACTAAAATAGTCCAAATAGTCTTTATAACTATATTCTTTGTAATTAACAGTATTGTTTTTAGTTATTGTTGTTTTTAGTTATCTAGAAAGTTTAGAATCTATTTTTATTTTAGATTTGGTTTTGTATTTAGAATTAATATTTATTTTTAGATTTTGCTTTGTATTTTATATTTAGAAGTAATATTTGTGTTTAGAATCTAAGTCACTTTAGATTCTAAACCTTTATAAGCTCTATTCCAATGCACTTACTAAATATATAACTTGATATATAAATCTTATATATAAGTTATATAAATCATATGAATTATATAAATTATATGAACTGCGTAAGTCATAAGAATCATAAGAATTATATGAGCTATAAGATTTATATAACTTATACAAATTATATAAATCTTATATACAAAACCTACCTACTTAGCTTTTCTACTTTCTTCTCACCTTCTTACCTTCCTATCTCTTAACTTACCTACTTTACCTATCTACTATCTACTATCTAGTTTCTAGTTTCTAGTTTCTAGTTTCTTTCTACCTATCTTCCTACTTACCACCAAAGTAATAAGCATAATTAAGTGTTACTTCTCCACTAGTAAAAGATGGATTAGTATTTCTAAAATAGTATTGATACTCTACAGATACAGATTGATGCTTACCAAAGAAAGCTATTAATCCAGCCTTAGCTGTAGGAAGGATGGTTGGAGTAGAGTTTTTGCGTCTTGCTGCATCTTGGGCAGCAGCATTAAGCGAGGCTTGAGAGGCTGCTTCAGAAGCTGCTTGAGTAGCCGCTATTATGACCCTTTGAACAGCCACTTGTTGTGAAGTCTTAGCAACATCATCTATAGCTTTTTGTAAGCTAGTGATGGCTGCTGTTGTAGCTCCTGCAGTAGTAGTACCAGGTACTCCATTGTTTATAATATCATCAAGCTTTTTAGCAGCATCTTGTATATTTTGAGTAGCAGTTTTTATATTATTTGTCTGTCCAACTATATAATTAGCAGCTTGAGTTGCGTCTTTATCCCAAAAATCTACACTTATTGAAGCTAAAACTTGATCGTTAGCTTTATAAGTAGTATTGTAATCAGCTATTGCTTTTTTGGCTGTTGTTATAACATTTTGTAAATTATTAATAGCCGTAGTTTGAGCAGCTATAGCATTGTTGTAAGCATCATAGTTTATGCCAGGTGTTCTAGTAATATTATCGTTAGCTTGTTTTACATATCTTTCTAGTCTAGTTAATGTATCACTTAGCGAGTTGCTATTAATCCCTTGACTAGTTCCATTGATAGCTGAGCTTAACCTTTGACCAAGTGCAACCAAACTATCAGTTGTTGTAGTAGTGTTTGTGATTCCATTAAAGGTTGTGCTAACAACTGTTGTTGGACCCTTGTTTTGAAGTAAATCTAAAGCTCCAGAAAGCCTAGAATATGATGTATATATAACTGTAGGATTATTATTTGTCTTATCAGTATCAGTATTTAACCAATATTTAATTCCCATTTGAGCCATAGCATTAACATCTTTAGCTTGAAGATAGTTTGCATCATTTGCCTTTTGTATAGTCTTAAAAGTATCGCTTAGATTTTGTAATTCTTTGAATTGATTATTTATAGCTGTATTGGCTATAGGATCTATGGAAGCTAGGCTATTAACTCCTCCAGTTTGACTAAATACATCAAAGGGATTTTGCACGGTAGCACCAGCTGCAACTGAGCCATTAGCCCTAGTAGATGCGTTAATAAAACTCCCATTT
>NZ_MLAR01000049.1 GCF_002272925.1 Helicobacter sp. 13S00401-1 | reverse complement strand
ATACTTCTATTACTAACTTATCTCAAAGTTCTAATGCACAAGCTAGCTCTTTAGAACAATCTGCTACTGCTATAGAAGAAATAACTCAGTCTATGCAAAATGTATCTAATAAGACTAATGAAGTAATCTCTCAATCTGAAGATATTAAAAGTGTTACTGTTATTATTAAAGACATAGCAGATCAAATAAATCTCTTAGCTCTTAATGCAGCTATAGAAGCTGCACGTGCAGGAGAACATGGAAGAGGATTTGCAGTAGTAGCAGATGAAGTAAGAAAACTAGCAGAAAGAACTCAAAAGTCTTTAGGAGAAATAGAATCTAATACTAATATCTTAGTTCAATCAATTAATGATATGGCTGAATCTATAAAAGAACAAGCTAATGGTATAACTCAAATAAATGATGCTATATCTTTATTAGAACAATCTACTCAAGGTAATGTAAATATAGCTGATGATGCTACTAAGATATCTAGTAATGTAACTCATATAGCAGATGAGATAATGAGTGATGCTAATAGGAAGAAGGTGT
>NZ_MLAR01000048.1 GCF_002272925.1 Helicobacter sp. 13S00401-1 | reverse complement strand
ATACTTCTATTACTAACTTATCTCAAAGTTCTAATGCACAAGCTAGCTCTTTAGAACAATCTGCTACTGCTATAGAAGAAATAACTCAGTCTATGCAAAATGTATCTAATAAGACTAATGAAGTAATATCTCAATCTGAAGATATTAAAAGTGTTACTGTTATTATTAAAGACATAGCAGATCAAATAAATCTCTTAGCTCTTAATGCAGCTATAGAAGCTGCACGTGCAGGAGAACATGGAAGAGGCTTTGCAGTAGTAGCAGATGAAGTAAGAAAACTAGCAGAAAGAACTCAAAAGTCTTTAGGAGAAATAGAATCTAATACTAATATCTTAGTTCAATCTATTAATGATATGGCTGAATCTATAAAAGAACAAGCTAATGGTATAACTCAAATAAATGATGCTATATCTTTATTAGAACAATCTACTCAAGGTAATGTAAATATAGCTGATGATGCTACTAAGATATCTAGTAATGTAACTCATATAGCAGATGAGATAATGAGTGATGCTAATAGGAAGAAGGTGTGAG
>NZ_MLAR01000018.1 GCF_002272925.1 Helicobacter sp. 13S00401-1 | reverse complement strand
ATAAAAGCACTAGCAGCAAGGTTGGGAAGCTTTACTTTAACTAGTACCTTACATCCTTTAAGATTTGAACTACTTAAAGTCTTACCTGCTAGCTTTGTAGCTAGTAATGGCATTAATCTTTTAAGTAGAGAAACTTATAAAGCAGCACTAAATGCTTATGCTTATGATAAGTTTTTGCCATTTTTAGGTGGCTCTATGAGAAAGATGGGTAGGATGGCTCTTTGGGCTATAAACCCACTTAGTTATTTTAAACTTGCTATAGCAGCAGTTACTAGATCTATGGGTGTATTAAAAATAGCATTCCTTAGTAATCCTATAGGGTGGATAGCTTTAATCGTAGCAGGGGCTGCTGCTGCAATATTTTACTACTGGAAACCTATAAGTACCTTTTTTAAAGGTTTCTTTAAAGGTTTTAGTGAAGCTGCAAGACCTCTTATGCCACTACTAAAAGGTATATGGGATATGGTAAAGATAGTCTTTGCTCCTATAGCTTTAATCTTTAATGCCCTCTTTGGTAACTTACAAAAATCAACTGGAGCCTTAGAAGACTTTAGTAGCACAGGAGAAAGAGTAGGTAAGTTTGTAGGTGAAGTGTTTTCTAATCTTTTTGATTTTATAAGTGGCATCATAGGAAAGATAAGCGGCTTTTTTAATGATACAAGAAACTTTATAGCTAGTATAGGAGATAAATTAGGACTTAGTACTACAGTAGAGTTAAGTAAAACTAAGGCTCCACCAAAAGCAGCTGAACTACAAAACTTAGCAGTCAGTAAACCTGCTACAACTACTTCTACTAACTCTAGTGTTACTAATGCTAATACTATAACTATAGTTACAGGAGCTAATCCTAAAGAAGTAGTAAGAGCTGTAGCTACTTATAGTGATTAATTAAGTCCTAGAAAATATCTTATTAAAGTAATTATTACTGGGATACTTACAACAAATGCACAAAAACATTGTGCCGATCTAAGTGCTAGTCTTCCTGTCCTTGTACCAACATTGTTAAAGTCTTTCCATTGTAAGGGAGCATTTTTATCTATAGGTTTTCTAAGCTCTTCTTTTCTAGCTTTTATCTTGTCATCTAAGCTTTTTTCAAAGGAATTATAACCGTTAGCTATTTTTTCACCACCACCGTTTACAAAGAAAGCAAGTAGCTTAAGTGTCCATCCTATAGTCATCACAGCTATAAAAAATACTAGAAATATCATAACAATAACTCCTTTACTTAAGCTTTACAATAAATAGTAACAAAACTTAACGTTTAGTGCAAGTATCTTTTAACACATATGCGTCATGTCTTCTATCATCATATGAGCCCGCAAGACACCTATGATGTTAAGCTCTTCTAGCCTATCCTTAGGTACTTCAAAACTTACATATCTTTCATTATCAGATATAAGCCTTATCCCAGCCATAGGCACACGCTCATAACGCTTTATATAAAGCTCATTTTCTATGATTACGCACATGCTTCTTTCGCTTATATTTTCTAGTATGAGTTTTAGTTTAACATCTTGCATGCTATTAGGCCTTATCTAAAACAAAGTTAGCTATATCTATAAACTCTCCTGCGGTAGCTTGCTTTAAAGGATCAGCGTACTTAGATGTATAAAAGTTTTTTAAAGCTTTAAAACTTTTATGGCTTAAGGAGTAAGTGTTACTTTCTTTTTTTTTATAAAGCCTTCACACTCTAGCCAGCAAAAAGTATCATCTATGGTATATCCTAAGAGTTTATCTTTAAAGTTATTTATATTATTCATCTTACCTCCTTTTTTGTGCCTTATAACAAGATCTCATTTATTGATAATACAAATCCTAGATGGTAGTTTTTAGTGTGCAATGCAAATAGTTTTATATCAACAAGATAAAACTATAAACCATGGATTTTATGATCTAGATGCTAAGGGTTTAAAAGATAACTGCTAAGAGTCTAGAAGTAACTTATCTTGTGAGGAGATGACTTAAAAACTACAGATCTAAAAAGTTACTAAGTAAGATTCTACCTTCAATACTTAAGATGCTTTCTGGGTGAAACTGCAGGCCAAAGATAGGCAGGCTTTCATGGGCAAATGCCATCAAAACTCCACTAGCATAAGCTAAAGCAAGTAAGTTTTTAGGCAACTTACTAACATATAAAGAATGATAACGCCCAACGCTTTTTTGCTTAAATCCACTAAATAAAACTGAAGCCCTAGCCTCCTTAGTTAGCCTTAAAACTGAAACCTTGCCGTGCACTGGGGCTTTTAGCCTTTCTATCTTGCCACCTAGCGCATAAGCTATGCACTGATGACCAAGGCAGATTCCAAGCAAGGGTTTAGATGAGAGGGATTTAGAATCTAAGTAGCGCTTTAAAAACTCTAAATGCAAGCTAGCATTTTGCGGACTGCTAGGTCCTGGTCCTAGTATAAAGTGTGTAAAGTTAGTAAGATTAACATCATCTAAAGCGCAGTTTGGATCTATCACACTAACCCTAGCTCCTAGCTCCTCACAGTAACGCTTGATATTAAAAGTAAAAGAATCAAAATTATCTAGCAATAAAACTTTTTTCATATTTTTTATAGCTTTACATTAACTAGACCATAAATGGCATTACTACAAAAAAGTTTGCCCTCACTACTAGCAGCTTTTAGATTATCTACTTTTAAGATACACTCCCTAGCCTTTTTACTTTCAAGCAAAGATGCCCTAAAAGTACCAGCTAGCAAGCCTTCAGTTATAGGAGGTGTTAGATAGATTCCTTCCTTTAACACATAGACATTGCTTCTTGCACCTTGAGTTACATGCCCTTTTTCATTGAGAAAAATCTCATCAAAAACTAGGCCTTTGGCAACTTTTTCCATCGCCCTAGCAAATACCTCACGCTTTGAAGTTTTGTGATATAAAAAGTCATCCCTAGAATCTAAAATCTTTTTTGAAAGCACTACTTTATGGGTATTAGGCTCCTTTTTTTCTCGCCTAGCTAGACTTACCTTGCCTTTTAAACTGATACTTAACTTATAAACGCCCTCTTCCTTTATAGAATCTAGCGCTTTAAAAATCTTATCTCTATCACAAACAACACTAAAGTAATCTAGACTTTTAAAAAGCCTACTCATATGTAAGTTAAGATGCCTAAAACTACCACCTTCATATAACATAGTTTCAAAGACTTCTAAGGTAGGATATAAAAGCTTAGGAGTTAAAAACTTAGTCTTTAGTCTTAACTCTTTTTCTTCTTCCCTAGCCTTACTATCCCAAACTATGCCACCCCCTACTCCGTAGTTATAAAACTTAGAATCTCTGTCTTTAAAAAGCGTCCTTATAGCTACATTAAAAACTGTCTCTTTTTTAGATACCACGCCTATAGCTCCACAGTAAAGCCCTCTTTTAGTAGATTCTAAAATATCTATCTGCTTCATGCTTGCACTTTTTGGCGCTCCTGTTATAGACCCACAAGGGAAAAGGGCTTTAAAAACCTCATCTAAACCTAGCTTTAATCTAGCTTCTATAACTGATATCATCTGATGCAAGCTTTTAAAAGAGTGGATAGCAAAAAGCTTAGTTACTTTAACTTCGCTTGCAACTTTACTTAAGTCATTACGCAGTAAGTCAGTTATCATGACATTTTCACTGCGATTTTTAATATCGTTTTTAAGATAGTTTTTTAAGATTGCATCTTCTGGCTTTGTGCTCCCACGTTTAATGGTGCCTTTCATAGGCATAGTAGTTATAAGCTCATCTTCTAACTTAGAATCTATTTTAAAAAAAAGCTCAGGAGAAAGGGAGATAACTTGCATAAAAGGCAAGTCAAAAAGGGCTGCATACTTTGTCTTTTGAGTGGCCATAAGTGTGAAAAATATATCTTTTGGACTAGCAAGTGTAAAAACTTTAATCATATGGGTAAAGTTTATCTGATAAACTTCACCTTGGCTAATTAAGTCTTTTATAGCTTTTATCTTACTAGTATAAGTTTTAGAATCTAAAAAGCCACTAAGCCTAGGCGCAAAGCTAGAGTTAAAAGTAGGGCTTAAAAGATTAGATTCTTTTTCAAAAAGCATGAAAAACGCTAGTGGTTTAAAGGCCTTGCTTGCTTCTTTTAAGGCATCATATTTCACAAAGCCAACATAGTAAAACTTAAAATCTTTTTTCTTTCTATCATCATCTATAAGCTTTAAAAGGCTTAAGACCTCATCGCTAGAATAAGCACTAAGTGTACAAAGTAAGCCTTCATAAACTTTGCCTCCAAAGATGCAAGTCACTTAAAAAACCTCTATAAAAGCATCAGCCTTTAAGTAGTCTTCACTAAAGATGATGTATCTTTTTGGCACTAAGGACACAAGAGAACTTGGAACATAAAGACAATCAACTGGATTTTTAAGCCCTAAAAGTAGTTTTAAATCTTTTTTAGAATCTATTTTTAAAACTGGCATAAGCCCTAAAGATAGACTAAAGGCTACTAAGTCATTTAAAAGTTTTTTAGAATCTATATAGCTTAGATCAAACAAGATTCCATCACTCCCTGCAATAGTTGCTTCTAAGACTTGATAAGGATCTAAGTTTATCCCGCCAGCTATTAAAAAGTAAGGGCTTAAACGCCTAAACATGCCTATGTAATCAATGCAATCAAGACTATCTATAATCAAGCTTTCAAATCTATCTTGCCTCGTAAGATTCTTAAAAGCATCAACTGAGCTAACTTCAGCGTTTTTAAAAAACTCTTCTAAAAACTCTTCACCTAAAAGTGCTACTTTTACCCCATCTTTAAAAACTTCTTCTACGCTTTCTTGATAGCTTAGTCTTGGTGGAAAGGTGTTATAAGCTAGGCTTCTTCCTAGTAGCTCAAAAGACATCAAAGCCTTTTTAGATTCTATACTTGCTAAAACTTCGCGCTTTACTTCATCTCTATCTTTTTTAAGACTACCTATAATGTTATGTTCTTGCATCTTGCTAATTTATGCCTTATGTGCTTTTAACGTCTATTTAGACGTAGCCTTATTTAACTCATCTTTAAAGATACTTTTTTGGTGAAGCAACATCTCAGGCTCTTCTTCAACTATGCTTTTATCTATTAACCCAAAAGTATTTTTTGCCTTTTTGTATTCTTTGTTTTTATAAAAACCCCATGCTAAAGAATCTATATAGGCTGGATTAGTAGGATCTATAGCCACAGCCTCAGAGACGTAGTTTAATCCAGACTTAACATCTATATCATGATCTATAAGTAAGTAGCCTAAAAAGTTATAGATATAGCCTTTTAAGGCTAGATTAGGACTGTTCCACTTATCTAAGCTTTCTTTTAAACTAGAAATGATTGGCTTTAAATCCCTCTTATTTTTTTTAGTTAAAAGCTCATATCTATAAGTAGCTTCAAGCCCTAAAAATGAAGAATCTTTTTTTACCTTATAGGCTTGTAAGGCCTCCTCGCTAGCAAGTTTATACTCTTGAAAGTTAGCATAGATATAAGATAAAAAGACGTGGTAGTCATCACCCCATGCCTTTTTGTTATCTTTAAGTAGGCTTAAAAGCTTAGACTTATCTTTCATATTTAAATAGATATCAAGTAAAAATTTTCCAGAGTTCATATCACCTTTAGAAAACTTACTTTGTAATATACCAACTAAGTCATCTACTGCACTAGCTGTGTTATAAGCATATAAAAAGTCTCCGCAAAAAACGCAGTCATTATCTTTCATATAGCCATCTATCAAATTTAAAGCATCAGTTCTATCTTTTAACTTATCAAAGTGAAGGTAAAACATCTGTAATATTAGGGCTTCTTTTAGCTCTTTTGGAGGATTCTTACTAAGGGCTACTTTATACTCAGCTAAAGCTTTTTTAAGATAGTTTATACTTTCAGGTGAAGCCTCTGCTAAGTCATCTTTTAAGGCTATGGCTTGATAGAGACCTCCAAGTTTAGAGTTTATAGTAAAACTATCATCTACCTTGCTTAGATTTTTTAGTATGCTAACTGCTTTTTCAAACTCTACATTAGCAGCATAGTAGTCTACTTTTATGTTTTCTAAGTCTAGATTCTCAGGACTTAAAGCATCATAATGTGGGCTTAGCTTTTCAAACTCTAAGACATACTTATAGGCCTTATCAAGATTTTTTAGCTTCATATTTAATATAGCGATATCTCTTAAAAGATAGACATCTTGAGTGTGAGTATACATATCTTCATAAAGCTCTAGCTTATCTTGTAAACTTTGCTTAAAGGTTGGTTTTTGAGTAGTTGTGCTATCACTAGCCCTAAGCTTATCATCAGTCATCTTTATCATATCTAAGTCGCTTAAGTCTTTAGAAAAGGCATAAACATTAAAAGATATTAGTAGTATTAAAAGTAGTTTCATTTTTTCCTCATATTTATAAATCCAGCACAGGTTTTTTCTAAGTAGCTAGTATCTTGTTTAAAACTATCCCAAAAAGGGAAGCTGATGCACTGTTTTGGCCTAACTTCATATATCAAGCACCTTTTTGTTTTCTCATCAAAAAATACACAAACAAGGCCTAAATCTTTCTTGCTTGCTGCTTTTTCTAGTAGGGAGAACTTATATCCTACCTTCTTTATGTATTGTAAACAAAACTTATCAAAATCCATCCCTAAAAACTTTGCTTGGGCTTTCATCTCTTCTATACTTACAAAGATATAGCCGCTTTCTCCACAGCAGCACTTCCCGCCACAAGCCTCACAGGCACTAGAGTTAAACTCATAGTTAAACCCATCTTGTCTTAATAGTGCCACTTAGTTTCTTTCTTTATAATCGTTGTAGGTAAATCTTTTTAAGACTTCAAACTTAGAATCTTTTATAACTCCAAGGCTTGGAAGCTCTATGCCATTAAATGTAGTGTTTTTAACTATGGTGTAATGAATCATATCTTTAAAGCAAATACTATCTCCTATGTTTAAAGGCGTATCAAAACTATAATCTCCTATGATATCCCCTGCCAAACAAGTAGGCCCACCTAATCTATACTTATAAGTGCCTATATTTTCACCCTTATCTTCTTCTAAAACTCTACTTTTATCTGAAGTTTTGCTTATCTTATAGCTTGCTGGACGGTAAGGCATCTCTAAACAATCTGGCATGTGATTACTAGCACTTATATCTAAGATGGCAACTTTTCCTTCATTTTCTACTATATCAACCACTTCTCCAACTAAGTCGCCAACCTGCCAGCCAACTGCTTCACCTGGCTCTAAAAGCACTTCTATATCATCATATCTTTTTTTGAAATCTTTTATTAAACTAACTAGTAAGCCCACGTCATAATCTTTTCTAGTTATATGATGCCCGCCTCCAAAGTTAACCCACTTTAAGTCATGCTCTTTTATAAAACTTCCAAAGTATTTTTCAAAGTGTTTTAGCGTCTTTTCTAACGCTTTAGAATCTTGCTCACAGTGCGTGTGAAAGTGGACTCCATCTAGTTTTATATCTAGGTCTTTTAGTAAGTGCTTATGTTTGTTAAACTCACTAGGAGTGATGCCAAGGCGGCTTTTTGGTGCACAAGGATTATAGATTAAAGGTTCTACTTCACTATAGAGTGGATTAACTCTAAGACCAACTTCTACTTTAGAATCTGCTTTTTTGTTATGAGTTTTTATCTTATCTATGAAAAGAGTTAGCTGGGAAAAAGAGTTAAAGATAATAGTTGAGGCTATAGGAAGTAAGGCAGTTATCTCTTTTTCCTTATAAGCAGGTGAAAAAACACACACTTCTTTAGCCTTGCCTTGCTTGCTAGCAAGTATCTCATAAGCAAGTTTTGCTTCATAAAGCCCACTACAAGTCGCCCCAGAAAGCTTTTCTCTAATATAGTCAAACTCACGCCAAAAAGCATAGCCTTTAAGGGCTACTAAGACTTTAGCAGCACTATTTTTAGATACAGATTCTAAAAGGTCTATGTTTCTTTTTAGGCTATCACTATCTAGCACATAGCAAGGAGATGGAATCTCATCTATGTGCTTTAAGATGTTTGCTTCTTTTGTATTCGTCTCTGACATACTTTTTATAGCTTTTTACACTTATTTAAGCATATATTTTTGCAAAGCACTTGCCACTTCTAAAGGGTTAGACTTAGAGATAAACTCTTCTGCATCAAGCGATCTTGCCATCTCTTCATTACTTGAACCACTCATAGATGAGTTAACTATAATGGGTATATTTTTAGTTCTAGGATTAGACTTAACTTGTCTTATAACTTCAAAGCCACTAGCTTCTGGCATCTCAAGGTCAGTTATGATAGCACCTATCTCATCTACCTTAGTAGTTGGTGCAAATAGGTAATCAAGCAGCCTTTGACCATTTATAAAATCGCTATGTATAACACCTAGTCTATTTAGTATGCCTTGCATAGTTCTAAGCACGCTAGGACTATCATCAGCTAAGAGTATAGTTTTTGAACTACTTATCTGCTTAACTTCTTCTATCTCTCTAGCTTTTTCATCATCTATCCAAGGGAAGACATCTACTAGCATCTTTTCTATATCTACTACTTGAACTAGCTTACCATCATAGTATCTTGTACGTGAGACTAGCTTGCCATTCCCTGCGCCTTTACTAAGGCCTGAACTTTGTTCCATCTCAGTCCACTTTTTATTTAAGATTCTATCTGCTTCATAGATTCTAACGCCTATAGTCCATCTTGAAAACTCACATATCATGACTATAACATCATCGTTTTTATTTCTAGCTATAGCATAAGGTCGCAAGTCCTTATTAGGCATCTCTGGATCGTAGTAAAACCACTTTCTCATATCTATTAAAGGTATAGTAAGTTCTCTTATAGTTATAAGCCCTTCTACTAGAGAGTTTGGCTCATGACTTACTATAGTGATGATATCATCATACTTTACTACCTCTCTTATCTTAAAAACATTTACCGCATATAGGTCTTTTCCCTCTTCTAGCCTAAAACATAGAAGCTGAAGTTCGTTATTTTTATGTAAGCTAGTAACTTGATCAATATTTGACATAGCCATAGTTATAACCTTGAAAATTTGAAGTAGTTTTATCATAGCACAATACTTGCCAAAAGCTAAAAAGTTAAGAATCTTAAATCTAAACTTTAATATTTCTTCATAGATTTAAAAATATAAAAAATGTTTCATAACTACTAATATGAAAAAATGCCTACCCTAGATATAAGTTACATAAATATACATTTTTATTGTATATTTGCTTATCTTGTGTATATATTTAACACTGTTTTGTCCATGGTTGGAGGCTTTATCTGTTATAATTATTCTCGTTTATATGTGGTCATGCATGTTTCATAATTTAGGTTCTTTGTGCGTCTATTTAACTCTAAAAACTAAGGCAAACTGTAGCAACTTAACATGGCATTTCATATTTACAAACTTAATCCAAAACTCTCAAAGGGAGGCTTAAATGCAAAATAATGATGTAATTGAGGGCTACTTAGGTATGACTGCTAATAGAAAAAAAAGCAGAGTGCCAGCTAGACTTGATGTTATACAGAGCGTCACAGGATTTATCTTAGCCATATTTATGATAGCACACATGCTTTTAGTATCTAGTATATTAATAAGCCAAGACTTTATGTATAAAGTCACTAAATTTCTTGAAGCTGACTTTCTAGGGCCAATTGGGGGTCCTTGGGTAGTATCAATAATAGCCATAATAATCATAGCAATTATGGTCATTCACGCATTTTTTGCTATGCGTAAATTTCCTATAAATTACAAACAATTTAAGATTTTAAAGACACACAAAGGACTAATGAAGCACGGTGATACAACTATGTGGGTGATACAAGCAGCCACTGGTTTTATACTATTTTTTACCGCAACTATTCACTTATATGTAATGCTTACTCAACCTGGAAGCATAGGACCTAACTCATCTTCTTATCGTTTTGTTACTCAAAACTTTTGGATTTTATACATAGTGTTACTTTTTACTGTAGAACTTCATGGAAGTATAGGTCTTTATAGATTAGCTATTAAATGGGGATGGTTTAAAGCTTTAGGTATAAATGGTTTAAAATGGATTAAATGGATCATAACTGTAGTATTTATAGTCTTAGGTCTATTTACTTATGGTGCTTATGTAAAAATAGGTTTAGGTCATATAAATCCATCAAGCCACGGAATAGAATACTACAAGCACTTAGATTCCACTACATTTGGTATGAAAAAGTAAGTAAAGGAAGCGAATATGAAAATAATATATTGTGATGCATTAATTATAGGTGGTGGGTTAGCTGGACTTAGATCTGGTATAGCTGCTAGCGAGAGGGGCTTAAACACTATAGTGCTTAGTTTGGTTCCTGTAAGAAGAAGCCATAGTGCTGCTGCACAAGGCGGTATGCAAGCAAGCCTTGCTAATGGCAATAAAGGTGCTGGTGATAATGAAGATGTACACTTCATGGACACAGTTAAAGGAAGCGACTGGGGTTGTGATCAAGAAGTAGCAAGGATGTTTGTTACCACTGCTCCAAAAGCTATACGTGAGTTAGCACAGTACGGAGTGCCTTGGACTAGGATTAAGGCTGGGAAAAGACCTGCAGTTATAAATGGACAGCACGTTCAGATAGAAGAAGCAAAAGATAGAGAAGGCTATATACAGTCTCGTGACTTTGGTGGAACTAAAAAGTGGAGGACTTGTTTTACTGCTGATGCTACAGGACACACTATGCTTTATGGAGTGGCTAATGAAGCTTATAAACATGGTGTTGATATAAGAGATAGAAAAGAAGCTGTAAAAATCATACATCAAAACGGAACCTGCTATGGTGCAGTAGTAAGAGACTTAGTTACTGGTGAACTAAGTGCTTATGTAGCAAAAGGAACTCTTATAGCAACTGGTGGTTATGGAAGAATCTATGCTAATACTTCTAATGCAGTTATATGTGATGGTGTAGGTGCTGCAATCGCTATGGAAACTGGCGTGGTAAAACTAGGTAACATGGAAGCAGTTCAGTTTCACCCAACCTGTCTAGTACCTAGTGGAATCTTAATGACTGAAGGTTGTCGTGGAGATGGAGGTGTTTTACTAGATGTAGATGGTCACCGTTTTATGCCTGATTATGAGCCAGAGAAAAAAGAGCTAGCAAGTAGAGATGTTGTTAGTCGCAGAATCTTAGAACACATCAAAAAAGGTAAAGGTGTACATGGTCCTTATGGAGACTTTGTTTGGTTAGATATAGCCATACTTGGAAGAGCTCACATAGAAAAAAACCTAAGAGATGTTCAAGAGATAGCTGAAATCTTTGCAGGTATCGATCCAGCTGATGATGAAAGAGATTCTAAAGGTATACCAAAAGGTGCAGTTCCTATTAGACCTATGCAGCACTACTCTATGGGTGGGATTAGAGTTAATCCAAAAGGAGAGACTGCTTTAAAAGGTCTTTTTTCAGCAGGTGAAGCATGCTGCTGGGACTTACACGGCTTTAATAGACTAGGTGGAAACTCAGTTAGTGAAGCAGTAGTTTCTGGGATGATTATAGGTGACTACTTTGCAGAACACTGTGCACAAGCAGAGATAGATATACAAACTTCAGTTGTAGAAGAGTTTATAAAAGAAGAAAGTGACTACCTAAGTAGCCTTATAGATAATGGCGGAAAAGAAGATGTCTACACTATAAGAAATGCTATGAAACAGATTATGGATCATAAAGTTGGTGTCTTTAGAGATGGCAAAGAGTTAAAAGAAGCAGTTGTTGAGTTAGAAGACCTAATCAAACGTTCAAGACATATCAACGTAAAAAACAAAAAACTTCATGATAACCCAGAACTTGAAGATACCTATAGAACTCAAAGGATGCTTAAAATCGCACTTTGTGTAGCCTATGGTGCAGAGCAAAGGACTGAAAGTCGTGGGGCACACACAAGACTAGATTATCCAAAAAGAGATGATGAAAAGTGGCTTAATAGGACTCTTGCTTCTTGGCCAGATCCAAAACAAACTTTGCCGACTTTAGAGTATGAAGCACTAGATATCATGAAAATGGAGATAGCGCCTGCTTATAGAGGTTATGGTGATAAAGGTAACTTTATACCTAATCCGAAAAAAGAAGAAAGAGAAAAACAAGTTCTAGAAACCATTAAAGCAGTTGAAGCAAAAGGCGGAAACAGATATGCCGTTCAAGATGCTTTAATGCCTTTTGAACTACAACCAAAATATAAAGAGATAAATGAAAGACTAGGTGAAGTTGATAATAGGTACACAGTACAAGATGGACTTAAACCTTCAGAATCTTCTGAACCACAACCCAAAGAAACTACAGTAGGAGATGCTAAATGAGTTCTGCAGCCCAAACTAAAGGAAGAGATATAACTATTAAAGTTTTAAAGTTTGACCCGCAAAGTGCAGTATCAAAACCTCACTTTAAAGAGTATAAACTTACAGAAACTCCTTCTATGACTATCTTTATAGTTTTAAACATGATAAGAGAGCAACAAGATCCTGATCTAAGCTTTGACTTCGTGTGTAGAGCTGGGATATGTGGAAGTTGTGCCATGATGATAAATGGCCGCCCACGCCTTGCTTGTAGGACCCTAACTAAAGACTTCCCAAGTGGAGTTATAACCCTTATGCCCCTACCTTCATTTAAGCTTATAAAAGACTTAAGTGTTGATACTGGCGAATGGTTTTCTGGTATGACTAAGAGGGTTGAAAGCTGGATACACAACAACGAAAGAAGAGATATCTCTAAGCCTGAAGAGAGGATAGACCCAGATGTAGCCCAAGAAACTTTCGAGCTAGATAGATGTATAGAATGTGGCTGCTGTATAGCAGGATGTGCTACTAAACTTATGAGAGAAGACTTTATAGGTGCTGCTGGGCTTAATAGAATAGCACGCTTCATGGTTGACCCTCATGATAAAAGAACACTTGATGACTACTATGAAGTTATAGGTGATGATAATGGAGTTTTTGGATGTATGAGTTTGATAGCTTGTCATGATGTATGTCCTAAAAACCTACCTCTTCAAAGCAAGATCGCTTACTTAAGAAGAAAAATGATCAGCATGAAATAGCCTTTAACCAACATAAGACCTTTTACTTTTTGGTAAAAAGGTCTTATGTTACTTCCACTTCTTACTTCAAACACACAACACTTACAAAGATTTTATATTTTCTAGTTTATATTCTTGCTAGTCTTGTAGCTAACTAGACTTTAACTTCTTTAAAGCATGGTAATACTTTTACTTTAAAAGATTTAAAAGCTAAATTAGCTTTAGTCAATTAAAAGACTTAAAGATTCTATATTTAAAAATGCTAGTTCGTAAAGTCCATTTTAAAAAACTTGCTTTTATAAAATCTCATAGCATAAGCAGTATTGCTTTTTCTTATAATTTTTGTAATTTTATGTTAGATAAGCCATTTAAGTTTTTTTATTGTCAGAATCTACTTTTATGAATTTCTATTCTTTTTGGCAAGGAGGGAGAGGGCCCTATCTTGAGCAAGGCCTTCCTCTCCCCTCTAGTTTTTATTTTATAAAATATTGCCTAGTAGTCCTTACGCATGCTTGTTTTTACTAAAGCAAAAACAAGAGAGTATACATATGAGAATTGTTGCGTCGTAATAGAAATATAAAAACTATAAACTTATAGAAATGCAAACTACTTCTATAAAATGTGTCCGTTAGCTCGCCCTTTTCGTGCTGACAAAAATTACAAAAAAAAATGAGCATTAGTGTTAAATGCATGATGTTTAAAGGAATCTTACGTTTTCAAGGAAGCTTCGTTTTCAAGGAAGCTTCGCTTTGGTTAGAAACGGAAATGAGCCAAGGCCCTCCCCTTGGCTCATATCAAAAAAAGGCTCTCCAAAAAAAAAAAAAAAGAAGAAGAAGAAGAAAACCCTTAGTTGCTTATAGCTAACTAAACTAGATTCAAGGAAGCTTAGCTTTTTGCAGGCTTTGCGGGAGTAAGGAGGGGATAAACCCCCCCCTTTTTTTTTATTAAAAAAACATATAAATGATAAGCAGTGTGAGAAAGAAACTGTTGGAATAAAGATTTGATTAATCTTGCAAAAAAAAGTAATACTGCCTATGATATAGAATCTATTTAGTGCTATCTTTATCATCTAACAAGAAAGTAACATGCGCTGGCTGCTTTGCATTACCCACTACATTTGCATACTCGCCATTACTATCTAGTACTATCAAATCACCCCTTACAACATTAGGCTTACCAACTTCTTTTACAAAAGCATCATCGATTAATGAGTACTCTTTCTTAACTACATTATAAATTAGCTTCTTGCTACTTCCTCTAAGCTCTCTACCATCTTCTGTAAAAGTGTGAAACTTGACGTTCCCAAAGGCTTCATATCTAAGTGGTCGCCTTTTAGAATCTGTGTAAATCTTAACTAAGTCAGCATTTAAAGTATCTTTGCCTTTTTTGATGAAGACATCACCTTTAACTACAGTCACGTTATTAATGCTAGTAAAAGTTTTAGCTGTAACTTCTATCTTATCTTCTGGCTTTTTAGCATTACTCTTTTTACTGCTAGTTTTTGAAGTACTAGCCTTAGCATCACTAGTTTTTGAAGCGCTAACACCATAAGCTCCTTGAAGCAAAGCAAGACCTATAAGTACAGTTAAAAATACTCTCATTTATCCCCACTTTTATTATTAGTTTGACTTATAAAAGCGGTTATATCTTTAGCTTTTATTGTATTAGTTTTTTTATTATAAGTGATATCTATGCCTTTTGCATTATTAAGATTAGATTCTAAAGTAAAGTTACCCTTTCCATCAAAGATCTCTTTTTTAGTATTATAAGTTCCTTTTTGGCTATAAAAAGTCATATCCTTTTGATTGAGTGCATCTAGCTTAGTATAGTTTAC
This sequence comes from Helicobacter sp. 13S00401-1, assembly GCF_002272925.1. Taxonomy (GTDB): domain Bacteria; phylum Campylobacterota; class Campylobacteria; order Campylobacterales; family Helicobacteraceae; genus Helicobacter_I. The sequence continues at coordinate 10,581 of NZ_MLAR01000018.1, read as the reverse complement.
TCCATCATTAAAATAGTAAGTATCATTTTTTAAAGTCGCACTTGGCCCACTAATTATCTCCATGCCAGTTTGTTTTTTTGCATCATCTATAGTCTTACGCCTAGCATCAAATCCTATAAATTCATCTCTATCTTTATACTGCATGGCCTTTTTACCTGTTATATCCATACTAACTTGAGTAGTATCTGCTTCTTTTAGGTTAAAGTTTTGCACTTCCATAAGTGCTTGGTTTTTATCTTTTTTATAACTAGGCATCTTACTTGGTCTAAAAGTCCAAAAAGAAGTAAATGTTATAACTAGCAAAACTACAAAAAAAACTACTATTACATTCACCCTAGATAAGATTCCATAAAGAGTGCTTTTACCCTCTTTACGCCTTTGAACTATGCGTTTTTTCTTTCTATAGTTGTTCATAGTTTAAAAATGCTGCTTTTTTTATATGGAATCCTTAGTGTAATTAAAACTATTTCTAACTTTTAGTAAGTCTTCTATCATCTCTCTTACAGCCCCTTCCCCACCTTTTTTACTAACAACTACATCAGCTGCTTTTACCACACTCTTATAGGCATCTTTTGGCGCATAACTTAGCCCAGCCATCTTAAACATATTTAAGTCATTTTCATCATCACCCATAACAGCAACATTTTGTGGGATAAGTTTAAGCTTAGATATAAGGGTTTCTAAGCACTTAGCCTTATCTTGTATCCCAGTGTAAACATACTTTATACCAAGCTCACTAGCTCTAAACTCACTAGACTTAGACTTTCTTCCACTTATTAAGGCAAGCTCTTTTTTTGCTATCTTTAGCCACTTAACTATACCTAGTCCATCTTTTACATCAAAGCACTTCATGGAATCTTGTTTGGTGCCTTCAAGATAATAGACTTTACCATCAGTTAAAGTCCCATCTATATCTAGGACTATAAGTTCTATGTGAGCTTTTTTTATGATTAGATCTTTTTTTAGTTGTTTTTCTTTAGCAGTGATCATATTTTCTCCTACAAACATCCTTTAGTGCTTGGCATAAGCACTCTTTCATTAATACTAACTGCCCGTCTTAATGCAACACCAAAAGCTTTAAATGCTGCTTCTATAATGTGATGTAAATTTTTTCCTCGTTTTAAGACTAGATGACAACTAAGGCCAGAGTTTATAACAACAGCTCTAAAAAACTCTTCTACTAACTCAACATCAAAGCTTCCTACTTTTCCAAAAAAACCATTTTCTGCCTTGCTTACATCAAAGAGTAAAAAAGGCCTATTACTAACATCTAAGTCACACTCCATACAAGCTTCATCCATAACAACACTAGCGTTTCCATATCTTTCTATCCTGCCAACTGGGAAAAGCTCATCATGAAGTGCTTTGCCTAAAACTATACCTATATCTTCAACACTGTGATGATAATCTATATGTATATCACCCTTACACTTTAAGCTTAAATCCATCAAAGAGTGCTTGCTTAGGGCTTCTAGCATATGATCTAAAAATCCCACATCACTTTTTATACTACTTTGCCCCTTGCCATAGACTTCCAAACTTAGCTCTATGTTTGTTTCTTTTGTGATTCTAGAAATGCTAGTCATATACTGCCCTTTATGTCATAAACTTACTCTGCGATTATTACACCTTTAATTGAATAAGAGTGCATAAAGTCTTGTGCTTCTCCTTCAGACTTAAAACCTTTTACTAAAACTCTATACTTATCATCTATGCTAGAGATTTCAACTTTATAGTTTTTAACCTTACTTTCTAAAGACTGTTTTAAAAACTTAGCGCCCTCAGATTTTTTAAAAGTTCCAACTTGCACTGCATACTCTAAAGGTAAAGCTGAGTTTTGAAGCCCACCAACTTTTATGGATGAATCTAAACGCCCTTGCTGGGTTGGAGTAAGTGCATTTTCTTTTTGCTTAGCCACCATACCACCAAAACCTATAACTTCTAATCTAACATTAGCAGTGCCTTTATCAACCATGTCTATGTCCCTAGCTGCTGCGTTTGAAAGATCTATGATTCTACCATCCACAAAAGGGCCTCTATCATTTATCCTAACTACTGTAACTTTGCCATTATCTTTATTAAAAACTTTTACTACTGTATTCATAGGCAGTGTCTTAGAGGCTGCTGTATGTGCATACATGTTATAAGTTTCACCATTAGATGTAGCTTTTTCATGAAAAGTTGGTCCATACCAACTAGCTATACCATCATAGGTATCGCCAATACTAGTCTGTGTTGGGTAGTAAGTCTTTCCAGCTATAGTATAAGGTCTCATAGTAGCCCTTTGTATAGCAGCACTATCCCTCATCCCACCATATAAAGAATCTTCATCACTACTTCCAAAACCACCACTACTTTCATAAGGAGTATCATTACTCCCTGGAGTTAGCATATAAGCACCAGCTCCTCCTCTACTTAGTGAATAGGCATCTGGTTCAACTAAAGAAGCTACAAAGCCTTCATTTGCAGAGTTATAGCTTCTAGCTATAGAGTTTTTAGTAGGTCCTTTAGAGTTGTAGTCTTGTAAGCCTTCATAGCTTTTAAAACTACCTATACCACCCGCATACCTACTCTCACTAGCACAGGCTATAAAAAATACTCCCACAAACAATGCAAAAACTAAGCTCTTAAAATGGCTCAATCTTAAGCGCATAGCTTAAAATCCTCGTCTATAAGCCTTGTTGTCTAAAGCTAATTTTTCATATTTGGATTTCACTACTGGAAGGATTAGTTTTTGATTGATACTCAAAAAGGAACTATTAAGAGAGTTAGCGTCTTTTATCTCTTTTATGGAGATATTATACTTTTTAGAGATAGAGCTTAAAGTATCACCCTCTTTTACTGTGTGGACATAGTAGCCTTGAGCCTTAGGGTTTGTTCTAGGCTTTATATCTTTTTGGCTTGAAGCTAGCTTTGCGTACTTATATTTATCTATAGGGAGGATTAGTTTTTGGTTTATGCTTAAAAAAGATGTTTTAAGTGCGTTTGCATCTTTTATCTGACTAACTGTTATGTGATACTTTTTAGCTATGGAACTAAGAGTGTCTCCTTGCCTTACAGCGTGGACTAAAAAGACTGAGTTTTTATTACTATCTTTAAAGTTTTGTTTAAAGTAGCTTAACTTCTCATAAGGTAGATATACGCTATATCTTATCCTACCTAGTGGGACGTAGTTTTCTTTAAAGTGGGAGTTATACTTTTTAAGTGTGCTTAAAGACATATCAGCAGACCTAGCTATCTTTGCTAGGCTAGTACCAGGAGAAACATGTACTGTTACTATACTGTCATTAGCTCCCATGTTTAAAAGATAAGTTTTATTTTCCTGATTTAGATTATTAACATCATTGAAGGCTAAAGACATAGCTAGAATCTTTCTTATATAGTTTCTAGTTTCTTTTGGGATATATTGATGATGTTTGTCTAAAAGTACTTCTAAGTCATCTGTCCCAGCAGCTTTTATGCCTTTTTGCAAACGCCCAAGCCCACAGTTATAAGCTATAGCTGCCAGATACCACTTTCCAGTAGCTTTATACAAAGACTTTAAGTATTTAATAGCAGCTTCTGTGCTTTTTATAGGGTCTCTTCTTTCATCTACTTGAGAGTTTATAACTAGTCCTAGCTCCCTTGCAGTACTTGGCATTAACTGCCAGATCCCAGCGGCCTTTTTAGAGCTATAAGCTTTAGATTTAAACTCACTTTCTGCCATGGCTAAAAACAAAAACTCTTGAGGGACGTTAGCATCACTAAGCATCTTTCTTAACGTAGAGACTATATGTTTTCCGTTTTCATACTGACTAAGGAGATAAACCCACTTTCTTGTGTCTATGTTTATAAGGTTGTCATTGGATTTTAGTGAGGCTAAAAACTCAGACTTAACACTCAAAGAGTTAAGCAATGAGGCGTTATATTGATTAATAGTTTGCGGGTTAAAGCGATGTATATCTGGATAAGAATCTTGCCCTGTGCTATCTATAAAAAGACCATCACCATCAGCCTGCGCACCTTGACCAAAGTCTGTAGCAAATCCCACAGTTGTGCTTAAAAATAACATGCTTGCACACAAAAGTGCTTTATAATTTGTCTTCACTCTATTAAATTCCAATACATTTCATACTTTTTATACCTCTTTGACCAAGATGTGCATAAAAGCTATTTCTTAAAAAAGTCATTATACTAAAATGATATTATTTTAAATCTTAAATTTACAAGGTAGTGTCATGGAAGAAAAAATATACAGACCAAATGTGGCAGCCATCATACTATCTTGCAACTATCCTAGAATCTGTGAATTCTTCCTGGCTGAAAGATGCGACTTAAAGGGTATATGGCAGTTCCCTCAAGGTGGCATAGACAAAGGTGAAAGTCCAAAAGAAGCACTTTTTAGAGAGTTGAAAGAAGAGATAGGCACTAACAATATAGAAGTGATAGCCGAGCATCCAGAATGGGTACAATATGACTTCCCAAAAGACATAGCAAGAAAAATGGTAACAGACAAAGGTTATCCTTTTGATGGGCAAATACAAAAGTATTTTTTAGTAAGGTTAAAAGATAACTTTATTAATATTAATACTCCTGAACCAGAGTTTTGTAACTATGAGTTTGTTGACTTCCCAACTATGATGACTAGGATTAATCACTTTAAAAAACACGCTTACAAACAAGTTTTGACTTATTTTAAAAAAGGAGGATATATCTAAATGCTTGTAGTTCAAAAATACGGTGGCACTAGCGTTATGGACTGCGATAGAATCCAAAACGTCGCAAATAAAGTAGCAAAGTGCGCACAAAAAGGCAACTCCTTAGTAGTAGTAGTCTCTGCTATGAGTGGAGTTACAGATCAAATCTTAGATTATGGTCACCAGTTTACTATGCTCCCTGATGAAAGAGAGATGGATATGGCACTAAGCAGTGGGGAAAGAATCACTGCTGCCCTTTTAAGCATAGCGCTAAATAACATGGGGTTAAAAGCCAAAAGCTTAAGTGGTAGAAAGGCTGGTATCAAAACAGATAGCGTTCACACAAAAGCACGCATTAAGTATATAGACACAACTTATATGAGAAAGCTTTTAAGTGAGGGTTACATAGTAGTAGCTGCAGGATTTCAAGGAGTAGATGAAAATGGCGAAGTAACTACTTTAGGAAGAGGTGGAAGTGATCTAAGTGCAGTAGCCATTGCTGGGGCACTTGGGGCTGATGTATGCGAGATATACTCAGATGTTGATGGAGTTTACACTACAGACCCACGCATAGAATCTAAAGCTAAAAAGATAGAAAAGATAAGCTATGATGAAATGCTTGAGCTTGCTAGCATGGGGGCAAAGGTCCTTTTAAATCGCTCAGTTGAGCTAGCCAAAAAGTGGAATGTAAAGCTTTATGCAAAGTCAAGCTTTAGTGAAGATATAGGCACACTAATAACAGGAGAAGATAACATTATGGAAAAGCCAATAGTAAGTGGTATAGCATTAAACAAAAACCAAGCAAGAGTTAGTCTGTATGGTGTAAGTGATAAACCAGGTATTGCAAGTCATCTTTTTAATACTCTAGCTGATGCTTCCATAAATGTAGACATGATAGTCCAAACGGTAGGCAGAGATGGTAAAACTAACCTTGACTTTACCGTCCCAAAAGACGAGTTAGAAAAGGCTAAACTATGTCTTGCTAGCTATAAAGATGCTACCTTAGAGTTTGATACTGATGTAGCTATAGTATCTATAGTAGGTGTTGGTATGAAAAGTCACTCTGGTGTTGCAGCTAAAGCCTTTAAAGCTCTAGCTGATGAGAACATTAATATCATGATGATAAGTACTAGCGAGATAAAAATCTCTATGCTAGTAGATATAAAGTACGCAGAACTAAGCGTTAGAATCTTACACAGTATATACGAGTTAGATAAGTAGCTAGAAATGGGCAGCATTAATGACTGGATTTTAAATGCTATCAGAAACCAAGTCCAAGCTATAGGCATGCAGTCTGGCTGGCTAGAAGTTGATAGGATACGTTTTACTCAAGGAGTGCAAAGAAGCATAAAGCATATTGTAAATGCTGGTACACTCTTACTTTGCACTGATGATAGTTTAAAGTGGTTTAGAAACTACATATTAAGCAAGATTAATAACGCTAGTAACGATAGGCCTTTTATCCCCATATACGGACTTGAAAGCTCTCTTACTAATCTAATTAGCGCTAGGGATGCTATGGGTAAAAAAGACAATGATGACTTATATGATCTTTTAGATATGAGCTATACAAACTATGCTTTTTGGTACATAGGAAAAGCTAGCAATCCTAATGCAAACCTTGCTTTAAATAAAGAAAATGGTCTCTTTTGGATGTTAGATGCTGAGTATGAGTTTGCTTTTACACTAGATTCTAAAGATGAGTTTTTAGACTTTAAACTCTTACAAATGTTTGATCTTTTTCAGCAAGCACTCTTTGGTGCGATCTATTCTAACTATCACCTAAATGACTAACAAATATAGCTTTTCAACCATAGTCTTAGCCCAAGACTTAGAAGAACAAAAACAAGACTTGCGTGCAAGCATAGACCCTGAGTTTTTAAGCATATACGAACAAAAAAAGTCAAATCAAGATAGCACATCCATCATAGAAGAACTAAAGATAGATGATGCTCACGCCATCATAGAAGAAGCCTACATAGCTACAAGTCAAACAAAATACATTGCCATCTTTGCTTATAGCTTTAATATTTATGCACAAAATGCCCTACTTAAGATTTTAGAAGAGCCTCCAGCTAATGTCATCTTTTTAATCTTTACTACTTCAAGAAGCGCACTTTTAAACACGGTACGCTCAAGGATGCAAGTACTAGATCTAAGACAAAAAAGAGAGATAAACACTCTACCCCTAGATCTAAAAACTATAAATATTAAAAAAATATATACCTTAATAAAAGAGATAGAATCTACTCCACAAAGCACAAGGGCTAGCAAAGAGATGCTAACTGACTTACTTTTTACTATCTGTGCACAAAAAAGACTTGATAGTAAAGACTTAGAGCTTTTTAGAAACGCAAGTCATGCGCTAAATGCAAAGCTTAGCACTCATCTTGCACTAAGTGCGCTTCTTTTAAACTTATGCAAGCACTAGATATGGAGGATTTATGTATATAAAAATGGTAGAGAACTTACATCATGAGTTAGTAGAGCTTGGGCCTGATCTAAGTGGACTTCACATCATGGATGATAAGACTGATATTTTAGGCTTTAAGATAGAAAAGCTTAAAACTCCAGCTATGCATATCATAAAACAAAACGCCTTAAGTCTAGGGGCTGAGCTTGCTACTCCAAAAGATGCTATAACTAGCGCTAAAACGCACTATGACTGCTTACTTCTTGGAACCCCAAAACAACTAAAGCTTTTGATAAAAGCGCTAAATCGCCAGCCTTTTGGACTTAAAAGAGTAGCTGATACCTTAAAAGAGTTTTTAAAGTCTTATAAAAGTGAAGGCATTAGGCTAATGAGCATAGTTAATGTAACTTCAGATAGCTTTTATGTAAGTCATGCAGATTCTAAAAGTGCCATTGAGGCTATATATAAAGATATAGAGCTTGGTGCTGATATCATAGATATAGGTGCTGCTTCAAGTAGGCCTAATGCAAAGATTATAGACGCAGAAACTGAAATATCTCGCTTAAAAGAGATTTTTAAAGTAGTAAAAACACTAAAAAATGAATCTGTAACTTTTAGCATAGACACCTATAATGCGAGCACTGCAAAAGAAGCATTAAAGCATGGTTTTGAGATAGTAAATGACGTAAGTGGGCTTTTGAAAGAAGACATGCTTCCACTTGTAAAAGATTGCAACTATATCTTGATGCATACACGTGGCACTCCAGAAACTATGAACTCTCTTACAAGCTATGAGAATCTTTTCTTAGAACTAGATTTATTTTTTGCAACTAAGCTAGAGCTTTTAGAAAGACATAGATGCAAAAATGTTATCTTAGATGTAGGTATAGGCTTTGCTAAAGATACAGAAGAAAACTTAGAGCTTTTAAGGAATCTTAGGCACTTTAAACACTTTGGCAAAGAGCTTTTAATAGGTGCTAGTTATAAGCGCTTTTTAGGAGAAGTAACTGAAAGCAAGTTAGAAGATAGAGGACTGGCAACAGCACTAGCCCACTTTTACGCCTTGCAAAATGGGGCTAATATCTTAAGGGTACATGACCTAAAAGCCCACATCGAAATGCTAAAACTATATAAAGCTTTTAAAGAGATGTAGTGATGAAAGATTTTAATGGCTTAGTTGATGAAGAACTAGAAAATGAAATAAAGCCTGCCTTGCCAGATGATGCTTCTATGAGAGAGTATCTAAAAGCCCATGGTAAAAGTAGCGATGCACTAGATAGCGAAGAGATAGTTAAAGACTATGAAGAGCTAGTAAAAGAAAATATTGACTATTACTTTAACTTGCTAAAAGATGATGATATTTTACAAACTTCAAATATCTTCTTAGAGCATAAAACCTTGCAAAGTGACTTAGCTAGTGTAAAAACTGTATCTGATTTATATGGGATAATTTATAAACATCTTAAGTTTTACTCACCAAGTGATCTAGCTTCCTTTATCCATGAAGTAAATTTACCCATCACAAGCAAGCAAATTATTAGGATAATATCCCTCATGCACGCCATGCTTCAAGATGAACTTTTAGATTCTATAAACTTAGAGTTAAAAGACCTTCCAAAAGAAGAAGAAGAAACCTTAATGCACCACTATGAAGGTATAAGGGATGATGTGATGGCATTAGAAAGTGCGTATCATAAACTATCTTCAAAAAGAACTCTAGAGTACGTAAAACAGCTTACTACCATGAAACTTGATATCATGCAACACTACTTGCCTAATGAGATGGAAGAAGAGTATAAGCCCTACTATGATAACACCAAAGAGAAAAAAGAAGTTATAAACAAAATCTTACAAATTAGTAAGATCTATAGCAAAGCCCAGCTTTTTGATATGAATATAAAACAATTAGTAGACATTAAAAACACCATAGTTGAACAAAACAGGCTTACAGAAAAACAAAGAAAAAACTATAAAAAATATATAGAGATCTTTGAAGACACTGCTAACTTAAGCGAAGAAGTCTTTAACGAAAACGTTAGAAACGCCCTTGAGTTACTAACTAATGAACAACTATCTGAACTCCTTTTGTACTTCAACACAAGAAACCACTTCATACTAAACAAACTTAATACCGCCATACAAGAAGTAAAAAGAAAAAGTTCAAGAAGAGGTAAGTTTGCCTAAAGACTGCATTCACAACTCCTGCTTACTTAGAATCTTAGTAAGGATTCTTTAAAAGACTAGTTAGTTGATAAAGATTTTTTCCCTGTATTAAATAGTTTTAAAAATCAATTTGATTATTATCTTAGTCTTTGTTATCTACTTTAGCTAAACTTATCAGCTGAATTACCGTTTATGGAGGTTAAGAAAATGAAGTTTGAAGTTTCAAATGCTGCTAGATTACCCACTAGGTTTGGTAAGTTTACCACTGTAGCTTTTAAAGAGTATCTTGATGATAAAATCTTAGAACATCTTGTAGTTTTTACAGATCCTCTTCCTAAGATTCCTTTAGTCAGAGTGCACTCTGAGTGTTTAACTGGTGATGTTTTTGGCTCTATGAAATGTGACTGTGGACCAGAGCTAGCCCTTGCTATGGGGCAGATAAAAGACGCCGGTGGTATGCTTATCTATCTAAGACAAGAAGGAAGGGGCATAGGACTTTTTAATAAGATCAATGCTTACTGCTTGCAAGATAAGGGTTATGACACAGTAGAGGCTAATGAGGCTTTAGGGTTTGCAAAAGACGCTAGAGAGTACAGTATAGTTGGAGAGATATTCAAACACTTTAATATTGAAGAGATAAAGCTTTTAACTAATAATCCAAGGAAAGTAGATGAGATGAGTAAGTACGCTAAGGTACATAGAGAAAGCATCATCATCAAGCCTAATGAGTATAATGAAAAGTATCTCCAAGATAAAAAGAAAAAACTAGGGCATATGCTTTAGTTTTTTTTAGTAAAGATTTTTATAAGCTTTTTAAATCTTACGTCTTTGTCACTGCTAGTTTTTTAACAAACAGTGACACTTTTTAGGGTATCTTTATCATTAAAGATACACACTAAACTTACTATCTAATCACGCACTACCTCATTTTAATTAAGCAACATGGCAATCTAAACAAGTAATATAGAATCTAGATTCTATAAAACTATGACGAAATAAGTAATAAGCCATAAACTATAACTCACAAACCCACTTGCCCTGCCCTGTAAAACTTAAAAAAGCATCATCTAAAAACTAGTAAAAAGAAGTTTTATAACTTTAGTAAATATCCTTTCTTAAAAGTCAAGATCATCTTTTCTTATCCCCTTATTTAAGCATTAAAAAGTGTTATCAGTTTTGTATAGATTCTAAGAAAAAGAGAGAAAAGTAAATAATTATTTCATTTTTAGTTTGATTTAATAAATTTTCTCTTCAAAAATTTTCACTTTAAGTTTCCTTTAATACAAAAAAAAAAAAAACAACTAGAATTTTCTCAATCACTAGTAATTA
>NZ_MLAR01000017.1 GCF_002272925.1 Helicobacter sp. 13S00401-1 | reverse complement strand
AGACACTTTCGAAGTAACAGTATCAAAGTTACTTGATTTATCTAAAAGGATAGATGTGCCTTTTTCTTATTTTTTCTTAGATGAGCTTCCTGAAACAACAAATGTGATAGATAGCTTACTTAAGTCTCATAGGTTACATATATTTAGGGATATATGTATCACTGGCAGTTGTTCGGAAATTCCGAACAACTGAATCTAAACTTAGCTCGCCTTCATCTAATATGTTTTTAATGTGCTCGCTTATGGTTGATTTGCTCTTTTTAAAAAGCTCTGCTATTTGATTTAGATTTAGCCAAAGTGTGCCATTTTCTAACATAACTTGAAGCTTTACTTCACCTATCGCATTATTATTTATTAATATTATCTTTACACCTATTAAATCCTTGCCTAATATATCTTAATCCCTTATAATAAATCCATCTATCTTTAAGCTAAGGAAAGGAGGTAAAAAATGGTAAAAACTGTAGAGATTAACCCTAAAAGAATAGAGTATTTATTAGATTTATTTAACTTAAATCTAAGAGAGCTAGCTAATCTTATAGATATGCCAACACAAAGCCTCTTGCAACAAGATACTTTAAAACTTAGCACTCTAAAAAAGATAGATAAGATTTTTAAAAAGGGCTTAAACTTTTATACTGAGCCAACTAATCTATCTAAAAAAGAAAACATACTCTTTAGAGTAAAAAATAAAAACCTTACCATAAGTGATAAGCAGCTAATCTTAAATAAGCAAGATGATAGCAACTATATACAAAGCATACTAAAGCTTACTAACTTCAAACTAGAAAGAAAGCTAGATATAAAAGCAAACCTTAAAAGTAAACCTAGTGAGATAGCTTCTCTTATATCTCCTTTAGTGCTGCCTAAAGATACAAAGGATGATAAAAGATTTTTAAAAAACTTTATAGCAAAGCTAGCAGCATTAAATATATTAGTTTTTGAAATCTTACAACCACCAAATAAAAAAGATAAAAGCAAGATAGATGCTTTTTTTATAAAGCCAAACTTTATATTTTTAAATAGACAAAAAGGTTTTAAAAGAGAGCTTTTCACTCTTGCGCATGAGTTAGGACACTATATATTACATAATGAGCATATAGATGATGATATATTTGAAACTTTAAGTAAAGAAGAGAGTTGGTGTAATGAGTTTGCTTTTTATCTTTTAGCGGGGAAAGGAATAGAAGAGATACTTAGTTTAAAAGCTAGTGAGCTTAACTTTTATAATGAAAAACTTCAAAGTCTTTCAAACAAGTATCATATAAGCACATTAGCTATATTTTGTTTTTTAGCAAAAAGAAAAGTTATAACTTGGCAGCACTTTTTTTCTTTAAAACAACAAAGTGATGAGCTTGTGCAGCTTCCACGTATTAAAGAAATAGAGTTTTTTGCTAAGCCTAAGCCTATTTGTTCACCCTTACAAAAAGATATATTTAAGATAGCTTATCTTAAAGGTATAGTTAGTGAAAAAGAGATACTTTTAAGATTTGCTAAAGAGATTAAAAATCACAACTTAGAAAGTTTTATATATTCTGCCATCTAGTGCATTTTGATAAAATAAGCAAATGTTGTTATAAGAGGAATACAAAACCATGTTTGTAGATTACAAAAAAGCTAAAGAGCAAGCAGATATATTATTACAAAAAGCAAAGATAAATAGCTATCCTGTAAACCTTGCTGCTATTTTAAACTTTCTAGGTTTAGATGCAAAGTATAGCGATAAAATAGAATATGAAGCCATGCTTTCTCCTAAAGAAAAAACTATCTTTATTAGAAAAGATACATTACCTATGACAAGAAAGTTTTTTTCTATCGCCCATGAGATAGGACATTGGGTTTTACACTCTCATGATAAACAAAGACCAAGGATAAACTTAGAGCTTGCCCAACAAGTTGATGATATAGATATAAAAGAAGAAAAAGAAGCTAATGCATTTGCTTCAGAATTGCTTATGCCTTATGATGAAGTAAGAAAGCTTATAATGATAGGTTATAGTCCTCAAAACTTACAAGAGTATTTTGATGTATCTTATAGTTTTGCATATAATAGATATGAAGCTGTGTATAGGATGATTTATTAGATGCCTGCGTGAAGCTACTTAGAGGATAAAAATTCCACAAGATTTCTAGTTTCTCTACTCTTATCTTTAATTTAGTATCATATTGAGACTAATAAAGCAAGGTTGTATAATATAAAAAGACAATTATGCTAATTAAATAAGGATAAACAACTAAACTTATTAAGTTTAAGTTCATTTCATAAAGGAAACAGCCATGAAAGCACTAGACTTAGCAAAAGGTATAATTAATCACTGCCTAGAAAGTGGATATCCTATAAGCAATCTTTCATTACAGAAAATCCTATATCTAAGCAATAACTTTTATATTATAAATACTGGCAATTTTTTGATAGATGATGAAAACTTTTACGCTTGGAAGTTTGGTCCAGTTATACCTAGTGTTTATAAGCAATATGCTTTTTATGCAGGCGATAAGTTTCTGATTCCTGAAGATGGTGCTATAAACTTTAACGATACTTTAGAGTTTAAAGATAAAAGTGATTTATTAGAGCGCTTTCTTGGATTTGTAAGATACTGTGCTAATCAAGCCCCGTGGGACTTAGTAAAATATACTCATAAAGTTGGCGGGGCTTGGGATAAGGTATTTGATAAGGGTGTTGGTGTAGGCAGGCTAATCCCAAAAGAGTATATAGAACAAGAAGCTAATAGTTTTAAAGACTAGTTATGCAGAGTGATTTTTATAAGCACTTTATTGAAAAAAATACACACGATGATCTTTTAGATAAGCAATTTGCAGACATACTCTTTGAACTTGGTGGAGCATTTGAGAACATACACAAAGAATCCTTATTTTCTCTTTACGAAAAAGACTATAAACACCACTATAAAAGAGCTATATGACTATGAAGTTTGGCAGTTAGTTAGAAGGTCACACATTGAAGGAGGAGCTTGGTACAAGGCGTTTGAACAAGGCGAAGGCTTTGGCAATATTATCCCCTATGAGGATATAAAGAATGTTAAAGGTATAGTTAGTGAAAAAGAGATACTTTTAAGATTTGCTAAGTTATAGCTTTCACGCTCTAGCTTATTAGTTGTTAATGAGGAACCCACGGTTAAATGGGGGCTTCAAAGCTCTCGCCTTGAAGGGGGTAGTAAAAACTTTATATATTTTTTCTTAATATGGCAAAGTTTTTAATAAAAAAAGTATCTTTTTTATTAATATTTCATTTACTTTTTGTAAAAAAAGCATAAAAAAACTTCCTAATTGACAAATGTATGCAGCTTTAATAAAATGATATAAATTAAAAGATAAGGAGTTAATAAAATGCTTTTAACTAGTAAAAATGCTTTAGTTATAAACTCCATGAATATTGAAAAAGAGATTATTAATAAAGTGTTTGGTAAAAAGGCATCCTTATTTTTAGATTTTTTAGAAGGAAGGATAGACACTTTAGAAATAACAGTATCAAAGTTATTTGATTTATCTAAAAAAATAGATGTACCTTTTTCTTATTTTTTCTTAGATAGTCTCCCTGAAATAAAACCACCTATAGCAGACTTTAGAGGTAATGCTAAGCCCTTTTCTAAGGCCTTGAGAGATAGTATAGATTCTAGCTTCAATAAACAATCTTGGTTTAGAGAGTATCTAATAAAAAATGGTTGTGATAAAACTATTAAAAATACCACTACAATAGAAAATGCTAAGGACACTAGCGATATAGAAGACACTATCAAAGAGTTAATTGACTTTGATAATAATAAAACCATTAAAGACTTTATAGATTGCTTACAAGCTAAGAATTTTATAGTGCAAGTAACTGGTGTTTCAAGAAATAATTCACATAAGGTTATAAGTGTAGAAGAGTGTAGAGGTTATGCTATATATGATGAGTATGCTCCTTTAATCTTTATAAATACTAAAGATAGCGATAAAGCAAAGATTTTTACCTTACTTCATGAGCTAGCTCATATATTGTTAAAACAAAGTGGTGTAAGTTCATATGAGTTTTCACAAGATATAGAATATAAATGCAACAATATAGCTGGCAATATACTTATGCCTTCAAAGTCTTTTAAGCAGGCTTGGCAAAAGACAAGAAACTTGTATGAGAATGTATCTTTATTAGAAAGAAACTTTAGCCTTGCAAGTAGACAAGCTATAGCTACAAAGGCTATGTTAAATAATCTCATAAGCTATGAAAGCTACAGGGGCTTTATAAATAAAGAGAAGTTTAAAACTAGTAATAAAACAAGTGGCGGGAATTCTATTTTTAGTTATAGGGCAGCTAATAGTAAAAACTTTGTTCAGTGTGTAATTAGTGATACGTTAAACGATAAAGAAACTTATAAAAATGCCTTAAATTTATTAAATGTAAAAAGCATAAGCACTCTTTTAGGGCTATATAAATGAAATATTTAATAGATACAAATATTTTTATAGAATCTGCTTATAGATATTATAGATTTGATATATGCCTTGGCTTTTGGGAGTGGATAAAAGATGTTGCTTCTAATGATAAGAGTATAAGGTCGCTAGACAAAGTAAAAGAAGAGATAAAAAGTATTGATAAAGTAGGCAAAGATAAAAAGACAAACGAGCTTTCAAGGTTTATAGCGAGCTTAGATAAAGCATTTTTCATAGATAAAAACACTATAGATAAAGAAGCTATAACTAAAGTAGCTAATGCAATAAATAAAGACTTTTATCAACAAGCTAGTAAAGATGCTTTTGAAAGTGGGGCAGATTTTTTCTTAGTAGCACTTGCTTTACAAGATAGATATACTATAGTAACTCATGAAAAAGAATTAAGCCCTAATACAACAAAAGTGAAAATCCCAAACATTGCAAAAGAGCTAGGCGTAGAATGTATTAATATCTCAGACTTATTGGTTCAAAAAGATGTGCAGTTTGTACTAAAAACTTAGATGCAACTAGTTGTTGCTATTAAAAAAAGTTTTGTTATAATCTTCCTAGGCTAATTAGCTTGTAAGTGTTACTAGGCATACGACGATTAGAGTTCGGTCTAATGTCGTTTTGGACGTCGGTTGTGGGATAGTAGCACTTGCTTATTCACCTTGCCTTTCCCTTTCCACATAGTTACTAGATTTATTTTATTTTGTCCAGTTAAAACTTCTTCTATAACTATATAGTGCCCATTAATCTGTTTTGCATAAATTATCCTATTCCCACTCATCAATATCTCTGTTGGATTTTTTATAATATCTTGATAACCTGCTATATCTTTTAAAGTAACAGCTACTTGCCCTCTTCTTGCTTCTATAGATTGATCACCATGCTTGTTTAGTATGTGCCTAATATTTTCTGCACTTACCTCTCTAGCAGGAGCATAGTTTCCTTTAAAGACTAGAGGCTCTAATCCCTCTTTTTGTCTTGCTTGATTTATCACATCTAGTTCTTTTTGACTTACATGAGAAACTATTAGCTTATTATTAGAGGTTTCTAAATCCCACTTAGCTAAGTTGTCTAGTATCTCTTCTTGTGTTAAGTCTTTTTCTAAGGTAGTTTTTTTAGGGATATTACTTCCCTTATCAAGTGACCCCTTTAACTCATTTTCATTTTGCAAAGCCTTTTTTGTTGGCTCTAGGTTGCCTTTTAAACTAACATCATCAACTTCATCACCTAAGCTAAATAACCCCTTTGTATCATAAAGGTCTTTATCATCTATAGTATTAGCTATATCTTCATCTAAGTTATTTACTTCCTTCCTAACTAAACTCTCTACTTCTAAAGGATTACTTCCTTTTTCTATAAGCTTTAAGGCTTCATAGGTATCTTTACCTTCTAAAGTATCTTTTATAAGATTAGGGTTAAGCTTATAAACTTCTAGTATATTAGGTATGTTAATCTTAGTTTGTAAGCCTTTTTTATCTAAGAGACTAGTTTTTCTTTCATTTAAAGAGTTTACAAGACTAGTAAGTCTAGCTTTTTCTACTAAGTCAGTAAGTAAGTCTCCTTTGTCATTAGTCTTTAACTCATTTTCTAGCTCTTCTAGCCTTTTATTTATAAGGGCTAAATCATCACTTTTAGCTAAAGGATCAAAGCTTTGTTTTAAGATACCATCTTTACTAGTTTCTAAGTCTTTAGTTTTAGTAAGCACTAAGTCATTAAGCTTAGCTTTTATATTTAAAGCTTCTATATCACTTTGTTTTAGACTAGTATTACTAGCCTTGCTTAGTAGACTAGAAGCCTCACTTAAATTAGAGCTACTTAGTTTATTAAAATCTGTCCCTACTAGATTTGTAAGCTTAGCTAGGTTTTCATTATCTATCTTAGCTGCCTTTTTTTCTAAGCCTTTTAAGATTTTCATACTATCACTAATAAATTTTATATTACTTATACCTTCATTTAAGCTAGCAGCCTTATTATCAGCTTTAAGTAAGTAGTTTGCTTGTCTTAATAAGTCTCCTTCACTAAAAAGGTTACTTCCTGAGCCTAAACCTAGTATATTTTTTAAGTCTTGTACATATTCTTTTTCATAGTCTTTTATGAACTCTTTAAAAGTATTCCCACCATTAGCATCTTTATTCTTAAGACCTTTAAGTATCTCACTCATTAAAACTAACTCTAAGTCTGTATCACTATCTTTATATAAGGCATTTCCACTTATAAAGCTATCTAAAAACTCACTAGCTTCTTTTATGCTCATAGGCTTTTTATCTTGTAAAGATACTCTTAAGGCTTGAGGGAGTAAGTCTATTAAGTCACCTTGTCTTAAAAGGTTATTATCTTCTAGGGTATTTTTAAGATTAAAAAGCTCTAAGCTAGCTTCTTTAAGACTTTTAATCTCACTTAGTGAACTTGCATCATCAGCTTTTAGTACATCTTTTAAAAAGATAGGAAAGCTAGGGTTAGTGCTATCAAGTAAGGCTAGTTCTACATCATCTTTATTTATATCATAAAACTTAAGCTTTAAACTTTCTTTTAAGTCCTCTGTATCAAGTGCATTAGTATGCTTAGAAGCTAGGGTTTTTAAGTCATCTCCTAAGATACTAGTAAGTAAGGGCATCTTATCAGATATAGAATTAGTTCTACCTAGATTAGAAAGTAAGCTTAGCTCTTTTATAACACCTTTATCATCACTATCTAAAACTCTAATTAAAATAGGGTTAGAGTAGTTTTTAAGTAAGTCTTTTTTATCTCCTAAAAACTTAGCTAAGGCTTCTTCATAGCTTTTTTTCTCTAAAGGAGTAAGACCTAAAAGCTTTTGGCTTCTATGATTACCACTTATAATATTACCTAGCTTATCTAATAAAGGCACTCCATCTTCTAAGGTTTGATTAGAGATATTAAGGTGAGTGTTTGCATTAAAGTTAGCTAGGTTAGCTTTAGCTACTTTATTATCTTCAAGTCTATACTGGGTTTTAGAGTTAGTAAAGTTAGGTTTTAAGTCATCTTTTTCTATAAGTTTAAAAGTAGCCTTATAATCTTTACCATTAACATTAAAAGAGTTTGTTCCTATATCACTAGCTTTATGGAAGCTTTCTTCTAAGTTTAAAGCCTTATTTATTGCTTTATTAAGTAAGTAGTTTTCTTCTAAGACTGCAAAGTCTTTAGCTAGACTTTTAATATCTAAAGAGTTATCTTTAATATGCTTTAAAAGTAAGTCTTTCATACTAGGAGATATATAACCTTTAAGAGTTCTATCTTCTATAAACTTAGCTAGGTTTTTATTAGGGAGGTTAGAGTTCATAAACTTTTCTAACTCACCTATTAGGGAGTAAGCTAGATAGTTTGGGTTTTTAGGAGTGAAGTCACCATTTAAGGCCTTATTAAGCTCTAAGACTTCTTGACTTGGAACCTTATATATACTTTCATTAAACTCATCTTTATTACTAGCTTTAGCATACTCTATATTAGCTTTTTTATTAAAAGTAGGTAGGTTTAAATCTTTTATGGGGCTAGTGTCTATATTAACTTCATTTTCAAGGCTTGATAGATAAGTAACTTCTTTAGGACTATTAGCTTTAGTTGTAGGCTCACTTTTAGGTTTTGGGGCAAAAAGATCATTACTTGTTTCTACATCTAAGCCCTTAACACTAGAGACTTCTTTAAAGTCTTTATCTTCATTTATTTTTTTATCTTCACTTGTAACTTTAGAGCTTTGCTTAGAGCCTTGTTCACTTTGTGTTTTTATGAATTCTAATTTATCAAAGTTATCTTTAAATATGGCGTTATTTTTAGTTTCTAAATCTAATGCTTTTAAGGAGTTATGTATATCTTTTTTAGCACTGCTTACTTTTAAGGCTTGAAGATATATTTCATTAATAGCATCTTTATTTGCAACTAAGGTTTGTAAGTCTAAGGTCTTAGGCAAGCCTTCAAGTCTTTGTATTAAATCACTTGGGCTTCCTTTTCCTTCAAGTGTAAACTTTAAGCTTTTAAGATAACCTATAAGCACATCTTTACTAAACTCTAAGGCATTATTCATATCACTTAGTGCTTTATCATAAACTTTTATATCTTCTAAGGTTTTAGGTTGTTCCTTAGTGTTTATATCTTGACTTGTTGGGCTGTCTTTGGCATTATTATTAGGAGTGGTTGGAGAAAGATTCTGAGACCCAGTAAGCCTTTCACCAGTATGAAAACTTTGTTTGGCACCACTTACTACTTCAGGAACATTATCATTTACGTGATGAAACGCAGTTGCTACCCAGTGATTAGTCTCTTTGTTATCAAAGCTTTTTCTAAGCCTTACTTTAAAGTAGTCTTCTCCATCTTTTAGCCATATATCCTTTAGTCCTCTTTGAGTATCTACATCAACAACAATGCCTTCTTTTATAACTTTGTTAAGCCCATTTATTACCCCAGTTTCGCCTTCTCCAAAACGTGCAAACTCTCCTTCATGCTTATCTAATATGTGAGCTAGTCCATAGCCAGTATGCTTATCTGGATTTATAACTTTCCCATAAGGTAAGTCTATATCTCCTATATCTTCTCTATGCCAAAGTCCTTGAACTTGGCCTTCTTTTTCATCTATAAGCTTTTGTAAGCCTTCTTTTGGCTTTCCTTTAAACTCAGCATAGTTAGTACCAAACTCTTTTAAAGGAGGCAAGCTATCTTCTTGTCCTTTAGTGGTAGAGTTAGTATCTAGCTCATCACCATCTGCTTTAGGGGTGCTAGGGTTTGTAGGGTCATCACCTTCTGCTTTAGGATTAGTAGGATTAGTAGGGTCATCATCTCTTGGAGGAGGTAAGTTATCTTCTTGCCCTTTAGTGGTAGAGTTAGTATTTAACTCATCACCATCTGTTTTAGTAGTATTAGGGTTTGTAGGATTTATAGGGTCATCACCATCTGCTTTAGAGATATTAGGATTAGAAGGAGTTTCTTTTAGGTCTTGCTTTTGGCTAATAAAGTGCTTGCTTAAAAAACCAGCTTTAAAAAACTCATTATTTTTTAAAGCTTTTAAAGTCTTAGCCATACTTATAAAAACATTTTGATTATGTCGTGGCAAGGTTTTAAAACTAGGTTCTTCAATGATTGTTTTAACCAGGCCTTCTGCATCTAGTAAGTGAAAGTCTCTTTTATGTTTTAAGGCATTGTTTACTACACGATTTAAGGGCAATAAAGGATCACCATTTACTAAGGTAGCAAAGAGCTTTACTAGTATGTTATTAGCTTTTTGTCTAGCTGATCCATATGGGCTTTGGGCTATAGTTGAAGGAGGAGAAACTTTAGTTAGAGAGTAGTCTAAAAATGTTTAAAAATCTTCAAATAAACTAGCATCCTTATTTTTTAAAGCTTTTAAAGTCTTAGCCATACTTCCACTTTAACTGGCTTAGATTCTAAAAAATCTCTAGCACTATCAAAATAATACAATGGCTTCCACACCTCCTCACTATCTACCTATACGTTAAAACTACCTGCTGAAAAATTACAATCAAAATCGTAATCAAGGCCGTAATCATTCTCTAAAATACTAGTTAAAAAAGCGTTATAATCGATGATAGGGCTTGTTTTTATTTTTTTCACACTTGACAAAGCTAGCGTAATTTTAGTAGTATCTTTCATCATTTTTAATCCTTTTGGTTAATTATGTATGCCACTCTTTAAGAGTGGCTTTTTATTAAGTGTGTCAGCACTTAATAAAAAATTCAAGTTACCTATTTTTTAGGTAACGCATTAACTGTTATTCAATAGAGCTAAAATCTCTAAAATTGCAATTA
Organism: Helicobacter sp. 13S00401-1; assembly: GCF_002272925.1. Classification (GTDB taxonomy): domain Bacteria; phylum Campylobacterota; class Campylobacteria; order Campylobacterales; family Helicobacteraceae; genus Helicobacter_I. Next base: position 15,204 of record NZ_MLAR01000017.1, on the reverse strand, counting down.
CTAAATTTAGTACTGCTATTACTAATCTTAAATCCATTTGTCATCCTTTAATAATATATTTTTTGAGATGACTCTTTGATTTACTATTAGAATAAGAAACTACCTAATATCTTAAGATTACCTTAAGTCTAACTTCATATTAAATATTAACAATAGCGACACCTTTAAAAAGCTTTTTAAAACTTGAAAGTATCTAAAGTCAAAGAACACATATAAAAAAAATAGCCTTTTAAAGTTTCCTAAAAGAGGCTTTTTAGTTCTTTTTTATATGTGTAGGCAAAAAACTTATTTTTTACCTAACTTTATAAAAGCGATAAAAGATTTGATAAAACTTAAAATTAAAAAGCCACCCTACTCTTTAAGATAAGCTTTTTAGGCAAGTTCTAATCAAGAGATTTTAAAATTCGTTATACTGCGTTTTACTAATTGACCTAAGGTAGCCCATGCTTTATTATCTCTATGAATACTTCGATATAAATCTATTTCAATACATTACATTTAGAGCAGGAGTTAGTTTTATCATAGGCTTTTTACTCTCAGCCTTTTTGCTTCCAAAGTTTATAGCCTGGGCTGTAAATAAAAAAGCAAGCCAACCTATATCTACTTTCATAAAAGCCCATGAACAAAAGAAAAACACTCCTACTATGGGTGGGCTTGTCTTTGTCTTCTCAACTCTTATAGCTAGCTTACTTACTTTAAAACTTGATAACTACTACTCAATTCTTGGTATGCTTTGCTTGTTACTTTTTTGCTTAGTTGGCGCTAGAGATGACTACGTAAAGATAGCTGCTAAGACTAATGCTGGCATGAGTGCTAAGCTAAAGTTTTTCTTACTGGCTATCATTGCTTTGCTTTTAAGCCTTGGGATGTATTATTCTGGACTTAATACTAGCCTTTATCTTCCTTTTTTAAAACACCCTGTGATTGACGTAGCTAGCTATCCTTACATAGCTATAATCTTTTGGATGCTAGTTTTTTTAGCCACTACTAATGCAGTTAATATCACTGATGGACTAGATGGGCTAGCTACAGTGCCAAGTATCTGTGCTTTAGCAAGCTTAAGTGTTTTTGTCTATGTGGCTGGTAATTATGAGTGGTCTAGATATCTTTTTTGGCCTAGGGTTTATGGAGCTGGAGAAGTTATGGTTATAAGCCTAGCTTTAATTGGCTCTCTTTTTGGCTTCCTTTGGTATAACTGTCACCCTGCACAAGTCTTCATGGGAGATAGTGGAAGTTTGGCTATAGGTGGTTTTGTAGCTTACTGTGCAATCATTGCTAATAGCGAGATACTACTTATCATCATAGGCTTTGTCTTTGTTATAGAAACCCTCTCAGTTATCTTACAAGTTGGTAGCTTCAAGCTAAGAAAAAAAAGGATCTTTCTCATGGCGCCCTTGCATCACCACTTTGAAGTTAAAGGTTGGGCGGAGAATAAGATAATAGTACGCTTTTGGATAATTGCCATACTAAGTAACATCCTAGCCTTACTATCTTTAAAGATAAGATAATGATTAATCTAATAGGATATGGCCTAACTAATAAGGCCCTTGCTAAGCTTTTAGATTCTAAAAACATAGCTTATAGAATCTTTGATGACACTTTAAAAGATTCCACTCTAAAAGATTTTAATGCCTTAAATCTTAGTCCTAGTGATATTAACATCATAACTCCTGGTATACCTCCTTTTAAAGTTACTCATGCCGTCATTAGTGATTATGAGTATCTTTACGCTAACTATAAGTTCCCCTTTGATATATGGATAAGTGGGACTAATGGCAAAACTACCACCACCCAGATGTGTGCTTTTTTAAATGAGCATGCCCTAGCTTGTGGCAACATAGGCCTACCACTAAGTGAAGCCCTAGCTAAAAAAGCTAGTTTGCTAGCTATAGAAACTAGCTCTTTTACACTTCACTACACAAAAGATGCCCTACCTAAAATCTACTTACTTTTGCCTATAGAACAAGATCATATAAGCTGGCATGGAAGCTTTACTAACTACATAGATGATAAACTGCGTCCACTGAGTATCTTTTTAGAAAAGATAGCTAAGGGAGAAGATGCTAAAAGTTTAGAGTTTAGATGCATAGTGCCTAAGGCTTTAAAAGATAATTTAATAGTTAAAACCTTCATGAGTAATCATAAAGATAGAATCTTTTTATATGAAGATGAAGATAGTCTTAAAAGTCACTTTCACTTAGAAGAGGCTATAAACTTTAGCTATCCTTTCTCTCTTGATGCAACTTTAGCCCTAAGTGCTTACAAACTTGCCAAGCTTCCTATAACACGCGATATTAATGACTTTAAAATAGGCGCTCACAAGATGGAAGAGTACGTATTTAATGGTGTGACTTTTATAGATGACTCTAAAGCTACTAATCCTCACGCAACCTATGCTGCCCTAACTAGCTACTTAAAAAACTTAAAAGATACTTTGCATCTAATCTTAGGTGGTGACTTAAAAGGTGCTGATATAGGTTTAATAATCCCTTTATTAAATAACCCTCGCATTAAGATTTACACACTAGGGAGAGATGGCTTAAAGATAAGTGAAATTTTAAAAAAGCAAGGGATAGATTCTATATATAAAGAGACTTTAAAAGAAGTTATGGCTTTTATAGAATCTAAAAAAGGAGACCTAGTCTTACTAAGTCCAGCTTGTGCTAGCCTTGATCAGTACCCATCTTATGCCTTAAGGGGTGAAGAGTTTATAAACCTTGCTAGAAGCAAAACTTCAAACTAAAGGTTAAATATGCAAGAAACACTAAGTATATATGGCATAAAAAATTGTAACACCATGAAAAAAGCTTTTGATTTCTTAGAATCTAAAGGCGTCCCTTTTGTCTTCATAGACTATAAAAAAATACCTCCTAGCAAGGAGTTTTTAAAAGAGGTTTTAAAAGATGTGAGCATAGATATCCTTTTAAACAAAAAAGGCACAACTTATAAAACTTTAGATTCTAAACCTAGTACGCAAGAAGAGATTTTAGAGTTTTTGTGCCAAAAACCAAGTGCTATTAAAAGACCTCTTGTAAAGTACCAAGGTAGATTTTACATAGAAAGTCTAGAAAACATCCTTCAAGGCCCATAAATATGAAGTATCTTATATACACCACTTTTGCATTACTATTTATAGCTTGTTCTGCTCCAAGCCTATCTTTTAAAGAAGTTCAGTATCCTCAAGTGGTGGATGGTAAGTTTTTTAACCTCTCTCAAGATGCCAAAACTTATGTGAATCTAGAGCAAAAACAAGCCGTCTTTCAAGACTTGAGAGATAAGTATTTAAAGATATACTACTCAGTATGGACTGAAAAACCAACTGCTACTAAGGCTGAGACTTTTTGGATACTGCCAAGCTTGCAAAATGCTATAAAAGCTGATAGCGCATATAAAAACTTACTAAATGAAGATACCTCCACTCTAAGCTTAAAAGATAAGATCAAAAGAAAAGAAGAACTAGAAAAACTTGATAAAAAAAGACTAGCCCTCCTAGGTATGGGAGAAAACCTCATGCCTAATACTGCTTCAGACTTTCAAAAGATAGTGGATAATATGAACATAGATGCTTTTTATAAGAATCCACAAAATGCCATCATAGTAAACAACACTAATGTAAGAGCCGTTCCTACACTTAAACCAAGATATAAAAATGCCCACAACTTCCCTTTTGATAGATGGCAAAATAGCTCTATGTTTGAAGGCACTCCAGTAGTTATAACACAGTTTAGCACTGATGGTAAGTTTGCTCATATACATAGTGCTTATGTGGATGGTTGGGTAGTAAGTAAGGATGTAGCACTAGTAGATTCTAAACTAGAAAAGTTCTTACTTAATCTAAAAGACTATAAAGTAACTAACGAAGACAACACACCACTAAACGACCCAAAAAGACTTTTCTTTGTAGATGCTAAAGTAGGTCAACTCTTCCCTTATGATAAGAGCACTGATAAGCTAATCTTTTTTAGTAAAGATATCTCTGGTTATGCAAAGCGCTTTGAAGTAGCCTATCCAAAAGATAAGTTTTTAACCTTCCCCTTGCCTTTTAGTGATGAGATGATGGCTAATCTTATTAATACTATGATGGGTGAAAAATATGGCTGGGGTGGTATCTTTGGTAATAGGGACTGCTCAGCTTTCACTCGTGATAGTTTTGCTAACTTTGGAATCTTTTTACCTAGAAACTCAGCCTCCCAAGCAAAGTATCTTAATAACCTACAAGATCTAAGTAAGATGAATGATGCTCAAAAAGAAGCTTATATCATAGCTCATGGAATTCCTTTTAGAACTATCATATGGCTAAGAGGGCATATCATGATATATATTGGCACTACTATGATAGATGGCAAAGAAAGGGCTTTAGTTGCCCATGATGCTTGGTCTGTTACTGGTGGGACTGACACTGATAAAAGGCTTGTCATGCTAGGAGGAGTACATATAACTACCATGACAGTTGGAGCATCTTTTGATGGTGAGAATAACAAAAAGACACTTTTAAGTCGCTCTATAGGCATGAGTAATATAATGGAATAAATGACTTTTAAGCTTAAGTTATAGAGTTTTAGATTCTATAGCTTTTGTTTTTCCCCTTTCTTTTCTTACCTTTGTAAGCTTGCCTCTCTTTAGCACTACTTCTCTTAAGTTTTTAGCTTTTAGAAAACTTGCCTTTAAAGCAGTAACTAATGGTATAAGGATAATGGGCTTTGCTTTACTTGCTAATCCTATAGGCTTAATAGCTACTGGTATAGCATTAGTTGCAGGTATTATCATTTACTACTGGAAGCCTATAAGCACCTTTTTTAAAGGCTTCTTTAAAGGCTTCAGTGAAGGAGCCCAGCCTCTTATGCCACTACTAAAAGGTATATGGGATATGGTAAAGATAGTCTTTGCCCCTATAACTTTAATCTTTAATGCTCTCTTTGGTAACTTACAAAAATCAACTCATGCACTAGATGATTTTAGTAGTACAGGTGAAAAAGTAGGGAAAGCTATAGCTGGTGTCTTTAACTATCTAGCTGACTTAATAGCTAGTATAGTAGGAACACTAAGTAGTGGTATAGGTAAGATAAGTGACTTTATAAGTTTTGTAGGTGATAAACTAGGACTAGAAACTAGTATAAAGTTAGCTGCCCCTAAAGCTCCTGCTAACTTACCAAAAGCAAGTGAGCTTCAAAGTTTACCACTTAATGGTGGAGCTAAAACTACTACTAACTCTAGTGTTACTAATGCTAATACTATAACTATAGTTACAGGAGCTGATGCTAAAGAAGTAGTAAGAGCTGTAGCTACTTATAGTGATTAATAAAATTTAAGAAAAAACTTTTCCAAGTATATATCCAATTAAAGGGGTGCTAAGCCAAAAGAGAATCCATATTTTAGCTATTCTCATAACTAGTCTTCCCGTCCTTGTACCAACATCATTAAAGTCTTTCCATTGCAAAGGAGCATTTTTGTCAATTGGCTTTCTAAGCTCTTCTTTCCTAGCTTTTATCTTATCATCTAAGCTTTTTTCAAAGGAATTATAACCATTAGCTATTTTCTCACCACCACCATTGACAAAAAAATTAAGTATTTTAAAAATGCCACTAATCATGAATATGCCTACAAGAAACGCTATAGCAATCATAAATCTGCTCCTTTGCTTAGAATTTTAGTTTAACTCACTACATTAAAACAAAATACACATAAATTGTCAATATATGTTTATAAAAACAAATCACTTACACCATCTTTACACGTAAGATCATTGTAAGACCACATATAGTCATTTATTGGCATAATATAAACAAAAGCTATAAAGGAGTGTAAGATGATTGCTTTTGAAAGACAAAGACCCAAACTAGCACGGAGTCTAGCCCTAAGCAAAAGGCTAAAAGTCTATGCTACAAAACCTAAAAAGCTAAACTCCTTAGATAGAGCTATCAAACAAATAGAAAACGCCCAAAGCTATAGATTTGCGAGCTTTAAAGAGCATCAAAAGCATATACTAGACTAGATGCTAACTTTAGAAGTTTCTAAAGAGTATAAAAAGAGTTTCAAAAAACTCAGCACTCAAGGATAGAGACAAAGGAGAGTATCTAGGCTATAGAGATATACATATAAAGCCAGACTTAGTGCTAGTTTATAAGATACATGAAAAAGAGCTTATACTTTTACTTGCTAGATTTAGGCAAGCACTCTAAGATATTTTGATAAAGCCACACCTGCATCTAATCCCTTTCTTTTTTTAATAAATCTGTTTTAAAACTACACCCTACTAACTCATAGTTTTTGCTTTTTTATTTGATGATAGCACTAATCCCAGCTATAGTTTTTAGCGAGTAATACTTATATAGCTATATCAATAAGATAAAACAATAAGCTGTGTACTTTATGATTTAGATGCTAAGGATTTTAAAGAAGGAGTAAAACGTTACCAAGGTGAAATAAAAAAAACTAATAAACATCAAGCTAGAAAGCTAGAAGCTTATATATATATATATATATATATATAAACAATCTTATCATTGATGCTTAAGAGACTTTGCAAAGATGTGGCAAGTCTAGTAAGATGCGCGCTTGATAGCCTAAATGTAGTCACACACCTACTAACTTATAGCTTCTTAAGCGTTTCTTTTAAAGCCTTGTACTCTTTTTCTATAAGCAAAAGTTCAAACATATTTATAGCCCATTTAGGTGTATCTCTTATGCCTCTTTTCCAACCACTTACTGTATCTTTTGTAACTCCTATGCGTTTTGCTAACTCCTCTTGAGAGAGATTTAGCTTTTTGCATATATCTCTTACTGGCTCTTTATCGTTGTTAATATAAGATTCTATGTTTTTTTTAAGTAGTGGTGAGATTTTGTCCATATTAGCAGCTCTTGATATAACCTCTTCACTATATCCTAACTCCTTTGCTAACTGCCTTTGAGTTATACCTAGCCTAGCACACACTTCTTTTATGTAGTTAACCTCAGCCATTTTTACGCTCCTTTAAGTCTTTTATCTCTTTTAAGGCACTATCTAGCTTTTTTCTACAACTCTTAATCTAAACTCATTAACACTAACCCATATGGCAAATAGTACTAATACACCCCAAACTACTAACATTTGCTTTACCTCTTTTAGTTTTTGTGCTAAACTCACTCCATAAAGTTTTGAAAGCCCCCCTGTTGTTAGGGGGAGTGGATTTAAAAGATTTGCCTTAAAAACTCTGCTAAAGTTATTAAGTCAGCTATAACTCCTAAAACCACTATCAAGACTTTTAAAAGTTTCATTAGAACTTCCTTGAAGTGAGTTTAAAGCATGTTCTAAAAGGTGTTGCTACCACCTTTTGAACAATATTTAAAGAAGGTGTCAACATCTTTGTAATTGACACTGGGATACACATTAAGCAGCTACGTAGTAATCTTGTAAGATCGCACTTAAACCTTTTATAGAATCTGCTACACTCTTAAGTATTTCTTTAATCAAAGATGTTAAAAATATTTAAAAAGCATTTATAGGCCTCCATAGAATTTTTTTAGAATCTTCTATATCTTTGAGACTTAAATCTAACTATATTTTTAGGCTTCCCTTAGTTATCTTTCAATCTAATTTATTCTTTGAGAGGCGATATTCCCTAAGTTTAGATTAGTCTTTAGCCCAGCTGTGGCTTTTTTTATAGAGTCCCCTAAAGTGTTGGTTAAATTAGCCCCAGTAGCTCTAGTAATCCTATTTATAGCTTTACTTAAGTTATCAAAGTCTGGCTTTAGCTTTAAGGTTAGTTCACTTTGCATAAATTTTCCTTTTTAGGTAATATCTTATTAATAATGATATGCAATAAAGGGCTGAAAGATTTTTAGTGTTCAAAAAGGGTTAAAACAAGCATAAAGGAGAGATAAATGTTTATAGTAACCGCATTTATAGTTTTTGTAGTTTTTCTTATGCTATTGCTTATACCTTTTTACATTGTAAAAGGATTATGGGGATGGCATAAAGAAGACATGGCGATAATTAAAAGAAGAGAAGCTGAAGGATATTATGAAGCAAGAGAAAAAGAGGTACTAGAAAAAGCTCAAAGAAATTTAGCTAAGGCAAGATTAGAATTAGCTAAAGTAACAGAAGAGCTAGCTATAGAAAAGCAAAAAGCAAAAGAAGCAACTAAAGAGCTTATAAGAGCTATAAAGGGGGTTGGGTTAGGTATAAAGTCTCTTTTTATTAAACTTTTACCCTCCAACTCCTAGCCCCACCTCAGCAAACTTTTTAGCATACTTTACGTAGTCTAAAAACTCTCCTAAAGTCATATCTTTTATATCGCTTAAACTAAAATGCAAGGCATAGCCTATAAGAGCTATGCCCTCTCTTAGTCCTTTGGGTTAATCCCTAAGTAAGCTCCCATTTCTTTTTCTAGTTTTTGAAACTCATCAAAAGGCAAGGCATCTAAAAACTCATTAGTTATCTCTCCTTCACTTACGTTTATAAGCAAGGTACGCGTAAAGTTAACATCATCATCTTTTTTCATAGAAGCCTTAGCTATCTCTACTTGTTTTAAAGTTTCTTTTTCTATTTATTCTAACTTGTGTGTTTTTTTCTAACCAAAACTCTAGCTTCCTAGAAACAGGTGTAGTTACGCAAGCAACTAGGGTTTTCTAAAAATTTTAGCGTGAGCCAAACAACTATTGACTAAATCTTTATTCCAACACTTTCTCTTTCACACTGTTTACTATTTTTATGTTTTCTTTTAACCAAAAAGGGGTTTAACCCCTCCTCACTTCCGCAAAACCTGCGAAAAAGGCTCTTTTTCGGCAAATAAGGGTAGGGCCTCGCTAATTCCGTTTCTAGTAAAAAAATGGCGTAAGCACTACTGCTTACTTGTTTCCATTTTTTTACACCACAAAACGGGCGAGAATGCCTTCGGCTTAGGAAACTATAATTATTGGGAGCTTCGTTGTGTATAGATGGCTGCTCGTTAAAAACGATACTTCTTTATAAGGTGTATAGGCCATAAGGTTACAGCCTATTTTCTTAAGATAGATAAGTAAGATAAAAGTTGAATAATCCAATAAAAACATTCAAGGCTAATAAACTTTAATTTTACTCACTAAATCACACTTCTTTTTTTCTAATACTAACTCCTTGCTATGGGGCATAATGCTAGGGATTATCACCTTTGTATTATCTAAATTTACTTGATTATTAAGGAAGGACTTTATGCCAACTCTAGTTAAAACCTTTATCACAACTGCCCTAGTCTTAAGCCTAAGTTCTTATGCCTTAGCACAAAAAAGCACTACTTTAGATACACAATCTACTTATGATATCAATGGAGCTAGATTCTTACTTGGTGGTGGGATAGGTAGTGGTATAAGACTAGCAAATGTACATGAAGGTTCTACTTATGGGATTAGATTTTCTAGAGCTGGGTTAAATGCTAGGCTTAAACTAGGTGGAGGATTCTTTACTACTACTGCTAATAGTACTTTAGGACTTCAAGCAAGCATAGGTATAGGTGCTAATACTTTAGAATCTTCTTTTACACCTCAGTATTCTATTAATCTAGATTTTATACAAGCTTTTAAGGTTGGAGAAAGTGGTAAGTTTAAGATAGGTTATATACTAGGTGTAGGGGCATTTATTAGAACTAATGATGTTATAAATTCTGGCAGTGGTAATATTAATACTAATCTTAGTAGTAGCCTAGCAGCAACACCAACTAGGGATAATACAGCCCTTTTAGCTTTGCCTCCTTCTTTTAACGCTAAACTAAATACCAACAGCACTACTAACTCTAGTTTTGAGGATAATCTTACAGCACCAAGTACTTCAGGCAACATCTCAACTCTAAGATCTATCTTAGATACACTAGATAGCACAGCTGCTTCAATATCAACTTTAAGCATAGAAGGTGGTAATAACTTAATAAAACTTCAAGGTGAACTAACTTCCAAACAGCTTTCCTTACCGGAGTATCAAAGAGAGTTTAATACTGCAAACTCTGCGCTAAATAACGCTCTAAGCACACTTAATAACTACAATACACAAATACAAGAACAAACAAAGAAAAGAGATGATGCAAGCAACTTTATAAGAAGTAATAGAGGCACAAGCCAACCACTCACTGCTTATATAAATCCAGATTCTGGAGCTTACTATGGCAATACTGATAATATATTTATAGGGTCAGCTTGGTATGCAAACCAAATAAGAGATGAGGCAAATAAGTTAAATGACGCAACTATAGCCCTAGCAAAACTAGCTATGCAAGAAAAGGCTATAACTAATAATCTAGGCAATTTAATAGCAGCTAAAAGTGCAAAAAGTGAGCAACTAAATAGTCTTAATACATCTTTAAACACTTTGCAAAATGAGATAAACAACCAACACGATCTAATAAATAAATATCAAGACTTAATAACTTCTATGCAAAAGCTTAAAACACAAATCGCAAATGCAAGTAGTAATAATAGTAGCAATAATCAATCAACCCTCCTCTTACTACAACAAGCCAAACTTGAACTAAGCAAAGCAGATGCAATCTTAAAGCAAGAAAAAAGTACCACTCCTAAAACCTTGCTAGCATCTATACAAGACCCTCAAACAACAACTAAAGAAGAAAAAGTTGAAACAGCTAAAAAAGATACAAATAAAGAGCCCTTCATACTCCCTACTATCAAATTTGGCGTTATAGCCTTTATAGGGAAGAGACAAAGTCTATCTTTGGAATATCAACACTACTTTAGAAATACTAATCCAAACCTTGCTAGTGGAGATATAACGCTTAACTACACTTACTACTTTGGAAACTAGCTATTAACGTTTTAAATAAAAAGTCTTAAAAATATTAAAGTAAGCATGCTGCTTCACTATTTATTAGATTAGCGCAAGCATCCTGCTTCACTACTTTATTTATATTAACGCAAGCATGCTGCTTGCTAGGCCAGCATTATTACTATTCATAAAATGGCATTTTTTATGGATATTTAAAAAAGATTCTAAAAGTTTTAAGCTAAGCTCAAAGCCTACTTCTTTCTCACTTCCTTTTAAAGCAGCCTCTTGCATCCTTTCTATCAAACTTGCTGGTACTGACACTCCTGGCAGCTTAGAGTTTAGATAAAGGGCTGATTTAAGACTAAGCACTGGGAAAAAACCAGGCACTAAGATAGCGCTTTTTGCCAGCTTGTTATTTATCTCATCTACCCATTCTAAAAGCTCATTTAAAGTAGCTAGATCATAAACTGGCTGAGTGATGATGGCACTTGCTCCAAGGGCTATCTTAGATTCTAGATTTTTTTTAAGTAGAGCTTTATTTTTAGCATAAGAGCTTATAGTACTAAAAGCATAGATTGGTTTAGGAAGTGGATATTTAAGTGCATTTCCTCCTAGGTCATATCCTTCATTTAAGGCTTTTACTAACTCTAAGATTTTAAGACTACTTCCTTCAAAAACACTTTTTGCTTGAGGCTGGTCTCCTAACTTTAAGGCATCTCCACTTAAGGCTAAAAAGATTCTTATATCAAAGCCATTAGCCCCTAAAAGCATAGATGAGAGGGCAAGGGAGTTTCTATCACGCAAGGACGTAGTACAAATCACAGGCTTATTAAAGAGGGCTTGAAACTTGATACTTGAAAGCAAGCTACTTTGTCTCATCCTAGCTAAAGGAGAGTCAGTACAAACAAAGCCAGAGACGTGGTGTAAGAGTTTAGATTCTAAGACCTTTTGAGCTAGGGTGTCTAGAAGTGCACTTTTATCAGGGCTTAACTCATAAGTAATAGTACGCTTTTTAGCATTTTTAAGGTCTAGTAAAAAAGATTCTATATCCATGATAAGCCTTCCTTGATTGATAGTCTAGTTATAAGGGTTGTTTTAAAAAAGCATTTTTTACTTCAGATTATATCAAACACATTATGTAAATTTAAAACGAGGTATAATTAGGACTTATATTTTCTTAAGGATCTATTTGAAAAAGCTAATTGACTGTTTTGACTATATGAAGAGATATCACTCTGATATACTAGATGCACTTAGTATCATGCTAGAGCTTTTTTTACTTAAAAAACAAGAACCTAGCATCATAACTGACCTTATAGATAAGGCGCATAAAAGACAGCCCATAAAGCAGATTTTTAAAGAGCTGTTAAGCCAAAAGTCTAACATTCAAGTAAACCTAAATGTAAACATACTAAAGATTCTAAAAGTTATAAATACAACTGATGTAACCCCTGAAACTATAGAATCTTTTCTTAACATCATCTCTCAAAAAAAGACTACTAATAAGCTTTATTACTACTCAACTCCAAAAGAAGTTAACCACCTACTTTGCTTGCTTTTAGAACTTAAAGAAGATGAAAGTCTTTATAATCCTTGCTATGGCATAGGAAGTATTTTTTTAAGTATAGCTAGCATCATGTCTTCTAAAAATATAAAGCTTTTTGGAGAGGAGTTAGATTTGCGCTTTAGTGCTATAGCTAAGCTTATAGCAAAGCTTAGTGATATAGATGAGGCTAATTTGATAGTTAATGACATCTTAAAAAGAACTGCTTTTAAAAAAGATGGTGAGATCATAAAGTTTGATAAAGTTATATGCAACCCACCGCTTTATGCTCACATGGGTATAGAACAGCTTAAAGAAGATGAGAGATTTAGCAAGATAGGAATCTTGGTTAAAAACTATCCTGAGCTAGTCTTTTTAACCCATGCTCTTTCTCACTTAAAAACTAGAGGTGTTTTTATAGTTAGAAACCAAACCCTACTTAAGCAAGGCTTAGAATCTAAACTTAGAGAAAAGCTTTTAAAAGAAAAGATGATAGAAGCAGTTATAGAGCTTCCTAAAAATATCTTCCCTCATCAAGGCTATGACTTCTCCATACTAGTTATAAGCTATAACAACAATCTAGTAAAGCATATAGATGCAAGTAGTTTTTATGTAAAAGATGGCAAATATAACAAGCTAGTAGATATAGATAAGATAGTTTCTATGTTTAGTTCTAATGCAAACTCAGAATTTAGTAAAGTTACAGAACTTAGCAAACTCTATGTAGATGATCTGCGTGCAAGCCACCATGTACACACAACAAAACTTACTAAGCAAACCCTACTTTTAAAAGACTTAGATCTTGAGATATTTCGTGGACAAAGAGTGCATGATATAGTAGATAGCACTCATAAGATTAAGTACTTTGACTTAGGTATAGCTGATTTTGCACAGTTTGGTTTTAGCGATAAGTTTTCTAACGAAAAAGAAAGCAGTGAGATAGCTAAGATTTTAAAATACAGTCTAAGGCCTTATGACTTACTGCTTTCTTTAAGGGGTGTTATGCCAAAAGTTACTATCCTTAGCCCTAACTTAGAAGAAACTCTAGCTATAGCAAATGCTGGCATCATCATCTTAAGATTCCAAAATAAAGAAGATGCCTTAGCGCTTTATTGCTATCTTTTTAGTAAAAAAGGCTATGTTGCCCTCTCTCATATCTATGAAAACAGTGCTGAAAATATAGTCAGTGCTAATGACTTATTAAATCTAGTCTTACCTAAAAACTTCCATAACTACGCTTCTAAGATGCAAGATATAGAGGAGTTAAAAGAAGAGTATCTAAGACTTGATGCAAAGGTTTTAAAACTAAAAGAAGAGTTATAACATGCATGAATATTCAATCGCCTCCCACCTCCTAAGCCTATGTGAAGAAAACTTTGAACAAGCCTTAAAAGATAGTGCGCCTTCTACGCTAGAAAAGGCCTATATATCAAAGATAGTTGTAAGTATAGGTGAGCGCTCAAACATAGAGCCAAAGCTTTTAGAATCTGCTTTTAGCATACTAAAAGTTGAAAGTGCTTGTACTAAAGATTCTATCTTAGAGCTTACAAAGATACCTTTAAGCCTTAAGTGCAAAGAGTGTGGTTTTACTTTTCACTCAACCACTTCACCACTTTGTCCAAACTGCCATAGTACTAATACAGATATAGTTGATGGTAGAGAGATTAGACTAGAAAAACTTGAAATTGAGAATTAAAACTGTTTACAATATGATATAACATTACAAGGAGAACAAAGATGAAGATTATATTACTTAGTATATTGTTTTCTAGCTTTTTTACTATGGCCTTTGGTGCTAGTACAAATGAAGGCACAGTTAGCACAAATAGCGAAGATAGCGGAGGCATGATAAATAAAGCTTTACAAAAAAGCCTAGATGAAAAGATAAACTTTATATTAGAGCATAAACCAGCACCGGCTATGCCTGATTTTAAAGCAAGAAAACTAAACATAACTGTAAGCATACAACCCCTAGCCTACTTTATAGAAGGCATAGCAGGTGATACTGCAAGTTATGATGTATTAGTCCCAAAAAATAAAAATGCAGAGACTTTTGAGCCAAACTTTAGCACTATGGAATCTTTACAAAACGCTGATCTTTTTATAGGTGTAGATATGCCTTTTGAAAAAGTATGGCTACCTAGAGTTATACATAACAACAACATAAAAACGCTAATCTTAGATACGCCTATAGGACTTAAAGATATGCCTCATATATGGCTAAGTGCGAAAAACGCAAAACGTATAGCCTATGTTATATATAGACAGTTAAGCGAGCTAGAGCCAAGTAATGAGCCTTATTTTAAATACAGACTTGCCTTAGTTTTAGGAAGACTAGATATCGTAGATAAAAAGATGGCTAAGGTTTTAAGCACTATGCCAAAAAAAAGCTTTGTGACTTATCACTCAAGCTTTAATAACATAGCAGATGACTATGGGTTAAATGAGATAAGTCTTCAAACTCATGGCAAAAGCTATGGGATATCAAAGATTATGAAGATAAGCAAAGAAGCAAAGGCCTTAGGTATAAAACGTGTTTTAGCTGAGCTAGAGGATGCTAACACTGATATAAAAGCCCTAGCAAAAGATATAGGCGCTAAGGTAGTAACTATAGACCCACTAAGTAGTGACTATGAAAACAACCTTTTGCATATAGCTACAGAGATATCAAAAAGCTATCAACCTTAAAGAAAATAGGCTATAACTTTATAGCCTATACGCCTTATAAAAAAGTATCGTTTTTAACGAGCAGCCGTCAATACACAATGAAGTTTTCAATAATTATAGTTTTTTAAGGCCTGTGGCATTCTCGCCCGTTTCGTGGTGTAAAAATCACGAGAAAAGTGAGCAGTAGTGCGAACGCGTGATTTTTGCTAGAAACGTAATTAGCGAGGCCCTCCCCTTGGCTCACGCCGAAAAAGGCTTTCTTTTAAGA
>NZ_MLAR01000016.1 GCF_002272925.1 Helicobacter sp. 13S00401-1 | reverse complement strand
GCTATATCTTTATTAGAACAATCTACTCAAGGTAATGTAAATATAGCTGATGATGCTACTAAGATATCTAGTAATGTAACTCATATAGCAGATGAGATAATGAGTGATGCTAATAGGAAGAAGGTGTGAGAAGTGATAAATAAGGTGTGAAACTTGTTCTTTTTAGGGTAAAGGAAGGGAAGATAAGAGAAAGGGATAAGAAGAGAGAGATTGGAGATAGGAAAAGGGAAAGAGAAGAGATAGAATCTGGGGTTTAGATTCTATCTTTAAAGCTTGAGACTGCCATGCTACTTACTACATTTATCCTAGTGTTGATGACAACATTAAGATACGCAAGCTTTAATGTAAAATAAGCTTTTTAATTTTTAAGTAAAGTTTTATCTAAGGTCTAACTTCAAAGTTATAGATAATCTCATCTTTCATGCTCTCCTTACTTAAAAAACAGATCTTAGAATCTAAAGATTCTAAAAACTTATCTAAAGAAGAAAGTGAAGTTATCTTTTCAAGGCTTAAAAGCCTTAAAAGAAGCCCCCTAAAATGCTTAGAGTAGTGACTTACAGGCTTAGAATCTTTATAAAAGTTAAAACTCACTAAAAGCCCCTTAGGAGTAAAAAGACCTCTATAAATACTAGCCCTTAGATCTATTACAAACTCACACTCTAAGCCCTCTTTTAACATAGTATCTAAGTAAGGTTTATAGATCTTTTTAAGTAAGCTTGCATTTTGAATGAGCTTATAATAAGGAAGATTATCACTTGCGCGCACTACACCAAAAAGGTTACTAAAGATTAAAACATTAGCATCTATATACTGCTTTGAATCTATGGGTAAGCTTTTATAATCAAGTGCTTTAAATGCTACTCCTTTATAACGACAAACTGCCTTTTCTAAGTGCAAGTTTAAAGAGCTAACTAACTCTTCCATAGCACTATCGCTAAAACTACTTTTTCCAGTAAGCTTTTTTAGCAACTTTAAGTCTTGCTTAAATATACACTCCCTAACATCATCTAAAAACTCCTTATAAACACCAAGTCTATAAGAAAAAAGCCTTTCACCTAGATAAAGCTCTTTTAAAAAGCCAAATATCTCTTCTACTTCTAAGTCTTCTAAACTTATCACTTTAGTGCTAGAAAGTTTTTCCTCACTTGGAGCTAGTAGTATGACAAAACTCATAATTCTCCCTTATTTATATGCTTTATGGAAAGATTAGCATAGCTTGGAGGATTTATTATCCATGTAACTTTGTATAATTTAGATATAAAAACATAAGGATTCCTTGATGATAGTTTCCATACTCTGTGGCGGGGCTGGCACTAGACTTTGGCCACTCTCACGAACGATAATGCCAAAGCAGTTTGCCAACCTTTTAAAAGAAGGCTCACTTTTTGAGTTAACCCTAAAACGAAATGCACCCCTTTTAAAAGATACCTTCTTTAAAGATAAACCTTCATCCATATCTATAGTGACTAATGATAAGCACTACTTTTTAGCACTTAATGAAGCTAAAAAAACTGGCGTTAGTATAGATACTTTTTTACTTGAAAGCGTGTCTAAAAACACAGCCCCTGCCCTACTTTTCCAAGCTCTAAGCATCTATAAAAACTTAGAATCTTTAGATGACTTAGAGTATATAAAAGCTAATGATGACATAATCCTAGCCTTACCAAGTGACCACTTAATAAAGGATGAAAAAGAGTATATAGAGTGCGTTAAAAAGGCTTATACTATAGCTGATAAAGGCTTTATAGCCACCTTTGGTATAACTCCAAGTGAGCCAAATACTGGCTATGGCTATATAGAAGTGCTAAAAGATTCTAAAGAAAAAGACTTAACTGGCCTAAAGGTAAAAAGTTTTCATGAAAAACCTAGTCTTGAAGTGGCAAAAAACTATATAAAAGAGGCTAAGTACTACTGGAACAGTGGTATGTTTTGTTTTAGGGCAAGCACACTTATAAAAGAAGCAAAGCTTTACTGTAAAGACATGCTAGAAGAGTGCTTTAAGGTTTTAAAAACTAGTCTTAAAGAAGCAAACTTTATAAGACTAGATGAAAAAGCAAGCCATAAGCTAAAAGATCTAAGCATAGACTACGCCATCATGGAAAAAAGCAAAAATCTTTACTTAGTAGAATCTAATTTTAACTGGAGTGATGTAGGGAGTTTTGATTCTTTAAGTAATGAATGGAAAAAAGATACTAATAACACAGCGACTAATACAACTCTTGAAGCTATTAACTCAGATTCTAACTTTATCCTTTCTCACAAACTTGTAGCTACTATAGGGCTAAAAGACTTTATAGTTATAGATACTAATGATGCATTATTAATCGCCAAAAAAGGAGAAAGTCAAGAGGTAAAAGAGATAGTCTCTAAGCTTAGTAAGTCTAACAAAGACCTTACTTTTTGCCACTCTACTGTACATAGGCCTTGGGGGAGTTACTCTGTTCTTTTAGAAGATTCCAGATTTAAACTAAAAAGCATCATAGTAAAACCTGGAGAAAGACTAAGCCTTCAAAAACATAGCCATAGAAATGAGCACTGGATAGTAGTAAGTGGAAGTGCCCTAGTGCAAATTGAACATGAAGAAATGTTTCTAGCACCTAATCAATCAACCTACATCCCTATGGGAAAAGTGCATAGATTATCAAATATGGGCAAGATAGATTTAGTTATAATTGAAGTTCAAGTTGGAGAGTACTTAGGTGAAGATGATATTGTAAGGATAGAAGATGACTATAAACGCTAAAAGAAGAATTTTTTTAAGTGTATTTGCTTTTGATTCTAGGTTTGATTACCAAAGTGGCTATTTAAGATATGACATAGACTATAAAGAAGATGATACTTTACTGGACTTTCTAGGAAAGATTCCAACAGGCGATTTTGGTAATAAAGAATTTGGTTATGACAAAGAGTTTTTGCACTTAAGGATTAATGATAAGTGCGTATTTGATAACTTAAAAGTTAGTGAGCTAGTTAAGCATTTTGGTAATGCGTGGATAATAGATCCTCTAAGTAAAAAATATGCTAAAAAAGACTTGCTTTTAAACTATGAAGTAGCCCTTAGTTTTTATGAAGGCTTTTTTGCAAGTGCTAGTTTTATATACCCAAGTGAAAAAGAAGAGCTTAAAAACTTTTTAAGCATGAACTTCATAGCAGACCATCACGATGAAGACTACTTTGGAGATGGATTCTTTTTATATCTAAAGTGGCTTATGGCGCGCCACCCTATGCAAAAAAGACATATACTAAAAACTATGGCGTCTAAAAAAGGAGGTATTATGAGTTATACTCCAACTGCATCTTTAATGTATCCCCCTAGTAACTCCATAGATGTAGAGATAGAAAATCTTCAGACACTCTTTTTAAATGCTTCCAAATGCCCGGTTAAAAAAGGCGAGTGGGTAGGACTAGGTAATAAGATAGAGTGTAAGTACAAACTAAAACCTAGCTTTAAACTACCAAATGTAACAGAAAAGTCACGCTGCCCTATCATGTCAGGTAAGATGTAAAAAGACAAGATATAAGGTAAGTATAAAAGGAAAAAAATGCAAGCAGGATATACAATCTATAATATATATAATCAAAAAAATCCCTTCCTAGATGCAGCCACTGCACTTATAAAAAGACTAGATCTACCAACCTTAGAGCTAACTGGTGCTTATAAGTTTGAGTTTAATGGAGGCTATCTAGGAAGAGTTGGAAACTTAGAATCTTACTTTCTAGCTAACGCTTATAATATAGCCATATGTGCTAAGCAAAACACTAAACTTTTAGCTCTTGATGAAGATGCTTATGCTAACTTAGTGCATGTAGTAAAAACTATAGAGTATGATGAAGAAGTAAAAAACTTTATAGAAAAAGAGCTAGATAGGCTAAAGTTAAGTCTAGACCTAAGTACACTAAAAGACTACATTTGCTACCTTCCTTGCGTCTTAGCCATGCACAAAGCAAGCATAGAAGAAAAAGTAGAACATAAGTTTAGTAACTTTTCTGCTTTTGTATACTATGGCGGTAGGCACTTTGATGCTAGCTTAGAAGATGAGTATAAGTGTATGGATGACTTATATAAATTAGTTGACTTAAAAGTTTATGAGGGTATAGAAAGCTTTGAGTACTATGCTCACTTAATGGATATAGATGATAAGATAGCCCTAGAAGAAAGCGGTAGGCTTATCTTTGCAGGCTGTGATAGAGGAGTAGACTTTTTACTAACCTTTTCAGAATCTACTTTTAATATGTTTGATAAACACCATTCAAAATGCATGAGGGCTTATAGGAGAGATCCGATTAATATAAGCACTTTAAATATATATCAAGTCTTACTACTTTCTTTTGATATGAGCAAGCAAAGTGCTATCTCTTATCATATGAAAAGACCTAAGTTTATATCAGCTTAAAGTTAGTAGCCATGAAAGCAGTTTTAAAGATACTGTTTGCTTGTATAGTAGCTGGAGCATGGTATCATCTAAATGGAGATGAGCAAGCCCCAGTTGCTATAATCATCCTTATACTCTTACTTCTTATCTCTTTTATGAAGATGCCTAAGTATCAAGACCCAGCCACAAGAGATGCTTACAGACAAAAGATTAAAGATGCAAGAGAAAGAAAGATGGCTATAGAAAAAAAACAAAAAGAAGAAAAGATTCTATTAAAAAAACAACAGCAAGAAGAAGAAGACTTTAGAAAACAACAACTTAAATCGAAATTAAAATTATAAGGAACTACATGGAAATAGTATTAGTCATAATAGCAGCAGCTGTCATATACTACCTCTACACAACCTTTCAGAACTATCTGAAAAATCCACTAAATCAAAACCCACAAAATACTAACGCTAAAAAAGACGACTATGAAGAGTACACTGATCCTTATGTAGAAGAAGACCCTATGACAAAACTTAGAGCAAGTGAGTATGGTGTGCTTATAGCCTTACTAGGAAAGCTTAGCCAAGTTGATGGTAGGGCTTCAAAACTTGAAGATGCCCTTGCTAAAAAGGCTATAAAATACATCCTAGAAGATAAACTTGATCTAACACAGTATGAGTTAGATGAGCTTAGAAACTCCTATCTTGAAATCTATAACACTCCAGGTCCAAGCACTGTAGAAGACCTAAGCGAGCAGTATCTAACTTTAACTAAAGGTGAGTATAGAAAAAGGATAAAAGTAGTAGAGCTTTTATTTGCCATGGGTTATGCAGATGGAATCTTAGATGCCAAAGAAAAAGATATGATCATAGATATAGCAGCAGTCTTTGAGATAGAAAATGACGACTTTAATAAGATGTATGATGACTTTGAAGCAAGCTATAAAGACACTAAAAAACCTAGTATGCAAGAAGCCTTAGAGTTTTTAGCACTAGATTCTAACTACACTCAAAAAGACCTTGATGGTGCTTATGATACAAAACTAGATTCTATAAACCATAACATCTTAAATGCTAAAAATTTTAATAAGTCTTATATGGAAAATGACGGACAAAGTATCATCATGCTTGAAGAATCTTATAAACTACTAGATAACACCCTTAAAACTAGTACAAAAGAAGATCAAACAGATACAGAATCTAAAAAAGACCCTATATCAAATACATCAGATAATATAAAGCTTTTAGAGCCTGCTAACTAAAAAGTTTCAAGCTAGGAGGTAGTATGATAGTAGCACTAAAAGGAAGTATCCACTCACTAAGTCCACTTGAAGTAGAGCTTGATGTAAGGGATGTTACTTACCTAGTTAACATCTCCTTGCTTACTAGCATGGCCTTAAAAAACCATATAGAATCTAACAAAGAAGCTAACTCTAAAGAGATAAGACTAGAAATCTTGCAAATCATCAAAGAAGATTCTAACTCTCTTTATGGTTTCTTAAACAAAGATGAAAGAGCACAGTTTATAAGCCTTTTAAAAGTTCAAGGCGTTGGCGCTAAGATGGCGCTAAATATCATGTCAACCTACTCAAGTCCAAACCTAGCTAAGATTCTCTCTTCAAAAGATTTAAATGCCCTAAAAGCTATAAAAGGCATAGGCTTAAAAGTAGCTAATAAGATCTTATTAGAACTAAGTGGTGAGGTAAAACTACCAGGAAGTAATGAAACAAGTCTAGCTAGAGAAGCCTTGCTCTCACTAGGATTTAAAGAAAGTCAAATATCACCTGCCCTAAATGGCATAGATGAAAGCTTAGGATCTTCAGAGATAGTAAAACTTGCCTTAAAAAAACTCTCTTAGCCTTTTTATAAACCCTATTAGTGATAAAATCTAACATGAAACTTAGATTAAAAGGAAACCTTACATATGGATAGAAGAAGTATATTAAAACTTGGTGGTTTAGGACTTGGGCTAGGGCTTAGCAGCACAGCCTTTGGACACACTATTAAAATAGGCGATATGATAGCTAAAGGCAAAAAAGAAGAAAACTATATATTAATTAATAACGCCAAAATCTTTGAT
The DNA here is from genome assembly GCF_002272925.1 of Helicobacter sp. 13S00401-1. GTDB lineage: Bacteria > Campylobacterota > Campylobacteria > Campylobacterales > Helicobacteraceae > Helicobacter_I. The sequence continues at coordinate 28,280 of NZ_MLAR01000016.1, read as the reverse complement.
GGGGTAAATGAAAAGCTCCTAGTTGGAAACCTCTTAGTTAAAGGTGGCAAAATCGCTAAAATCTCAACTTCAAAGATAGATGCTCCAAAGGGTGCAAAAATAATAGATGCTGGCGGTAAGTTTTTAATGCCTGGTCTTAGTGATGCCCACTGGCATGTTATGTTTGCAGCAGCGCCAATTAGTGCAGCCAACCTCCCTGATCCAGGGCTTTTTTATGCAGACGCTGTAGCTGAAGCTAGAAGGACTGTGCTTAGAGGCTTTACTACTGTTAGAGATATGGCAGGATCAGTTTTTGGCATAAAAGTTGCCATAGACACAAAAGCCGTGCCAGGACCGAGAATCTTCCCAAGTGGAGCTTTTATCTCTCAAACTTCAGGGCATGGAGACTTTTCTCCAAGCTATGAAAAGTCCCCTACTCTTGGAGGAGAGAGAAGTCATCTTGAAAACTTAGGTGAGTTCACAGTGGCTAATGGCGTTCCAGAAGTACTAGCTGCAGTTAGGGATAATCTTAAAAAAGGCGCTAGTCAGATAAAAATAGGTGTAAGTGGAGGAGCTATATCAGATTTTGACCCGCTAGATAGCACGCAGTTTAATGATGATGAGATAAAAGCAGCAGTAGGTGCTGCAGCTGACTGGGGAACTTATGTTTGCTCTCACGTCTATCATCCGCGTGGTATCAAAAGAGCGCTTAAAAATGGAGTTAAGTCTATAGAACATGGTCAGCTTGCTGATGAAGAAGCAGTTAAGCTTATAGCTAAGCATGATGCATGGCTTTCTATACAAGCCTTTTCATCTAAAACACTTCCAAAAGGCACTGTGATACCAGATAAATCTAAACCTTTATATGAAAAGTGGGAGCAAGTGGTAAGATGGGCTTTAAGAGATAAAGCAAAGATAGCCTATGGTACAGATATACTCTTTAGCCCAGAGTTCACACCTTATCAAAACAAGATGCTAGCAGTGTTTGCAGATGTACTAAGTCCTATAGACTTTTTAAGACTTGCTACATCTAATAATGCTAAATTACTAGAGTTAAGTGGTCCAAGAAACCCTTACAAAGAGGCTAAACTTGGTGTTTTAAATGAAGGTGCATGGGCAGATATGATACTAATAGATGGAAATCCTCTAAAAGATCCTAATGTCATAACTGAGTATGAAGATAAATTTGTAGTTATCATAAAAGATGGTGATATATATAAAAATATACTTGCCTAGATCACATAACTAGCTTGTAATGCTAAAGATGTCATAGCGATATTTTTATAATCTACTAAATACATAGCCTTTTTAAAAGCAACCTAGTATTAAACTAATCATATGTTTTAATACTAGGTTGATGCTTTATAATTTTTACTCACCCCTAGCATATGCTGCCATCATAAAAAACAAAATGTTAAATAAACTTCACATCTACTCTACTTTTTTGATATGATCTCAGATTGTGTTGTCATAAAAGTTAATCTTAAACTAACAAACTGACTACAACTCACAATCTACAATCAAATAGGATTTATAACAATGAAACAAAAGACATTAATAACTACGCTTGGCTTGATGCTAGCTTTAAGTGGCTTAAGTCTTGCAAAAGATGGAGTATTTATAGGTGTTAATGCTGGGCTTGCCTACACAAATATAAGCTATAAAAAGAGTAGTAATGGTAATTTTTATCCAGAAGATGCTCCGGGCTATTCAGTAGGGCTAGATGTAGGCTACACTCAAAGTTTTAACAAGTACATGGGCCTAAGATACTACCTAAGCTATAACTTCTCTCAAACCTTTGGCGAAAAGAGTGTATTTTTAAACTCTAGTGGTCAAGAAACTATATATAACAATGGAACTTCATCTTTTAACAATATGTTGCTTGCTAATGTTGACTACTTTGTAAACCTTAATAAGATGTTTGAAGTTTATGCTGGTTTTGGAGTGGGGTATGCTTACTCTAACACTAACTTACTTAAAGCAAAGATAGACCCAGCAAATGGCGGTGTTGTTATGTCTATAAATCAAGGCTCTGAAAAAACAGTGATTAATGGAGAGCCAGATACTTTTTTTAATGCAGGTGGCGGTTTTGTACTACCTATAAATGTAGGGCTAAGTATAAATATAACAAATCATCAAGTCCTAAGGATGGGAGTTAAGATCCCTCTACTTAGTACAGATTTAAAAGCAGTAAGAACTAGGATACCACTACTTTCCCCACAGTTATCAGCTTTAGCTGGCATACCTAAAGGTGAAGATATGGGAAGCATCAAAAACGTTATAGCTCAACTTGGCTATAGCTACACTTTTTAAAAAAGCTAGTAAAGTTTAGATTCTATTTAAGAATCTAAACTTTAGTAAGCCTATAAGCTAGCTCAAAGACTAGTTATCTGGAGTAACTTTATAGTTTATAGTTATCTCATCGCCTACTTTCATAGCCCCTAGCATAAACTTTGGAGGCACCATACCAAAGTCAGTTATCTTAGTTTTAAAGCTACCTTCTATCTCTTTATCATTTACTATTTTTGGCTTGGTTGATACATCAACATCCTTACCATTAATATTTATGATACCCACTAGAGTATTAGTCGCTGGATCATAGCTTTTCATAACATAAGTTATAACATCTATTGGGGTTACTTTCATGGCCTTGTAAGCATTTTTATCCATGCTTTTACCTTCAGTGCTTTTTAAACTCTGAGCAACCATAGAAACTTCTATCTTAGTTGGCTTGTTATCTTGACTTAGCATATCAACTTTTAGATCACTACTTTGCATCTTCCAGTCGTGTAAAGTTGAAGTACCTAGTACTTCTACATGACCGCCAGCAAAGGCAAAAGAACCAACCAACACACTAGCTAACACTACTTTTTTAAATATACCACTCATCCTTTACTCCTCTTTAATGCTTTTTTAATATCTTTCTTAAAATGCTACGTTAGCAGTTAACATAAAGCCTTGGAAATAAGCATAACCTTTGCTATCAGCAAGCTTTCCGCCAAATGTAGAAAGATTTCTTTGTTGCCAGATGTATTCAGCTCTTGCTAAAACACCTTTATACATATACCAGCCAACTGAAACTTGTGCTTGATCTAGTTGTTGATCTAGTGCTGTTCCATCTCTTCTACCATTTAAGAAAGCTTTTTCATATCTTGCAGCTACATACATCTTATCATCCCAGAATCTTTGAGCCAAAGTGATAGAGAAGTGGTTCATATAAGCATCACCAGCTGAAGGTAGTTGTAAAGCTTGGTTATTTAGTGCGTTGTTGTAAGCACCGCTTGCAAACTCATAAACACCAGTTAACTCAGTGCCTTTGTATTTTAAAAATAGTGAAGTGTTATAAGCACTCATACTACCAGTTCCAGCCATAGGATTCCAAGTGCCAACTCCTGTAGCAGTGCTAGCTGCTCCATAAACGCCTCTTAAAACAGTTCCAGCTAGAGATCCAGTTCCATTAAATAGGCTTTCAGCGCTATTAGGTGAAGCTTGGATGTAAACAGATTCTGAGATACGTGCTCTAAAATCTTCAGTTACTTGACTATCCCATCCTAGTTTAAAGTAACCAGCTACGTTAGTTTTACCTGGCTCTATAGTGTAGTTTTGAGGATCTATAACACCTGTTGTAAGACCACCTAGTAAAAAAGCGCCTTTATATCTAAGTAGTAGCTCACCGAAAACAGATTGTAAGTTAGATTCTACAGCTTGGTTTATAGTAAAGTAGCCTCTATAAGTGTTAGCATTATCAGTTCTAGTAAATTGGTTATCACCAAAGTCTATGTCATTAACCCCTACTTTTACAGTTACATGCTTCATTATAGAATCTAAAAAATCACTACCTAAAAAATCTAGGCTTTCTATAGTTGCATATCCACCTTTTACAAAAGTGTTAGTGTGGTGGTGTGAAGCTAGTCTAGTTTGAAGTACTACATTAAAACCACGAGCAAGTCTTGCACTTATATCTAAGTTAGCAACTGGAAGGGAAAAACCTATCTTTTGAGGACTTCTAACTCCTGGAGTGGTTCCATTAAAGTTATCATCCATACTTTGTACAAAGAAAGATAAGTCTCCATGTACTCCTATACTTGGTCCATCAAAGGGCGCATCATCATGTGGTGCTTCAAACTGGTTTAATGCATAGTTTCTATCTGTAAAACTTATGGCGTATAAGCTACTACTTGCAACTATAGATAAACCACCTATAACTAAAGCCTTTTTTAGCATACTTTTCATACTAACTCCCTGAAAATTAAAGATATAAAAGCTAAAAAGCCTGAACTATTAAAAGCAAATCAAAAACAAGCTTTTATGAGAAAAATACTAACTAAATACGAGTTTTTTCCTTACTTGCATTTAATGGCAATTAACTTTAAAGTGGCTATTTATCGCCTATACAGATTGTATGAAGATAAATTTACATTTATTAATATAATTTATATCAATAAAAACTTAAAAAAGAAAAAGTAGAACTTTACTTTTATGGAATCTCGCCCCTTAAGGCCCATGTCATAAAAGGGTAGTTTGAAGCTATATGGCAACTAATCTAAAAAGATTAGAAAAGCATTTACCATCCTAGATTCTAAGTAGTAACTTTATCAAGGCAAAACTACACGCTATGTATAACTTAAGTAGTTAATTTACCTATAAAGATACAAAACTACACAAAAGTAGTCATTTTGAAATATAGACAAAATTTTAAATTAACACTTTTTTACAATTAGTAACATTAAATAAAAAATTAATATAACAAAATATCATTTTCTACACAATCTTAAGACTATATAAATCATAATGAGCTTTAGGATAGTAACCCAAGTAGCTATCAAGCATAGCTTTTAAAAACCTAGCATTAATAGCATTAAAAACTATTAAAGGAAGAACAAAAAAAATGAGACAAATAACTATGGAAGGCACAACAAACGTGAACCTGACCACATCTCAGAGGATAAAGTCCATCTTTGCTGCAAGCTCAGGGAATCTAGTAGAGTGGTATGACTTTTATATCTATGCTTTTGCTGCAGGATATTTTATACATGACTTTAGTGGGTCTAAAAACCCAACAGTAGCGCTTATTGAAGCTTTTGCTATCTTTGCTTTAGGCTTTTTAATGAGACCTATAGGAAGTTGGATCTTTGGCTATATAGGAGATAAGATAGGACGCAAAAGGTCTATGATTTACTCCATCGTGCTTATGGCTATAAGCTCTTTAATAATAGCCATTGTCCCTACAAAAAATATCATAGGAGACTGGGCTATGATAATCTTACTTATAGCTAGGCTTTTGCAAGGTATAAGTGTAGGTGGAGAGTATGGAGTTGCTGCTACTTATATGTCTGAGACTGCTACATCTGGTAGGCGAGCATTTTACTCATCTTTTCAGTATGTAACACTTATTGGCGGGCAGTTTGTGGCTGTACTAACTGTGGTTATATTAGAGTTTATATTTAGTGATTCAACCATTAGAGAGTGGGCTTGGAGACTACTTTTTGCCTTTGGCGGAATCTTAGCCTTGCTTTCTTTGCTTATAAGAACTGGTATGCATGAAAGTGGTACTAAAGAAACTTTTGAACACAAACATAGTGGGTCTTTAAAGGCTGTCTTTATAGACTGGAGATTCTTGCTTATAGTCTTTATCATAGCAGGTGCAGGCTCTCTAGCTTTTTATACTTATACAATTTATACAAAAACCTTCCTTATAGATACAGTTCATATGAGTGAGACCTTATCTAATAGAATCATGCTTATAGCACTTTTTTGTTTGATGCTTTCTCAACCACTTTTTGGGCTTTTCATAGACAAGATAGGTAGAAAAGCATCACTTTTTATCTTTGCTGTAGCAAGTATAATCTGCACCTGGCCAATCTACTACCTACTAGAAAAATCTGGTAATAATGTCTATGCGACCTTCTTTATCATAATCTGGATGTTTATCATACTTAGTATGTATGCTTCTATGGCAGGAGTTATAAAAGCTGAGCTTTTCCCATCTCATATAAGAAGTTTAGGAACTGGTTTAGGGCATGCTTTAGGTAATGTTATCTTTGGTGGAACTGCTTCTTTGATAGCTTTAGAGTTTAAACATCTAAATATGCAAAATGGATTTTATATCTACTGCATCATCATCTTTATCATACTTTTCATAACTGCTTTCTTCTTTCCTAAAAAGACTTATCTAGACTAAAAACTAAGATCTTTTTTCTTTTCCCTCCCACCTTGGAGGGAATACTACTAGTTTTTTAAAAAGTGTCATAAGGTGACGTTTTTTTATCTGCAAAAATAGTATTTGTTAATAATTGTACATATTTTCCTAAATATCCATTTTATAATAAAGGCTAAACATTAGTGTAAAAGTTTAAGCACTAAGATAACTTTAGGAGAACCTATGCAAATAAAACCAGACAAGTTTAGACATCTAAGCAAGAAAACTCGCTTCACATCCATGATAGCTGCAAGCTCGGGGAATCTAGTAGAGTGGTATGACTTTTATATCTACGCTTTTAGTGCGACTTACTTTATAAGCTCTTTTAGTACTTCAAAAGACCCTACTATAGAGTTAATAGCAGCTTTTGGAATCTTTGCCCTAGGCTTTTTATGCGCCCTATAGGAAGTTATCTTTTTGGTGCCCTAGGAGATAAGATAGGTCGTAAAAAGTCTATGATCTACTCAGTTTTACTTATGGCTATAAGCTCTCTTTTAATAGCTATCTTACCTACTAAAGATCATGTAGGTGACTACGCCATACTACTTTTACTAGCTGTTAGAATCTTACAAGGCTTAAGTGTAGGTGGGGAGTATGGTATAGCAGCAACCTATCTTTCAGAGATAGCAACTAAAGGTAATCGTGGTTTTTACTCATCTTTTCAGTATGTAACACTTATTGGCGGGCAGCTTTTAGCTGTAGCAAGTTTAGTAGTACTAGAACTACTTATACCAGAAAGTGCTATAAAAGAGTGGGGATGGAGACTGCTTTTTGCCTTTGGTGGAATCTTAGCCTTGCTTTCTTTGCTTCTAAGAAGTGATATGCATGAAAGCGGGGATGCTATCTATAAGCATAAAGATAGAGGAAGCTTTAAAGCCTTAGTTGCTAACTGGAAGTACTTTTTAATGGTCATAGGCTTTACAGCTGGAGGCTCACTAGCTTTTTATACCTTTACTACTTATACAAAAGTTTTTATGGTTAACACTGCTGGTATGGCACAGTCTACATCTAATAACATCATGCTAGTAGCACTCTTTTTCTTTATGATCTTTCAGCCCTTTTTTGGTGCCTTAGGCGATAAGATAGGGAGGAGAACTTTGCTTATCATGTTTTCCATCCTAGCTATCATCTCTATATATCCTATCTTTTATCTTTTAGGTGTAGCTAGTAGTAGTATAGAGATCTTTTTCATACTCATATGGGCCTTTATAGTGCTTAGCCTTTATACTTCAGTTGGTGGCGTTATAAAAGCTGAGCTTTTCCCTGTGCATGTAAGGGCCCTTGCTACTGGTCTAAGTTACGCTATAGGTAATGCTATCTTTGGTGGAAGTGCTTCTTATGTAGCCTTGAAGTTTAAAAATGCCGGTATACCTGAAGGCTTTTATATCTACTGCATAGTCTTGCTTGTAGTTTGTCTCATAGTGGCATACTTTTTACCCAAAAAAGGCTATTTGGAGTAGAAGGGCTACTTGGAGTAAAAAGGCTATAGTCTTTGCTTTTATCTAACGCAAAGACTATGGATGTTTAGTACTTAGCTATTATAATCTTTACTTGCACTATATTAAATATCACTTTAGTTTTCTTTTAAAAGTATGGTAGTTTTAGAAAGGAAAGATAGAATCTAGATTCTAAAGCTTTAAGACTTTATAAGCTTGGAAGCTTTTTATATTAGATTACTTTTATATTAGAACGCTTGTATATTAATAATTACTAAGCTATAAAGATAATACAAAAAATATCACAAAATAAAAACACTATAAGGAGTATAAACTCTTAGAATCTAGTTTAGATTCTAAGAGTTTTATATAAAAAGATAGTTTAAAACTAGATAGGAAGTACTCTTATATTTCTATCTAGTCTTTCTTGTAAAACACTTTCTATGGCAAAAAGTGTGCCGGTGCTTGCTGCAGCACAGCCATTACAAGCACCCATATATCTAATATACACATCTATATGGCCATCACTAGTATCTTTGATATCTATAATCTCCATATTACCGCCATCCATTATAAGCATAGGTCTAACTGTATCATCTATAGTTTTTTCTACGGCTTTAACTTTTTGAACCAAGGTCATTTCTCTAAACACTAGATTGCCACTTGCACTTGCATCTGCTACGTTTTTCATTTTTTCCTCTTCCATTTCGGCTCTTACATCCCTTAGTATATCAACTAGGTAGTACTCTCTTTTTTCATGTCCGCCTGGTTTTATACAAGACTTACAAAACGCACCTGCTTTTGTGTACTGAGTTATCTCTTCTACTGTTTTAAGATCATTTAACTTAATAACTTCTTTTATAGTAGCTAAACTTACTCTTGCACACTCACAAACTATTATCTCTTCTTCAAAGTCAGCTGCATCTTTTCCAAGATACATGCCTGCTGCTTTTTTTATAACATCATAAGCCATAACTGAGCAGTGCATCTTTTGACCTGGAACTGCTGGAGTGTTTTCATCATCCCTTAAAGCATGCTCTACGTCAATATTAGTAATCTTTACTGCATCTTGTACTTTTTTACCCTTGCAAAGCTCACACATCATATCACTACTTGCTATAGCTGTACCACAACCAAAGCTTTTAAACTTAGCATCTATGATGACATCATCTTTATCTACTAGCCAGTAAAGTCTTACAGCATCACCACAAGATTCAGCACCGTAATCTGCAACTATAAGTTTTGCATTTTTACTTTCAGCATCTTTTTCTGTTAAAACACCTAAATGAGTTGGGTTATCCATGCGTTCACTTACTTTTTTAGAGTAAGCATCCCATAACGCACCGCCTAATAAGTCATTTTTTGCCATTATATTCCCCTTAGTATGTAGAAGAGATTTCTCTTAGGCGTTTTACTGCCTTATTGAACACTTCTATTGTGTAATCTATATCTTCTTTAGTAGTAAATCTACTTAGGCTAAATCTTATAGCAGTATGGGCTAGTTCTTTATCAGCACCTATTGCTACCATAACTGGGTTTGCCTCTAAGTCTTCACTAGCACAAGCACTTCCCGTACTTGCAGCTATGCCAGCTTTGTTTAAATCCCACAGCATAGCCTCGCCTTCTATGCCTTTTATGCTTACAAGAGTAGTGTTAGGAACTCTATGCTCTCTGTTACCTATAACAAAAACATCTGGATTTTTTAAGATGCCCTCTTCTAGTCTATCTCTTAAAGGCCCAATAACTGAACCTTCAAAGTCTAGATACTCATTAGCAAGCCTCATAGCCTCGCCCATACCTACTATCAAAGGCGTGTTTAAAGTCCCACTCCTTCTTCCCCTCATATGTTCGCCACCATGAAGCAAAGGTGCAAGATCTACGCCTTTACGGATGTAGAGTGCTCCTATGCCCTTTGGTCCATGAAACTTATGGGCACTAAAACTTAAAAAGTCAACTTTTGTATTAGTTACATCAACTTTAACCTTACCTATAGCTTGAACTGCATCAGTGTGAAATAAGATTCCACGCTCGTTACAAATCTCTGCTATTTCTTGTATAGGGAAGATTAGACCTGTTTCATTATTAGCCCACATAACACTAACTAGTGCGGTAGTAGGCTTTATAGCATTTAAAACATCTTTGGCTTCTATAAGGCCTTTGTTGTTTATGGGAAGATAAGTTACATCTACTCCCAACTCCTCTAAAAACGCACAAGTAGATCTAACTGCAGGGTGTTCTACCTCTGTAGTTATGATATGGTTTTTTTCTCCATGTCTTAAAATATCAAAATAGATTCCTTTTAACACCCAGTTATTAGATTCTGTAGCACAAGAAGTGATGATGATATCATCTTGACTACTTGCATTAATACCTGTGTAAAGCTTTTCTATAGCACTGCTAATAGCTGCGTGAGTTTCAGTCCCATACTTATGTAATGAGTTTGGATTTCCATATAGTTCACTAAAAAAAGGTTGCATCATTTCTGTTATCTTTGGATCTACCATAGTTGTTGCATTGTTATCTAAATAAATTCTTTTCATTTTATCTCCTAAGAGTGTTAGCTACTTTTTTACTAAAAAGTTAGCCTACGAAATATATCTAAAAATCTTAACTTTTGACAAAATTAAAGCTAGCTTAAAAGCTTTAATTGCCCTATACGATACAGCGCAAAGTCATATTTTATAGGGTCTTTAGAATCAAATGTTAATAGTTTAGAGCTTACTTCTAAGCAAGCCTTAAGATTATAGCTTTTAGATTCTAAAAGTTTTAGTTTTTTTGAGATATTAAAAGTATGAACATCTAGTGGTAAAAGTAAGTCTTTCTTATCTACCTCATCCCACCTGCCTAAGTCTAGATTATCCTTTCTTACCATCCATCTTAAAAACATATTAATGCGTTTTAGCGGACTTACTCCCCTTTTGCTAGCTAGTAAAAACTTAAGGCCATGACTTGCTTTTATGTCTATCCCTAACTCTAATCCTATATCTTTTAAAGAATCTAAGACTAGATATATAGCTTCTAAAAGGCCTACTTTTTTATAAGCTTTTATAAAAAGTGCCTTTAGTCCTCCTCTTTTTATAACTTCATGTACTATCTTAAAAAGATTGCCTACATCACTAGAGTTTTGGAATCTATAGTAAGGAAAACTAACTTCTTCAAAGTTTTTAGATTCTAAGGTGTTAAAAGGAAGGGTATGTAAAAACTTTAGTATCTGTTTAGCATTTCCATAAGAAAATAAAGCGCTTATAAAAGCTAACTCATCAAGATACTTAAAATCTAAATGTTTTTTTACAAATATCAAAGGATCAGCATAAGAGTTAGCATCAAAGTCTTTGTTAAATAACTCATACTGTTTATCTAAAAAATCTTTTAAGTCCTTAGATTCTAAGTGCATACTTAAGCCTTATTTTATTATCTATCTATCTTGTTCATGTATCTACTAGCTATGGTATAAAGCTCATCTTGACTATCAAAGATACTTTTTATCATCCATGAAAAATACTTATCATCCACTATTAAAAGCTTATCGTTTGCATCATACTTAAAGTAGTGAGGTGTTGAAGTCATTAGATTATGTATCATATCAAAGCGAAACTTTATGACATTTAAGTCATTAATACAAAGATGCACATCCTTTCCTTCCTTCATAGAAGTACTTAAAAAGTTAGTTAACTCATTTATATGCATAAGGATGGAATCTAATACACTCATAACATTTTCACTTTCTTGCACTATCCAAAAAAAGCGCTTTTCATGTTTAGATTCTTTGATGATAGATCTTATCTCTTTGTTTCTATCTAAAAACTCTGACTGCTTGTTTTGTAAAAGGGAGCAGTCTATGCTTCCTTTAGTTATGCCATCTTGAAGTAAGGTAGTCATACTTTCTAGCTCATTAATCTGCTTTTTAAACTGCGCAAAAAGAGTGTTATAAGAGTAGCGTGGCCATATGGCCCAAAAGACTGCTATAGCTATAACAAAGCCAGTTATAACATCAATAAAGCGCTGAAGCACAAACTCTAAGTAGTCATGATAATAAATTAGCGAGTAAAATAACACAAGAGCAAAGACTAAGTTTGCAGTTGCAAGCCAGCTAGGATAGACACGAGAGTAGATCATAAAAAATACAGAAAGGGCTAAAAATATATAAAAAAATGCCGTATCGTGAGTAAAGTAGGCAACTACTATGCCTATAACTGCCCCTAGGACATTACCTACTATATAGTCTTTGCCTGAGCTTTGAAGACCTCCAACTGAAGGCCTTATGGTTGCTACTACTCCAAAACACATCCATATCCCTCTATAAAGGTCAAAAGTTGTAGCTATAACTAGTGGTATAGTAACTGCTAAAGAGTACTTAACGCTAAAGCGATAAACTTCATTTCTCCAGCCTATAGACTTAAAAGAAACTTTAAAAGCTTTAAGTACGTTAAATGGAGCTATGCCGCCATCTTGTGTGCTTCCAGTTGCATTAAAAGGTTTAGAAAAAATCTTAATTTTTAAATATAAAATCTTTAGTGCATCTATTTGCACTGGATTATATTTTGTTGCTTTTTCTTTAAGGAAGATATCTAGCTCTTTAGATTCTATCTTTGGTATATGGCCAGCAAAGATATCACTTAACTGCATTAAGTTATACATTAACTCCTTTTTTAACTTAGGATTTAACCCCTCTTTTGAAGTGTACTCATGTAAGTTATTTATACTTAAAGTTAAATCTTCTATCCTATAGATATAAAAAACTGCCCTTTGTAGGTTTTTAATAGCATAAGGATTTTTTAGATAGCCAGTTTTTGACTGTAAAACTCTTTTTAGAGTAGATATTAAAGCTAGGGCTTCTTGCCTTTCATTACGATAGATGTTTTGGTCTTGGATATTTTTAACCATAAGCATGCAGTGGTTTAAGATTAAAGGATAGTGGGTTCTAATATAGCGTCCATAAATCTTATGAGGCGTAAAACTAAAAAAGGTAAAAAACATAGCCACCAAAGCACCTAGTGGCATAGAAACTACTATCTGCTCTGTAGTTAAAGGCACTTTTGCTTCTACATAAAGGCAAGCTACTAAGGCTACCATCATAACTGAAGCCATAACTCTATAAAGCTCCATACTATAAGCACTAGACATACCTACTATAAAGCTTAAAGCAATTATTGGTATAACTAGCCATAAGATGTCATAAAGCTTGCCAGTTAAGGCATCTTGTGCTAGAAAAGTAAAAAGTGCTGCACATATAGTTGAAACAACTATAAAAAACAAGATATAAGACTTTCTTGGAGAGGCTGGACTTAAGGTAAAAATCAGAAAAAAAACATAAAGACCACCAAAAGCAGCAAGTATGGCAGGAACCCTATTATCAAATATATAATAAGCTGCTGTGCAACTTATCACAAGAGATATACAAGCCTTAAATGCAAACACAAAGCTAAAATAGCCCGGATCATATTTTTTTACATAATCCATCATAAAAAAGTGCCTTTAAAAATCTAAAATTTTACTAACTAACTACTTACTGATATCAGCCATATATTTACTAGCTATAGTATAAAGCTCATCTTGACTATCAAAGATACTTTTTACCACCCACGCAAAGTACTTATCATCTACGACTAAGAGCTTATCATCTAAGTTATATCTAAAATAATGAGGAGTTGCAGTCATTAAATTATCTATCATAGTAAATCTTATAGCTATAGTATTTAAGTCATTTACATAAAGATAGACATCTTTACCTTGGCTTATTTGAGTGTTTATAAAATGAGTTAGCTCATTTAAGTGCATAAGCATAGAATCTAAAATATTCATAACCTTTTCACTCTCTTCTATAATCCAAAAGAAACGTTTTTCATTTTTAGATTCTTTAATAATGGCTTTTATCTCTTTATCCCTATCTAAAAACTCTGATTGCTTACTTTGTAAAAGTGAGTGATCTATACTTCCTATACCTATACTATTTTTTAGTAAGGTTGCCATACCATTTAACTCAGCAATCTGCTTTTTAAACTGCTCAAAAAGAGCGTTATAAGAGTAGCGTGGCCATATAGCCCAAAAAACTCCAACTGCTATAACAAAACCAGTTAAAACGTCAATAAAACGCTGAAGCACAAACTCCATATAGTCTTGATAAAAGATTATAGAATAAAGCATAGCTAAAGAACACACTACTGTTCCAGTCCAAAGCCAGTTAGGAAAAACTCTAAAATAAATCATCAAAAACATAACTATCACTAAAACTACATAAAAAACAGGTGTGTCGTGCGTAAAGTAAGCTAGGGCTATACCTATGATACCACCTATAATATTGCCAAATATATACTCTTTGCCTGAAGTTTGAAGTCCTCCAACTGAAGGCCTTATGGTTGCTACTACTCCAAAACACATCCATATCCCCCTATAAAGGTCAAACATAGTAGCTACAGCTAGAGTGATAGTAACTGCTAAAGAGTACTTAACGCTAAATCTATAAACTTCATTCCTCCAGCCTATAGACTTAAAAGAAACACTAAAAGCTTTAAAAAACTCAAAAGGTTTTATGCCATTAGTATGATTGTTAGCAGAAAAGTTATCAGCCTTAGAAAAAATCTTAATTTTAGAGTAAAGAATCTTTATAGCATCTAGCTCTAAGGCGTTATCTCTTCTAGATTCTGAAGAGTTCAAGTAAGCATCTAACTCAGTGGTTTCTATCTTTGGCACGTGGCCTGAAAAGATATCGCTTATCTGCATGATGTTATGCATAAGCTCTTTTTTAACTTTGTTATTAAACCCTTCTTTTGCAGTGTACTCATGTAAATTATTTATACTCAAAGTTAGATCTTCTATCCTATAGATATAAAATATAGCTCTTTGTATGTTTTTAATAGCATAGGCATTTTTAACATAGCCTGACTTTGATTCTAAGACTTTTTTCAAGTTTGTTATCAAGGTTAGGGCTTCTTCTCTTTCTTTGTGATACACGTTTAGATCTTGTATGTTTTTAATCATAAGCATGCAGTGATTTAATATCAAAGGATAGTGGGTTCTAATATAGCGTCCATAGATTCTATGAGGTGTAAAGCTAAAAAAAGAAAAAAGCATGGCGATAAAGCCACCTAGTGGCATAGAGACTAATATCTCAGTTAAAGTTATAGTTATCTTTGCTTCTACATATAAACAAGCTATTAGAGCAACTATGATAACTAAAACCATAACTTTATGTAACTCTAAGTCATAAGCCTTAGCCATACCCACTATAAAGCTTAGGACAATAATAGGTATGATCAACCATAAAAGATCATATAAGCTACCCCCAAGAGCATTTTTTGCAAGCTCCATAAATATAGCTGCGCCTATACTAGAAACAACTACAAACAAAAAGACGTAACTCTTTCTAGCTGAAGTTGGACTTAAAGTAAGTGTTAGGAAAAATACATATAGCCCACCAAGAGTGGTAAGTATAACAGGCACCCTATTTTCAAATATATAATAGGCTATAAAACCACTTATAACTAGAGATATAGAAGCTTTTATAGCAAACACAAAGCTAAAATAGCCTGGGTCATACTTCTGTATAAAAGCTTTTGCTTTAAAAAGCAGTGCTTTATAAAAGACCTTTTCCATTAGTTCCCTTCACCTATTTTTTAGATTAAAGGCTTTGATGCATCCTTAGGTGGCGTGCCCCAGTAAGGATCTTGTTTGTTGCCACAGGCATTAAATATTAATACGATGCCAACAATTATGGCTAGTTTTGCTAGTATTTTCATTATGAAATCCATTAAAGAGATTCTATCATCAGATAGCCTAAATCATACTGCAGTTTTTAAAAAAAATGGTCTCCAAAAAGGCCATGCTAACTTTAAAAAACTCCTGCCTATGCACCTACAAAGCTGCGTTTTATTTATATTTGTTCGTAATGAAGTTTTAAAAATAGCCTTTAGTTCAACTTCTGCAAGCAGTGAGTATAATAAATTTTACGCTAAAGATAACTTAGAGTTTCTAAAAAATAGCCAAGAGCTTGCAAGAATGCTAAATCTAGAATCTATTATAAAGTGTGAAGGCTACACTCCTAGGGCTAATCTTTTAACCTACATAAAGATTCCAAAGCTAAGAGTTATAGAAAGTTCAAAAGGCACTTTTCCTATCATCTTAAAAGATAAAAAACTAAGAGCTTTGATGGAGCGCTATAAAGAGCTAGTACTTCATAATCTACGCATAAATGAAGAGCTAGATAAAGAGTAGTCTCCTTACTTATAAACTAGCTTTGCTTAAAATCTTTATCTATTTTTAAAAGTGTTTTATAGATAGCTACATAAAGCGCACAAAAGATGATAATAAGTGCAAAAAGTATATAGATGTTATCAAAAAAGATAGATGAAAGGATGATAAAAGGCAAGTTAAAAGCTAGGATGTAAAAGGCAGTCTTAGCGTTATTACCATGGGCTAGGGTTCTAAAAACTAGCATGTGAAAGTGAAGGTTATCTGGGCTTGTGGCCTTTCTTTTAACTTTTTTCTTTCTATAGATAGAAAAAAGCACTTCCCATATAGGATAGATGCAAAGGGCTACTCCATACCAAGCATTAACACCCTTAGCACCAAGCGTGCTTAAGATAGAAGCTTGTAAGGCTGAGCTTATATCTATGCCTAAGAAAGCATATAATCTAGATACGCTCATACTCCATATAGAAGCGTTATCAAAGTGAGTAGTTTGAGTAAGACTAACTAGCATAAAGCCTAACATAAAGCCTAAAAAGTAAGCTCCACCATCCCCTAAAAATATCTTGCCTTTAGGAAAATTTAAAACAAAAAAACCTAGTACTGCACCAAAAAGTAAGACTGAAGCATAAAGCACAAAGTAGTTACCAACTGTATAAGAAACAAAAAAGAGTGCTATTAAAACTAAAAGCGTTAGCCCTGAAGCTAAGCCATTAAATCCATCTATAATATTAAGGGCATTAACCACGCCAACTACTGCAAATATAGTAAAGATTATCCCTATTATATAAGGCAAACTAAAGCCTAGTGAAAGATCATAGATATAAATATTAGCTCCAAAAGTAGCTATAAAAACACCTATACACTGAAGTAAAAGCCTAAGTTTAGGACTAAGACTTCCTTTAAAGTCTTCAACTAAACCACTTATAAAAACTATAAGCCCACCTATAACTGAGTAAACAAATACAGTAAATATAGGAGTACTAAAAAAAAGCATACTTCCAAAGATGATAAAGCCTATGAAGATTCCAAGTCCTCCAACACGTGGAGTTGGTGCGTTATGGAAGCGTTGAGGTTTTAGACTACTTGCTTCATCTATAAAAGCTCCACTTTGTCTAGCAAAGGCTATCATGATAACAGATATAAGCAAGCTTATTATGAAAGGATAGATGATATATACAAATATATTTAGATTCAAACTTTAATCCTAGTTTTTAAAAATTACACAAAGGTATAGAGGAGTTTTTTGTATCCACACTTTAGATTCTAAAACTTAATAAAGTTTTTAGACATTAAATCTAAAGTGCATCACATCGCCGTCTTTAACTATATACTCTTTTCCTTCTAATCTCATAAGTCCAGCGTCTTTTGCACCCTTTTCACCACTATATTTTATAAAGTCTTCATAAGATATAGTCTCAGCTCTAATAAAGCCTTTTTCAAAGTCTTTATGTATAACACTTGCAGCACGAGGGGCTGTGTCGCCATTTTTGATACTCCATGAACGTACTTCTTGAACTCCAGCTGTAAAGTAGCTTATAAGGCCTAGTTTGGAGTAGCTTTTTTGTATGATTTGTGCTAGACCTGAAGTCACTCCTAAGTCTTTTAAAAACTCTTCTCTTTCACTATCTTCCATACCTAACATATCTTCTTCTAGCTTAGAGCACAAAAGTACTGCGTCTCTGTTTAAGTCTTTTATAGAATCTAAAAAGGCTTTAGTGTAGGCGTTTCCATGATTACTTAAAGATTCTTCATCTACATTTAATGCATATATCATTTCTTTAGCACTAAGCAATCTAAGCTCTTTATTTAACTCTTCAAATCCTTCTTCTTTAAATGTACTTGCTGGCTTACACTCTTCTAAGTGCGCTTTTAGTTTTAAACACAAGTCCATCTCTTTTTGAGAATCTTTACTTGCTTTAAGATTTTTTTGTAGTTTTTGTATGCGTTTTTCTAAACTTCCTAAGTCAGCATAGATTAGCTCTAACTCTATGGTTTCACTATCTATGATAGGGTTAACCTTACCATCAACATGAGTTATATTTTCATCATCAAAACAACGAACTACATGCAAGATGCACTCACACTCTCTAATGTTAGCTAAGAACTGATTACCCAGTCCTTCACCCTTTGAAGCACCTTTTACAAGACCAGCTATATCTACAAACTCAACTGTTGAGTATTGAAGTCTTTTTGGATTAACTATCTTTGCTAGCTCTTCAAGTCTAGGATCTGGTACTGGCACTACTGCCTTATTAGGCTCTATCGTGCAGAAAGGATAGTTAGCTGCTTCTGCATTTTGAGTTTTAGTGAGTGCGTTAAAAGTTGTAGACTTACCTACATTTGGTAAGCCAACTATACCTATGCTTAAGCCCATATCTAGCCTTTAATGTAGTTTTTAACAAAGTGAACTATAGATCTAAGTGCTATTCCACTTGCCCCACTTGGATTAACACTCCATGTTTTTTCAACATAAGCTGGACCTGCTATATCTACATGCACCCACTTTTCTTTATACTCTTCCCTTATAAACTCACTTAAGAATAATCCAGCAGTTATAGCCCCACCATATCTTGAGCTAGATATATTTGAAACATCTGCTATCTTAGATTCTAAAAGCTTTTTAAGGTGAGGGTTAAAAGGAAGGGTATGGGCTAGTTCATTAGCCTCTAGTGAAGCTTTTACAAAACTATCTTTTAACTCATCATTAAAGCCCATAACTCCACTTGTATACTCTCCTAGTGCAACCACACAAGCCCCTGTTAAAGTTGCAAAGTCTAGTATCACATCAGCCCCTAAGTCTTGTGCATAGCTTAAGCAATCAGCCAAGACTAAGCGCCCTTCTGCATCTGTGTTTTTAACCTCTATAGTCTTACCTTCTCTAGAGACTAAAACATCATCTGGTCTATAGGCATTTTTACCTATGGCATTATCAGTTATACCCATAATGGCATGAAGCTCTACATCAAGCTCTAGCTTAGCTATAGCAAAAAAAGCACCTAATACTGTGCACGCCCCTGCCTTATCAGCCTTCATAGTAGTCATATAATCAGCTGGTTTTAAGCTTAAACCACCTGTATCATAAACTAGCCCCTTACCAACTAAAACTACTTTTTTCTTAGCTTTTTTTGGTTTATAAACAAGATGGACTAAGTAAGCTGGAAAATTTGAGGCTTGATTAACCGCTAAAAAAGCACCCATTTTTTGAGACTCTAAAAAGTCATTATCATAAAGATTGCAAGTTACTTTGTCTTTAAACTCTTTTTCTAAGCTTTTATCTCTTGCAACATAGGCTAGATAAGTAGAGTTAGCTATATTTGGTGGGGTATTTACTAAGTCTCTAACAAAGCAAACTTCTTTAGATACAAGACTTACTTCATCTAAAAGAGATGGGCTTGCATTTTTTATAGAGATACTTAAGATTCTAGAATCTGTGCTATCACTTTCTTTTGGATCTTTTGACTTAAATCTATCAAATTTATAACTTCCTAGTAAAAAAGCATAGGCTATAGTCGCGCTAAACTTATCATCTATATCTATAAAAGCAGATTCTATCTTCCACTCTGTAAGCACATTTAAAGCACTTAAACAAGCACTCTCTAAGCTATCAACGCTAAAGTCTTTTATGCCAATGTAAAGAATCTTGTTTTTCTGAGAAAAAAAGTTTCCTTTAGCTTTAAAGTTAAAAGCTTTTAAAAGCTCTAAATCAGCTGCTA
Organism: Helicobacter sp. 13S00401-1; assembly: GCF_002272925.1. Classification (GTDB taxonomy): domain Bacteria; phylum Campylobacterota; class Campylobacteria; order Campylobacterales; family Helicobacteraceae; genus Helicobacter_I. The sequence goes on along the minus strand of NZ_MLAR01000016.1, from coordinate 8,766 downwards.
TATTACTAGCATTATTATCTATATCAGTTTTTGTAACTAGGACTAGTTGTACGCCTTCGTTTTTAGTATTTGTAAGTTTTACCATGTGTGTCCTTTTATTTAGTTTTGTCTTGTTTTAGTTTTTTATATTTTCTTCTTTTATAAAAGATAAACAGTCCTACTAAGATTACTATTATCAAGATAAATATAGATAGATGAAGTGGGTTTTCTATTAGATAATCTCTAATTTTTTTGAAAAAAGTAAGTATGGCTGAGCCAAAAAACCATGCTGGGAGTATGGTTACAGATGCCCATATCCAAGCTGAGATTAGATTAATGAACGCAAACTTGAGGGCGCTATATTTAGTAAGCCCTATACTTATTGGTATGACAGTTCTAAGGCCATAAAGATACCTTTGCACAAAGATTATAGGCCAACCATAGCGCGACATCAAAAGACTAGCTAGTGCAAACTTTCGCCTTTGTGATTTAAGCTTTCTTTGAACTAATTTTTTATTAAGACGCCCTATGTAAAAATAGATCTGATCGCCTACAAAGCCACCAAGTCCAGCTACAAGTATGGCTATTACTACATCTAACTTACCATCATAGGCTGCAAGCCCTGCCAAAAAAAGTCCCCACTCTCCTTCTAATATACTCCATATAAAAAGGATTAGATACCCCCATGTTTCAACGTGAGAGTTCCAAAGAGTGTCTAGTAGGTCAGTTAAATGTTCCATAAAACTTACTACCTAACATTCAAGCAAGCTAAAAACTTTAGCAACTTTTAAAAACTCTTGTTTAGATTCTAGGCTATCAAACTCACTTAAATTCATTAAAAATGAACACTCTATACACTTTCCTTGAAGTGCATTAACTAACTTTAAAGCTGCAGCTGCAGTGCCTCCAGTTGCAAGCAAGTCATCAAGGATGACTACTTTTGCATCTTTAGCACCATGAAATGCATCAACGTGGATTTCTACTATATCGCTTCCATACTCTAGTGCATAGCTTTGCTCTATAGTCTTACCTGGAAGTTTGCCTTTTTTTCTTATAGGCACAAAGCCACACTGAAGTTTATAGGCTAAAGCACTTGCAAAGATAAAGCCTCTAGATTCTATCCCTAAGACATAATCTAGATGAAAGTGGGCATATCTTGCAGCTAAAAAGTCTATATACTTACTAAAAAGTACTCCATTTTGCAAAAAGGTTGTTATATCTTTAAAATCTATGCCCTTTTTTGGGAAGTCTTTTATAGTTCTTATTGAATCATTAATCCTATCTTTCAAGCTTGGATGATGCTTAGCCATTTTTACAGGATGAGTGTGGTTAGCTTCTACTTTTAAGTCCTCTATGCTAAAACCATTTACATTAATAGTAGGATTTTCTTTCTTCATATACTTCCTTTTTGACCTATAAGAGCGCTTCGATTTTTTGCTCTAAGTCTCTAATCCTAGTTTTATAGTTATCAGTTTCAACCCTATACTGAGAGTTTCTAGTTTTTAGATTTTTAACTTCAACTTTTAACGAGTTTAGCTCCCTAGTTAGTATGTCTATATTACCTAAGGCTCTTTGCAAGCTTAGTTGGTGCTTTTGTATTAAAACTTCTGCTTCTGCTAGTGTGTATCTCATGTGGGCAGATTCCTTTTTTTCTTTTTGTGCCATGCTTCTATAATAAAATGTACCTATCAACATAAAAAGTATAAATAAAATAATAATAGTAACTAGGAACCATTCTGATAACTCCGCCATGATTAAACCCCTAATTATAAAGTTTATTAACTCTTAGAGTATGTCTTCCACCCTCAAAGTCTGTATTTAAAAAAGCTTCTAAAATAGATTCTATAACGCCAAGCCCACTTACCCTCTCACCTAAACAAAGCACATTTGCATCATTATGCATCCTTGCCATTTTTGCCATGTAACTATCAGTACAAAGAGCAGCCCTTATATCTTTAAATCTATTAGCCCCTATACTTACACCTATGCCACTACCACATATTAGTATGCCCTTATTAGCCTTATCTTTTTGTACTTCTTTGGCTACTAAAAATGCCATATCTGGATAGTCTACTTTAGAATCTTTTTCTAACTTATATAAGTCTTTTATCTCTAAACCCTTTAGTTTAAAGTACTCTAAAATAAAGTTTTTTACCACTAAGCCGGCATGATCACTTGCTATGTAATACATTAAAACCCTTTATATTCTCAATATCCCATTGGCTACAAATCCCATAAACTCACCAAGATATCTAGAGATAGGAGTAGCTATTATCAAAAGAATGATAATAATACCATACCTTTCAAGGCTATTATAGAATCTTGCTAAAACATGGATTCCTGCCATAAGTCCTATAAAAGCTAGAGCCTTAGAGCCATCAAGCGGCGGTATAGGCAAGATATTAAAGATAGCTAGAACTATATTTATCTGAAAAAGTGAGAGTAAAAAGACATAAACTAAGACATTTATAAAAGTTGCTTGCGAAAACATTTCAAACTTTAAAGCCACTGCTGCAACTATAGCAAGCCCTAAGTTATAAATAATTCCCGCCATGCTTACAAAAAAGGCTGCTTTGTAGCCTCCATTTTTTATAACTGTGTTCATATTTACTGGCACAGGCTTAGCATAACCTATCATAAAAGGAGTGTTTAGTAGTAAAAGGGCTAGAGGTAGGATTATAGATCCTATTAGATCTATATGGGGGATGGGGTTTATAGTTAGTCTATGGGCATCTTTTGCTGTTGTGTCTCCATACTTTAGTGCCACAAGGCCATGCATTATCTCATGGCCTATGACAGCTATTAAAAGCGTCACTATTTGTATGATGATATTTAGATATATAGGGAAGTGTTCCATATTACGTATCCAAAATTATTGTTCTTTTAAAACTCCACCTACTGGTGCTAGATTACTGCCATTACTACCACTACCTAGTGGCACTAACTTTATAAGGCTATGAAGTTTCATAGGACTTATGGCTGTGTTATTAGTTATAACTTCTGCATTTTTGCCATACTCTGGGATACTAGATTCTAAACTATGTATAGATCTAAACATCCTACTCCACCTTATCTTAAACTTGTTTTTAGGGTTACTTACATCTGCCTCACGACTGTTTGAAAGAGTGATACTAAAGGCTATAAACCAAGGCTTTCCAACTACACGTGAGTAGTCTATAGTTCCCCAGAATCTTGAATCTTCACTATTATCACGATTATCACCCATCATAAAAAAAGAATCTTTTGGAATCTTCGCATAAAACACTTCGCCATATTTACTCTCTCTCATCTCCATACCTATCTTTGCGCTTGGGTCATACTTGCTTATCTCATATCTTTGTTTTAAGGCATCAAAGCTAGCTAGTATTGGCCAGTCACCGCCATAGTGTATGCCGTGGTGTTCTTTTGAGTAAGGCTCATAAACATACTTCTCACCAAAAAACTCTTTAGTTGGATAGTTTGCAAACTCAGCCTCTATAGTTTTATCACCGCCATTTGGTCTAAGATACATTCCATCTGGGGCAAAGACTACTTGATCTCCTCCTGTAGCAAAGGTTCTTTTTATATAGTGAACATGATCAAGCCCTGGTGGAAAAAACACTACCACATCGCCTCTTTTAGGTCTAGGACCACTTATTAAATGACCGTTATGATTAAAGTCTGGCAAGATCTTACGGTTAATCCAAGGAAGCATAGGTATAGAGACGCCATATGAGAACTTTTTTACAAAAAGCATATCGCCCTCATAGTAGGTACCAACCATAGATCTAGAAGGTATGACAAAACCCTGCGCTATGAAAAAGATAAAGAGTAACACTATGATGATAGTGCCTATCCAGCTGCTCGCAAAGATTTTTGCCGATTTGATTACTTTCATATAAAAATGCCTTCCACTTGAAAAATTATGCTTTAAAAAAGAAATGAATTTTAATTCTATCAAAAAAGAGATGATCTTTATTTTTCATAGTTAATAAAATAAAAATATATAGCATAAAAACTGCTCAAATGCACTAGCTAGATAAATAAAATCCATTTTAAAACGATATGTAAGTAGTGCAAGTTGGTATCTAAATTGCTTGTTTATATCAAATTAACTTAAAAGGTTATACATGGGTGGAATACTCTCTTCCTTAAACACCTCCTATACAGGCTTGCAAGCCCACCAATTAATGGTGGATGTAACAAGTAACAACATATCAAACGCTAGCAATGAGTTCTACACCAGAGAAAGAGTGATAGCCCACCCTCAAGCGCCATTGCAGTTAGGCAACTTGAATGTAGGAACAGGAACTACAGTAGATTCTATACAAAGGTTGCATGATGAGTTTGCCTTTGATCGTTATACAAAAGCTGCAAGGGATCATAACTTCTATAAGACTGAGTTTGAATCCTTAAGAGAAGCTAATAGTTACTTCCCTGACTTACAAAATGTTGGAATCTATAATGACTTAGAGCACTACTTTGATGCCTGGAAAGATGTCGCTAAAAATCCAAACAATGTCTCTCAAAAACAAGTCTTAGTAAAAAACGCCAACGTCTTAACTAATGATATAAACACAACCAAAGAAAAGCTCCTAGCCTTACAAAAAACAAAGAGTGATGAGCTAGAAGCCCAAGTAAAAGACGCTAACAGACTAGGATCTCAGATAGCCAAAATTAACCAAAGGCTAAATGAACTAGAAGATAGAGCCACCTTAAAACAGGCAAATGAGTTAAGAGATAGAAGAGATGAGCTAGAGTTTAGACTACAAGAGATCATAGGCGGAAACGTCTTTAAGAAAAATATACAAGCTAATAACTTAGTAGATAGTAGAAAAGCAGACTTTGATGATGGCTATACTTTTAATATAGGGCATGGCTTTAATATGATAGATGGCTCTAACTTCCACCCTATAGTTTTGAAAAAAGATAACAACCCAGAAGGCCTTAATAGAATCTATATAAGAGGCTATGACTTTAAAGATGTAGATATAACAGATAGGATAGATGAAGGAAAAGCTGGAGCTTTACTAGATCTATATAACACAGGTTATAGTGGCACTAAAACCGGCAAGATACAAAACTATATAAATCTTTTAGATTCCTTTGCTAAGGGTATGATACACGCTACTAATACTATCTATGCACAAAGTGCGGCTAAAGAGATAACTGGTGATAAAACTAGTATCATGGACTTTGATGCATTAAAAGATACTAACTATAAAATCCACACAGGGACTTTTACATTAAATGCCTACAACAACCAAGGTGATATCATAGCTAGTAAAACTATAACTATAGGTGCTACTACAACTATGAAAGATGTTGTAAATCAGATAAACGCTAACACTGATGATAACAAAGACAACAACTCTTTAAATGACTTTGATGACTTCTTCCATGCAAGTTATGATAACAACACTAAACAGTTTAGCATAAGACCTAAGTCATCAACTAGTGGGATGAGTGTATCTATAAAAGATCATGACACTAACTTTATAGGTGCTTTAGGGTTAAATCGCTTCTTTGAAGGAAATGACGCTAGCACCATGCATATAGCAAGGATCTATCAAAGAGACCCAGGTAGTATAAGAGCCCATCTTGCTCCAGTAAGTGGTAACTTCGAGATAGCAAATATGATGCAACAACTACAGTACAATAAAGTAGAGTTTTATGATGAACACTCAAACAGACAAGAGATGAAGATAAGTGACTTTTATCAGTACGTAGCAGGAAGCGTTGCTAATCAAACTCAAGATGTAAAAACAACTCTTGATACTAAAGATGCAGTTATGCAAGCTGCTAAAAAAGAACACCTTTCTATCTCTCAAGTAAGTGTTGATGATGAGATGGTTAATCTTATAAAGTTTCAAAGTGGATACGCAGCAAATGCTAAAGTTATAACAGCTATAGATAGGATGATAGATACACTTCTAAGCATCAAACAGTAAGGAAAGAGTTCATGAAGTTTAAGGCAATTTTTTTAGGTTTGATAGGCTTTTTATTTGTGGCTTGTAGTAGCAGTGGTTTAAGCACTCAGTACTACTCAACTGTGATTCCAGACTATAACTTTGATACTAACGCCCCTACTATCTTAGTAACTGACCCATGGGATATATCATCAAGATTCTACGCTAAAGTCGCTCTTACTGCCCTAAAAAAAAGAGGCTTTAGTAATATATATTTAGAAGGGCAAATCCCAACTCCTTATGCAAGAAACATACTCTATATAAAAGTAAGCAAGCAAAGACTAATGCCTAATCAAAACATAGAGTATACATTTAACGCAACTGGTGTTTGCAAGATAATAGATGGACGCAGGTACTGCAACATTACTAATAATAAAAATGACCTTAAAAATAACACAAGCAACATAAGCGACCTCTATAACTTTACTCTAGACTGGTATGACGCTTATACTCAAAACCTAGCCCTTTATGCTGTAGGAAGTGTTTTTAGCAAACCAGGAGAAGCTATGGACTTTAAAGTTTATAGCAAGCTTATAGAACAAACTGTAGCTAGAATAAACTTCCAAAGACCACTAGAGTACCGCTATAAAATCCTACTTTTCTAAGCTAAGTAAAAAGTGCTTTCAAAACTACAAACATGCTTTTTTGAAAGTGGCATAAAAGCTTTTTTGGTAGGTGGCTTTATAAGAGATAGCCTTCTAGGAAAGCACTCTTATGACTTAGATATAGTCTTAGATTCTAGGGCTAAAAACTACGTGCCAGCTATCTTAAAAGCCTTTAGACTTAATGTCTACTTTGAACTAGAAACTGACTTTATATATAAAGATGACTTTTTAGAGTTAAGCTACTTTTCAAGATATGAGATAGTAAGCATTAAAGCAGGAGGTTATAGCTTTGACTTTGTGCCTATGAGATGTGAGCTAGGCTATAGCAACCTAAGAAGCCCAGATAAGATACTTTTTACAAAAAATCTCTATCTTGACGCCTTGCGTCGTGACTTCAGTATTAATGCCATCTATAAAAGCTTAAAGGATTCTAAGTTTATAGATCCTTTTGAAGGGAGAAAAGACTTAAAAGAAAAAAGGCTAAAAACAGTACTTGATGCTAACTTTAAACTGAAAGAAGATGCTTTAAGAATCTTACGCGCTTTAGACTTTGCTTTAAGATTTAACTTAAAGTTAGAAAAAAACTTAGAATCTGCCTTACATACAAACTACAAACTAGCAGCCACACTTTCTAACTTCCATAAAAAACGCTATCTCTTAAAATATCTAAGCTCCTTGCTAGCTAAGAAAAAAAGTGCTGATACTAGCTTGCTAAAACAAGCTTTAAGCCTAGTTTATGACTTTGAAAAAGAGTTAGATTCTATCTTTAAGCTTAAGTTTATAAAACTTACAAACTTAGTGCTAGAAAAAGATAGTTTAGAAGTGTTGCTAGATAAAAGGTTAGTAGAGTTTGAAGGACTAGAGCTTTCTTTAAAAGAGATCACAAACTTTATAAGAGAGCTTAAAGCTAGGCCTTTATAAAAGGCTAGCTTAGGTGTGTAAGACTAAAGGCTAGTGCTTAGGTGATATTATAAGTTAAGCCTGGCTAGATTTACAACTAGCTTGTTTGTTTGACTTACAGTTAGCTTGCTTTGATGTCTCTGACTTGCAGTTAGCGCTAATCTTTGTAGACTTGCAGTTAGCAGATGCACTAAGACTTGACTTGCAGTTAGCTAGAGTTTTTACTTCAGACTTACAGTTTGCTAGACTAAGATCTGACTTACAGTTAGCCTTCACATCACTAGACTTGCAGTTAGCTGCAGCTTGGATGCTAGAGTCACACTTGCTAGATTTACAAGAGGCTAGGGCTATGCTTTGAGTATGGCCAAAGTGGTGATTAAAAAGCTCATTAGTAAAATCAAAAGTCATCTCAGAATCTTGTGCATCTCCTTCTAAGCCAAAGTAAGGATAGTGGTGTAAAAACTCACCAAAAAGAAGTAAACAGTCTTCAGCGTAAGCTTTAGTATCAAGGATGTGCATATGCCAGTACTCATCTAACTTGATATTTGGAGTAAAACTCATGCCCGGATAGCATATATGAAGGGCTAGCCACTCTTTATAAAGGCTATTAGTAGCGCTTACTTCTGCTTTATCCCAACCGTACTGATTTACTAACTTAGAGTTTAACTTATCAAAGTTTAGAGTCTCTACTAGATTTAGAGCTTCCTTTATCTTAGTATCTGAAACAAAGTCTAAAGAAGATTCTATGTTTAAAGGGACTAGTTGTATATCTTTTTGTAACTCTTTTTGTGTGTACATGCTTAAATCCTTTTTTATAGTTTTAATACAACATACTAGTTTTATAAAAACACTATCAAGCAAACTAGGCGGTAATATCTTATATCTTTACACAAACTAAACTTTTTTAAACAAATATCTTTATATCTGCAATGTGCACTACCTCATTTTAATTAAGCAACATGGCAATCTAAACAAGAACATAGAATCTAGATTCTATAAAACTATAAAATCCTAAGTTATAAATCCACTAAACCCACTTGCCCTGCCCTTTAAAACTTAAAAAAAGCATCATCTAAAAACTAGCAAAAAGAAGTTTTATAACTTTAGTAAACATCCTTTCTTAAAAGTCAAGATCATCTTTTCTTATCCCCTTATTTAAGCATTAAAAAGTGTTATCAGTTTTGTATAGATTCTAAGAAAAAGAGATAAAAGTAAATAATTATTTCATTTTTAGTTTGATTTAATAAATTTTCTCTTCAAAAATTTTCACTTTAAGTTTCCTTTAATACAAAAAAAAAAAAAACAACTAGAATTTTCTCAATCACTAGTAATTA
>NZ_MLAR01000015.1 GCF_002272925.1 Helicobacter sp. 13S00401-1 | reverse complement strand
CGTTAGCTCGCCCGTTTCGTGGTGCAAAAAAATGGAAACAAGTAAGCAGAAGTGCGAACGCCATTTTTTTGCTAGAAACGGAATTAGCGAGGCTCTCCCCTTGATTGCCGAAAAAGTACCTTTTTCGGGGTTAAGGGGAGTGAGGAGGGGTTAAACCCCTTTTTGGTTAAAGAAAATCTACAAATAATAATCTATGTACAAAAGAAAATGTTGGAATAAATATCTAGTCAATAGTGTAAAGAGATTGGAACCACCCGATAAAAATGATTCTATAAAAAAATATTACAAAACTTAGAATCTAAACTACCATCTATAGCCAAGTGAAGCAGTAGCGATACGAAGTTGTCCGATATGAGGACCACTATAAATTGATCGTCTATTTTCTTTAAAAGTCTGACTTAAAGCTACTCCTATATCAAAGCCTCTAAAGTTATACTTTGCACCAAAACCCACCATATAGCCATCACTATCTGGTATACCTATCATGTCTTGTTGCACTGGTGATTGCTCATAAGCTACACTAGCCATGAGTCTAAGCTTTTTGCCTATATAAGTAGCCCCTAGTCTAAAGTGGTTAGTATCCCTCCAACCTACCCCCATAGCAACAGCACTAAAGTCAGCAAGGTTTATCATACTTTTTAACTGTTCTTGAGAAAAGCTTTGTGCCACGCTTCCTGGACTTGCTTCAAACTTAGCATGGTCTGCATCAAAGCTTATATCAAACTTCCTTCCCCTACTCCAAAATGTTCTTTCATAAACTGCTTCTAGTCTTACTGGTCCTATCTGATGGGCATAAGCTAGAGTTATAATCTCTGGCATAGTTATAAAAAGATCTAAAGTAGTTTTCATCCTAACACTTCCTACTGGACCACCTATAATGGTGTTAGCATCAAGATTCCCTTTAAAATCAAAACTTACTGGAGAGCTATAAACGACTGAGAACATGCCATTATCCGCTACTCTTATTGAAAGGGCTGCCCTATAACCAAAACCTAAGTCACTTCCATCACTTCTTTGATCAACGCGCGCTGTACCTACTAGGGAGGTTTGGATATTTGAAACCATGCTTTTTATAACATCTAGTTGGCTAGCACCTTGAGGCAGACCTAAGATTCCTAAAATAGTTGGATTCCTTTGAACCGTCCCAAGGCTATCTTCCATAGAAGTAGGTATAAGGCCAGGTGGTAAGCTTTTAAGCACATCTGGGGAAAAAGAAGGAGTATTACCAGGGTTTTGGGCTGTGCCTAGAGGAACATAGACAGTGTTGTTAAACTTGCCCATACCATAGAGGATTCTAGGGGCTATGGAGACTGAGATTCTATCATTATAGGTATAGCTTATAGGAGTACTAAGCTCAACTAAGAAGATAAATATATCTTGTAAAAACTCCCCACCCTTACCTTGCCACTGCAAAGCCAGTCCACTAGGGGCTATAAAACTTGCGCCAAATGTAAGGCCATTATAAGTTTTAGACTTATAAAAAAACTTAGGCATAAAGAAGTTAGTATCACCAGTAAAGCCACTTACATAAGAGCTATCTGGAGTTGTGTGTTGAAGTGATATGGTAGTTGGGATAAGATTTTGAACGTTTATGTTTGAATTAAAAACTTTGTTTATGCCATTAAGCAAGTCCCCGCCTGTTTGGGCTATACCTTTATAGGTAAGGTGGGTTATAGAAGTTAAGCCCTTATTAGAAGTTGGGACATCAAAACTAAAGCCTGGGATGTTGATGATGCTAAATGCCATCTCAAACTCATTTTTATTCTCCCCATAGTCATTAGCAAAGCCCATATTAGCTGGATTATAGTAGCTTGCATCTGCACCACGTGCTCCTGCTACATAAGCACTTGAAAGTGCAGTGCCATTTAAGCTTTGTTCTTGAATCTTAAAGCCATTTGCAACAACAGCACAAAGAGTTGTAAGTCCTAAAACAAAGGCTTTTTTAAACATTAACTACCTTTTTAAACATTTCACATAAAAACTAAGCAAGCTAAATAAGAGCTACATTTTAACTAAGTATCTATAATAGCAGTTAGTTTTTACCACAAGGATATCATTTGAACGCATGGAATGAAATTTACACGCATTTTAACCCTGTAGCTTTTGAAATATTTGGATTTAGAGTTTACTGGTATGGTATGGCCTATGTTGTAGCCCTACTGGGCGCGCTTTTTATCGCTAAACGCTTCATTAAAACTAACCCTAGATTTGCTAGTGTTACTAGTGCTATGATAGATAGTTACTTTGTTTATGCTGAGCTTGGAGTTATACTTGGTGCTCGCTTTGGTTACGTCTTTATTTACGATCCTAACTCTATGTACTATCTAACGCATCCTTGGCAAGCACTAAATCCTTTTGTAGATGGTCACTTTGTTGGTATTGCTGGTATGAGTTATCATGGAGGAGTGATAGGTTTTATCATAGGTAGCCTTATCTTTTCTTATGTAAAAAAAGTAAATATTTTTATATACCTTGACCTAGTAGCCCTCTCCCTCCCACTAGCCTATGTTTTTGGGCGTATAGGGAACTTTTTAAATAAAGAGCTTTTTGGGCGCGTTATAGAAGATCCGCACTTAAAATTTCTAGGTATATATGTAGATGGCTATCTTAGGTATCCTAGTCAACTTATAGAGGCCTTTTTAGAAGGTATAGTAGTCTTTTTTATAGTACTTTTAGTTTCTAAAAAGCTAAGGTTTAATGGCTCTCTTATAACTATATATGGTATGGCTTATAGCTTTATGAGATTTGTAGCTGAGTTTGCTAGGGAGCCTGATATACAGCTTGGCTTTTATGGCGACTTTACTATGGGACAAATCCTTTCAGTCATCATGTTTATCATAAGTGCTATAGTTTTTATACTTTGCCTAAAGTGGGATGCTAAAAAAAGAGTGCTTCAGACTTCAAAAGAAAGATTAAGCACTAAAGATATAAAAAGTATCTCAAAGACAAAAAGTAAAAATGTAAATAAAAACACATATAAAAAATCAGAAAGTAAAAAGTAAGTTAGCTTTATAAGCCTTATTGCAGCAAGGCTTATAAAGCTAAATATTATAAAATGTATAGTTTTTATGGAATCTAGATTCTATAACCAAAGGCAAAAGAGTCTTAACGCTTTAGCTATATAAACTTAAATGATATATAAAGTAAGAATCATCCCTTCTATAAACATCTCACACTATCTAAATATTTGAGTAATAAGAAAGCTTATAAACTCTTAAAGTATCCCCTCTTAAGCTTTTTATCAAGCAAGGTTTTAGCATAGATTCCAAGAGTGATACCATAAAACACAAAAAGCACCATCTGGGCTGCAAAGAGTATAAGCCAGTCAAAGAAAAATGAGATACTTTCACCAAGTAAAAAGATACAAAGAAACATACCCCAAAACTTATATACTCCCCTATTATGCCTATAAATATAAACTCCTACATAAAACATAAAGATAGTAAAAAGATAAATGGCTAGTGCGCCTATGATACCTAGTTCAAATATAGCACTAACAGCAGAGTCATGAGGATGTATATAAGTATGAGGATTACCATCTTTTATATCAGTATCATGGGCTGGCACGTAAGCAAAAGGATAACGCACATCCTTATAGTCCCAAAAGTTTTTTTCTAAGTTATATACAAACTCTCTAGGATAATAGCCATTAGGCCTAAAAGGGTTTTCTTTTATAGCAAGTAAGATAGACTTTAATAAGCTTAGTCTAATGAGTGAGCTTTCTTCAAAATGCACTTTTTTATCTAGCGGATAAGAAAACTTAGAGCATAGATTAGAAGTAGCACAGTTTACATCAAAACGGCCCATCTCTCCTGGGGCTACACTCCAAACTGTATGTATATTTTTAACCATAGCCTTAGCATCAAACCTTGGGTTTAACTTGCCTGAGTAGTTATAAAATCCTATAAAAAGCGCTATTAGAGCGATTATACAAACTATTATGATGGTAGCTTTATACTTATACTTTATGATAAAAGCTGGAAGGATAAGCATAAAAGGAAGGGCTAGGAAAAAAGTCCTAGTATTATTAGCTACTAGTGATGCAAGTGCTAAGATAAGTAGCAAAAAGCCTAGAATCTTCCAAGGTCCTTTAAAAACAAAAATGCTTGCATATCCAAAAGCAAGTCCTAAAAGTAGCCATGTGCCAAAGATGATAACACCAGTTAACCCTATAGCGCTTCTATAAGGCCAGCCACCATGAGCTAGCCAGATCTTAATAGTTATGATTTCTATGATAACTAAGGCAAGTCCTATAAGAAAGACAAAAAAGTTAGTGTGCTTTCTAGAAAAAGCAAGCATCATAAAGTAGCTAAATATAAGAAAGAAAAGACTTAGCCAAAGGTTAAAGTTTATATATTTTAAAGTCCAGTCTATGCGCGCTGCATTAAGAAGTGAAAGATAGGCAAAGATAACAACGATGGCAAAAAGTATAAGTGGTATCTTTAAAGGGACAAGGCGCTTAAATCTAAACTCTCTAAAAAAAAGTACTAAAAAAAGAAAGGCTGCTACAAAGTAGATATTTCTTGCCCTTACATAGCTATCTGCCCCTGTCATATAAACTACTAGCCCTAAGACTATGCATAAAAGCCAAAGATAATAGCTTCCTATAAGATTATATAACTTTAATCCAGCCCCTACTTTTCTTTTCCCCTCTAACTCTTTTGTCTGCAAACTAATACCTTTTTTAACTATTGATGTTTAAACTGCTTTTTTAAGACTTAAAACTTTTTTAAGAATGCTTTTAGGTTTTTAGCAGCATGTCTTATGCGTTTTTCATTTTCAATTAGCGCTATACGTACATAGCCCTCTCCTGCTGGTCCAAAGCCTATGCCTGGGCTAAAGGCGATGTTTGCTTCTTGAAGCACAAGTTTACAAAACTCCAAACTTCCAAGATGGGCTACTTTATCTGGAATCTTAGCCCATATAAACATAGAAGCCTTAGGCATCTCTAACTCCCAGCCAGCACGCTTAAAGCACTCTATCATGACGTGCATTCTTTTTTCATACTTTTGTTTTATCTCTTCAACACAACTTTGATCACCATTTAGTGCGACTGTAGCTGCTACTTGAAGTGGCGTATAGATTCCATAATCTATCCAGCCTTTTATCTTTTGTACTGCTTCGATAATCTTTTTATTACCCACTACAAAGCCTATACGCCAGCCTGCCATGTTATAAGTCTTACTTAAAGTGTAAGTTTCTACTGCTACATCTTTTGCGCCTGGGACTTCAAAGATGCTAACTGTTTTAAAGTCTCCAAAACAAAGCTCAGCATAGGCTATATCACTTATTATATAAAAGCGCTCTTTTTTAGCTAGAGCTACTAGTCTTTCATAAAAGCTTTTATAAGCTACTACCGTAGTTGGGTTATGAGGAAAATTTACTACTACAAACTTAGCCTTAGGAAAGTTTTCTTTTAAAGCGTGCTCTAGGTGAGTAAAAAAGGCATCTTCATCTACTTCATAGTTTGCGTTGTACTCTAGGGGGAAGGTTAAGACATTAGCCCCATTAATATTAAAAGCATAGTGGTGTATAGGGTAACATGGACTTGGAACTATGGCGTTATCACCAAAGTTAGTTATAGCTTGTACAAGATGTACAAAAACTTCTTTACTACCCATACCAACACATACTTCTAAGTTAGGGTCTAAGTCTATATCAAAACGTCTTTTATACCAGTCTGCACAAGCAAGACGCAGCTTATAGATGCCCTTACTTACAGAATAGCCTTGATTTTTAGGCTTTTTAGCACTCTCACAGAGCTTGTCTATAATGTGTTTTGGAGTAGGACCATCAGGATTACCCATGCTAAAGTCTATGACATCTATACCCTTAACACGCATGTCATACTTAATCTCATTGATGGCACTAAAAATGTATTTCGGTAGTCTTTTTATCTTATCAAACTCTATCTCATCAAACATACTTACTCCTTTTTAGTTTAAGTCTATCATTTCATCTTGAGTATTGTTATCTTTGGTGTGACTTCTATCATCTTTTTCTATACTGTTATCTAGTTCTTGCTCATTTGGAGTGTTTGGCTGAGTTAAACTATCTGTATCTAGTGGTTTGGTAGTTATGTTTCCTTCGCTTTGAGGAAGGGTGTTTTTTGTGGTATCTCCACTAGGAGTTAAGTAAGGATTAGTTGTTATACCATTTGGAAGTGTGTTGGTATCACTTTTTGATGTGCCATTACTTTGAGTAGTAGAATCTTGTCTTATAACTGGCTCATCTACTTTAAAACTTACTTGGATGCCATTTCTAAGTCTTACTGGCTCATAAGTATCACTAACTAGTATAAAGCTAATCCCACTAGGCATCTTAAAGGTATAAGTTGACCTTAAATCATCAGTTGTGATGTTATTAACTATCTTCATATTTTTATCAAAAAATATTATCTTAGGGCGCCATAAAGTATCAGAACTTAGCGTCATAACTCCACTTGCATCAATTGCTAGCCAGTATCTTCCACTAACCCTATTAAGTGTGACATTTGCTATATTTTCATCTACTATGAAGGCATTAGTAATGCTAGGATGCATCAAAGTTATATCATACTCCCATGTTAGGGGTGAAAGTTTATTAATACTATTTATCTCATAGCCTCTTTTTTCAAGCTCACTAGTTAAAAGTATAGGGTCAACCATACTTTCACTATTTAACGTATAAGTAGTTTCTAAAGTGGAATCTGATTTATTAGCATCTGAGATATAAAAGTAAGAGTAGCCTAGGGCATTTAGTGCACTACTGACACTAAAGGTTAGAAAAACTGGACTAGTTCTTGTTCTAAAAACTAGGTTTATATTACTCGGGTTATCTAGTCTTAGGTTTAAAAGACCATTTTGCTTCAAGGTTTGAAGCACTTTTTTAAAATTCACCTCGCCATTACTTAAAAAGAAAGACTGCTCTTTAGAAAATATCCTCTTTATAAAGTTAAGGTTTTGCATATAAAGTGGGTTACCTACAAAAGACTGCACTATATTTTGCAAAGGACTTGCTTGTAAACTCAGACTTAAAAGTAGGACTAAAAAGAGGGCTTTAAAGATGTTTTTCATTGTTGTGTTAACTTGTTAAACTCTTTTATAGTTATCTTTTTGAAGCCATCTTTCATGCTAAAAAGATATCTTGCAGGGTTTGATGGAGTAGGATTATCTAGTATTACATTACTTCCATTAACACTTAGCTCAAAGTTAGTATGTCCAAAGTGAAACACTGTGTCATGACTTACATCTAGGGTAAAAGGTGCATTTAAAAGTTTTTCATCCTTAGCCTTAGTAGTTAGATCAATATAAGATAACCATAAAGGCTCACTAGAGTTAAAAGTTATCTTATCAACATCTGCATTAGTTGCCCCTTCTTGCGCATTAGCAGTAGTTGCAGCAGCATTAGTAGCTAAGCCCATACTTGTATCTTGAGTACTAGCTAGTGCTTGACTTGGAGGCGCTTTAGTAGTACTTAAGTGTTCCATTTGTAAATTAGCATTTCTTAACTTAGCTTCTTTTCTATTTTCAAAAGCTACAAAAAGCGCTATAACAACTACGATAACTACTATAATGATTATAAGTATGATGATACCTACAACCTTTCCTACTTTTTTATTACCTCCACTAGAGTTTGAGTACTCTAGCTTTACACCTTGTAAGTCTTTTCTTTTAGTTCTAGTTCGATTTTCCCTTGGGATATAAGTGCTAGTTTTAACAGGTGCTTTATCTATGCCCTCTTCTACTATCTCATCTTTTTTGATTCTTTCTATCTCATCTTTTGGTAGATTAGGATCTATAAAGTCTGCTGAGGTTATAGTCTCTCTATGTGTTTCATCCCTCTTAGCACGCTTTAAGGCTTTTTGTTCTTCCCTAGTTTCTTCTATCTTAGATTCCACTAAGTCAAAGTCAGTAGACTTTGGTAAGTCCTTACTATCTATACCTTCTTCTTTAAGCTCATCTCTTTTTATCTTTTCTTTACTTTCTTCGCTAAGACTAGGATCTATAAAGTCAGCTGGAGTTATAAGCTCTCTTCTTTCTTCATCTGCTTTAGCCCTTTTTTCTATAGCCTTAGCTTCTTTTTGCTTAGAATCTTCAGAAGCTACAAAAGGAAAGGACTTGTGTTTTTTTGCATTTTCTTGTTCTTTTAAAAAGTTTTTAGCTTCATTTAGATTTTTTTGATTTTCAGGATACTCATTTAATACATTAGATTGAGAAGGTAGGGAAGTAATGGCACTATCATCTATTTTTACATTTTCTATCTTATGATGCTCATCATACTCTTTTATCCACTCGCTTAAGTCCACATTAAACTCGCGCTCTAAGATTCTTACAAAACCTACAGCCCTAACTCTCTCCATGCTATCAAAGTTCTTATTTAAGACATCTTCTATACGTGCAGGAGTAAGATTGGTAGCCTTTCTGATGTCTTTGATATCTAGCTTTTTTAGCTTTTCTAAGCCTTCTATCTCACTCATTTCCTTCCTTTTTAATTGTAAAGCTATTTATTCTATCTATTAAGATTCCATTTGCGACGCTGACATTTAAAGAGTTGAAATTATTTGCCATCTTTATAGAAAGTATTCTATCTAATTTTACTTTTATTGCATTTTTTAGACCTTCAGCCTCGCTGCCCATAAATAAAGCCCATTTTGTAACTTTTTCAGTAGATTTTAAGCTTTCTCTGCCCTTCATATCAGCACCTATTAGAGTGAAGTCTAAGGCTTTTAGCTCATTTATAGAATCTAAAATATTACTAGAGTAGGCAAACTTAACATCCATTAAGGCTCCACTAGAAGCCCTAAAAACCCCTTCCATAGCACTAAAACTTAAGGGTCTATCTAAGAGTAAACCTTCAACCCCTAAAGCTAAAACATTCCTACAAATCGCCCCTATATTGCCAACATCTTCTATACCACATAGCACAACTAGGGAGTTTAAAGTTTTTAGTTCTTTAAAACTAAGTGGTTCTAAGTTTTTTATCTTCATAAAATAGCCCTGGTGATTATTACCATGGGCTAGACTTTGTGCTTTTTTGTTATCTAGCCTAAGTATAGGGACATTTAAAGCCTTAAGCTTAGAAAAAAGTCCTTTATCTATATCCTTGCTAAGCAAGACTTCTTCTATAGCTTCTTTATGATGGGTTAGTGCGTATAAAAAGCTTTGTTTTCCATAAATTAGCATAGGTTATTTACTTGGTGCATTTTTAGTTTCTGGTGAAGTCACAAGAGCAAAGACAAGATTTTTAAGCTCAACATGCTTTTTTATAAAGTCATTAATCTCTGGCAGTGTAAGAGTTTTTACTTTTTCTAAGTCAAGCTCATTTTGATTTAGCGGCAAGCCATTAAAGTAGGCCATATACTTTTTAGAAAGCCTTTGTTCTATAGTTTCATTCCTTAAAGGTTCGCTGCCTATTAAAAACTTCTTAGCATCATCTAGTTCTTGCTCACTAACGCCTTTATCTACAAAGTTTTGAACAGTTTGTTTTACTAAATCTATAGCCTTAGTTGCATTAGCCCCTAAGTCTGTGTTCATACCACCAACTGCCCAACTTAAAACCCTACCCATATCAAAACCTATATAAGCACTATAAGCAAGACCTGCTTTTACTCTAACAGTTTCTAAGATTCTAGAGCCAAAACCGCCAGCTCCTAATATAAGACTAGCAACACGTGCTTTATAGGCATCTTTTTTTAGATCTATACCTACTAGTGGGGCTCCAAAGGCTATACTTGCTTGCTGCACACCTTTAAAGGTTTTTATAGCTGTATCATCTTTAAGTGCCTTTTTTTCTGCATCAGTGATAGTAAACTCATAGTGTGGGATCTCTATAGTGCTTCCAACTGGTAGTGCTTCTAGGATCTTTTTTAAATGCTCTAAAGTTTTAGAATCTAAATCTCCTCCTGCAGTTATAACAAGACGAGAAAGCACTACATTACTATCAAGATAGTTTTTTATATCTTTTAGATTTAACTTGTCTATACTGGCTAGATTTCCTAGAGCATCTTTGGCTAAAGGAGTGCCTTTAAAAGCAGTTTCGTTTAAAAGTTGTGAAGCTTGATAGTCAAAGTCAGACTTTGAGCTAGCAAGATTAGCCTTCATATAAGAGATAGTGTCATTTAGGGCATTTTTACTAAGGTTAGGATCTTTTAGCAAATCTCCTAGCATATTTATAGAAAAGTCTTCATACTGTTTTAAAAACTTTAGTGAGTAGACTAAAGTTGTTCTACCTGTTCCTACATCAAGTTCTACTGCCTTAGCATCAAGGGCTTTATTAAAGTCTATATTGCCTAGCTTCTTAGTCCCACGGCTTAGCAAAAAAGCACTTGCATTAGATATAGGTAAGTTGCCATCATAGGCTCTGCCACCACCGCTAAAGTGCAAGCCTATCACACCAAAAGAGACGTTTTTATCCATCTCTGTTATAACTGGAATCTTAACGCCTTTTACCTCTAAGTACTTTATATCGCCTGCCATCACTACTCCTAAAAATATAAAAAATGCAACTATAAACTTCATAAGCACTAACTCCTCTAGTATCTTTGCAATATCTCATATGCTGTATTTCGTTTAGCTGGATACTCGCCTATATCTCTTATAAGCTCTATCATCTCAGCTTCATTCATAGAGTTTCTTGCTCCTGCTGCTGCAACTACATTTTCTTCCATCATAGTACTTCCTAAGTCATTAGCCCCAAACAAAAGTGCTAACTGACCTATATGGCTTCCTTGAGTAACCCAGCTACTTTGTATATTAGCTATATTATCAAGATAGATTCTAGAACAAGCTAGCAACCTTAGGTATCTATGACTGCTAGCCTTAGAGATGTTAGGTAACTCAGACTTTAAAGGAGTGTTATCTGGTTGAAAACTCCAAAGTATAAAGGCTCTAAAGCCTCCTGTTTCATCTTGCAAGTCTCTAACGCGTCGCCAGTGTTCTATTATATCTTTATTACTCTCTACTGTTCCAAACATCATAGTTGCAGTTGATTTTATATCTTGTAAGTGGGCAAGTCTATGTACTTCTATCCACTCAGCGCTATCAAGCTTCTTAGGCGCTATAATATCTCTTACTTCATCGCTTAATATCTCAGCCCCAGCACCAGGTATAGAACTAAGACCTGCTTTTTTAAGACGTCTTAAAACCTCTTCTATGCTTAGATGAGAGACTTTGGCGATATAGTTTATCTCTATGGCGCTAAAGCCGTGGATTGTTATAGTTGGAAACTTTTTAGCTATATGACTAACTAAGTCTATATAGTAATCTATCTTAAGCTTAGGGTGTACTCCACCTTGAAAAAGTATCTGTGTACCGCCTATATCTAAAAGCTCTTCTATCTTAGAATCTATATCTTCAAAGCTTAAGATGTACTCACCTTCTTCTCCGATATTTCTCTTAAATGCACAAAACTTGCAATCAACCCAACAAATATTTGTATAGTTTATATTTCTATCTACTATAAAGGTTGTGATCTTATCTTTATGAAGCTCATTTTTAACCTCACTTGCTAGCTTTCCTAAGTCTTTTAAACTAGCATTTTCCATCAAATCTAAAATCTCTTCATCACTGTATCTTTTCATCAAACTTCCTTAAATTAATTCACATTTTTAAAACGTAGATTTTTCTAGCTACGATTATACTTTCTAGATTTTAAGAGCATATAAAATTACGCAACTTTTTATTATTTATAAAACAAACTTCCTAGCTCATACTTCTTTGCTTTAAAGCCTGCAGATTCTACATTTTGGATTACTTCCCTAGCTTTAGCATAAGTTGTAACTAGGCATCTAGGCTTAGTTTTAGCAAAAAGCAAACTAAAATACTCCTTACTCCAAAGCTCAGCGTTATGCTCTTTGCTAAAGGCATCTTGATAGATGATATCAAAAAAGCCATCTTCAAAGCTTTGTATATAATTAATCGCATCTCCTTCATAAAAATGCAAAACATTATCTTTATATCTAAAAGTAGATTCTAAGCTAAGCTTTTTTAAGGCGATATTAGGCTTTAAGGAATCTAAGTCTTTAGGGTAAGGAAAGTTATATATATCTTTTAAGCTTGATTTTTCAGGAGAGTAGATGAGCACTTTTTGAAAGTACATCATGCTTAAAAAGGCGTTAAATCCTAGTCCAAAACATATATCTAAGATCTTAACTTCTTTTAAACCCTCATTTTTTACAAACTCTAAAGCTGGCAGTACATGCTTACTCATAGTCTCAGTAAAAGCACCTAAACTCTTAGCATGATAGCTTTGCTTATACTCATCATTATAAAGGCTATAGCTGCCATCACTTCCTAAGACTAACTTAGAATCTAAACTAGATTCCATATCTTTTTAATCTCTCCCATACTTATAGTAAGCACTGCAAGCCCCTTCACTACTTACCATGCAACTTCCCATAGGAGTGCTAGGAGTGCAAGCCTTGCCAAAGACTTTGCAATCTTTTGGATAAGCCTTTCCTTTTAGTATCTCTCCACAAAGGCAAGCTTTAGATTCTTTAGCTTGTATATGGCTTAGATCCCAAATCTTTTCAGCATCAAATCTTGCATACTCTTTTTTCAACTTTAAAGCTGACTTAGGCATCTCGCCTAGTCCCCTCCACTCAAAACTAGGCCTAACTTCAAAGTACTTTTCTATCATGCTTTGTGCTTTTAAGTTCCCTTCCTTACTAGTAAGACGTGAGTATTCAATCTCTACTTCTGCCCTGCCTTCATTTTTTTGCCTTATAAGCATTAGGGTTGAGTGCAGCATATCAACTGGCTCAAAGCCGCTTACTACTATTGGAATCTTAAAGTTACTTGCTAAGTCTTCATAGATCTTAGCTCCTGTTATAACACTTACGTGAGAGGGTGCTAAGAGGGCATTAACCCTGCACTTAGGATCGCTAAGGATAAGATTTAGAGGTGGTGGAACTAAGACATGGTTTACATGAAAGTAAAGATTAGTCACATCTTGCTTTATGGCTTGTTCTAAAAGAGCAGCACTCATAGGAGTAGTGGTTTCAAAACCTATAGCAAAGTAGACTATCTTTTTGTCTTTGTTTTCACTAGCTATCTTTAGACAATCTAGTGGCGAGTAGACAAATCTTACATCTGCCCCCCTTGCCCTTGCATCACTAAGTGAGCCTTTAAGACCAGGAACTTTTATCATATCTCCTAACGTGCAAAGGATGACATCTTTTTCAAAGCTTAAAGCGTAAGCATGAGAGATGCGTGACTTTGGCATAACACATACTGGGCAACCTGGGCCGTGGATAAAGTTAAGATTTTTAGATTCTATTAAGTCTTTTAAGGCGTACTTCATTAAAGTATGGGTGTGGCCGCCGCAAACTTCCATTATAAAAAGTGAATCTTTTAAGTTTAAAGCTTCTTTTTTTATCTCTTCACTTAAAGCTTTTAAAGTCTTAGAATCTCTATAAACTCCTATATAATCAAGCCCATTTTTAAGCTCTGCCATAATAAACCTTTCTAACAAATATTAAAAGTAGTCCTAAAGCCAAAAGACTAAAAAGCGCGCTTAAACTTCCATTACTAAACACACTTATATAAGCACTGCTTAAGCCCCCTACAAAACTAGCTAGGGCTATGCCTACATTAAAAGAGCCTTCATTTAGCGAGATAGTAGAGCTTATAGAATCTGGTGTAAATCTATGAGCTAAAAATGAAGATAACATCTTTAAAGGCGCAATGCTTGCAAATCCAAAAAAGCCTAAAAGTATAATGCTTAATATACTCAAATAAGGCTTTAAAAAAAAGATATAACTTAAGGATGAAAAACTTAAAATTTGCAAGATTAAAATAATCATCAAAGCCTTAAAAGAACCAAATCTATCAGTTATCTTTCCGCCTAACAAGTTACCTAAAATCGCACTTATACCATAAATCAAAAATATATTAACTATATCTTTAGGACTAAAGTTTAAGGCCTCTAAATACACTCTTAGGTAGATATAACTTACAAACTGAGACCCACAAGTAAAAGCAGTTATTAAAAAACCTATACTTAGAATCTTAAACTTAAAGGCTAAAAAAAGACTGCTAAGCCCGTGTTTTTTAGAAGTGATGCGTGGCATAAAAACTAGTATCAAACCACTTACTATAAAACTAACAATGGCTAAAAACAAAAAAGGAAAAAGTAAATCAAACCTTGAAAGATATATCCCTAAAGGCACACCACTAACTAAAGCTAAAGTAAGACCACCTACCATTAAGCTTAAAGCAAAACTAGCTTTTTCTTTAGGAGAAACTTTTAAGGCTATAACTGTTGCTATAACAAAAAAAAGACCGTGCATAAGCCCACTAATAAAGCGAGCCACTAAGGAAAATGCAAAGTTATCAAAGATAAAAATCGCTAGATTAGAAATCCCAAAGATACTTATAGTGCTTGCAAGCTGAAACTTATAGTTAAAACGTGAAACTAACACTCCTAGTATAGGCGCACCTATAACGACACCTATTGCATATATAGTTGACATATAGCCTATATCATCATCACTTAAATGGTATCTATGGCCTAAAGGAGTTAGAATTCCTGCTACTATAAACTCAGCCACACCCATACAAAAACTAGATAAAGCTAAAAGCAGTATCACTTTTAAGTAGCCCTTATTTGCAGAGTCTAAAGAAGTAGTTTGCATACTAAAAGCTTTTAGTTTGATAAAAGAGGTTTAGACTTTGCCTTTAAAGCCCTCAAAGACTTGCTTACTACTTTTAAGACAGAATCTATACCGCCAGCTAAACTAAAAAGCCAGTACTTATGCGCGTAAAGTAATTCTAAAGTTTTAGCCTTTTGTTCTATCTCAGTAGTGATAGGCTTAACTAAGATCTTAGCTATATCTAGTTCTTGATGAAAGATATAAGACTGCAAGGCATCTCCAAAGTAGTCCATAAAACGCTCTTCATTATAAGTCTCTTTTACGCTATCTATATCTTTACTTATAGATTCCATAGCTTTAAAGACTAGTAAGTCAAGCTTATTTTGTTTGTTAAGCTTTTCTATCTTTTCTAAAAACTTAACTAGTTTTAAAAAAGTTTTTTCTACCTTTTTTTTAGTAGCCCTTCCATAAGTTATCAAGTCTTCAACTTGATTTATAGCCTCTTTTAGCCTGTATGTAGTGTAGTTTCTATCTGGATAGTGTAAAACTAGTGGCTCTTTTTGTATCTTTTTTACTAGCTTTATGGCTTCTTTAAAAGGTAGCTCCTTAGTTCCTCTTATACGCGCCCCTCCTTCAGTTGAGTTTATCACTTCTAAGTTGTAAGGAGTTTGGGCTATATCTTTTTCATAAAAGTTTAAAAAAAGCTTCCAAACTTCAGTAGTCTCTACTAAGCCCCCTCCTCCATATTTTTCTACCAAAAGGGCATTTTTTTTAGGATCTTGTCCTTTAGGCTTTATCTCATCTTCTCCATAAACTGCGCCTTTAGAGTGAGAGCTACCATCTTCTCCAAAAGCTAGGTCTTGTCCTATGATGATACAGCGTTTAAAACGTGAGTGTACTACTAACTCATAAGCCATATTAGCAGCACTCATACCTATACCCAAGTAACCATACTCATGGAATCTAAATATACTTGTATATCCAAAGGGTCTAAAACTAAACTGTTTAGTGCCACGAGTTATAGCCTTAATAGTATCTCTATGAACTATAGAAGTTAACTCAAAGATAACACCTTCTTGTGCCTTCTTAGGAGTATCTTCATAAAACTTTGCACTTTCTTTTACGCGCTCTAAGGTAAAAACTATATCAGGCTTAATGCCAGCTTTATAAAGCACAGGAAAACTCGCATCTATGCAAAAGATAGTGACAAAGGGTGCTATATCTTTTAAAGTGGCAAGTTGTTTATATAAGCTTGGTCCAGTTGAAACTATGATAGCTGTATCTCTATCTTTAAGTCTTGCATGCAGCTCTAAAAGACTAGGATTTGAAAGTACATCTTTCATGTTTAATATATGGTGTTTTAGACCTATGATAGCATCTTGAGTGTCATTACCCACGCTTATAACGCTATGTTCTATAGCTTTTATAAAGTCTTGGTTGATACGTAATATCTCATCTTTAAAACTATCATAGAATCTAAAAACACTTAAAAGATCATAGACTTTAGAATAGATCTTAGAAAACTTATCCATATCAAAAAGAGAAAGTATCATCTGATAGTTACAGTACTTAGAGTAAAGAAGTATAAGTTTGTTAGTATAGATTTGCTCACTAAAATCAACTAGATTTAAGACTATATAAATTATCTCAAGTTCTGGTTCTATAACTACTAGGCGTTTTAAGAGAGTATTACCTAGAAGCATTCTAAAAAGCACTCCATTACCCAGTCCGTAAAAATAAAGATAAGGATAGTAACTATAAGACTTTAAGTCTTCATAAAGTGCCATGTTTTCACTTAAAGAGTTACTTTCAAAAAGAGGTTTTTTAGATTCTATATCTATGATGTTAAAGTCAGCATTATCACTGCCTAGATAGACTTCAAACTTAGTATTAGTTTTTATATTTAAAAGATCTCTATGAAGTAAGGGATCGCGCACCCTTAAAGCTTCTAGGTTTTTTTCATATATACTTTTTTCTTCTTGTGCTTGATGTTGCATGTCTTTTTCTTTTTTAAGATTTTATTTTAGATTTTAAAAAAACTACTGTTTAGCATACTCTACAGCCCTAGTTTCTCTTATAACACTTACTTTTATCTCACCAGGATACTGCAAGGTTTTTTCTATCTCACTAGCTATATCTCTTGATAAAGTAGTAGCACAAAGATCATCTACTAAGTCTGCTCTTACTATAACTCTAAGCTCACGCCCTGCATGGATTGCATAAGCTTGCTTAACTCCAAACTTATTCATAGCTATCTTTTCTAAGTCTTGCATACGGCTTAAAAAGCCTTCTAAAACTTCCATGCGTGCACCTGGTCTTGCCGCACTTAAAACATCAGCTGTACAAACTGCACTACACTCTATAGACTTAGATTCTTCATTACCATGGTGGGCAAGTATGGCGTTTATAACTATAGGATGTTCTTTATAGTGAGTACAGATCTCTGCTCCTAAGTCGACGTGATTCCCCCCTCTTTCTTGGGTTAAACTTTTACCTATATCATGGAGCAAGCCAGCACGCCTTGCAAGCTTTTCATCTCCGTTTAACTCTCCTGCTATGATGCCTGCTAAGTAGGCTACTTCTATACTGTGTGCTAAAGCATTTTGTCCAAATGAAGCCCTATATTTTAACTTGCCTACTAACCTTTTAAGTTCAGGGTCCATGTAGCCTAAGCCCATATCAAGCACTACTTCTTCACCCTCTTTTAATATCTCTTCATCCATCCTAGTCTTTACTCTCTCATACACTTCTTCTATCCTTGCGGGATGGATTCTACCATCTAAGACTAGCTCTTCTAAAGTGCGAGTAGCCATAGCTCGCCTATAGGTGTTAAAGCTAGAAAGAAGTATAGTATTAGGCGTGTCATCTATGATAAAGTCAACTCCAGTTATAAGCTCTAAACTTCTTATATTTCTGCCATCTTTACCTATGATGCGCCCTTTTAGCTCATCATTTGGAATGTTTACTACATTAACTAAGCGCTCATTTACATATTCACTTGCAAAGCGCGTTGTAGCTTGAGCTATGATATAGTTTGCTTTAGCGCGCGATTCTTCCCTAGCTGCTATTTCTGCCCTTCTTATCATAAGGGCTTTTTCTCTTTCTAACTCATCTTCTAGCTCATTAAGAAGCATCTTTTTAGCTTCGTTAATATCAAGACTAGTATAGTTTTGCAAAACATCTTGAGCTTGAAGCTTAGCTTCTTCATAGTCTTTCATAACTTTTTCTTGTTCATAAGTTAGTCTAACTAGTTTTAGATACTCTTTTTCAGCATTATCCTTGTGAATTTTTGCTTCTTGTAAGTGATGGTCTATCTTATGTTCTAACTCTTTTTCTAGTCGGTCTATCTCATAAAGCTTATTTTTATACTCAGTTTCTAAGATGCTTCTTTCTTTTTGCATGCTTTTATCAAAGTTATGTCTTTCTTCTTTTAGTTTTAGATGTCTATCTCTCATTATTTGTTTGATTTCAGATTCTAAGGCTTTGATTTGGGCTTTGCTTTGTTCAAGTTGCAATACAACGTTTGAGTTAAAAAAACGCTTAGTCATATATCCTATAAATAATATTGCTAGTACTGTAATTATTACTGATGCTAAAATCTCCACTTAATTGCTCCATATATAATCTTTTGAATAAATATCATGTTTTAATCCTACATTCAACCTAGATACATTCCTTATCCTACTGACAAATATCAAATAAGGCTTAGGGTTTTGTAAACTATAAAAAATATCATACATACCTTTTCCAAATCCTATTCTTTTATAAGACTTATCAACTCCAAGTACTGGGACTACTAAAACATCCATCCTGGCGTCTTTGAAAAAAAAAGGCACCCTAGCTTTGGGCTCTTTTATATTAAAATGCCCCTTTTTTAGAGGCAGGCGTAATTTTACTACCTTAAAACTTTTGGCTTGTGTTTTTTTAGATATTAGAGGACTTATAAGACTAGGAACATAGACTTCATAATCTTTATGATTAAATCTTAGGTGTTTTATAAGCGAGTAAAGGCTTACTTCATGGGGAAGATTTAGATATAAAAGTACTTTTAACTTTCTAGGTTTTAAGCCCTTTTTAGATTCTAAAAGCTTTAAGATTTTAGTTTCAGCTAGCTTATCTCTTATATTAAAACCACTTTTTTTTAATAGGGCCTTTTTATATTCTTTTCTAACTAGCTCTTTTGTCACAACTACCCCTTATATCTTTGATCTAGAAGTCTGCCTTATAAAAACCTTAAAGCTTAACTTTTTAAGCTTATAATTAGAGCTTTAATATCCCACTTCAAGGTCTTTTTTTAAACATGAAAACAACAAAACTAAAATACTCACTCTTTCTAGCTTTTTTTTGTGCTTTTTTATTTATAGCCTGCAATAGTGATACTCACAAAAAGAAAGATGATGCATTTAGTTTTGCCCCCTTAAGTGTGCAAGATAAGAGCCAAGATAAAAGTTTAGATGCCTCTCCGACTACTTCTATCAGTATAGCTTTACACAAAACTAAATTCAACATCAAAGATTCTAGTCCTACTTCTTCAACCACTACAAAAGAAAATACTAAAGATGCACAAACTCATAAAGTCACACTTATTTACTACATGCCAAGTGAGTGTTTAAGCTGCAACGATAGCCTAACTCATCTTAATTTACTTGCTAAAAATGTCCCACTTTTAGATATTAAGATAATAGCTTCAGACAAACTTAAAGACTTCCTTAAAGAAGACTACACAGGAAAACTTCCTATCTATATAGATACTACAGATGAGGGCTTAAAACCTAACACCAAACAAGACGCTAAGCTTGCTAAAAAAGACTTCATGAACTCTTTAGAAACTAATCTAGGAGTAGATATAAAACCAGATCAAGCCTTTTATGTCTTGCTAGATAAAAACCAAGAGGCAGTAAAAAGCTATGAAGGTATAATCTTAGAAGAAAACTTAGAGCTAGATGCTAGAGCATTAATAGCCAAGTAGCCATATTAAAGGTGGACTTAATATAATGTTTAACTTCCTTAAAAAGACTAAAGAAAACCTAGCAAGTATCTTTAATGTTAAAAAAACTACCATCCCAAAAGATACCCTAGAAGAGATACTTATAGAATCTGATATACACTATGACATAGTAGAAAAGATGCTAGAAAACTTAGGGGAAAATGTAAGCAAAGAAGCCCTTGATGTTGCTTTTAGGCGCTTTTTTAGAAAAGAAAGCTACTATGACAAAGTAGGCTTTAATGAACTAAGTAACATAAAACCACTAGTTTATTTAATCTTAGGAGTAAATGGCGCTGGCAAGACTACAACCATAGCCAAACTTGCTAATATGAAGAAAAAAGAAGGCAAAAAAGTGCTTTTAGGTGCAGGAGATACCTTCCGTGCAGGCGCTATAGAACAACTTAGTCTTTGGGGAGAAAAACTTGGAATTGATGTTATATCCACTCAAAAAACTAGTGATCCAAGTGCGCTTTGTTTTGATGCTATTAATGCAGGTATAGCTAGGAAGTGTGATGTTATCTATATAGACACAGCAGGCAGGCTTCACAATCAAACTAATCTTAAAAATGAGCTTATTAAGATTAGTAAAACTTGCTCTAAAGCCTTAAAGCATGATGAGTTTCATAAGTTTTTAGTACTAGATGGCACTCAAGGAAGCTCTGCTTTAACTCAAGCTAAGATCTTTCATGAGATGTTAGATCTTGATGGAGTAGTGCTTACTAAGATGGATGGGACCTCTAAAGGAGGCTGCGTTTTTAGCATCATCCATGAGCTAAGTTTGCCTATAGTTTATATAGGCATAGGCGAGAAAGAAGATGACTTAGTGAAGTTTGATGAAGATAGCTACATTAATAGTCTTTTAGATTCCATATACCAAGGTTAAAATCTTTCATAAAGAGCTAGTTAAAAGGCTTAAGATTCCTTTTAGAACTACCTTTTTTTTTAGTCTTCTTTTAACTTTTCTTCTGCCATCTTTTCTACTTCTTCTACAAAAAGATCTACTATAACATCTTCTTTTACTTGATGAAGTACTTTTCCTTCTTTTATGATCATGCCTCGCTTATTACCAAAAGCTATAGCTATATCTGCGTGCTTTGCTTCACCTAGTGCGTTAACAGCACAGCCCATAACGCTTACTTGCAAAGGTACTTTTATATGCTCTAATTTTTTTTCTACAACTTTTATAGCACTTAATAAATCAGATTCTATCCTGCCACAAGTTGGGCAAGAAACTAAGGTTATACCTTCTTTTTGACGCCCGCTATATCTTAGGATGGAGCGTGCTAGCTTTATCTCTTCTTCTAACTCGCCAGTTATGCTACACCTTATAGTATCACCTATGCCTGCACGGAGGAGATTCCCCAAAGCCATGGAGCTTTTTATCATGGAGTGATAAAGTGTGCCCGCCTCAGTCACACCTAGATGAAATGGATACTCTACTAGTGGACGAAGGCCTGTATAAGCCTCTATAGTCCTTTCAACATCACTTGCCTTAAGAGAGATCTTAATATTAGTAAAGCCAAAGTCTTCAAGCAACTTTATATTATAAAGCGCACTAGCTATCATGCCTTCACTACTAGCCCCATACTTATTATCAAACTCTTTTTCTAATGAGCCACAATTTACGCCTATCCTTATAGGGATATTACGCGCATTACAAGCATCTGCTACTTCTTTGATCCTATCTTTGCTGCCTATGTTTCCTGGGTTTATACGTATGCAGTCAACTACTTCAGCAGCTATTAATGCTAAAGAGTGTTTAAAATGTATATCAGCGATTAATGGCAAAGTAGTTAAAGATTTAAGTGTTTTTAAAGCTAGGGCATCTTCTTTAGTAAGCACAGCTAAACGCACCATATCAGCCCCAGCAAGTTGCAGTCTATCAAGCTGGGCCTTAGTAGCTTCTATGTTGTGAGTTTTAGTGAAAGTCATACTTTGGATAGATATCTTAGCATCTCCCCCAACAGGCACACTTCCTACAAAGATCTGTTTAGTTTTATAGCGAGGGGCTAACATGCTTTTTCCTTAATATGGTGTTTGGGTGATTGTGGATTTTATCACAAGATCATTTTACTAACTTGCTTTAAGTTAGAATCTACATCTAGAATAAAAGAGATTCTAAAAGATAAAGCAAATATAAACTAAAAGATAAAATTTTATACCTACTAATAGAATCTAAAAAATAAGACACAATAAAAACTAAAGCTATAAGTTAGCTTATAGTTTAATAAACAAAAAGCTAAAGCATAAAAAACTACCTAAACTCCATGTATGCGTTACAAAAGACGTGTTTTGGCATAACAAAATTAACTTTTGTAGTAGAATTAAGAGCAAAAAGTTGCATTTTATTAATAAAGTCTTAAGCAGACTTAAATCTAAAGGGCTTTAATGATTTACTTCAGTGCAAAGTTAAAACTCCACTCACCAGTCATATCTATAGGATGTGCTAGTGATGGCATTTTATTTGTAGATAGTGATTATAGAATCTATAAAACAAATAGCTCACTAAAAGAATTCCTCTACAATAAAGCCCTTTTTAAAAATACAGATTCTCACCATGAGTACTCTAAGGCAGTAGATTGTTTTAATAACTTTATCTCCATGCCAAAAAGTCACAACCGTATAGATACTATATATAAACTAACTGATAAGATAGAAATCCTAGCTAGGCTAACTTGGCATAAGTCTTATGTGAGCGTTTCTCGTTTTAGCCCAGATAACCGCTTTGTTGCTACTGGTGGAGAGGATGGAAGAGTATATGTTTATAATAAAAGAGATTATAGAATCTATGCCATCATGCCTCCTCGTCCTGACTACATATCAAGTATAGTTTTTTCTAGTCGTTCAAAATACATAGCCTATCATTCTCACGAACCAAAAAGCATCATTTATAGACTTGATACTAATGAAGTCTTAGCTGAGTTTTCAACTGATGATAAGGTAGAAGATTCCCTCTTTTTTGATAATGACACTAAGCTAGTTTTTGTATGTAAAAATGGAAGCGTTGGTATTTACAATCTCCAAACTAGCGAGCTAGATATACAAGCAAGTTATAAGTGCTGGCTTACTTCAGTGACACTTAGTATGGATTCAAACTATGCTTATATAGGCGCTAAATCTAGCCTCTTTTATGTACATGACTTAAATACTAATAAGCCTTTTTTAAACTTCTCGCTTGAGACTAATGCAACTTCGATAGTAAGGGCTATTGATGATAAGGTGCTATTTGGCTGTCCTGATGGAAGCGTTTTGATACTAGATCCAAACAAGCATATAGAAGAGTTCATAAAGGTATGTAAAAGTGGGAATCTAAAAAAGGCCTATGACTTTGCTGATGCAAACAACCCCTTGCTAAAAACGCTAAGAGTTTACAAAAATCTAAAAGAATCCTTATGGGATGAAGCTATAGATAAAGCTACTAATCTAATAAGTAGAGGCAACTTAAAAGACGCTATAAATCTAATGCAGCCCTTTATAGAAGATAACATACTAGATGCTAAGTTTAAAGAGATACTAGAAAGTCAAGCCTTAATAAGAGAGGCTCTTAAAAAACTAGCACAAAAAGATTACACAAAAGTCTATGCCATAGTTAATAGCACTGAAAATATGCGCGAGCTTGGATTTTTTAAAGACTTGGAGCGATTTTACAAAAGAGAGTATGACCTAGCAAGTATCACTTTAGAAAGAGATCCTTGGCTAAACTTGCAAAAAGCAAAGCAGATCTTAGAGCCTTTTGCTAACATCCCTGAAAAGGCTACTGAGATAAACAGACTTTTAAATAACGCTAGCAACTTCACAGTAGCAAACAACCTAGCAAGAGAGCAAAAGTTTAAAGAGCTTTTTCAACTAGCTGATACTTATGAGTTTTTAAAAGATGGCAAGGCTTATAAGTTAGCTTTTATGGCTTGTAATAAGCTTTATGATAAAGCCCTCCATGATGTCTATAATGCAGACTTAAAAGCAACTGGCTACTTAACTATACTTAAATATCTAAGTACACTAAGTCCTTTTACCAACATGGCTAATGACTTATTAAAGATAGCTGGTTTAAGACTAGATATTATAAAAATGATAGCAAAGAACGACTATAAGAGCTGCTATAAGTTGATGGAAGAACACCCTGAAGTATATACTACAAAAGAAGCAGCAGAGTTAGAAAAAAAAGTTGATGCCTTACTAGCAGGATGTAAAGAGATAGCTTATCAAGGAAAAACACTTATAGTCTATAACAAGGTATCCATGCTTTTTGATATCAAAAAGCTTGCCCCTAGGATAGCAAGTATCATGAAGATAGCCTATCTTTATGAGATAGAAAATGCTAAAGCTGCTGAATATAACAAGATAGACTGGATAGCAACTTTTACTAACTATATAAAAATCTTTGGCCGGGATAATGAGCTAATCTGCCTTTGCAATGATGAAGCTTTAAAATCAGTCATAAACTTTATACATGAAAAGAAAACTCAAAAAGTAGAGTATGTAAAAGAGATGGTAGTCTACTTAGAAGAAGATGGTAGGAATGATAGAACTTACTAAAAACCTCTTTTAAAATCTCCCTCTTAAAACCTTATCTTCTTATAAATCTTTAAAAATGATACTCAAAAATACTATATTATCTAACAAAATAGAAGTTTTTTTGCTAAAGTTAAAAAGTAAAAATATTAAAAAACTTAACCATAAAAAACTTAAAGCAGGCACTTAATAGTTATGAAACTTATCATCTTAGTTATTATCTTAGTCATCTGTGTTATAGGCACACTTTTTATAGGGCTAAGTATAGACTTTAAGGCAGCTATCTTTGATCCTAGCTCAAAAGATGCTTTGATACTTTGGCAGATAAGACTTCCTAGAATCTTACTTGCTTTAATCATAGGGGCCATACTAGCTAGTAGTGGGGCTTGTATGCAGCAAGTTTTTAAAAATGCTCTTATAGAGCCCTATCTTTTTGGCATCTCTTCAGGGGCAGCACTAGGTGCAAGTATAAGCATAGGTTTCTTGCCTCATATCCCAGTTGGAATCTTAGCCTTCATAGGGGCTTTAGGCGCTTCAGCCCTAGTCATGTTTTTAAATAAAAATAATACTAATACGCTTTTTTTAGTACTACTAGGCGTTATAGTAAGTGCTTTTTTAACAGCCATTAGCGCACTTATACAGTACTTTGTCTCAGCCCAAAAAGCACAAAGCATAACAGTTTGGCTACTTGGTAATATAAGTCTAGCTTCCTATCAAGACGTGTTTTTAAGTTTAATAGGTCTTATAGCCTTAATCCCACTTTATCTTTTACGTTTTAAACTAGATTTATTAGGTCTTAGTAAGGCTGAGTATCTAAGTCTTGGGATAAATGCAAAAGCTCTAACTACTATAACTTTAACTTGTATAAGTCTAGCTTGTGCTATGGCAGTAAGTGTAGCTGGGACTATAGGTTGGGTTGGGCTCATAGTGCCTCATATCGCAAGGCTTCTTTTTGGAGCAAGCCTAACTAAAAACTTTACTGCAAGTTTAGTACTAGGTGCTATATTCTTACTTCTTAGTGATACTATAGCTAGAAGTGTGCTTCCTCAAGGGCTTCCTGTTGGCATAGTAGCAAGCCTAGTTGGCGCACCTATGTTTATCATCTTACTAAGACTTAGGACTAAGTAGATGCTAGAGTTTAAAAACTTTAGTTTTTCTTATACTAAAAGTAAGAAAAAATCTAAAAACTACCTTTTAAAAGATCTTAGTTTTTCTATCATCCCAAACTCACTAACTGCCCTCCTCGCGCCAAATGGCACTGGGAAAACTACACTTTTTAATGTACTTTTAGGGGTTTATGATAACTATGAAGGAGAGATCTATTTAGATTCCAAGAATCTTAAAGAGTACTCACTAAGGCAAAAAGCACAAGTGCTTGGCTATATACCACAGCACTTTGAAAGTCCTTTTGATTTTAGTTTGCTTGAGATAGTCTTAATGGGCGCTAGCCCCTATCTTAAAGGCTTTAAGCAGCCAGATGGTAGTATAAAAGATAAAGCTTGTACTATCTTAGAAGAGTTAGGCCTAGGTGAAAAGATAGATTCTAAGTTTAACTCTTTAAGTGGAGGACAAAGGCAGCTTGGGCTTTTAGCAAGACTAAAACTGCAAGATGCTAATCTTTTTTTACTAGATGAGCCTAGTGCTCACTTAGATATAGCTAATGAAATCCTTTTTTTTAAAAACGTCAAAAAACTTTTGAAGTCTAAAAAAACAGCCCTTATAAATATACATAATCCTAGCTCAGTACTAGCCTTTTGTGACTATGTCTGCATGATAAAAGATAAAAAGATCCTAGCTTATGGGAGTATCAAAGATGTGATGAATACTAAAAATCTAAGTTTGCTTTATGGAGTAGACCTAGAAGCCTTTAGTCACAACAACAAGATATTTTTAGATGTGTATAAAGGAATCTAGTTTTTTGAAGTCTTATAAAAAGCAAGGTTTAAAAAGCTTTTAGATTCTAAGCCCTTACTGCTAGCTTATTAATAGCATCGCCATTTAAATCATCCATCTGAGTTTTCATAACCTTAGAGTACATATCTACAAGACGGTTAGTTTCTATCATATTAGTCATTTCTATAACTGCGTTTACATTAGATTTTTCTAAAAAGCCTTGCTCTACTGAATTACTATTAGCCATAAGTGTAGGCTTAGCTTCACCAACACCGTTTTTATCTTTGTCTTCTATCCAAAGATTTTCGCCTTGTTTTTTTAGATATTTAGTGTTATCAAAAGTTACTATTGCAAGACTTCCTCCACCTATTTGCTCTCCTAATCCTGCATTAGTTATGTCTTTAAAACTTAACTCACCATTTTTATCAGAAGTAACTTGCATACTTGGAGGTAAAAGTATGCCACCGCCATTATCATAGCCTGCACTTGAAAGCACTTTATAGCCTTGCTTAGTTACTAAAAAGCCTTGATTATCTATGCTAAAGCTACCATCTCTAGTATAGGCTATGCCTTGTGGAGTTTGCACAGCGAAAAATGCATTAGGCTTATTTAGTGCAAAATCAAGTGGATTTGAAGTTTGCTGTATATTACCTACACTTTGATCAGTATACTCTTCTGCAACAATAGGCACGCGGTTAAGTGTTCTGTTTATAAACTTTGCACTAGCTCTTGTATTGTTTTCTAGTGGTAAAGTATCTTGATGTTCTTGCATAAGTCTTAGATAATCACCTATGACTATATCATCCCTCTTAAAGCCATTAGTGTTAAGGTTAGCAAGGTTGTTAGATATAACATCAAGTCTGTTAAACTGAGTAACCATACCACCAGTTGCGTCATAATATCCACTTTGCATATTTACTTCCTTTTAGATTCTATAACTATCGTTTTAGACCATTTACAGTTTGAAGCATGGCATCAGCAGTTTGTATACTTTTTGAGTTAGCCTCATAAGCCCTCTGCCCAGTTATCAAATCTGTCATCTCAGAAACAAGCTTTACATTACTAAGCTCTAAAAAGCCTTGTCTTATCTGCCCTACTCCATCAGTACCGCCAACTCCAACTATAGGATCACCACTTGCAGTTGTGTTCATATAAAGATTATCTCCTAGACCATGAAGGCCTGCTGGGTTTACAAAAGTAGCTAGTTGAATCTGCCCTAAGTTAGTGCTTTGTCCACTATTACCAGCAACTACGCTTACTGTCCCATCTGTTCCTATATTAACACTTTTTGCATCAGCTGGCACTGTGATTTGTGGCTCTAGCAAGTAGCCTTCACTTGTGACTATATTACCGGCATTATCAAGCTTAAAGTTACCACTTCTTGTATAAGCAAGGGTTCCATCTGGAAGTTGAACTTGGAAAAAGCCATTACCAGTTATGGCAAGGTCTAGGTTGTTATCAGTCTCTTTAGGTGAGCCTTGAGAAAAGATTCTATTAATAGCACCTGGTCTTACACCAACACCTACTTCTATACCTGTTGGACTAAGTGTAGTCTCACTAGTAGATGTCCCAGCATACTGCATCACTTGATAAAAAAGATCATTAAACTCAGCCCTTTGCTTTTTAAAACCAGTTGTATTAACGTTTGCTATGTTGTTTGAAGTTGTATCTATCTGAAGCTGTTGGGCTAGCATACCTGTGCTTGCTGTGTAAAGTGAACGCATCATGATGTCATATCCTTACTTTTTTGCATTTAATTACTTAATGTTTAAAGCAAAAAGCATACCTATTTAGGTGGATGATAATATAAGGAAGCTATAGAGTTTATAAGAGTTTTTATATTAACTTAGTATCAAAGACAATATATAAGCTATAAGCCCTCTTTTTCCTTTCTGAGTTCATCTAATACTTTCCCTTTATAAGTAAAGTGCCTTGCTCCAGCATAAGCCCTAGAAGTATTTTGCTTTTCTTTTGGCATAAAGATACTTACAAAAGGAGAGAGTTTATAAAGCCTACCTTAATACTCTATCTTGTCATCTGTAGCAACTTTTACTTCAGTATTAGTAGGACTAAAAACTATGCTTTCTCCTATCTTAATATCAACCATGCTAAACCTAAAAGGCTTTCTTTGTCCTTTTCTTTCTTGTGCTACCTCTTCATCTAAGTTATTAGCACTTTTTGCATAAAGATAGTTTTCATATATCTCTGCATCATCTATGATCTTAGCAATGTCTTTTAATATATCTAGTGCTACTTGTGGAGATACGTTAAAAAACTCTCTATTTTGACGTATCCTTAAGTCGCTTAACCTATCTATATTTTGATGGACTAGCTTTTCTACTTCGTTATACTTGGAAGTTTTTAGGGTTGCGTAAACTTCAAAAGGAAGTGGCACTGCTGTGTTATCTAACTCTTTTGAGCGTACATTAACTTCACGTACGCTTTTACCTATCTTTACCCAGTCTTCTTTAAAGCTAGGATTAGTTAGTATGTATACATAGCCAACTTTATCTTTTTCCATATCTTCACCTTTATTACTTACAAACTCTCAACTTGTGGGTGTTTTTTGTTATACATAAGAGAGCCTATGAAACTAACTAGTATAAAAGCTATGCCTATAAGGCCAGTTATTAACTCACTTACTTCGTGGGTTAGCTTTATAAACATGATGATACTTAGAGCTAAGATAGCATAGTGTGCGCCATGTTCAAGGTAGATAAAAGACTGCAAAGTCTTTTTTTCAACTAGATATATAGTTATGCTTCTTACAAACATAGCGCCTATACCTAAGCCTATCATGATGATAAAGATATTTTCACTTAAAGCAAAAGCCCCTATAACGCCATCAAAACTAAAAGAAGCATCTAGGACTTCAAGGTATAAAAAGCCCATGATGCCACTTCTTACTCCTTGCTTACTTAAAGACCCCATGCACGAAGAGATGACTACATAAAGCAAGATAGAAGAAAAGTAGCTTATAGCTATTAAGTGAGACTGACTTAGGGCTATGATTATCACACCTACTAGGAGGGCTATTATAAGAGTGATATTTTCTAGGTTTTTAAGCCATCTTGTGACTATGTTATCTTCTAAAAATTTTAGCCAGCTAACTTCTCTTTCCTTGCTAAAAAAGAACTCTAAAAACACCATCAGTAAAAAGCCCCCACCAAAAGTATAGATTCCTTCTTTATTAGCCTCTAAATTTTCTTTATATAAGTGGGGATCAAATATCGCTAAGTGTACTGTCTCATAAAGTCCCATCTTAGCAACAATTGCTACTATAACTATAGGAAAGACTAATCGCATACCAAAAACAGCTATGGGAATCCCATAGATTATGAAACGTTTTCTCCACTTTGCGTCCATAGTGTCTAAGATCTTAGCGTTAACTACGGCGTTATCAAAGCTTAGTGAGATTTCTAAGATACTAAGTAAAACTGAGATGTAAAGGGCTTCATAAGAGCCTATAAAGTAAGCTATAACTAGCCCTATGATTGCTATAACAAAAGATGAGTAAAAGTACTTCAAATGCCTTCCTTTTCTAATTTAAACATTATATCTTTTAAAGTAGTTATAGCGTTTTTTGCTTCTTCTTGCGTGATGATGTAAGGTGGCATAAGATACATGCAGCCTCCTAGTGGTCTAAATAAAAAGCCTTTTTTGAGGGCTTCTTTATAGATACTTTTAGTGTCTAAAGAGGTATCAAGGGCAAAAACCATGCCTTTAAATCTTAGGTTACTTACACTTTTTAAGTCTTTTAACTCCTCCCAAAGTCTTGCTATCTTAGTAGATAGAATCTTGTTTTTCTCTATCACATTTTCACGCTCAAAAATATCTAAAGTTGCATTAGCACAAGCACAAGCTAAAGCACTACCAGTGTAGCTATGAGAGTGTAAAAAAGCCTTACTCATATCACCTAAAAAGCTTTCATAAACGCCTTCATTAGTTAGTACAACTGACAAAGGCAAAAAGCCTCCAGTTATGCCCTTTGAAAGACATAAAAAATCTGGCATAAACTCTACTTCTTCTAAAGCAAACATCTCCCCACTTCTCCCAAAACCCACTGCTATCTCATCAAAGATAACATCTACGCCAAATGCTCTCACTTTTTCACAAACCTTTTTTATAAAGCTAGCATTTATAATCTTCATGCCACCAGCACATTGGATTAAGGGCTCTAAGATAAAGGCTGCTAGGTTAGTGCTTTCTTTTTCTAAGATAGATTCTAAAGCTTTAAGGCACTCTTCTTCGCTTCTAGTTTTTGAAGGAGTGTTTAAAACTATGGAATCTAAAAGTAAAGGCTCATAAACTTTAGAGTAAAGCCCAACATCACACACACTTAAAGCTCCTAAAGTCTCGCCATGATAGCTATCACTTAGCTTTAAAAACTTAGTTTTTTTAAGCCCTTTTTGACTAGCTTTTTGAAAGCTTAGTTTTAAGGCTACTTCTATAGCACTTGAGCCATTATCAGCATAAAAGCACTTAGTCATGATAGGCCCTAAATCTTTAGGTAGCAAGTCTAAAAGCCTTTTGCTTAAAGTTAGAATCTGAGGATGGTTAAAACCAGCTAGTAAGACATGATCTAGCGTTTTTGCCTGTGTGCTTAAAGCCTCTGCTATATAGTCATTGCAATGCCCAAAGATATTAGTCCACCAGCTAGATATGCAGTCCATATAAGCCTTAGAATCTTTATCATAAAGATACATGCCTTTAGCCCTTATAATCTCAAGCATAGGCAAGATCTTATCTATATACATCTGTTCTTGTGAACAAGGATGCCAGATATCAGCATAAATATTAGCCATTAAAAAAAGTCCTTTTATGAATGTATAATTTGTTTTAAGTCTTTAGATAAAGGAAATATTACATGAAAACTAAAGTGCTTGCATTTACATTGTTTCTACTAGCTTTACTAGCAGGCTGTGCTTCCACTAACAAAGTCTATGATCTAGGAAAGATAACTAGCCTAACACCAAGCAAAGATACTAATGTAAAGCAAACTAAGACTTTAAGCGAAGTTTGCTACAAGGAAGTTTTTTTTATAAAAAGTAAGGCTAACAAACCCCTAACTCTTACTTCACTTTTAGAATCTAGTCCTAAAAAAAGCTTTCAAGATGTCTCTATCTGGCACTATAATCTTAACTTTGGTCATATCTATACTAGAACTTGCTTAGAGCTAAAAGGCAAAGGAGGCGCTAAATGAAATCCATAATACTTTCAATAGCAACTGCCTTTATTCTAGTAGCCTGCAGTCAGCCTTTAGGAAGCTTTTCTAATATATCTATAGAATCTAAAACCCCAGAATCTAAAATCTTAGAATCTAAAACCTCACAAGCAGATTCTAAAACCCTAAGTTTTAAGTATCAATGCACTTTAGGCAGTCCAGGCTCCCTTTATAAGTGCCAAATTAACGCGCTTAAAGCAACTTATGACACACTAAAAGATAAAGGCTTAACTCCAGCTAACTATAAAAGCACTTTTAACCCAAAAACTAATGTATTAACTGTGCAAGTAGATGTTAGTAAAACACAAAATGATGAGTAGTAGCTAAGATTTTATTAGCCTTTTAAACTTAAGTAAGTTTAGTCTTAGTAACTAAAGTTAATAAATATTTATCAAAGTTATGCTATCATTGCTAAAATTTTTAATAAGAAAGGATGATTAGCATGGCAAAACAAGTCTTTAAAACCGAGATAAAACAGCTTTTAAACCTTATGATCCACTCACTTTACTCTCACAAAGAAATCTTCTTACGAGAGCTTATAAGCAACTCAAGTGATGCACTAGACAAACTAAACTATCTAACTTTAAGTAATGACGCTTATAAAAACCTAGATTTTAGACCTCGCATAGACATAAGCTTTGATGAGGCAAAAAACACCCTAACTATAAAAGATAACGGTATAGGCATGGATGAGGCTGAGTTAAACGAAAACCTAAGTACTATAGCTAAGTCTGGAACTAAAAGCTTTTTAGAAAACCTAAGTGGTGATAAGCAAAAAGATTCTAATCTTATAGGGCAGTTTGGCGTTGGCTTTTACTCCTGCTTTATGGTGGCTAACAAAGTCGTAGTAACTACTAAAAAAGCTCTAAGTGAAAAAGGCTTTACTTGGATAAGTGATGGCAGTGGTGAATATGAAGTTTTAGAATCTAAAGTAGATGACTATGGCACTAGTATAACTTTGTATCTAAATGATGACAGTAAAGAGTTTAGCTCTAAGTGGGGCTTACAAAATATCATTAAAAAGTATTCAAATCACATCTCTTTTCCTATATTTTTACACTACAGCGAAGAAGAAGTTGTGCCTCCTAAAGAAGGCGAAGAAGAAAAACCTGAAGATAAACAAGAAAAAAAGATAGTTCAAAAGAGCGAGCAAGTAAACACTGCTAAAGCTATATGGACTAAAAATAAATCTGAAGTTACAGATGAAGCGTATGCAGAGTTTTTTAAAACCTTAGGCTTTTTTGGAAGCGAAGAGCTAGCACACACTCACTCAAAAGTTGAAGGTAACTTAGAGTATAAAAGTCTTTTTTACTTGCCTA
Source organism: Helicobacter sp. 13S00401-1 (assembly GCF_002272925.1). GTDB lineage: Bacteria > Campylobacterota > Campylobacteria > Campylobacterales > Helicobacteraceae > Helicobacter_I. The sequence continues at coordinate 2,844 of NZ_MLAR01000015.1, read as the reverse complement.
GTAAGGCCCCTGCAGACTTACGTTACGCCAACTATAAGTCTCATATCAAGCTCTATGTAAAAAGAGTTTTCATAACTGATAATGACAAAGATTTGCTTCCTAGCTACTTGCGTTTTGTAGGTGGGGTTATAGATAGTGATGATTTGCCATTAAACGTAAGCCGTGAAATTTTGCAGCAAAATAAGATTCTAGCTAACATAAAAGCGGCATCTACTAAGAAAATATTAAGCATGATAGAAAGTCTTGAAGGTGAAAAAAAGGCCACTTTTGATAAAGAATTAGGCGTAGTGTTTAAAGAGGGCTTATTAGAAGACTATGAAAACAAAGAAAGAATCTTAGATATTTTAAGTATTAATTCAACTAAGAGTGAAAAGCCTATAAGTTTTAAAGAGTATAAAGAAGGCATGATAGCTTCACAAACAAGTATCTTTTATATGATAGGAACTAACTTAGATTCTATGAAACATAACCCTATCTTAGAAAAGTTCAAAGATGTGAATGTACTTTTATTTAATGATGAGGTTGATAAGTATGTAGTACCACAAATTGGCACTTATAAAGATGTGAAGTTGCTTGATATCTTTAGTGAAGAGGCCTTAAAAGAAGTTGCTGGTAATGAAGTCAGTGAAGAAGAAAGCAAGACTTATGAGCCAAGCTTAAAAGTCTTTAAAGATATGGATGCTTTTTCTCAAGTTAGGCTAACTAAAAATCTAAGTCAGCCTCTAGCTTTAAGTCAAGATTCACAAGCTGCTGCTATGGCACAACTTTTCATGCAGATGGGGCAAACTCCACCACCTGCTAAAAAAGTACTAGATGTAAATATAGATAGCCCATTAATCCAAAAACTAAATAGCCTGCAAGATGAAGCTAAAAAATCTAAACTTGCAAACTTGCTAGTGGCTAACGCTCAAATCATGGATGGGGAAGCATTAAAAAATGCTAAAAGTTATATAGAAAGTATAAACGAACTACTTTTAAAAGACTAGATTTCTAGGAATCTTTCAAAGCTTTAAGGGCTTTAAAGCCCTTAAGCCCTACTTTCTCCTTAACTTAAATTTATATTCTTAAGCTTAATCCCTTTATAACCCTTCAATGCTTTTATATTACTAAGACTTTTTATGCTTTTAACACTTACTATATATAGCCTTTAAAGTGCTATCTAGATACTAACCAAAAGCCCATCTTTTACCCCATAGCCTTTTTTTATAGTTAAGTTTTATTTGATTAAATAGACAAATAAGCTTTTTTACTTACTATCTATTCTCATAATGTATATAATAGTAACATTAAGTAGAGCCCCAATATTAGGGATAGTTTAAATAAAATATTACTTTTTTACCCATTTTGTATCACAAAGTTATATATATATATATATATATATATATATATATATATATATATATAGGATAGCATATAGTCTTATACCAAAGTTTTAACCCATTATTGCCGCTAGCTTGTATATATTTTGCATGTCTAGATAGATTCTAACTTTAGTATTTCATAGCTATTACAAAAGGAAGAAAAATACAAATGAGAAAATCCATAAGCCTAAAGGTAGGAAGCATAGTTGCCATAGTGGTCATTATTGTTATAGCTATACTTGCTGCCATCGTTATAACAAATGCAAAAGATGCTTTGAAAAAGCAAGTTTACTCAACTCTTCGCTACACAGCTATAAGCGTTGGCCGCACAGCAGAAAGCAACCTTTCTCAAGTAGGAGTAAGCACCAAACTAGTTACTAATAAGATAGAGCTTATCTTAGGTGATAATAAAGCTGAGCTAAGTGCTGCTACCTTAAAGCGTGAGATATCAACCATGCTTAAAGCCACAAGACTAGGCATTGCTTCTACTTTATATATCAAAAATGCCAAGGTTGATGACCCAAGATACCAACTAGGTAATGACGTCGTAATAACTGGCTTACAACGTGGTAATGAGATAACCTTTTCAAGTCTAGAGGAATCTAAAGAGGTCTTAAACTCATCTCATGCCATGAAACAAGCCTTTGATACCAACAAACCCATCTTTGGTGCCCCTACAAACACAACCATACTAGGAACTAACTACTACTCACTACAGATGGCCTTTCCTCTAGATGTTAATGGAAAAGTAGTAGGTGTACTATCTCAAAGGATAGATCTTAACTACTTTGATAACATTATCAATGATACTAGTAATGATCAGTGGCCAGAAGTAGGTCGCTTTTTAGTACATCCTGATGGTTTGGTTATAGTTGGCTATAGGGCCCAACATCCAAATGGCAAGCCTTTTATAAGTCTTTCAAATGATAAAGCCCATCAAGAAAATGCAGCTAAAGTACTAAGTGGTCAAGACTTTGTAACTGAAAACTATCTTCATAGTAGAGGTGCTTATGCTCTTATAGCAAACCACTCTTTTGAACTACCTAACTTTGGGATAAAGCTAGGATCTTACGTATCAGTGCCAGCGCCTATCGCCCTAAAACCAGTAACTATCCTAATATGGACTATAGTAATTACTGCCATCATAGCAATAATCATCATAGTAGTTTTCTTTTACTTCTATATAGATAAAGCCTTCATAAAAAGAGTAAGAAATATACAAGCTACTCTAATAGATACCTTTGCAGTTATAAACCATGAAAAAGCTATAAACATACCTAAACTAGATACTAGATCTAAAGATGAACTAGGAGTTATATCTAATGTTATTAATATAGCTATGGATAAAACTAAAACCTCTTTATCCAAAGACAGTGAAGCTGTAAGTGAAGCATTAAATGTAGCTAAGACTATAGAAGAAGGTAACTTAAGTGTGAGAATACTTAAGTTACCTTCTAATCCTCAATTAATTGAACTAAGAGAT
>NZ_MLAR01000047.1 GCF_002272925.1 Helicobacter sp. 13S00401-1 | reverse complement strand
AGACTTAAGTAAGCTATCTATCACATTTGTTGTTTCAGGAAGCTCATCTAAGAAAAAATAAGAAAAAGGCACATCTATCCTTTTAGATAAATCAAGTAACTTTGATACTGTTACTTCGAAAGTGTCTATCTTTCCTTCTAGAAAATCTAAAAATAAAGATGCCTTTTTGCCAAACACTTTATCAATAATCTCTTTTTCAATATCCATCGAGTTTATAACTAAAGCATTTTTACTAGTTAGTAGCATTTTATTAACTCCTTATCTTTTGGTTCTTGTATTTTCCCTCCTTTTATATACACGCTTTAACCTTTAAAGTTTTTAGCATCTTGTTCTATAAGTTTCTTGTTTATAATAGTATGGTTTCCAGCACCATTATTCCAAGTCTTATCCCATGCACTATTAGGAAGATGAGTAATATTTACTAGCTCCCATGGATATTTTTTAGCGAGGTCTAGTATTAAGCTATTCATATCAGATGATAGAGTTTTGTTATCAATTTGTGTTTGTTCAGTATAAATTGCAAGCCCACTCCATAAATAATACTCTCTATAAACCTCCTCTACCACTGGGCCAAACTGCCAAGCTT
>NZ_MLAR01000014.1 GCF_002272925.1 Helicobacter sp. 13S00401-1 | reverse complement strand
ATACTTCTATTACTAACTTATCTCAAAGTTCTAATGCACAAGCTAGCTCTTTAGAACAATCTGCTACTGCTATAGAAGAAATAACTCAGTCTATGCAAAATGTATCTAATAAGACTAATGAAGTAATCTCTCAATCTGAAGATATTAAAAGTGTTACTGTTATTATTAAAGACATAGCAGATCAAATAAATCTCTTAGCTCTTAATGCAGCTATAGAAGCTGCACGTGCAGGAGAACATGGAAGAGGCTTTGCAGTAGTAGCAGATGAAGTAAGAAAACTAGCAGAAAGAACTCAAAAGTCTTTAGGAGAAATAGAATCTAATACTAATATCTTAGTTCAATCAATTAATGATATGGCTGAATCTATAAAAGAACAAGCTAATGGTATAACTCAAATAAATGATGCTATATCTTTATTAGAACAATCTACTCAAGGTAATGTAAATATAGCTGATGATGCTACTAAGATATCTAGTAATGTAACTCATATAGCAGATGAGATAATGAGTGATGCTAATAGGAAGAAGGTGTGAGAAGTGATAAATAAGGTGTGAAACTTGTTCTTTTTAGGGTAAAGGAAGGGAAGATAAGAGAAAGGGATAAGAAGAGAGAGATAGGAGAGAGAGAAAGGGAAGATAGGTTTAAGGCCTTGCTTGACTAAGAGAGAAGGGAAAGAATGTAGGTAGATAGATTAATAAGGTTTTTATACATGCATACTAAGGTGTGAGGGGAGGTAAGACTTATAGATTGATGGATAGGTGGAGTTATTAGATAGATTTATTTATTAGTTTATTAGTTTATTAGTTTATTGGATTTGTTAGGTTGGTGATTTATTAGACTAATAACTTATAGTGTTAGACTAAGAGTTATGAATAGATAGACTTATTAGACTAGTAGGATGGGGTTAGGTTTATTAGGTTAGTTAGGATTAGTAGACTAACATATAAGACTATTATTCGATTTATAAATTGATAGGTTTAATGCTTCTATGCCCCTATGATAAGTTGGTAGGTTAGTAGGTTAATTAGATAGATGGCTAGGCTTTTATACTAATAGATAGGTTTATTGATTTGTTGGGTTGGTGAATTATAGTTTTATATAGGTAATTCTAATCTCTTTACACTATTAACTAAATCTTTATTCCAATACTTTCTTTTTCTTACTGTTTATTCTTTGTGTGTGTTTTAATAAAAAAGGGGTTTAACCCCTCCTCACTCCCCTTAGCCCCGAAAAAAAGTTTTTTTCGGCAAACAAGGGGAGGGCCTTGGCTCAATTCCGTTTCTAGCAAAGCGAAGCTTCCTTGAAAACGAAGTTTCCTTGAAAAAAATGGCGTAAGCACTACTGCTTACTTAATTCCATTTTTTTGCACCACGAAACAAAGCGAGCTAATGGGCACATTTTAATGGAACCGTTGCATATATATGTTTTTTTATTTTTAAGGAAATTTACGTTTTCAAGGAAGCTAACGCTTTGTAATGTGCTGGGAATAGAGAATCCATGACTTAGTAATCTAGTATTTTGCCTTTTGTTTTTATGTTAGAAAAAACACACAAAGAATAAACAGTAAGAAAAAGAAAGTATTGGAATAAAGATTTAGTTAATAGTGTAAAGAGATTAGAATTACCTATATAAAACGATCTTTTATACTCTACTTGCTTAAAAAATAAATCTTAGAATCTAGAAAAAGTAAGCATTATATAGATAAAAAAAACTTTTTTAGCTTCAAAGCGCTATATCCTAACTTTTAATCACACTTAATGTGTAAGGCCTGGAAGATAAAGCTTAACTAAGGCTGCTACTCCTGAAACAAAGATCTGAAGTCCTACACCAAGTATCAAAAATGCTGAAACCTTACCTATCACAAGAGTGCCTCTAGTGCCTAGCTTGGTTACTAAAACATGGGTTTTTGCAACACAAATATAAACTAAAAACATCATAATCAAAACGCCAACTATTATGGCGGCCATATTTACAAAGTAGTGAACACCGATCTTAGAATCTCCTTGCGCAGCAAGAGTAAAAAGCACTGATATAGTCCCAGCCCCTGTCATGATAGGAAAAGAGTAAGGGTAAAAAAGCTTTTCATTAAGCTTATCTAAGTCTATATCTAAGTTTTCTTTCTTGGTCTCTACTGCCTTATCGCTATCTTTTGATGGAGAAGAATCGCCATTAAGTAAGTCCATGCCAGTTTTTGCTATTAAGATTCCACCTGCTAGTTGGATGATAGGTATGCTAAGTCCAAAAAGTTTTAGTATCCAAGAGCCTATAAAAAGGGCTACTATGCACACTATGAGACAGTTTAGAGCTATCTTTTTAGCTGCATACTGTCTTTCTTTTTGATTTAAAGATAGTATCAAAGGCTCTATAATAAGTGCTGTTCCAAAGGGATTTACAACTGGTAAAAGTGCCAAAAAAGCAAACACAACTAGCTGTGCAAAGCTATATACTATGTCCATAAAGAGCTCCCAACTAAAAAGCTAAAATATTAAAAACTTACAGCACTTTTTTAAACAAACTTAAAAAAGCTCGCTTCAAAAAGGGGATTCCTTTTTGCACTTTAGTAATTCCATATGATATTGAAAATACTTTTTATTTAAGCACTTTTAAACATGAAAAATGAAAAATTACTCCTAAGTCCTAAGCAACTAAACAAAACTATAAGCACTTATTAAACCAATCACTTAGTGCATCAAGGTAGGGAAAAAAGGCTTAATAAAGCTCATAACCCCAGAGGCAAATATCTCAACTCCAACACCAAGTATCAAAAATGCCGCTACTTTGCTTATAGCAAGCACCCCTGCTCCACCAAGCCTACTAACTATAGTATGAGTTTTAGAAAGAAAGACATAAGCTAAAAGCATCATAGCTATAACACCTATAATAATAGCCCCCATATTAACCACATAGTGCCAACTAAGCTTAGAATCTCCTTGTGCAGCAAGAGTAAAAAGCACTGATATAGTCCCAGCATCTATCATGATAGGAAAAGAGTAGGGGTAAAAAAGTTTTTTGTTTAGTTGCTCTCTTGCTTCTTTTTCATCAGTAGCATCAACTTGTGCTTGCTCATTTGGCTCTATCTTTTTAGTAGAGGCTGAATCTTTACTATTCATAAGTTTTAAGCCAGTTTGAATAATCAAGATTCCACCAGCTATCTGTATAACAGGTATGCTAAGTCCAAAAAGTTTTAAAATCCAAGAGCCTATAAAAAGAGCCACTATACAGATAAAAAAGCAGTTTAGCGCTATCCTCTTTGCAGCATACTTTCTATCTTTTTCAGAAAGAGTAGAAAAGAAAGGCTCTAAGATGATAGATATACCTATAGGGTTTATCACTGGAAAAAGTGCTAAAAAGGCAAATACTACTAACTGAACAAAGCTATATAGCATCTCCATACTAACTCCTGCTACAACTTATTCTTAAAAGATAAAAACAAGTGTGTATTTTATCTTTTAAACTACCAAACAAACTAGATTTTTTAAGAAAAAAAGAGTGCTTTAAGTTTTTCTTTTTATATAAAAGGAGTTTGAAAGGCTATAAATCCTTTATAGCCTTTTTTAATGTTCAAGTCTTATACTTCCATATTTTTTGGCTCTTCAAAAATATCTACTTTTGGGGTCTTTTTTTCATACTTTTCTATATTAACTAACATAGTATTAGCACTAGTTGCATTAGCAAGTTTTGAAGTAGGTATATCAAGTGTTAAGACATTAGCACAGCCATTTTTACATAGTCCTTTAGAATCTGGGTTATACCAAGCACCCTCACTTAACTTAACCACACCTTCTCTTATATCTTTAGTAACTTTTGCGCCTGCTAGTACTTCTCCCCTTGCGTTAAAGACCCTTACTACATCACCAGTTTTTATACCCTTAGCCTTAGCATCTTTTTCATTTATCCATATAGGCTCGCGGCCTGCTATGTTGTACTTTTCTTTTAAAGAGGTGTTATCAAGTTGGGAGTGAAGTCTATACTCTGGGTGAGGACTAAGCAAGTGAAACTCAGCTGGTTTATCTTTCATACCTAGCCACTCTGCAGGTTCAAACCACGAAGGATAGGCCCTGCAGTCATCATAGCCCATCTTTTCTATCACTTGAGAATAGATTTCTATCTTACCACTAGGAGTTCCTAGGGCGTTTAAGATAGGATCACTTCTAAAGTCAGCATATCTTACATAGTGCTTTGCTTCATTAGTTACTTCAAAAGTTATGGGCTTATTTTCCCTCCAAAAACGTTTAAAATCTGGCATCTTTATATGTTCAGCCCTAGCTTGTTTTAAAGCGTTGTTATAAAACTCTTCTATCCACTGTGCTGGAGTTTTACCTTCGGTGTATTCTTCATAGATGTTAAACTCTCTAGCTAAGTCACTAAAGACTTCATAGTCATCTTTAGCTTCAAACTGTCTTTCTACTAAAGCTTTCATAGGAACTATGTTTAGGTTAGAGTAGTCCCCACTCATGGATATATCATCTCTTTCATACTCAGTAGTAGTTGGCATAACTATATCTGCATGCCTTGCAGTTGCACTCCAGTAAGGGTCATGAACTATGATAGTTCTTGGTTTTTGCCACGCTTTCAAAAACTTATTAATATCTTGTTGATGGCTTATAGGATTTTCCCCAGCCCAGTACATTAAATCTATCTCTGGATAAGTAGCTTTCCCTCCATTAGATTCTATACTTTCTCCTACGTTTAATAACGCATCAGCGATTCTAGCTGTTGGGATAAAGTTAGTCACTTTTTGTTTTTCTTGACCTAGATTCATACCACCTATGATTGCAGCTTTTGCGCTAGGATTCCCACCATTAGCATAGTGATAGCTAAAACCAAAACCTCCACCTGGAAGGCCGATTTGCCCTATCATAGAAGCTAGAGTTACAAGCATCCAGTGAGGTTGTTCTCCATGATGGGCCCTCTGCATAGCCCAGCCTGCCATTATCATAGTTCTATTTTCAAACATCTCTTTTGCAAGATACTTTATAGTTTTAACATCTACGCTGCTTATAGAACTAGCCCAAGTGGCATCTTTAACTACACCATCACTTTTGCCTAACATATAGTCTAAGAACTTAGAAAATCCAACTGTATAAGTATCTAAAAACTTTTTATCGTACTTTTTAGTTATATACATCGTGTGCATGATTCCAAGCATTAAGGCTACGTCTGTATTAGGTCTTGGTGCTATCCACATAGAGTTTGTATCATCTTTAAAAAACTGCACTGTCTCACTACCTACTGGGTCTATAAGGATGACTTTTTTTCTACGTTTTTTTATCTCATCAAAAAACTTCATACCATAATCGCCATCTATAATAGTGTCTCCTATCCTTAAAGTTACCATAGGGTTAGCGCCCCATATAACTACAACTTTAGAGTGCTCTAAGATAACTGGATAAGCACTTTGTTGGCTACTAACTTCAGCACTTCCTAGTACATGAGGCATGATAACTTCAGCTGCTCCAGTTGAAAAAGTGCCTATCTTATGGCTAAAACCTCCACTTAGATTCATAAAACGTTGTAAAAGCACTATGGCATTATGCATATTGCCACTAGATTTCCAGCCATTACCTCCAACATAGATAGCATCACTTCCTTTTTGTTCTCTAGTTTCTTTTAAAGCTATGGTTATAAGTTCTAAGGCCTTTCTATAAGGCACACGTATCCAAGTGTCTTTGCCTCTAAGTTCAGGCTTGTTATTATGTGGGTCTAGGAAGTAAGACTTTCTTATCATAGGATACTTGATACGTGACTTAGCATAGATTAGATCAGCTGTGACGTTTTGAAGTGGATTATGAAAAGTGCTTTTAAAAGCACCATTTGAAGAGACAACCTTGCCATGTCTTATCCTAGCTTTTAAGATTCCCCAGTGTGCCCCTGTTATAACTTCACCATTTTCTACTAGCTTAGTTACATACTTCATCTCACTAGCCTTACTCATATACTCGCCCATCTTATTTACATGCTCTTCCATACTAGACTCGCTAGCACTTAGTAATTTTGGTGCTAGTGGTACTAGTGCAAATAGTGCACTTGCTTTTAAGATACTTCTTCTTGAGATACTCATGATGACACTTCCTTTTATGAATTATGAAGATTATTTAGCCCTAGATTCTACTACCATTAGAGACTAAAAAGCATTTGAGAGATTTTATATCTATAAGTGTGGAGATCTTGATGCATAAGACTTGCTATCGTTTTTAACAGGCAGCATTAAATACGATTAGCCTTAAAGCAGTTTTTAGCTAATGCCATATATATCTATCTCAATAAAAATATTTATAGAATCTAAAAGATAAAATCTTTTTACTTAATGGAACATTTCAAGACTCACCTAAACTAAAAAGTATAAAATTAATAAAAATTTTAATCTCCACTTGCTTCATTTTGCATCACAAGTACTAAAATACCCACATATCAATATTCCCAAAAACAATACAATTTTGATATTACGGAGGTATCTTATGAAACCATATAACATGGCAGGCTATTTCTCTTTAGCCCTAAGACTTGTAGTTGGCTGGACTTACTTTTCAGCCTTTTGGAGGCGAACTGTTTTAGCAGATAAGCTAAACCCTGAGGCTGCAGGCTATATAGGAGAAAAGATAAACCACTTCTTACCTCACGCACTTTGGATACAAGGCATGATAGAGTACTTTGTAACACACGCTAGCTTACTTTTTGTAGGTGTTGTGTTTTTTACCATAGTTGAAGGCGTAGTTGGACTACTTTTAATCCTTGGACTTTTCACTAGGATAATGAGCATAGCAGCCTTCATCCTAGCCTTTGTTATCTTGCTAGGCGCAGGATGGATGGGTAGTACTTGTCTTGATGAGTGGCAGATAGGAATCTTAGGTATGGTAGGGGCAATAGTTATATTTTTTGCTGGGGGTGGGACTATCGCACTTGATAGTTTGCTACTTAAATCTAAAGCCCTAGCAAAATCTAAAGCCTTTGCTTGGATAGCTTCAGGTGAACTTCCACTTAGCGTAGGTGGCATAAAAGGCTTTAGTATCATCCTAGCCATAATCATGGTAGTTCTAACTCTAGGCACTAATCAATACTTCTCAGGTGGTGTAGTAGGAAAACTTCATAACAAAACTGTGCATCCTCACATCATGATAAGTAAGATTAATATGAATAGTAATGCCCTAAACTTCACAATCTTCCGCGATGAAGGTCCTGATACTTATGGTGCTTTCATAGTTAATATAAGCCTTTATAATGCAAGTGGCACTAAAGTTTATGAGCTTAATCAAGAGGCTTTAAGTAAGCTTCCTAAAGAAGATATAAAAAATGAGCTTTTAGTAAAAGTACATCCTGGCAAACACTCTCTAGTAGCACCACTTGCTGCTAGAGCTGCTTTAAGCTTGAAATCAGATGTCTTTGCTAGCTTGCCAAAAGGTGAATACACTTTAGTTATAACTGATATAAGTGGCGCTAGCTGGAAGGCCAAATACGACTTACACTAGGCACAACTTAAACTAAGCGCAGTTTTAAGTTAAAAAGTTAAAAAAGGTCTTAACCTAACTCTAGGCTAAGCCTTTAAACGCTAAAAGAGCTTGCTTAAAGCAAGCCCTACTTTTTTTATAGTTATCCCCCTAAACACCATCATTTAATATACTTTTTAAGATGTATTATCATTTAAATCATATTAAGGAAGTAAGCCATGATAAAAACTCTACTTACACTAACTACATTTTTTATAAGCAACCTACTCTTTGCTGCCCAAAGTGAAGGCTATAGTGGTAGCAATATCTTTGAAGCCATAAAAAAACGTGATGTAAACATGGTTAAAGGCATACTAAAAACTAAGCCAAACTTAGAGATTAAAAATAATAAAGGTCAAACTCCTTTAATGCAAGCAGTTTATGAAAAAGATAATGAGATAGCCTTTTTGCTAGTAGATGCAGGCGCTTCAGTTAACACTCAAGATGACATACTAAATAGCCCTTTTCTTTACGCTGGTGCTGAGGGCAATTTAGACTTTGTTAAAAAAGCTTTAAAACATGGGGCTAGATTTGACATCTATAACCGTTTTGGTGGCACTGCCTTAATACCTGCTGCAGAAAAAGGTCACCTTGATATAGTAAAGCTTTTAGTAAACACTCCTAACTTTCCAAAAGATCATATAAACAAACTAGGATGGACTGCACTTTTAGAAGCTGTTATCTTGAGTGATGGCGATAAGGTTCACACCGATATAGTGCAAGCCCTAGTTGATGGTGGAGTAGATGTTAATATAAAAGATAAAGATGGCATAAGTGCTTTGCAACATGCACGTAATAAAAACTATACTGGCATGATTAAGATTCTAGAAAAAGCAGGGGTTAAGTAGGCTTACTTCACAAAGCTAGAGTAAATCTTAAGCTTTGTGAAGCTTTTTTAGATTCTAGCCTTACTTAACATCACACACATCTTTTTCTCTAGGACTTTTTATAAAAGCTGGATTTGCATTACCCATATCAGTTAGGACTTCATAAAAACTAAGCCCGCTAGTTTTTTCTAAGTCAGACTCTTTTATCTCTTGCCCACACTGCTTGCCATAAAGCACTACACTATCTCCTGCTTTTATATCAGGGTAGTTAGTTACATCAACCATAAAAGTATTCATAGTTATGCGCCCAACTACTGGAACTTTATGTCCACGTATCAGCACAAAGCCCTTATTACTAAAAGCACGTGAATAGCCATCTGAGTAGCCAACTGGGATATTAGCAAGCTTAGAATCTCTTGTTAGAGTATAAGTACCATCATAAGTTACTGTAGAGCCTTTAGGGTAAGAGTTTATAACAGTTACGTAAGACTTAAAGCTAGTTATAGGCTTTATAGGCACATCATATCCCCCATAACCATAGATCAAATCGCCTGGACGAACCATATCAAAATGAGATTCTGGAACATTTATAATGGCATTACTCGCAGCGGCGTGAAGAGTTATCTTACTTCTATCAAGCTTGGCATGTTTGATGATATAGTCTGTATCTTTTTTAAATCTACTTATGCCCTCTTCTATCTTAGCCTTATCATCAAAAGGGAAGTGAGTCATAAGACCAGTCACTTCTAGATTTGGCAAACTAGCGATTTTTATAGCATCAGCTTTATTAACTTTTAAGCTTAAGTCTATGCCATTTCTATCCATACCTGCTGAGTTTAGTGCTATATGCACAGGTAGTTTTGTGTGCATCTTTTTGGCTAGGATATCAAGTTCTTTAGCCTGGGATAAGTTGCCTATAAGCTCTGTGATGTGATACTTTAGCCCATCTTTTATCTCACCTATAGTAGCAGCCCTTATACGTAATATCTCTCCTTTAAATCTACCCTCTCTTAACACCCTAGCTTCTTCATCACTAGCAATCCCAACGCAGGGCACTCCTTCTTTTATAATAGTTGGCAAGATATTAGCTATACCTGCTCCATAAGCATTAGCTTTTAAAACTGCACAGATCTTAGAGTGTCCTGCTATCTTTTTAGCAACTTCTATATTATTTTTTAAAGCTTGCAAATCAACTTCCATATAAGCATTGGTGTTTTCTTTAGTGATGTGAGTGCTACTTTCTAAAGCTGGAGCAGCCAAGGCTACATTCCCTCCGCCTAACATTCCTAGTAGCCCAAGCGTGATGATACTTAGCCTCATATATTTTTTCATAACTACTCCTTAACTTTTATTGATAAGTAGTCATTCTAGCTGATAGCTTGCATAAGGCGAGTTAGATTCTGTATAAATGTATATTTTTTATACATTATGATTATTTATCATAGATAAAAAGTAACATTTATGCTAATAAAATAATAACTTAAGCATCATTTCTGCTTAATATATGGATACAGTAAATATTATGAGTATTTTTGTAAAAAGTAAGCTTAAGCCCTACCTTACTAAGATTCTATAAACTTTATAGAATCTAAAAAAGATAAGGCTCTAAAATGCAAACTTACTAGATAAAACTAAACTTTTATCTCTCACAAACTTCATGCTCGCTATAGTCTTTGGCAAACTTAGGGTTAGAGTTGCCTATAGTTCCAAGAGTATCAGAAAGTATAGTGTGAGTGGCTTTTTCTATCTCAGCTTGAGTTATCCAACTCCCACACTGCTTTCCAAAAAGTACGACCTTATCCCCTGCTTTTATATCTGGATAGTCTGTCACATCAACCATAAAAGTATTTTTTGTAATCTTTCCAACAACTGGGACTTTGTGTCCACGTATCAGCACAAAACCTTTGTTGCTAAAAGATCGTGAGTAGCCATCATAGTAGCCAACAGGTATATTAGCTAGCATAGAATCTCTTTTTAAAGTATAAGTACCATCATAAGTTACCTTAGAACCTTTAGGGTAAGGATTAACTACAGCAACTTTTGTTTTAAAGCTCATTATTTGTTCTATAGGCAGTTTTGGATCACCACCACCATAGCCATAGATTAGCTTACCTGGACGTATCATATCAAATCTAGATTCTGGTACCTGCACTGCAGCATATGAAGCAGCTGTGTGTAAAGTAAGTTTAGATCTATCAAGTCTAGCTTCTTTTATAAGATACTTAGAATCTACTTCAAACTTTTTAGTAAGCATCTTTACTTTATCTACCTCATCATAAGGAAAATGAGTCATAAGACCTGTAACTTTTAGATAAGAGAGACTAGCAAGCTTTATGGCATCACTTTTGCCCTTTTTAGTGCTCATATCTATGCCGTTTCTATCCATGCCTGCTGAGTTTAGCGCTATATGTATGTCTATAGTTTTATGCATCTTTTTAGCTAAGGCATTTAACTCTTCTCCTTGCTTTAGATTGCCTAATATTTCTATGATGTTGTACTTTAGTCCATCTTCTATCTCATCTATATTTGCAGCCCTTATGCGCAGTATCTCTCCTTTAAAACCTAAGTCTCTTACCACTCTTGCTTCTTCATTACTAGTTATGGCAACACAAGGTATGCCTTCAGCTATAACAGTTGGTAAAACTACACTTATGCCAGCCCCATAAGCATCAGACTTTAAAACAGCACATATCTTTGCCTTCCCTGCTATTTGCTTGGTTACTTCTAAGTTTTTCTTAAAGGCTTTTAGATCTACTTCCATATAGGAGTTTGTGTTTTTCTTTGTTACAGTTTTATTATCACCCAAAACTGGCGAGGCAAAAGCACTACTTCCAAAACCTAACAAAACAAATGTTACAACACTTATGCCTATATACTTTTTCATGACTTTCCTTGCTTTTTTGATGTAATGTTTTACATTCTAACTTAGTGCGCTAGTAAAAAGAAAAGATTTTATGAATAAAAGTTGATATTTATGTGTTTTACTTGATAAAAAGTAGGGAAACTCTACATTTATATATACATATGTAGAATTTTGTAATAAAGGATATAAGAGAAGATAAGCCCTAGCCTCTCACCATATCTGATACTTTACAAAGAATCTACTGTTATAAATGCTTTTTAAGATAACGTTTTAATGTTTGCATTAATCATGCCTATGAATACACAAGAGTCAAACAAGACCTATCTTTAAAGCCTTGTTTTATCTGTGACGTGGTTTCTTCTTTTTTGTTTTGTAGTTATTGAGACTTCATTCTACTAGTGAGATACTAAAATATAAAAAGTTTCTATAAAAAATGCCACTCTAAAATAGATTAAGTAACAAATGTATACATACGTATAAACTATGCGCTTATATATGTAACATTATCACCTATTTTTTAAGACTACAAAGTATATCTTGCTTCAATTCTAGCCCTACTAAGACTTACATCACCAAACCACATACCATAGTAACCACTAAGTCTAAAATTAGGCGTAAAGTTATAAGAGGCAGTAAATGTTGCTTCATAGATTTTTATATCTTTAAAAACATTATCATCAGCACCCTTTGGCAAAGTAGGCCAAAGTTTAGGAAGACTAGAGTTATTATGGCCTATGCCTTTGGCAGTAAAAAGAGGCATGTTGTTTTTACCCCTAAGTGCTACTAGATCAAGTCCTATTTTAAACTTAGAATCTATCTTATAGCTTAGTTGGATATAAGGCAGATATAAACTACTTCCTTGCTTAGAGCCTGAGCCTAAAAAAGAAAAGCCTTCATAGGAGGCAGTTATGCCACTTAGCCATATCTTCCCTGGCACATCTATATCGCCCTCTCCATCATGCATAACCCCATAGCCATCTGCAAAGCTTCCTAAAAAGCCTACTTTTACCCCAAAGCTAAAGGCTTCTAGGCTTGCATTTATATTATAGATCCCTCTATCTTTTGCATGGTGAAAGTTAGGATCACTCCCTAAAAACTCTTGATTTAACACATAAGCCCCAGCATTTCTAGACTTTATACTAGGGTTGGCATTAAGTCCAAGTAAGGCAGTTTGTGCTTTTAAACTAAAACTAACATGCTCATTTAAAGGATGGCTATAAGTCACATCAGAAAAGATCATATAGTCATAAAGCCTATTTGCATAACTATAAAAAAACCTAGCTTTAATTCTTCCTTTATTAAGCGTATCTTCATAGCTTAAGCCAAAGATAGCCATAGTATTACCAAAGCCAAAAGATGTATCTGTGCTGCCATTACTACCTAACTGTCCACGTCCACTAAGTATGTAGAATCCATAATCAGTATTCCAAGAGTCATAAACACTTGCCTCATAGTGAAGCTTTCCTATCTTAGTGTCACTTTCCCCACTTACTTTTAAAGCACTGCCTATATCAAGACTAGAATCATTCATAGGACTTACTATATTAATCCTGCCTGCTTTAAACTTTAGATCTTTAAAATCTTTTTGCACATAAATCTGAGATATGCTAAATCTATCCCCTATCCTTCTTCCAAGGGCTGCTGCCCTAGAGCCTGCTATATCATCAAAAGAGTTTGCGCCATCAGCTATACTTGTACCTAAACCAAAAAATACGCCAGCCCCAAAGCTAAAGCCTTTATAGTCTATAGTTTTAGCATTTAGTATCATCCTCCACTGCTGGGCATAACCGCTAGCATCTTTACCAAAGTTAGCTGTATATCTACCAAAAGCAAAGCCTTTTACACTTTCTATAAACTTTGTACTTTTTGCAACATAAGTTTGAAAGGTATCTTTTTTAGAATCTATCTCTTTAGAATCTGCTTTTTTAGAATCTGCCTTGTCCCCATCTACTTTCAAACTTTGCGCGCTAGATTCTAAGTCTTTTTCATCTTGCCTTCCTTGTGCTTGCGCCCCATAAGCACTGCTTATTAAAAGGCTAAGTAGTGCACTTACTAAAAGTTTCTTCTCCATCTTATCTTCTACTTAAGCTCTTCTAGTATCTTTTTAAGATGCTCTACACTTTTTTTAGCCCCTTCTTTTTGAAGGATAAGTAGCCTTTCTAGATACTCTTCTTTTATACTTTGTGGATAGTAGTACTCCAAAGCTTTTAGAAATGGGAAAAGTGGTTTTTCTAGCTTAAAAGCCCCCTTGCCAAGCTCGTTTACTCCACCAGTGCCAGGCTCTCTTTTAAAAGTCGCACAGTATGGAAAACACTGTTCTACATTTATACGTCTAAGTCCAGAATCTAAAAGTATCTTTACGCACTTTGCTACTTCTATATGCCCCTCCCCTAAAGGCACGCCACACACATAAGGAGTATCATCTTCTACAAACACTATGTGATCTTTGCAGTGAGTAGTGATAGTAAAACTTGCCATATCTTTACAAGCAGTTACTGGATCTTCATAACACATCATAGAGTTACCAAAGTCAAAAAGAGCTTTTACGCGCTCGCTATTAACCCTTTGTAAAAGGCTTATTATTTCCTTACTTGTTTGATACTCATGGTTTTCTATAGCTAGTCTTAGGTTTGCTTTTTCTAGTAAAGGGATAAGTGCTTTTATCTCATCAACTGATTTATAAAACTCTTCAACATCAAAGTTAGCATGTATCTTAGAATCATCATATGCACCCGCACTTGCAAGAGTACTTTTACTCCTATCTAACTCATCTTTTTTTTGCTTATCAGTTAGGGGGACATAGCTTCTAACTATGTCTACATTTAAGACCTCACAGACTTTGATTATCTTTTTAAACTTCTTTATCTCAAAGCCCTTAGAATCTATCTGACAAAACATGCCGTACTTTTCTAGTCTTTCTCTTACCTTTTTTAGATGACTAGGATCATCACTACCTAAAGTGCCCCACTCTGGATCTAATCCATAGTCTTTTATGATATTTATTAGCACTCCATCACAACCTAGCTCATTAGCAAAGTCTATGAAGCCAAAAATATCCATCCTTCCATTTTGCAGCCAAAGATGCATGCTTTCAGTCTCTAGTCCTATTTGTATCTTTTGCATTTACTATCTCCTTAGTTTAAAGTTTAGTTTAGACAGGCTGGGTGGCAAGTCTTGCATTATTACGCTTTATCATTATTAAGAGTAAAGAAGTTATCACTACTCCGCAGAGGGCAAAAAGTGCCATTAGACTAAAAACTACTCTATAGCCAAAAAGATCTTTGTGATAGTGATCTATAATAAAGCCATAGAGGGCAAAACAGAAAAGCTGGGGCGAGTAACCTACAAGGGCAGCTATACTCATAGCCGCTCCACTTATCTCGCGAGGCACCTTTATCTCATCTACTGGGGCAAAGAAAGTAGCCCTCATAGAAAAGACAACCGCACCAAAAGCTAGAGTTAAACACATCCCAAAGTAGATATTTAAAGTTTTATGGGGAAGTAAGATAAAAATCACCATCATAACTACAGCAACTATTAAAGCGTAACGTAGATACTTAGTAGCTGAGTGAGTTTTTTTATCAGCTAAGTAGCCTCCTATTGGCCCACCTACCATTTTGAGTGCGTATTGATTTATGATTCCATAAGCACCTACTAAAGCTATAGGCATGCCATAGATATCTCTTAAAAATGGTATAAAGTAAGTAAGGCCACAATAGACTGAGTAAATCGTAAATATACACATAGATACAACCCAAATTGAAGGTGTTTTTATAGCTAGCTTTACGCCTTCCCATGCTACTTTGTTACGTGAGACCTTATTACCCTTGCTATCTGTATCTTTTATCCTGTCATCTTCTAAAAAGAAATAAGCCAAGATTCCAGCTAGTATGGTTATTCCACTATAAAAAAGTATGGCAACTTTTAAGCCAGGGGCATTACTACCTATTAAGATAAAAATCCCTAGTGCCCCAAAAGCAACTATAGTATCTACCACGCCTCGCCCAGCTTCTAAGAATCCAAAAAGTCTTCCTTGCTGGCTTGAATCTCCTAGTAATCTAACAGCTTTTAAAAGCACAGGCCAGTAGACTACTTCACCAAACAAAGCTAAAAGTCCCCACGCAACTAAGATTCCATAATATGATGGGAAGGTTGAGATATAAATGCCAACTGCGCCTACACCACAAAGCGCAAAGGGTATGAGTATACGTTTGCTAAATCTATCTGATATATAAATGGAAGCAAAATTACCTATAACTTGCACTACGCCATAGACTGATAAAGCAAGGCCAATTTGCGTGTTGCTTAGATGCATGAAGTTTTGCATAGGGATGTAAAAAGCATCTTTAAGCGAGCTAAGTTTAAAGATACTACCTCCCCCAAAAATCAAAATGATAAATGTAAACCAACGTATGGACTTTCCTGCCATGTCATAACCCTTAATGTGAAATATCGAATTTAATTTCAGGGTATCCAAAAGAGTAAAAATTACTCCTTTATGACAAAAAAGCTTTAAAGAAAACTCCTCTGATAGTTACTTTTAGTAAATAAGTGCTTAATAAACCTTAACTTTATATAAAATCTAACAAGAAATCGAGTAAAAATATCACATTTATTGAAGGTAATAGTAAAAATACTCTGCAAAGGTAGAAAAAAGTAATATAAATAAAAAATATCTACTTAGACTTAGGAGTGCTTAGAATCTTTTTTAGTAAAGAGTAAAGTGCTTTTGCAAAAACATAAGTGCTTATATAGATCTCATACCAAAGGCTAGCTTTTATGGTATTTAACTCCTTATGTGCATTTTTAGACTTTATAAACTCACTTAAACGAAAGCCTCTAGTAGCACTACGCTCCTTACTTGGAAGTATCAAGTCTTTTATATGATCACTTGGCTTAGTCTCTGGCTTAAAGCTACTTTTAAAGCGGCGTGGAGCTAGGGGTAAGCACTCATTTACTGGACTACTTAAACTAACACTATAGATTCCAAAAACTTTAGGCTTAAAGATAAGTTTTAATTTAGGAGTACTTTTTAAAGGCTGAAAGCTAGCTAGGGCATTTGTTATATATAAGCTATCAAGGTTAAAATAAGCACTTTTAGAATCTATCCTAACACCGCCTCTTTTAACTTTAGGATTAAAACTAGTCTCGCCAAAAACATCTATACTTTCTAAGCCTTCCTCACTACCTCGCCTCTTTTTTTCTAAGTATCTACTTGCTAATCTTAGAGCTTTTAAGTCCACTTCTTTAGAGTGGTTTGGATTATCCTTAGCAGTATCAAGAAAGCCTGGATACAAACTAGCAAGGTTAGAAGAAGTGTAATTAAATGCATATCCACTCTTTCCATAAAGATCTATACCAGTTACATAAATCTCAGTGTACCCTAAAGATAAAGCTGTAAATATCATAGCCATGCCACCTGTTGGCCTTACGCCCAAGCAGTTATTACTAAAGTTTACAAAGTAGTTAAACTCTTCTATCTTTTCTAAATATTCATAGTAACACTTAACTTCTGGAAAAATCTTTTTAAGCTGAGTTGTATCTATATCTAAGATCTCTGGATTTAAAGGCTGTTTATAAAGTGAGCGAAGTAGGTTGCAGTAGTAGGTTTCTATCTCATATTCACCTTTTAGCTCTAAAGTCTTTAGTGTTAAAAGCTGCTCTTTTAAAATAGCTGGATTAAAAAATACAGCCTTTATCTTTTTACCAGTAAAGTACTTATCTTCAAAATAAAACTGATTAACACGGAAGACATCAAAGGAATCTGGCATCCTACTAAAGTCTATATCTTTTAAGCTCTCTCCATTACCAGCTATCAAAACTGCCTTCAAGCATCCACCTTATATGTTGTATATTGTTTTAGATTCTATCTTTGAAACACCTACTTAAGAAGTAAGATTTTAATAAAAATCTAAACTTTTATACACAATCATAAGGCCTTTGGATTATCTCCATTAGAAGTAACACTTCTATCTGCATCGTGAAGCCACCTTATGCTAACAGCAATGACAAAGTACTTTTTATAACAACGATACTTCGCATTTTTATTAAAGTAAAAGCCTTAAGTATCTACACACTTATAGCTTTTTGCAATCTTACAAGTTAGATTATGTGCAATCTCAAAGCAAAAAAGTTTACCATTTGCTACTACTCCATAACATAAAACCTATTAAGTTTAGTTTACTATTGATTTATTGTTTTTTTTTGCATTCTCGACATTCATGCTTAATTTAAATGGCAATGCATAATTTTTCTTAACAAGGATGCTTAAGGACTATGGCAATACTAGCTCAAGGTAATGAGTGGTGTTAATAAAGGCGCTTTCAAAGCAAAAGTTTATTATGCAAAAGGATATGAGCTTAGAGACAAAGAAGTTTGCAGTACTAGCAAGCATTCTTAAGATTTATTAAACCACATAAGAAATTAGGGGGGTAATATGGATGTTGCGTAATAGCAGTGGTAGCAATAACGTATTAGATACGATATTAGGCACTATACAAGATTTATGCATTCAAGGAAAACTAGATTAGAAATAGATTCTATATTAAAAGAGCGCTTGAAGCTTGAAGATGACACTTTAGGCAAGATGTGGGGTGTGTTTAAAAAATATGAGCTTATATGGACTAAGGCCATTACTGAACACTATGATGACATCTTGGCAAAAAGGGCATTCCCAACTGATAAATTTACCTATATCACAAAAGATTATTTTCTTTATCTAACTAAATTAGTCGCCCTATCTAAAAATGATCATTCAAGCTTCAAGGAAACTAACCCAGTATATAACTTTTTAATAAGCATAGCCTCTATAGTGTTTTTATTTGCCATATTAAATGGAATCTTATATGGCGCCCAAGAGATATATTTCTGGGGTGATGTCAAAAAAGCTAAAAATATGGCAAGTCAATTAGAAGGCATAAAAAGCGAGATAGATTCTTTAGAAAAGCAAGGAAACTCATATGGACTAAGTAATTCTCAGTACAACCATTACAGCTCTCTTATTGACACATATAATGCTGGCGTAGGTGAATATAACGCAGTGGCTAGAAATGCATACAGACGTTTTTGGCTTTTGCCTATACCACTACCAAGCCGTGGCCATAGCTTCAACTAATAAGAGTGAGTGTATATATATTGTAATAATTGCGGACACAAGCTTGATGCTAATGATAAATACTGTGCTATGTGTGGTAGCAAAATAGAAACTATGGATAACGCAAGCACCATAAAAGATAGACTAAACTCATTAAGACAAGAAATAAAAGCTAGCAACAAAAGTAGCAGTGAGACTTTAGATTATGTAAAAGTGAGTGCTGATTGGCTAAATAAGATATGCAGGATTAATGGTTATTTTACTAAGGGAGAGTTAGCAGAAAGACGCTTTAGGGCTAGTTATCGGATTATATATTCTTTATATTTAATTTTTGTAGTACCTGTAACACTTGCCCTTATCTATGAACTAATCACAGGCAAAAATTCTTTAGCTTATATCCTTACTAGCCTAATTGCTTGGGGTGTTCTTATCATATGGGGTATTCTAATCTTTATATCTAAAAAATTTAAGCTTCCAATTATGTTAGCAATAATGTCTTTGCTTGTAGTAATTATTCAACTCACGGGACTTGAAGGTAGCTCGTATTTGAATTGGTTTAGATTGCTTATTGTTCTTATATTCCTTATACCCACTATTCAAGCTTTTCATTCCATAAAATATCTACCAAGCAGAATGAAAAAGAGACTAAGTTAAAAACTTCAAAAATATAAAAACATAAAGGTGCAAAAATGGCAAATATTGAAATAGGCATAGATCTAGGTACCACCAACTCTGAGATAGCAATATTTAATCAAAATAAGATAGATATAGTTAAAAATACTTATGGAGATGAGTTTACACCTTCAGTTTTTGGTGTGAATAAAAGTAAGGTGGAAGAAGTTGGCAAACGCCCAAGTGAGCGCTACTTTAAAGATGCCAGTATAGAGGAGCTAGCTAATAATAAGCCTGAGATAAAGCGTTTAATGGGAACATCTGAATTAGTTTACTTTCCACGTATTGATAAAAGTTATAACGCAGAGATGATTTCTTCTAAGATTTTAAGTGCATTAAGACTAGAAGCACTAAGGAAAAATCCCAATATAAATGCAACTTCAGCAGTCATCACCATACCTGTGCACTTTTCTACACTTCAAGCTGAGGCCACTAAGCGTGCTGGGAATCTAGCTGGATTTGATTATGTAGTAACCTTGCAAGAACCTCTTGCAGCTGCTATATCTTATGGGTTTAGTTTGGATAGCAATGCAAATGAAACATGGTTAGTATACGATTTAGGAGGAGGCACTTTTGATGTGGCTTTGATTGCTTCAAGTGGAGGAACTTTAAGGGTTTTAGGACATGGAGGCGATAACTTCTTAGGGGCAAAGATATAGATAGTTTAATCATAGATAAGCTTATACTAGTAACCCTAAAAGAGAAATATAACCTACCTAATCTTACAAAAGCAACCCATCTAGATGTGTTTGCTAAACTAAAATACGCTGCAGAGATGGCCAAGATTGAGCTTTCTCGCTTGGAATCTACAAGTATAGAAGTTGATGTAAAAATAGATTCTAAAGAGATTTATGAAAATATCATATTAAGTAGAAAATCCTTACAGGACTTAATGCATGACTTGCTTGAGCGAACTCTTAATATCACACAAAAAGTTATCAAAGAAGCAAATGTAAGTTTAGTATCTAAAATCATCCTAGTAGGTGCACCAACTAACTTGCCCTTTATAAAAGAGACTTTAGAATCTAGACTTAATATAAAGGTGGATACTTCAAGCGATCCTTTAACTGCAATAGCACGTGGAGCATGCATTTATGCATCAAGTTTAGATGCCCCTACAAATAAACATGTTAATAGGGATCTTGATACCTACTTACTAGAGTTAAACTATGAAAGTTTAAGCAATGAAGTAGAAGAGCTAGTAACTGGTAACCTTCCTAGTTTGAAAGATACTGAAGGGTATTTTATTCAAATCCAAAGTGAAGATAACACCTTTAACTCAGATCGCTTGCCTCTTAAAAATGGAAAATTTAAAACCATTGTAAGCATAAAACCAAAAATGATAAATACCTACTTTATCTATCTTTTTGATAAAAATGGACAGATTCTAACTACATCTACTGATAGTTTTAAAATAACTCATGGACTTAAAATAGTAGGCACTCCCATACCTCACTCCATAGGCGTTGGCGTATCAAAAAAAGATTTTACAACTAATGAAACCTTACAAGAGTTTGATGTCTTCTTTCCTAAAAACTCCCTCCTACCTTTAGAAAAAACTATCACCTATAAAACTTTAAAAGACGTTATAAAAGGAGAGCTCACTAATAGCTTGCCTATCACTGTTTATGAAGGTGAAGCAAGCACGCCAAGTTATAATACATTTATTTGTGAGATAGCCCTTAGCGGCAAAGATATAGACTTTAACCTGCCTGCAAATAGCGATATAGAAATAACTATAAGGGTTGATGAGAGCCGAACTTTAAGCTTAGAAGCCTATGTTCCACTGATAGATAAAGCTTTCAATGTTAGGGCTTCTGTTATGGATGAGTATATAGATTTAGATAATCTAAATGCTAGTTATAACGACCTAATGTCTAAAAGAAACAAGGCAAGCGACCTTCTTTCAAAACAAGAAGAAGATGAAGCTAACATCTATACAAAGAGTATTAATGCTTCTTTAAGAGATGCTTTAAATGATGAAGATTCCAAAAGAAAGGCAAGTGCTGAGCTAAAAAAGGCGCACTCTTTATTAGATAGATTAATGAAGGCTAAGAGTAAAGAGCTTATAGAAAAAGACTTTTATGACTGCATATCTCAAATTGAAAATATGATAGATGATATAGATGATAGCACTGTTAAAAGAGAAAAATATGCAAGCTTTGAGAGCATTAAAAAGGCTGGTTTTAAGGCGATTTCTGAAAATAACGTCGCCTTGCTTGCTGCAACAAAAGATCAACTTGAGCAGTTAAGGGCTGAGGTATGGTTATCTATAGATTTAAATTGGAGTTTGATATTTTTCACATTTGAAAAGTTGGAAGTTTTAAAGACTAATCAAGAAGCACAAAAGTTTTTTGTAATGGGCAGAAGGGCTTTAGCAGATAACGATATAGAGACATTAAAGTTTTGTGTCTCAAGTCTTAATGCTCTTCGAGTAGATAGTGAAGATAGCTCTATAGACATGCTTGCTGGCATAACTCGCTAAATATGAAAAATATTATTTTTAATAACGCTTATGGAATCTTAGGTCTTTTGCCTAATGAGATTAATCTAGCCTCAAAAAGAGCGCGAGATATAGAAAAGCTACTAAAGATAGATGAGATACCTGACTTCAAGTTTGACTTTAATCACTTTGCAAATCTAAGGGATGAAAACAATGTAAAAGCATCCCTTCAAAGCATAATGAATATGCAAGAAGATGTGATACATAACTTTTTTAGAATCTATGTAGATAGTCTTAATAGAAAAGTGCTTGAACATGTTGAAAGCGATTTCACTTTTGAGCATATTAAGCAGTACTATACAAATGAAAATGGCTTTGATGCACTTAAAAATAGCTTCATTCTAATAAGTCTTTTCTTAATGACAAACAAAGTTAGCTCTAATGATGAAGCAATGGAGTTTTATGATACGTTGCGCGAGGATTTAATCTTTACTGGGATAGGAAACTTTCAAGTTAAGTATTTAGAAAATCTTGGCTTTAGTGTTGATGAAAATGTTTTTAAGTATCTCACAGATAATCTTATTTCTGAGATTAATCTTATAGATGAGGATATACAAAGCCTCCAAAAACATGATGCCAAAGAAGATATTAGTTTAAATAATTCTGTAGTAGAGCTTATGGGTATATGTGTCTATAACATGGTAAAAAGAATCAAAGATTTGGAAAGTTTTGAAGATGCTTATGCACAATGGATGTGTTTAGCGCATTATAAAAACCCTCCTTATAGATCACTTAAAACCAACAGGTTTTTATGATCTTGAAGATGGTTTTGCTATTAGGGATTTAATGGCAGAGGCATTATTAAAACTCCATGGTATGAAAGTTAAAAAGAATGCGACATATTACAAAACCAGTTCTCTTTTAATAAGAAACCTAGCATTAGAGCTTGCCTTTGAAATAGTGCATGATGAAGATACAAAAACTAGAATAAAAGGGTCTTTAAAGTATTTATCTACTCTTACTGTTTTGCATGATTAATGGATTAATCCTTTAATGCAGATGCCTTATTTAGTGGAGCTTTTTGGATCAATTTATAAACTACATAAAGATATGTCTAAAAAAGACTTTATGCAAACTGTAGAGTTGCTGGTTAGGCTTAAAAGTGATATTTTCGCTGATGATATTAGCAATAAAAACAAGAGTGCACTTTTAAAGGTGTGCTCTAAAATGATATTTGCAGCTCGTTTGTGCACTGCTAATGAGCACGGAGAACTTACTTTAATGGTAGGACTTTCAGATGAGTTTAAGAAAAATGCATGAGATATGAAATTTACAAACAAGTCATCCAAGTCATCAAAGCAAAACAAAGAAAACAAAGCATTAAAATACACAACCTATACAATAGTAATAGTATTTATTCTTTTGTGGTTATTAAAAAATTATTACTAGGCTAAATTTAAAAAGACTAATGCAAAAGGATAAAAATGAATACAAACGAGCTTGATAAACTTACTAGTTTAATCCTAAGTTTTCATAATGCCAAAAGACATGCAAACAAACTTATAAAAGATGATGATCCTAAATCTAGAGGATTAAAATCCAGTTTTGCCAGGATGGAATCTATTTTACAAACTATGGGCTTTGAGATACTTGACTACACAGGCAGTAAGTATAATGAAGGTATGAATATTGACGTGCTTGATACATTATACGCACCCTTGCCTCATGCGATTATAAGTGAAGTTTTAGAGCCTTCTATCATCTATCAAGGTAAGCTTATAAATAAATCAAAAGTTATTAAAACATTACCCAAAGAAATATGCAAGGAAGATATAAAAGTAGATTCCAAAATACTCCCTACCAACAATGCAGAATCTAAAAACACATCTATGCGGTATTTCAAAAAGCCTCTATCTAAAAAGTTAAAAATGAAAACTAAAAAACTAAGATGATAAAAAAACCAATCTTGCCTAATGGCTACATAATAAATGGCATAAAAATAAACCACAAAGTTCCTAGTGCTTCAAAAAAGATCGAGTTTTATGGGACTAGCGATGGTAGATTTCTAACTTTGTTTTTAGAAGAAATATTTGAATACATAGAGCTTGAAGATACGTTTTATATAACAGTTGGGTCTAAGCGCTACTTTGCCTTTATCAGTGATACAAATTATGCTAACAACTTAGCAGAGCTTAAGAAAAGATCTTTTAAAGATAGTGGTTTTGCAAGTGTAGCTGGTATGGATAAGCTAAAAGAAGAATTACGAAAGCACGTTATAAATGTACTAAAAAATAAAAAAAATGGTGAGCGTTTTAAAGTAAGCTTGCCTAATGGAATCTTACTTTATGGACCACCAGGTTGTGGCAAAACCTTTATCGCTAGAAAGCTTGCAGAAGAGCTTGGGTATGCCTTCATAGAAGTAAGACATTCTGATATTGCCTCTCCTTATATACATGGAGGTGTTGGGAATATAGCAGCGATTTTTGCTAGTGCTAGAAAAAATGCACCTTGTGTAATTTTTATTGACGAGATAGATGGTTTAGGTCAAGAAAGAGGTAAGTTAAGCGTAGATTCTTCATACAAACAAGAAGAGATAAATGAGCTTTTAAGTCACATAAATGGCATTGGCAAAGAAGACATACTAGTTATAGGCGCTACTAATGAGCTTGATAAACTTGATAAGGCCTTGCAGCGTTCAGGGCGTTTTGATATAAAAATAGAAGTAGGGCCACCTGACTTAAAAGCCCGCATGAAGCTATTTGAGATGTATCTAAAAGATCGTGCTACAAGCAAGCTTATTATCAAACTTTAGGGTTTATGAGTGAAGGCTACTCTTGTGCAGATATAGAAAATATTTGCGAGCAAAGTGCGCGTGAGGCTTTAAGTGACAACCTAGATGCTATAACTGAAAAACTTTTGCTTAGTGTGATAAATAAAAGCAAGCCTACTTGCTAGGGTTAAAGCTTGATAGCCCTATGTGTCAAACAGCTCTAAAACCTTAACTTCAAACTACTTATAGATAACAATAAGTAAATATAGAAAATATTATGAGGGATAAGTCCTTAATTTTATAAATTAAGTGCTACAATTTGTGCACGTTGGAGAAAGATAAATCAAGGAAAGCTAAAGATGCAAGTAGACGCACTTTATAAAAGAATAAGATGGCAAATCATCATAGCAACCTTTCTAACCTACACTGTTATGTACATCTCAAGGAAGGCTTTTGCAGCAGCAGCCCCACTTTTGATGCAAGATATTGGCATGACTGCAGTGCAGTTTGGTGTTGCTTCTTCTATTTACTACATACTTTATGGTCTTTCTAAATTTGGTTCAGGCTTCCTAGCAGATAGACTAAATCCAAGAATTTTTTTAACAATAGTTTTAGTAGTGGTAGCTATCATCAACGTAGGCATAGGCTTTAGTAATAGCGTAGGGCTTTTACTAACTTTATACTGCTTAACTGCTATAGCACAAGGCTGTGGCTTCCCGCCTATTGCTAAGGCTATTAGCCAGTGGTACTCAAAGTCAGAAAGAGGTGGCTGGTACTCACTATGGAACACATCTCATAACGTAGGAGGGGCACTAGCACCACTTATAGCATCAGGCGTTATAGCTTATACTGGCAACTGGCGTTATGCTTTTTTTGTGCCTGCTGCTATAACTATCATCCAAGCACTAATCACTCTTGCTTTAATACGTGGCAAACCTGAAAAATACGGCTTACCTAATGTTGGCGTGTGGAAAAATGACAAGCAACAACTTGAGATTAATAAGTACTCTAAGGCTGGACTTAGCATGTGGAAGATGTTTAGAACTTACATCTTAAACAATCCCATCATATGGGTGGCGATACTTGGGGATCTTTGCATCTATATCATCCGCACAGTTACTAATGACTGGGTAAGTGTGTACTTTGTAAAAGAGCTTGGCTGGGACTTAATAAAGTCTAACTCGCTAGTTTCATGGTTTGAAGTAGGTGGAATCTTAGGTGGACTAAGTGCAGGCTTTATCTCAGATAGATTCTTTAAAGCTGATAGGTGGACTACTATCTTAATTTATAGCATCATCTTAATACTTGGCATGATAGGTGTTGGTCTAACTATAAATATACACTACTATCTAGTGGCCATTTGCTTTTTTGTAGTTGGCGCTGGGATTTATGCACCACAAATGCTTTTTGCCCTAGGTGTTATAGAGGCTTCTCACGCTGATGGTGCAGGTGCGGCTACTGGACTAAAAGGTGGGGTAACTTACATAGGAGCAGCCCTTGCTGGAGCGCCTATAGCGCTTATCGAAAAGCACTACTCGTGGAATGGGGTTTTTACCTTGCTTGGGATAATAGCCACCATACTAGTCTTACTAACTATAGCTCTTATAGTCTTAGAAAAGAAAAATAAAAAATAGCTACAAATCTAACCATATAAAACCATTTAGATTCTATAACTAGCAATTATAGAATCTAAGCTATGTCTTAATGGAGGATTTATAAAGCGTGCATAGGCTACTTGCTATCTTTATATAGGCTATCTAACTTTTTATCTAGCTTTAAGCTATCTACTAAAACTACTTGAGCCCATTTTTTTTTTTTTGGAATCTCAAGTATGTTTAACGTAGCCTTTAGCATGCCTAAAGGCTGTAATGCCTTTTTATATTTAATGATATGCAATAATTTATAGTGTCATAAAATATCATGACTAAAACCTATTCTTGCTTAGCTAAGGATAAATGCTATCTCTTTTTACTAACTTCATCTAAAAAGTAATATCCTTTCTGCTTGTAAAGATTGCAAATCTTAAGTGCTATGTCTTGTTCTTTCCTTTCAAATAAAAATGACACAGTGCTTATAATGTGCTTTGCATCATAGACTAGATATATGCCATTTGTAAGCATTTCTATATATAACTCGCCGACAAACTTTGGGCTTTTTTTAGCCATCCTTTCTAGCTCTTCAACTATTATGTAACCATCATAATCTAGCTTAGCATTTCTTACTACTAACTTCATATAAGGCAATATTTCATCATCAACAGTATCTATAAAGACAAACCACTTTAAAAGCTCTTTAGATATGTCGCTAGCATCACTAGTTTTATCATCTTTAAAAGTTTCATATAGCTTTCCCCATAGCTTTAATATATAGTTGCGCGTTTCATTTGCAGGCATATTTTTATAAACGCCCGCCATATAAACGATAAGATTTGTGATGTATTTTGCATCTTTAGATTCTATTACATCAAATGGCATTTTGCTATATTTTGAGTTAGCGGATGCAACGCATATATGTTTAACTATAGCCCTTTTAACATCATTGCTAAAGTTATGTTTAAGTGCTTTTTGTATATGACCATCTTTTATTAATCTTTCATAGATAACTCTATTAACACGTGCATATGGAAAGTATCCAGACATCGCTATCTCCCAAAGCTCTTTTTTGCCTTTTGGAAATATCTTATTAAAGTTATCATGCAACCACTTTCTATCTAGGAATATTAAATCCTCCAAGTGTATACTTAAAACACAAATAACTAATCTTGTATATTCTGTATCTTTTTTAAGTTCCTTAGTAAAAAACTCTTCTATATCATCTTCCCACTTAACCTCTTGGTCACTATGAAGCTTTCCATATCGCAGCGCATAGCTTATAAGTGCACATAAGACCATACCATTTATAGAATTAAGCATATTTTCCATAAAACCTGCGCTAACACTTAGCTCTTTATCGACATCTACTGGATGCTTCAACAATCTAAATAAAACTTCTTTTGCCTCCAACAAATACTTCTTATTAAAAGCATTAGCATCATCTTTCATACCAGTTTTTATTAAATCTGCAACTAGTTTTCTAAAACGTAACGCATCCCTATCTTGCAATTTAAAAAAGTTGTCATCTAACGTTTGTAATAAAAAGTCAAATACTTTTCCCCAATCAAACTCTTTACCTTTACTCCATGCATTTTTCAAACCACACAATAAATAATATTTGTACATCCAATCAATATCTACAAAACTATCAATAGATAGCGCGTATTTATTTGGATTCTTAGCTATATATTTTGATAACTTAGCAGCATTTCTTTCTTTAGTTGTGTGCTTAAAAAACATCGTATCGCTCTGCTCTATTTGTGAGGGGTCAAAATCTCTTATTGCAAAAACTATTTCTTCTACTGACTTATCAAATATATAATCTGATATGAGATCTGAATCTTCTGATTGATCATAACTATAAAACATTGCATCATAGCCAGGGTGTTCAATCTTTTCAGGGCTGATAGAATCATACTTTCTGTATAATTTTTCTGCCTCACCACTAACTGACTTAAGGCTTAGCAGCCATTCTTTTTTATAGTAGGCGTTTATCTTTGCTGGTTCCTCTCCGCTTAAATAAATAGACGTATAGTCTAATCTCTCCACCCATTCAATAACTTTTGCTTTCTCTTCTTTACTAAACTTATTTTTATTGTTTTCTAAAAGTTTATAGAGTTCATGTTTTAGTAACGTAGCTAACTCTTCTTTGTTGTCAAAATCTTTATAACTATCAAGCCAGCTCCAAAATATATCTTTTAACTCATCATATTTTTTATCAATGCTATAAATAGCAACTCGTTGAAAAATACTATCTTTTTTCTTTAATAGTTTTTTAATAGATTTTATAAGCTTATCAGTGCAAAGATTCTCAAGCAAGTCCCTTAAAAACAAAACAAATCTATACTCAAACTTATCGCACATCATATGTTCAGAATTAATTTCCACAGCCACAACTCGAGAAACATTAAACGCCCACATATCTTCTCTTATCATCTGTTCCATAATAGAGGCTATTACATCTACTCCATCTACCCCAACTATCTTTGCAATAGAGCTAGAATATCCTTCCAAGATAAGATCTAAGTCATTGCCTCCAATTTTGAATGCTTTTTTCTTAGACGAAGCATCACTTGAAATCCTATAATCAAATAGAGTTTTTAGAAACACTAATAAATGTTTTTTCATATTATGCTTAGTTAATACGGAAAGTACAATTCTCCCAAGCTCACGTCTTAGTGAGATACAATCTTTTAAAACCCTATGTATAAAGTCCATATGCGCCAAAGTAATTTTTGTATGGGGTAGATTAAAAAGTATCTTAATAATCATCTCATCTGTTCTATTGTTGCTTACACGACTAACATTATCTTTATCGATAATAGAATCTATTATGTATAGCAACATATCTGTAACTTCATCTTTGGGATTACTAATATTTTGCAAGGACAAAGCATCTAAAAAATCTAACATATCCCAATATGGATAGATAAAAGAACCTTTATAGTTTGCATCTTCTATAGGTTTAGAGTTATTTGCAGCATCAAAAAAACCTTTATCAAACAAAGGTTTAAGCCATAAATCTAGATTTTTATATGAGGGTGCTTTTTTAAAAAAATATGTTTTATACTCCACATCATTTTGCATTCTTTGGATTACACTATCTATCTTACTAGCCTCTTGCTTCTCTAATGCATCATCTATATCAGTAAAAATATTATCTATGGTATATGTTTCTAGTTTGATATCATTAGCCCATTTTTCTAAAATAGCTTTTTGCTGTACATATCCAATATTATCTTTACTATATGGAATAAGTGTTATGCCTAATTTTGAAAAATATTCTTGCTCAATCCCACATAATCTTTTTTCACTAGTAAAATAACCATTAAGATAAAAATGTTTTTCGTTATCGCTATCAGTTTTAACGATATGGTTTAATAACTCAAACTCTCCTAACCCATATCCCAAAAACAAAACATGATAGTTTTGAAATAAAGATTGCAAAAACTGAATGACACCATCATCTGCATATCTTTCTTTATATTGAATTACATCAAGCACTAAACTATCTTCATCTACTATGCTTCCATGTATCTTATATAGTCTATTTTGATTCATGAAATTCTTATCACTCAAAATAGGTCTAAAGTCTTCTTGCTTATAGAATATATTGCTTTTTTCAAACATAGTATCTATATGTCTATCTACATTAGTAGTAACAAAAACTGCACCAAGACTAAATATATCTTTATAAACTTGCCTGTCTCTTTCATACTCACCAAGCTTATTAGAATCTAAAGTTTTAGAAATATATTGATTAACAACATCATCATTTAAAGACCTTTTTATCTCATCCATAAATATACATTTCTTCTTGCTCAGTAACGCATTGCATATAGTGATGATCTTTTTTATATCACTATCTTTTGCAAGCATGTGTTGTTCAAAATAGTTTATCAAACCTTCTTTGCAACATCTCTTCAAAAGATTATCAGCTAGTTCCCTCCAACCACTACAGCCAATAAATCTCGAGATACCAGCCCCTACAAATACAGCAAGCTTTCTATTATTTGCCGCCTCTTTTAGCACATCTGGCAACTCTGGGATATCTTTTATTTCGTAGCACATTATTATCCTTAGTTATTAGCTTTGCACATATTTTACAAACATATCTCATGCCACTTACTAAGTCAACTCCTGCTCTTATAAAGATTTTTTACTCACACATGCTCAAAAAAAGCTTAAGCCAATAAATACTAGCCAGTTAATAGATACAGCAGTAAATAGCAAATAAGCAATAAGTGCCAAAACATGGTATTTAATGAACATTTATTTAGAAGCAATGAAGTTTTCAATAATTATAATTTTTAAGCCAAAGGCATTCTCACCCCCGCTTAGTGCTGATAAAGTTCATAAAACAAGGTTTACAATAGTGCAAGCTTGCACTATTTTTACTAGAGACAAATCAGGCGTAGACCTCTCTTTCCTTGATTGCCGGAAAAAACTTTTTAGTGGATCTTTGGAAGGCTTTAAAAAGGAGATAGTCCGTATATAGTCCGTTTGACTGATTAAAAATTATGTATATGCTTATGCTCTAAGGTTCTACACTTAATCTGTAATCATTTAAAAATATATCCCAATCTTTTGTATATTCTAACTTTCTTGCAGTGTTTTTAGATATAAGTTAGAAACGTTAGTAAAGATAAAAACTTAAAAAACTAAGCTAAAGATAATGTGTGCTATCATAGAAAAAGTATCAATAAGGAGAGATAATGGGCTGGATATTACCATTACTTACTAGTGGACTTGCAGGACTTTTTCACTCTATAGAAAAAACCCACCTTCTGAAGAAGCGCTAAATGATTGGTATAGTAAAAGTCTTTTAGAAAAGCAAAGATACAAAAAGATGTCTCCTAAAGAAAAAAGAGATCATCAATTTGAGATCTTAGGCATACGCACTAAAAGAGGTAAGATTATATTTGGCATTACCTGTTGGGGTATCATAATTATAATGTTAGTATTGCTTATAGCTTTTTAATTACATTAAATTAGCATAGAGCTAGCCACCCTTACTACTTCTAAGGGGCTTGCAGTAGTAGGGATATTAATAGTGTTTGCATTAGTTATATTGGTAGTGTTCACATGATTAGAAGTTTTAGAGCTTATAGTTTGGTTTAAGGCTTCTTTGCCTATATCCTTACTTTCATCTAGTCCTATCTTACATCTAGAGCTATCTTATTTCATTCATTTTAACATAAGCTAGATTAAAAACCTAAACTCCTACAAAACTACAATTACGCCAAACCATTGCATTAAATACTATCTAAAACGCCATCTTTTAACCAAAGTAAGCCATACCTTAGATTCTAACTCTTGGCAAGTAAAAGCAGAGTTTGAATAGCTTTTAACCTTTTAATGTAAGTATGAGAAAGACTACAAAATACATCTCCATCCTATTCTCACACAAAAATTATCTTATGTATAATACTTGTAGTCTTGCTAGATGCTTTAGGTTTTGATATATTTTTAAAATTTTTTAAAGGAGTGAAGTTATGGTTGAGCTAGTTTTTATTGTATTTGTCATGACTATAGGATTAACACTATCGCTTTTAAAAAAGATTTTTTTAAAAATAACACAAAAAGCACAAGAGACACTAGAACAAGATACTAATACCGCTCAAGTAAAACTAACTTCCAGAGAAGAGCTTGCAAAATCAAAGCAAGAGTGGATAAAAGAGTGGGAACGTATAGGTATAAAAACACATACAGGGAGAATAATAGGCACTATAATACAGCTTTGTTTAATAGGTATCATC
Source organism: Helicobacter sp. 13S00401-1 (assembly GCF_002272925.1). Taxonomy (GTDB): domain Bacteria; phylum Campylobacterota; class Campylobacteria; order Campylobacterales; family Helicobacteraceae; genus Helicobacter_I. The sequence goes on along the minus strand of NZ_MLAR01000014.1, from coordinate 4,717 downwards.
ATATATTTTCTAATACGAATCTTTACATGAGGTTAGCATAAGAGCTAGCCACCCTTACTACTTCTAAGGGGCTTGCAGTAGTAGGGATGTTAATAGTGTTTGCATTAGTTATATTGGTAGTGTTATTTGCAACGTTAGTTTTTAAGCCAGCAGTAGATTCCATAGCTTTATCTCCTATGTTATTAGAGATACTTGGGTTTGCTTCAAGTCCTAGTTTCTTGCCAATCCAAGAGGAGGCTGTATAGTTATAAACTGCTTGCAAACTATCTAGAAGTTCACTTATTTTTTGTATAGCCCAGTTTATGGGAGTTACTACAAAGGTATTTAAAGCCTTACCTATTATAAAACCTACTCTTTTGCCAGTCCCTGCTATACCTTCTAAACCATCGTTTGCATAGCCTAGTTTTGTGCTTATATAATCTATCAAGGTCCCTAAGAGAGTAAAAGGCATCTTGATAGCACTCCATAATAGGTCAATAGCTGGGATTATAGGTGCTAAGCCCTCTTTAAAGCCCTCCCAAAATCCACCAAAAAAGCTTTTTAAAGGCTCCCACGCGCTAAAAATTACTAAAGATACACCAGCTATTATTAAACCTATCCCAGTAGCTGCTAAAAGGCCTAAAAAAGAAAATTTAAGGACCTTTAAAGCTACACTTAAAAGTTTTACGGGATTTCTTAACATTAAAAATACAGAACCTAGTGCTTTAAAACCAAAAACTAAAGGGCTTATAAAAATACTCTTTAGAGTGATTTTTAGCACTTTAAAACCTAAGTTTAAAGGAGTTAACACCTTAGTTAAAAATAAAGTTCTTAACGCAGTTTTATAAGTTTGTGCACTTAGTAAGTTAAGCCCGCCACTTGCTACATATGAAGCAGGTAGTATCTTAAGTAGTGCAAACTTTAGGGGGTGAAGTGCAGATTCTAAAGCAAAACTAGAAAGTTTTGCGGCTAATGCATAAGTTTTAAACCCTAAGAATGCTGCGCCTAAACCAACTACTGCATATCTTACTGGAGGGATAGATTCTAAAAGTGCACCAAAGCCATTAGCCATAGTCGCTATTAGCTTAGATACACCACTTATTATAGGTAGTAAAGTAGTACCTATTGCATTACCTACTCTTGCAAAAGCATTACGCATTAGCTGTAATGAGTTAGCAGTAGTAGCTGAGACTGCTTCAAACTCTTTTTGCATAGAACCTGTATAGTTTCCTTCATTAGCTAAGTCGTTTACTATCTTATCTAGGGTTTCTACGTTAGAAGTAATAAGAGCAATTTTAGGAGCTGCTTCTTCGCCAAAAAAGTTTTTTAAGACACCTATTTGTTGGCTTTTAGGTAGTTTTGATATGGATTTTAAAACATTTCTTATAGTTTCAAAAGGATTAGTTTTCATACCTTCATTAACATCTTCTACGCTTAAGTTTATAGCACTAAGTGCTTGTTTTACGCTGCCAGTGACATTACCACTTGCTAGTCCTCCTAAAGTGGTAAATATCTTATTTATAGCAGTTCCTGCTTGATCACTAGGTACTTTCATATTAGCGAATGCTCCAGCAAGAGCTGTAGCTTGAAGCTCTGTTACCCTCATAGTTTTAGCAACCCCTGCTATCCTGCCTAGAGTATCTACTATCTCTTTTGGGGCTCCTGCTGTAGTATTACCTAGATAGTTAATTGCATCTCCTAGCTTAGTTACTTCGGTTATACCTATGTTAAAGTTATTCATAAGTTTTGCTATATTATCCCCTGCTTCTTTAGTACCTAGATCAAAGGCAGTAGACATCTTAGCTACAGTTTCAGTAAAAGGGATAAGTAAGTTTTTATCTAGTCCTAACTGTCCACCACTTGCTACTATATCTGTTAAATCTTTGGCAGCTAGGGGTATACTTTTAGTTAGCTCCCAAATCTTTCCTTGAAAGGCTTTAAGCTCTTTATTACTATCAAAATCTACTACTTTTTTTATATTAGAAAAGCTACTTTCAAAGTCCATTGCCACACTTATAGGCTTTTTTACTCCAGCTATAAAACCAGCCACTACGCCTGCTATTTCATACTTCATATCTAGGATGGATTTAAAGGCTTCTTGGGTGTCTAGTCTTAGTTTGGTGTGAGTTGCATCTTTAATTTTTACTGCCATAGAATCTAGCTTTTTACTTAAGAAAGGCAAAGACTGTCCAGCATCAAGCTTAGGCTTTAGTTTTTGGTTTAAAAGTGTATATGAGCTCATGGACTTTTCAAGATTAGAAGTTAAAGACTTAGAGATAGAACTACCTAAGGTTTCACCTTGTCTTTGAAGTCTTTTAAAAGTTTTTGTAAGTGCGTTTATATCAGCATCTATCTTTAGAGTATAAGCCATTATGTAACCTTTAAGATGGAATAATGACTTATTATATGTATTTAAAACATTTTCGTTGCGTTTTACATAAGGCTAGCCTTATGTAAAAAGATAATAGATAAAACCAAAGACACAAAATAAAATAAAAGATACAGCAATTACATGTATTATTTTTCCTATAAGAGGTGTATCTCTCCAGTCTTGATTTGCTTCTTTCCACTCTTTTTTCATTTGTATAAACTCTCCTTTAAAGGTTAGTTCAGCTCTTACTCTTTTTGGCTTCTTAGTGGGCTTAGGATATGTTATCTTTTCAGGTTTGTAAGGGTTTATTGGAAGATACATTATGCCAATAAAAAAGCCTATAACAATAAAAGCTACTACAAGCATAGCAATAGCAACTATAACAGTAAGTAAAAACATAAGCATTTATATATCTCCTTTTTCTTTCCATTCTAATAAAAAACTAAAACAAAAAGCAAGATCTTTTTTTATTCAAACTCTGCTTTTACTTACAAAGAGTTAGAATCTAAGCTTACTTTGGTTAGTGGAGTGGCTTCATGGTTTTTTTTCTTGAAGATAAAAAAAGAAAAAACAAGAAAAAGAAGAGAGGATAAAAAAGCTAGAAGCCATGCCAGCTAGAGAGCTTTTAAAAGAAGTTAAACAAAACACTAAAGACCTAGATAAAATTACAAAACTAACTAACATCTATCTTGGCAAATAGGAATGAAGACTTAAAAAGGTTAAAGCTATTCAAACTCTGCTTTTACTTGCCAAGAGTTAGAATCTAAGGTATGGCTTACTTTAGTTAAAAGGTGGCGAGTAGTTTTGCCTCTTAGTTCTAGCTCTAAAAATCCCCCAGCAAACATAACTAAACCTAGACCTGTTAGAGAGCCCTTTATCTTTCTAGCATTAGCCAAAGTGAACTCACTTGTAAGTTTCTTTAAAGCATCACTTGCATTTAGTCCCTTACCACTTAAAGCATAGTTTCTAACTAAAGTAGGTACTCCCTCTCCTAAGCTTACGCTTTTATCTTCTCCTGTTTGTAAGTCTAAAAAGCTAGCCTTTGCACTTTTATAAACTACCTTATCAACATACTCTATCGCTAGGGAGCTAAGCTCGCTAGCTTTAGCTTTAAAGCTAGGTCTATCAAAACTTTTATCTCTATCTAAAAATATAAGTGTGTCATTTTTAATAGAAAAACTAGCATCTAGCTCTTTAGCTAGTTTTTGTAAAAAAGCACCATCACTAACACACCAGCTTTTTCAAGATTATATACATGCCTATCAGTAAGACTTAGCAAGTTAGCTAGTGTTTTTGTGTTAACTAACACTTAGTAAGTCCCATTTGGTACACCAACACCCATGATATTACCCCTATACGAAAACACCATACTCCCACTGTCAAACTTTTTTACAAAGGCATCTTTACAAGCGTTAGGAAACTTTTTAGAACACTCCCCCTTTCTTAATAGAGCTATAGTTAGGACGCCTTGCCTATCTACATTAACCCCACTTAAGGTTATATTCTTACTGCTAGGGAGTTTTTCTTTGCTTAGAGCGATAAACTCTTTAAAGGCATCTATATTTTGATAAGCTAAGAGATTGCTTTCATCATCAAACTTACAGTTATCTAGCAAAAAGTCTATAGTAAGAGTTTTGTCATCATCATAAAGCTTATTAAATATATTAAATCTAGCACAGGCTTTAAAGCCTTTCAAATCTTTTATCTTATTAGCTTTTAGGTAGGCGGCTATCTTTTGGCTTAAAAGCTTAGTTAAAGGTTTTTGATCGTAGTTATTTAATAGTGTCATCTTTGCTTTATAAAAGGCTATATTTTCTACATTAGGCTTAGGTTTTTTGGTAGGGCTCTTTAGTGGGAGTATGTTTTTTCTTATATTATCTATATCTTCATAGCTACTTTTTTCTTGTGTGTATATGTCTTTATAGCTATGCTTAATGACTATCTCTTCACTCACACCCAAAGTAAAGCTTGCAAGAGAAAGACTTATAAGAAAGGCTAGTATGTATTTCATGTTAAATCCTTTTAGGGGCTGCTTTATTTTAGCTTATCTTAAGCTTCGTTGCATGTAAGGTATGAGTTTTAAGCGCTTTACAGTGTGGTGGTCTTTATCTTGTTATGCAAGAAAACAAAAACCACCATCCATACAAGGAATGTAGCGCCATATTTTCACATATTTACCAATCCATGTGTTGACTTTTATTTTAGTGCTTTAACTTTCATCTTCATAATAAAGCCAGACGGTACAACCAAAAAGCCCAAAGCTTGTTAATAACTAAAATACTAAAAAGTATTAAAAAAGAAAGAAGAATTAAAAACTAAAAAAATTAAATAATTAAAGAATCTAAAAAAATATTAAGTGTTATAAGC
>NZ_MLAR01000013.1 GCF_002272925.1 Helicobacter sp. 13S00401-1 | reverse complement strand
TTAGAATCTAATACTGAAGTAGAGAAGTCTAATTTAAGATAACTATCAAATACTCTTTCTATCTCATTCATATTAGAACCTATCTTTAGTTCTAATACATCTAACATATTATTAAGTACATCTCTTAGTTCAATTAATTGAGGATTAGAAGGTAACTTAAGTATTCTTACACTTAAGTTACCTTCTTCTATAGTCTTAGCTACATTTAATGCTTCACTTACAGCTTCACTGTCTTTGGATAAAGAGGTTTTAGTTTTATCCATAGCTATATTAATAACATTAGATATAACTCCTAGTTCATCTTTAGATCTAGTATCTAGTTTAGGTATGTTTATAGCTTTTTCATGGTTTATAACTGCAAAGGTATCTATTAGAGTAGCTTGTATATTTCTTACTCTTTTTATGAAGGCTTTGTTTATGTAAAAATAAAATAAAAAAATTATAACAACGATGGCTATGATAGAAGATATAACTATAAAAACAACTAGGGAGTATAGGTCTTTTAATACTTCGTTTTTAGGAACTGCCATTAAGGCATTCCACTTGATATTAAAAGGTGGTATAATAAAGGTTTGTGAAACAAGCGCTCTTTTCATACCTCTAAAATCCAAAGTAGTAGACACATCTTTAGAATCTAGTATATTATCTATGACTTCTTTTTTAAACTCACTTGTATTATTTATATCAGATAAATTTTTCCCTCTATATTGGCCCAAAGTATCTGCTATGATCACTCCACTTCTATCAATCATATATCTATCTACATCTTCATATATGATATCACCTACTGAATGAGATAGGGCTTCTTGTATGAAGTCTAAATCTAGTCTTTGTTGGATTAAGCCTACCACCTTACCGTGTTTGAAGATGGGAAAGTTTGCTGAGATGGTGTAGATATTTTTTCCATTAATATTTCTTAAAGTTGGTACCCCAAGGACTGGTTTAGCACTTTTAAAAGCAAGCTCTGGAGGTCTTGAAGACATGATGATGCGCTCAACGGTTGCTTTATCAAGCATGCTTACTCTATCTGTATCTTGAAAAGACCCTATAAAGATACCATCTTTACTTATGCTATCTCCGCCATTTAAATTTAAATATATACCGCTAAATGCTATAGTTTTGCTGACACTATTTATCGAATATGCTTCTTGTTTTAAGGTATCTATACTAATATTTTCATTAGCATCTAGCATCATACCTATCTTGGAAGCACTTGCAATGCCAAGTGATATAGCATCTCTCATCTGAAAGTTAATGTAGTTTCCTATGCTAGTAGCCCTTGAAGCCATTATATTTTCTGCGCCTTTTAGCATACTTTTTTGTATATTCATAATAACTGCAAATATAAGTAATGCAACAACAATTATAATTATTCCAGCTATATTTAAAGCTATCTTTAGTCCTATCCTTTTTGAAAATACGCTGTTTGTCAAAACATCATCCTTATAAAAATCTAATCTTAATTATTAAGAATGCTTGACACTTTAGCGTTTTTTTTTTTTTTGTAAAATGCGCGTGAAAGTGATAATCTAATATCTTAAAAACTTATATTTTTATGGAATCTAGATTCTATAAGTAGGTTTTAGATTTTTAAAAAGTAGCTAGATTTATTAGTGGCTTTTTAGGAGGACCTCGCACTTTTGTTTCTAGCAAAACGAAGTTTCCTTGAAAGCCTAAGCTTCCTTGAAAACGAAGCTTCCCTAAAAAAAGCGCAAGTACTACTGTTTACTTTTTTTATGATTTTTGCCACCACGAAACGGGCGAGAATGCCACAGGCCTTAAACAATTATAATTATTGAAAATACAGATAGCTGCCTGTTAAAAATGATAAATTATAGATGGCAAGCTAAAAGACTGCCATATCTTTTAAAGCTAGCAAATCTTTTAGCCTTATCTATCAAAGTGAAGTATCATCTAGATTGATATGGCAGTAGCCAGTAGGATTTTTCTCTAAGTACTTTTGATGATACTCTTCTGCTTTATAAAAGTTTTCTAAGGCTATGATTTCTACTCTAAAAGGCCTGCTGTGATGCTGCTGAAAGCCTTCAACTATCTCTTTTACACTAGCTAAAGTGACTTCACTAGTACTATAGATGCCACTTCTATACTGAGAGCCTATGTCATTACCTTGTTTGTTAAGCACGAAGGGATCTATGATCTTAAAAAAGTGCCTTAGGGTTAGTAAAAGATTAGTGTGAGTTAGCTTGACGCACTCACTAGCACTAGATCTATGTCTACAAACATCTTTATAAGTAGGATTAGGGATATTACTATTTGCATAGCCTACTTCAGATTCTAAGATAAAAGGTAGTTTGTCAAAGTAGGCTTGTACTCCCCAAAAACATCCACCAGCTAAATATATCACTTCCATAACACACCTCTCAGTTATAATTTATAAATCTATTAGCAAGGATTCTAATGCAAAAAAGTATTTTAGGCATAGTCATTTTTATACTCATAGGATTTGGAGTTAGTTTTTTGCTTGGATGGGTGTTTGGAGTGAACTTTTCTCTTGGGGCATTAGGCTTTATCTTTATAGTGATAGCTTCTTTTAAAGGTATGCAAGCAAAGTCAAAAGCCAAGATTAAAAACGCTAAAGATATAGCTAATCTCGAAGCACTTTCTAAAAATGACTTAGATAAAAAAGATGACAAAAAGCAAGAAAAAGAGCTACTTAAGGCCTTAGATACTTCAAAGTTTTCCTTAGGAGTTGAACTAAGTTTTTCTCTTTTTAGAATCCTAGCTTATATCTTTATCGTCGCTTCTATAGTTATCTTACAAATTTTTGGCATCTTTCATGCAGTAGGGTATATAGCAGGCATCTCTTTTATCGTAGTTATCTTAATCATAGCCTACATAGTAAAGCTAAGCATTAAAGCTTGATTCATGTCAAAAGTAGGGATACTTGGCATGGTTATACTTGCCTTGCCCTTAAGATCAGTTTTAAGATCTAGGCATATATAAAGGAAATAAATGATAAGTCAAGAATCTATTAATATCATAAAATCAACAGTACCAGCTATCAAGCAAAACGGCGAAACTCTAACTAGAGAGTTTTATAGAGATATGTTTGAAAGATATCCAGAAGTAAAACCTATGTTTAGTACAGAAAAGCAAAAAAGTGGCCATCAGCCTAAAGCTCTAGCTAATGCTATCTTAGCAGCTGCTCAAAACATAGATAATCTAGAAAAGATACTTCCAACAGTAGAAAAGATAGGAAAAGTGCATGTTAATGTAAACGTAAAACCTGAGCACTACCCTATAGTTGGCGAGTGTCTTTTGAAGGCTATAAAAACAGTTATGAAAGATGATGCAACTCCTGAAGTTTTAAAGGCTTGGGAAGAGGCTTATACTGAGTTAGCTAAGATTTTTATAGGTGTAGAAGATAGAATCTACAAAGAAGAAAAGTAGTTTTAAGTACCATTACAAGCTATCTTAAGATTAAAGTTAGTAGTTTTTAAAATATGAAAGATTATAGATTCTAAACTAGTTTTAGAATCTATAAAATTTTTTAAAGATCATGCCTTGTTTGCATCTTGACTTTTATAAAAAGTCTAGGCATAATCTCTCCTTTATTTAATTTAGCATATTTTGTTTGTCGGGGTGTAGCGCAGTCTGGTTAGCGCACTTGGTTTGGGACCAAGGGGTCGAAGGTTCGAATCCTTTCACCCCGACCATTTTTTTATGATGGTGGGTGTAGCTCAGTTGGTTAGAGCGTCGGATTGTGGATCCGAAGGTCGTGGGTTCAAGCCCCATCTCCCACCCCATTTATGTTTGCGTCCATAGCTCAATTGGATAGAGCACCAGACTTCGGATCTGGGGGTTATGGGTTCGACTCCCTTTGGGCGTACCACTATAACCCCTTAGCTCCAAAGTCAAAATTATCACGCGCTCATAGCTCAGCTGGATAGAGCAACGGCCTTCTAAGCCGTAGGTCAGAGGTTCGAATCCTCTTGGGCGTACCACTTTAATAACTTCAAACTAAACATTAAAAACTTACCTTTATTTTAAGCATTTATCTAGCACTCATCATTTTCTAATCTTTATAGTATTAATTGCCATGTACTTTTGATATCTTAAAGATGATTATAGAATCTAGAATATATTTACTTACCTTATAGATAAATCCTTATGAGTTAGCATTTTATCTAGTGCCACATCCTTCATAATCCCTACAAAAATGTTACAATTTAAATTACCTCTTTAAAAAGCAAGGACTTTTATAATGCAAGGACTTTTACAACTAAAGAAGCTCATATGACTAAACCCTTTAACATAGTCATATTAATCAGTGGAACAGGGAGTAATGCCTTAAATCTAATAGAGCACTTTCATAATAAAACTATCTTTGATAAAAAAGTCATAATCAAAAAAGTTATAAGTAATAATCCTAGTGCAAAAGGACTTTTTAAAGCGCAAGAAAAAGGAGTAGATACCTTTGTGCTTAATCATAAAGACTTTATAAAAAGAGAGGACTTTGATAGTGTTTTGGCTAGCTTAGTTTTAAAAGAAAGTCCTAATCTAGTCTTGCTAGCAGGCTTTATGAGAGTTTTAAGTGAGGCTTTTTTAAGTAAGTTAGATATCCCCATACTAAACATACATCCTTCATACCTACCTTTACACAAGGGTGCACATGCCATAAAAGATAGTTTTAATGATAGTAATGACTTTGGTGGTGTAAGCGTGCACTATGTGAGTAAGGAACTAGATTCTGGCACTATACTTTTGCAAGAAAAGATTAAAAAAGCTTGTGATATAGAAAGTTTTGAAAAAGATATACATACCTTAGAGTATAAGCTTTATGTAGAAGCGGTTTTAAAAGTGCTTAAAGGAAGCTAGTTTGCATAAGATTATAACGCTAGAAAACTTGCTAGATATACTAAAAACTCAAGCCCTTGGTTTTGTTATATCTTTATGCTTGTTTTTTTGTGTGTTGCTACTTTTTGAAGTGTTTAGTAAGGGTAGGATTATAAATCTTAGGCTTTTGATAGCTTGGATTATAAGTGCTATCTTGATGCTTTTGTTTTTGTATAAGTCTGAAGAGTATAGCAAGGTTATAACTATCAATACTGAGATAGTCTTGTTTGTAGTTAGTTTTGTCATCTTAGTAGTGTTTTATATATATGAGTTAGTGGCTACTAAACCTAAAAAGAAGAGATCTAAGAAGCGTTATGGAAAACATCAGTGGTGGGTTAGTATCGTAGGCTATATAGTCTTACTAGCTTTTTGTTTTCTAGGCTCTGTGCTTTTATATGTAGTAGGGATAGTTTACTATCTTTGATAGTGTAGATATATAAAGAAGCTAGATTCTATAAGTTTATAGAATCTAGTTTTTATAAAGTTTTTTTATATAGTGCTTATTTATCTTTATTTTCTAAAGCAGCACCTCCACCTACTATATAGCCTAGTTTAACTTTACCATTACCAACTTTAAAGGCTTGCACAAAGTCAAGGTTGGCTGAGTAGTCAGGCTTTGAAGTTTTTAGAGTTTGGCTATCTGCTTTTGCACTAGCACTAGCTTCTAGTCCTATGGTGCTAGTGTTATTAGTACTAAAAATACCAGTTCCTAGTTTTAAGTTTGCATTAGGACTTACTTTAGGGCTAGCTTGATTTGAAGTAGGACTTGAAGTATTATTAATACTTACGCCTGTTCCAACTCCTACTATGACTTTAGGGCCACTTATATCATAGCTATTAGACTTGTCTATATTGTGTGCCTCGCTTGCTATAGCTAGGCTGCTAAGAACTAGGCTAATGCTTATTAGTATGTTTTTCATCATGGTAAATCCTTGCATTAAGGTAAAGTTATATTTTACTATAGTTTTGATTTGTCAGGCTTGGCCTTTGAGAGTTTGGTATTATAAATAGGGTAAAAATGCTTATAAATAGGATAAATAGTTAAAATTTATTTAACTATTTAGATTCTAAGTTTAGTCACCAAAGTAGTAAGCATAACTTAGTGTTATATCACTACCTGGAAGTAAAGAATCTGGATTAACAAAGTAGTATTGAAACTCTGCTGATACGCTTTGGTTGTTTTTTATAAAGTTTATAACACCAAACTTAGCAGTTGGCATGATGCTAGCTGGCTCATTAACTTCATTTGGCTTTTTATTAAGGTTGCCTCTACCGGCATTATTGTTACTATCAAGACTTCTTACAGATATACCAGTTCCTAGCAAGTAGCCTATCTTTGCAGTTCCATCACCTACATCAAAAAGCTGCATGAAAGTAAGGGATATAAAGTACTGTGGGGCATAGGTTGTAACAGAGGTTAGATTACTAGCACCAACTCCACCCATAGCCATAAAACCTACATAGCTAAATGTTCCAGGTGCAAAGTAAGCACCTCCTATCTTTAGATTCATATCTAGGCCAGCAGATGAGGGGGAGTTTGGATTTTTAGAGACATTTATACTGCTTCCTACTCCAGCACTAAGCACTAGTTTTAGACCATCAAGTGGATAAGGGCTTTTAGCCTTTGTGCTAACTGGAGCTATAAATCTATCATCATCATCATTAATATCATTTAAAGCTAGGTTTTTTGAGTTTGTAAGGTGGGATTTAGTAGTGCTTTTTCTTGTGTTAGATTCTATCCTTGTGCTAGATGTTTTTTTTATGCCTACATGTTGCCTTTTTTGGGGATATCTTTTTACAGTGGTAGTTTTTTTAACTGTGGAAACACCTTCAGTCCTAGTCTCTTTGGCCAAACCAAGACTACTTAGAGTAAGAATCATACTGAAAGCTATAGCGGTATGTTTTATCATAACGAGACCCTTTAATATTAAATATAACTAATACTAGATGCTAGACTTTGTCACTATTGTACACGTCTTCTCAAAATGCTTTATCCTTTTACCATAAAGTTGATACGCGTTAATGAATGTATTTTTTGCCTTTGAGATCCTATAGTATTTTGAAAACTCTATAGTTAACCTACACTTGCCCTTGAAAGCCCATCTTTAAGCTTTACAGCAACCTTTCATGGGTATAATCTAGTTCAAAATATCACAAGGCTTATTAAGATCGATGAAACACACAAGATACATATTTGTAACCGGAGGAGTTTTAAGCTCTCTTGGAAAGGGCATAACTTCTTCTTCTATAGGAACACTTTTAAAGCATGCTGGCTTTAGTGTATCCATACTTAAAATAGATCCCTATTTAAACATAGATCCTGGGACTATGAGTCCACTTGAACATGGCGAAGTTTTTGTAACTAAAGATGGCGCAGAAACTGATCTTGACATAGGGCACTATGAAAGGTTTTTGGATACGTCTTTTATAAAAGAGAACAACTTTACAACTGGGCAAGTTTATCTTTCAGTTATAGAAAAAGAAAGAAAGGGTAACTACTTAGGTAAAACTATACAGATAGTGCCTCATATCACAGATGAGATAAAACATAGGATAAAGTCTGCAAGTAAGGGCAAAGACTTCTTGATAGTAGAGCTTGGCGGCACAGTAGGTGATATAGAGGGCATGCCTTTTTTAGAATCTATAAGACAGCTAAAACATGAACTAGGTGATGATGCTATAAGTTTACATGTAACCTTAGTTCCTTTGATACATACTGCTGGTGGTGAGGTTAAAACTAAGCCAACCCAACATAGCGTTCAAGAGTTACGCCGTATAGGTATAAGTCCTCAGATAATAGTTGCAAGATGTGAAAAGGCCCTAGATTCTGAGATCAAAAAAAAGATAGCACTTTCTTGTGATGTATCCCATGTTATAAGCGCGTGGGATGCAGCTAGTATCTATCAGTGCCCGATTAATTTTATGCAAGAAAACATACTTGATGCTATAGCACAAAGCTTTCATATGCCTACTTTTAAAAGCGATATAAGCGAGTGGGACTTGCTAGTTAAAAAGATACTTAGCCCTACAAAAAGCGTAACTATTGGCTTTGTTGGTAAGTATCTAAGTTTAAAAGAATCTTATAAGTCTTTGATTGAAGCACTAACTCATGCTGGAGCTAATCTAGATACTAAGATAAATATACAGTTTATAGATTCTGAAAAACTAACTGATAGTAATATAGATGTACTTGATGGTGTAGATGCTATCTTGGTGCCAGGTGGTTTTGGAGAAAGAGGTGTAGAGGGCAAGCTTAGGGCTATACACTATGCAAGAACTAAAGATGTAGTTTTTCTTGGGATTTGCCTTGGTATGCAGCTGGCCATGATAGAGTTTGCAAGGAGTGTTTTAAAGTTAAAAGATGCAAATTCAAGTGAGTTTGATCCTAATACTGCTAATAAAATCATATATCTCATAGAAGAGTTTTTAGACAAAGAGGGCAAACATCAGTTTAGAACTCACAACTCTCCACTTGGAGGCACTATGCGTTTAGGTGAGTATGAGTGTGAGTTAAAACCAGGATCTAAGCTTGCTAAAGCTTATCTAAATCCAAAAGAGCCAGTCTTTGAAAGACATCGTCATAGATATGAGGCTAACCCCATATTTAAAGATAGGTTTGAAAAAGAAGGTCTTATAGTTAGTGGAAGTTGTAATGGACTTATAGAAGCTATAGAGCTAGAAAACCATAAATGGTTTGTAGGGGTGCAGTTTCACCCAGAGTTTACAAGTCGCTTGCAGAATCCTAATCACGTAATTTTAGAGTTTGTAAAACAGGCATTACTTAACAAACGCGTTTAAAAGGTTTAATACATGGATAACAATATTAAACCTTCAAAAACAAGCTTAAACAACGAAACTTTTTTAAACAAAAACTCTCACCACCAACCTACCTTCTTAGATGAAGCACCAACTTTTAAGCATATAAACGATTTAAAAAAGATTCTAGATAGCAGGGTAGAGTCTTTTGAGATAGACCATATCTCTAAGATTCCAAATCATCATGAGATGAAAAACGTAAAAGAGGCCTCTAAACTTGTAGCAGAGTATATAAGAGATGATAAGCACATAATGATAGCTGGTGACTATGATGCAGATGGAATCTGTGCTAGTGCTATTATGCTTGATTTTTTTAAGTACATTGGCTATAAAAATGTAAGCTTTAGCATACCTAATCGCTTTAAGCATGGCTATGGCTTTTCAGAGGCTTTATTTTTAGAAGAGCTTGAGAAAAATCCAGATATAGCCCTTATCATAACAGTTGATAATGGCGTATCAAGCTTTGAAGCTGGTGAGCTTTGTGCTAGTAAAAATATAAGATTTATAATCACAGATCATCATACTTTACATCAAGATGAAGATGGTAATGAGCTAATACCACCATGTGACTTTTTAATAAACCCTAAGCAAGCAGCTTGTCACTTTCCTTATGAAGAAGTGTGTGGATCGCTAGTTGCATGGTACTTTACAAGAGGTATAGCAAGCAGCCTAGATATAAAACTAGAAGCTTGGCAAAGATCTAGTTTAGTGTTTTTAGTAGGCGTTTCTATCATCTCAGATGTTATGCCACTTCATGCTTTAAATCACACCATATGTAACTACGCTATAAAGAGTTTTCATCATCAAAAAAGACCTTGCCTTGAGACTTTCAAAAAAGGCTTTTATATATCAAAGGCAGATTCTACGATGTTTGGTTTTAAACTAGCCCCACTTTTAAACTCAGCTGGTAGGATGGATGATGGTAAAGTGGCTTTAAAGTTTTTGCTAGCTAGTGATGAAAAAGAGGCCTATTACTACTTTAAGATTCTAAAAGACCTTAATCAAAAAAGAAAAATCTTACAAGAAGAAGTCTTTCAAGAGGCTTGTGAGACTATGGTAGAAACATCTAATCTCATAATGGCAGTTGGCAAAGACTGGCATGAAGGAGTTATAGGTATAGTCGCAGGAAGACTAGCAGATAAGTATAAAAAGCCAGCTTTTGTTCTAACTAAGTCTAAGATTGAAGACTATAAAGGCAGTGGTAGAAGCTTTGAAAATGTAGACTTGATAGCAAGTGTGCAAAAACTTTCTCACTTACTAAACCGTTTTGGTGGGCACACAGGCGCAGTAGGGCTTGCTTTAAAGTTTGAAAATATACAGCCTTTTATAGATGGCTTTGAGCCAATTTATTTTGAAAACAAACCAGAGCTTAGCATCACAGGTAAGATCTCTCACACTCTTATAAATATGAACACTTTGAGGCTTTTAGATAAGTATGAACCTTATGGTAACTCTAATGCCATGCCTATATTTTACGCTGAGCTTTATGTAAAATCTTTCATCCTTAAAAATAAGTTCATAGAGTTTGTTTTATACAAAGGGGATATAGAGTTTAAAGCTATGATGTTTGGCGTAGAACAAAAGCCTAAAGAGCTTGAAGTTGGCGATATCTTGAGATTTAGCTTTACTTTAAATCAAGATAGCTTTAATGAAAACAAAGTCGTACTTTTTATCAATAAACTTTTTTAATGCCTTTTGTAAGAAGACTATTAGAGATAACTGCGCCTTGTAAAGCAAGCTTGTTTTTATCTAGGCTTTATGGGAGCAACGAAGCCCAAAAGATACTTGATAGAGGAAGATTCTATCAAAATGGAGTGAGTATCAAAAAAGGCATGGAGCTAAAAGAGGGAAATGCTTTTATACTAGAGTTTGAACCAAAAGATCTTTTTATCTTACCTTTTAGTGAGGGGAGATTTACTAGAAGTAAAGATCCTATAAAAGTAGGTCTAGAAGAAGAGGTTAGTAAAGAGATAAATTTTATAATCTATAACAAACCAGCTAATCTTTTAACCCATCCTAAGAAGCTAGATTCCACACCTAGTATGCTAGATCAAGTTAAGTTTGATAACTTAGAAGCTAACCTTGCTCATAGGCTAGATTATGAAACAAGTGGGCTTTTACTTTGTGGTAAAGATAAACAAAGTGAGATCTATTTAAAAAATCTCTTCCAAGAAGATAGAATCTATAAAGAGTATGTAGCCCTAGTTAGAGGTAAGCTTACTAAGGCTTTTATCATTAATAAAGCTATCACTAATAGGGCACATAGTGGGGATTTGTGTGTTAGAGGGAGGGCTTGTGAGGGCGAGGTGTTAAGGTTTGATCCTTGTGAGTACACTAAAGAAGAGCTTTATGAACTAGCTAAGAATCTAAAATTAAAACATGAAGCAAACACAAAAGGGGCACTAACTATAGTCTATCCACTAAAGGTCACTAACTTTTTCACAAAAGTGCTTTTAATCCCCCTAACAGGCAGAACTCATCAACTTAGAATCCATCTAGATTCCATAAAACATAAGATTATAAACGACCCACTTTATGGCGTAAGTAATGAAGAAGCTAGAATCTATCTTGACGCAAAAGAAAGCTATCTCACAACCAATACCAAGCCTAACTTTAGGCTTATGCTCCATGCTTATAAGCTTAAGTTTGAAGGCTTAGAGTTTTGTGCCAAAGAGGACTTTTAAGTTAGCATTTATAAAACTATAAGTTTAAAGTTATATAATTATAGTTCGTGTAAAAAACACACATACTTTCCTAATAGGTTGAGCTTTAAGAGATTAGGGCTTTAAAAAGTATGGAGGAAAAAACCTTATATAAAGTTACAAGGAGACAATATGGTAACGATGAAAGACTTACTAGAGTGCGGCGTACATTTTGGCCATCAAACAAGAAGATGGAATCCAAAAATGAAAAAATACATCTTTGGTGTTAGAAAAAATATACACATCATAGACTTACAAAAAACCCTAAGATATTTTAGATACATATATAATGTAGTAAGAGATGCTTCAGCACAGGGCAAAAGCATAATGTTTGTAGGAACTAAAAAACAAGCTAGTGATACTATAAAAGAGTATGCTGAAAAAGTTGGCGCTCCTTATGTGAACTATCGCTGGTTAGGTGGGATGCTTACAAACTTTAGTACTATCAAAAAGTCAGTTAGAAAACTAGAAGCCATAGAAGCTATGGAAGCAAGCGGTCAAATAGAGCTTTTAACCAAGAAAGAAAGACTAATGATAGAGCGCAAAAAAGACAAACTAACTAAGTATCTAGGTGGTGTTAGACACATGAAAGCTGCGCCTGATATGATTTTAGTAATAGACGTAGTAAAAGAAAAAATCGCAGTTGCTGAAGCTAGAAGATTAGGTATGCCTGTAATTGCCTTACTTGATACAAATTGTGATCCTGATGTAGTTGACTTTCCAGTACCAGGTAATGATGATGCTATACGTTCAATCCAACTTTTCTGCAAAGAAATGAGTGATGCTATCATAGAAGGCAGAGAGATGAGTGATGAAAAAGCACCACAAGAAGAAGTTAGCGAAGTTGAAAGTGCTGCTGAAGAAAAAGAAGTAGCAAAAGAAGAAGAGACTTTAGTTTTAGACGCTATAGAAGAAAAACCACTTTAATAAAGGAAGATGGATGGAAATTAGTGCAAAATTAGTAAAAGAGTTAAGAGATAAAACAGATGCTGGGATCATGGAGTGCAAAGGCGCTTTAAAAGAGGCTAGTGGAGACATAGAACAAGCAATAGAGATCTTACGCAAAAAAGGCTTAAGTAAGGCTGGTAAGAAAGGTGATAGAGTAGCAAGTGAAGGTGTTATAGCCATGAAGATAGCACCAGATTTCAAAAAAGCTACCTTAATAGAGTTAAACTCAGAAACTGACTTTGTTGCAAAAAATGATGGCTTTAAAGATCTAGTTAATAAAACGCTAGATTTAGTATTTGAAAATGCCATAGATGATGTTAGTAAACTTGCTAGTCTTAAGATAGAAGGCATGAGTTATGAAGAGTATCTAAAAAGTAAAATTGCAACCATTGGTGAAAACATAGTTGTAAGAAGACTAAGAACTTTTACTTGCTCAGCAGATGAGATAGTAAATGGTTATGTGCATCATAACTTTAAACTAGGTGCGCTTATAAAGATACAGTCTCCAAAGGCTAACGAGCTAGTAGAAGTGGCAAAAGGTGTAGCTATGCACGCTGCTACTATGAAGCCAAGTTATCTTTGCCCAAAATGTGTTAGTGATGAAGTTATAGCTAAAGAAACTGAGATAGCAAAAGAGCTTTTAGCAAAAGAAGGAAAGCCAGAGAGTATGTGGGATAAAATCCTTCCTGGGAAAATTGCTAAATTCTACGAAGAAGTGACTTTGCTAAAACAAAAGTACATCCTAGATGATAAAAAAAGCATAGAAGCTTTTGTAAATGACTCTGCAAAAGCCCTTCAAACTACTGCTAGCATAGTTGATTTTGTAAGATTTGAACTAGGTGAAGGTATAGAGAAAAAAGTTGATAACTTTGCTGAAGAAGTAGCAGCACAGATGAAATAGGCTTTTATCACTTATATTTTTCCCCTTACACAATCTTAAATACTCTTAGAATCTTTAAACTAGATTCTAAGTTTTAAAGTTATAAAATCCCAAAACAGATCTTTTTAACTGCTATAGAAAAAAACTACTGTAAGTGTAAATAAGTTCAATTTTTGTTTACCGAAACTGCATTAATCCTTTCTTAATTAGTACTTTTTATCAAGATATTTTCTTAAATTATCTTTTTTGATCATTATTTTTCTTTTTAAAAAGTAAATTTTTTTATTCTCTTTTATAATATCACTAAGACTATCTTGCATGGGTAAGTTTAAAGGAGTTATTTTTTATATTTACACATTGTGTTAACAAAACAATTTCATGCGGGGTCTAATGGTCTATGCTTTTTATAAAATGCTAAAATGGCAAGATATTTACTTTAGGAGTAATCAAAATGAAAAAAACAGTAATCTCTGCAGTGTTAAGTGTTATAGCTTGTAGTGCACTAGCTTTTGGGGCTAACTCTTCTGACATGCATGCTGATAAATCAATGGATATGCACGCTCACCACAAATCTATGGACAAAAAAATGGACAAACATATGTCTATGGGTAAAACCATGGAAATGGATGGTCTAAAAATTAAAGAAATAGATGGACTAGCATCTCCAGAAAGCGTGTTTGTATCCAAACATCACGTATATGTAACTAATGTTGGAAAATTTGCCCCTATAGCAAAAGATGGCGATGGGTTTGTAAGTCTACTTGACCACCATGGTAACGTTATACAAAAAAAATGGATAACTGGACTAGATGGCCCAAAAGGTATGAACATGATAGGCGATACACTTTACATGGTAGATGTTGGTGTTATCAGAGGCTTTAATGTAAAAACTAAAAAAGAAGTTTTCAAACTTCCAGTTAAAGGTTCAATCTTCTTAAATGATATAGCTGTTGAAAACGATCACACTTTACTAGTTAGTGATACAGGTACTGGCCTTATCTTAAAAGTAGATGTTAAAACTAAAAAGTACAGCACTCTAGTTAAGATAGACCCTGCTCTTGGCGGACCAAATGGACTAGTGCTAGATGGTGATGAGCTTTATATAGCTGGTTATGATGCAAGTGGTAAAAACGCAGCCAACCTTATGAAGTACAACATGAAAACTAAAAAACTTGAAGTATTTAGCGGTGTTAAAGGCGAGCTAGATGGTCTTCAAAAAGAACCAAGCGGAAGCTTCCTAGTAAGCGACTGGAATGGTCTAAATTTCACTTCTACTGATGGAAAACTTTACAGAGTACAAGCTGATGGAAGCTATAAAGAGATACCTCTACCAGTAAAACTTAGAGCTCCTGCTGACATATTCTTACATAATGGTGTGCTTTGGATACCAGAAATGCTAGGCAATAAAGTATTAAGAATAGAAGGCATAGAACACAAATAGTTTTTATAAAAACTATGTCTTAGCATTACTAAGCCCTTTTAGGGCTTGCCCACTCATCTAATCAAAACTTTTTTAAATATCAAATATAAACCTTATCTTTAAAGTAGTTTTCATGGATAGCAAAGATTAAAACCTGGCATAACTAAGATTCCTAAAAACCAAGATAAGCCCATATAAGCCCATATAAGCCATAGAAATATAGTAAGCAAGATAAATGCAAACAAAGTAAAGATAAGCAGTGTAAAAAAAGACTACAGTGTAAAATTTTATGAATTAAAAAATATTTTTAAAGACTTATAGAATCTATTTGCCACTAGATTCTATAAGTCTTTTTAAAAATGGCTATATTAAACTTAAATAAAAAATAGTTTATGTTTCATAAGTAGCCTTATCCTTTGAGTAGCCTACTCATACCGCCTACTTTATATCTCCAGTAAGCTTCTATAATATTACGTTTTAAGAGCATAGGTCCTTTGCCTATATAAAGTTTTTTTGGATCAGCACCTACGCCTATAGCAAAGTCTTCTCCTAGAGAGCATATCATACCTTTAGAGATAAACTTAAACTCATTTAAGCTCTTGCCCTCTATTATATTAGTAAACTCCCTAGCAAGATATTTTCCTTGCTGTATGGCAAGTTGTGCAGTTGGAGGAAGCGGTTTATCATTATCATCTTTTACAAAAGAGCAGTCTCCAACTATAAAGATGTGATTAAACCTAGGTGCATTGAGTGTTTTAGTAACTGCCACCCTGTTTCTAGCACTTTCTAGGATGGGAGAGTTGCCTATGACTGCATTACCCTTTACGCCAACTAACCAGATAGCAAGGTCAGTTTTTATACTAACTTCACTCCCTTTGTAATCACAAGTTATAGAATCTTGTTTTATCTCTAAGATCTTATGGTCAGTTTTAAGTATAACACCAAGTTCATCTAGTCTTTTTTTTGCTACATTGATTAGCTCTTTTGGGAAGGCGGCTATGATATCTGGCATAGCCTCTATGCAGTAGATATTAACACTATCTTTTGGTAATTTTTTATCTTCACATACTTTTTGGGCTAGAGATGAGACTAACTCAACCCCACTAAATCCACCGCCACATATTGCTATATCTACCTTTTCACCCTTACTAGTCTTAGTAGTAAGCAAGCTTGCTATACGTTCTTTTATGGCTAAGGCTTCTTTGTAGTTCCCACAAGTTAGTGAGTTTGTATCAGCACCTTTTATATTAAAAAACTCACTATTAAATCCAAGTCCTACTATTAACTTATCAAAACCAAAGCTAGAATTTTTAGTTATAACTTCGTTTTGTTTTATCTCTGTGACCGTGTCTACTACTAGTTCTACTTCTTTAGGCAGTGCCTTTTTTAGTTCGACTGTGGCGTTTTTGTCCATATTGCCAACTGCTACTTCATGTAGTAGTACTGAAAAGTAATGATAAGGATTGTTAGTTATAAGCTTTATTTGAGCTTTTTTTAACATCTCATGGCTTAGTGACTTTAAGAAAGATAGACTTGCATATCCAGCCCCTAATACGACAATTTTTAGTTTATCATTTTCCATAATTCCCTCTTTTCGCCTGCGGCGTATATTTAGATTTGTGGTAAGCCCTTTGATTTTAGCAAGATAAAAAGGATAATTTAGTAAAATAACGCCTGCAAGTTATTTTAATTTTTACAAAAGATAAAAGATTGATATGTTAGTAGTCAAATCCAAGCATGAGTTAGTATCCACATTAAAGCGCCTTAAAACAGGCTCTAAAACCTTAGGCTTTACTCCAACTATGGGTGCGCTTCATTTAGGACATGAAAGCCTTATAAGACAAAGCAAGAAAGATAATGATATAAGTGTGGTTTCTATCTTTGTAAATCCTACACAGTTTTTACCACATGAAGATTTAAGCAAGTATCCAAGACCTATAGAATCTGATTTAAAGATATGTGAAAGTCTTGGGGTTGATGTAGTGTTTTTGCCTAGCGTAGAAGAGATGTATGAAAAAGATTCTATAAAAGTTAGCGCTCCTAAGTTCATGGGCTATGTTTTTGAAGGCTTTTTGCGTCCTGGTCACTTTGATGGCGTTTTAAGTATAGTTTTAAAGTTTTTTAACCTAGTTCTTCCAACCAATGCTTACTTTGGCAAAAAAGACGCCCAACAGCTTTTGATGATAGAAAAGATGGTAAAAGATCTAAACTTATCTATAAATGTAGTTGGCATGCCTTTAATTAGAGATAAAGATAACCTTGCTTTTAGTTCAAGGAATGTCTACTTAAGTAATGAAGGAAGAAAAAAAGCCCTTTGTCTTTCAAGCGCACTTTTTAGCATAGAAGATAAGATTAAAAATGGCATAAAAGATGTAAGCTTGCTTAAAAAAGAAGCCTTAAAATCTTTATGGGATGTTGAGGTTGAATACTTTGAATTTGTAGATAGAGAGCTACACATAACAACTAAACTAGAAGATTCTATACTTATAGCGGTTATAAGAGTTGAAAACATCAGACTTTTAGATAATCTTTGGATAAGTGATATCGTTCATGAAGGAAAGTGCATTTGAAAAATACTGCCTTAAAATACATACTAGTAATGATGTGCCTTATAGTTACCTTAAGTGCTAAGTACAACTCTTTAAATGAGGCTTTAAAAAATGGTACCTCACGAGGTGAGGCTATGCTTTATGGTAACTATATGAAGCTTTTTAGTGGGCAAGCTGGTTTTTATAATGACAACAACGTTGGCACAAAAACTTTCTTAGGTAATAACGCCTATGTGCTAAGCTCAGTGGGGCTTGGCTACACTTCAGGCTTTTTTTATAATGTAAGGGCTGCTATATCTTTTATGGCATTACAGAGTTTTTATAACTCAGGACTTGGGGCAAGGAAGGACTTTTCAAGCGATAGCACTGTTATGCTAGGACCAAGCTTTTTGGAGTACTTTGATGGTGATACAGCTATAAAAGCTGGACGTTTTATGCCTCTTAATCCTTTTATAAACCACCTAATAGATGGTATATGGGTTAGAAATGCTTCATTTAACAACCTCTTGCTTGAAGGGATTTATGCTAAAAGTTTTGGGCAAGTTTCTTACTATCAAATACAACCTTTTCAAGACCTAGGGCGTTTTGGGCTTTATAACCTAGGTGCTAGATATTATCTAAGTGATTCACAAAATGACATCAAAAACTCTAGTTATGTCTATGGTTTTTGGTTTTACTCTCCATCTATTTTCAATATGTTTGGTGCAAGGATTCACGCCTTTACTAGGTTTAATAACTCTAGTTTTTATGTGGGGTTAGATTCTGGTATAGCTGCTAGTATGAAGCCTAGTTTTAGCTCTCCTGGTTTTGATAGCTACTTAGCTGATGTAAAACTAGCTACTGGCTTTAAGTGGATAGATTTTTCCCTAGGTTATGCAAGAAATGGAAAAAATGGCCTTGCTAGTCTTAATCTTTTAGGGATAGGAAACTCAGTTCATAGCGGTTTTGAACAAAGTCTTAATAACGTCTTGCCATTTTTTATATGGGGAGGACGTGCTTTTAAAAATGGAAGTAATGCTAACTTATTTTATGGAGTAGGGCAGGTTAAAGCCTTCTCAGATAAGCTTTCTTTATATCTAGTTTATGGCTCTACTTTTTTTGACTATGTGACTAATAGCGTCTCTAAACAGTATGTGCAAAATGAGTTGGATTTAATGGTTGATATGCAAATAGTTAGCAATGTAGGCTTTATCTTATATCTAAGTAGCACTCACTTAAGTAAATCGCCTTTACCTAATACCTTTGAAGCAACAGGCGGTATAAGACTTAGTTTTTAAAACTTACTTCTTTAGATTAGAATCTAAAGAAGTGTTTAAAGCTTTATCTTTCCAGCACTTAGGATATAAGCTAGCAGACGCACATAGGTTAGATTCCTATTCCAGTGTTTTAAAGATTCCTTACACTTTTTAAGATAGATACTTTTTCCATCTTTTATGTTAAATCTATCTTCTAATATATTTATAGACTTAAGATTTTCACTCATCCTAAAAGCTATCTTATAAGCATACTTATTGGACTTTAAAGCATTGTTTTTAGAAAGTTCTAAAAGCGTATTTCCTATATAAGTCATATCATCTTTTTTCTTTTCAAGGCTAGCCTCTGAAGTAGCTTTTGTTATGGAGCTTGGGTTTAAGCAGTAGTTATAAAGTCTTTTATCTATGCCTATGTAAGATTTTGCGAGTAAAGATATAACATAAAACATAAGCATGTCTTCAGCCATGCTTAAAGGTCTATTTATAGACTTTAAAACTTCCATACTTTTAAGAACTAAAGATCTTTTATAAGCCTTATCCCAGAGCGTAAACTTTGGAAAGTGATAGCTTTTTAAAAAGAAGTTAAAGGCTATTTGCTCATCTTTAAGAGGGCCCTTATTAAAAGCAGTTGGCAGGATATAGCGAGTTTTATGTAGCAATAAATCTTTTTTATTAACCCTAGTAGTTTTTGAAAGAATGAAGTTTGACTTAAAGTTTATGATATCAATATCATCTATATCTTTTTTTAACTTTAGTGTATTTAAAGCTATATTTTTTAGCACTTCACAAGCATCTAGTTCCAAAAAGTCATCAGAATCTACAAATAATATATATCTTCCAACTGCATTTTTTACACCTTCAAGTCTTGTGTGAAAAGTGCCCAAGTTTTTTAAGTTAGAAACTATTTTTATACGAGTATCTTTACTAGCATAACCTTTAGCTATCTCTATACTTTTATCACTCCCACAGTCATCAACTATTATTATTTCTATATCTTTTAAGGTTTGGTTTATACAAGATTCTAAGCAACGCGCTATATATTTTTCTACGTTAAAAACAGGGATGATTATGGAGATAAAAGGAGGCAAAACTTATAAATCCACCCTATACATAAAAGCCTTGCTTAAAGAGAAGTGATCTATGTTATCTAAGTTTACATTAGAGGGCACACCTTGGGCTATCCTAGTAAACTTTAAGTTTAAGTGAGAAAGTTTATCTTGTAAGTGAGTTATTAAAACATCACTGCTTAAAGAGGGTGAAAAAGCAAAGATTATCTCTTCGATCTTTTCTTCATTTATACGTTTTATTAAGCTTTCAAAGTCAAAGTCTTTTATAGATTCTAAAACGCAGTACCTACCAAAAAACTCTTTTAAGCCTTCTATTAAGAGGATATCTTTTGGATGACTTACTATGCAAAGCTTGCCATTACTTCTTAAAGAATCTATGCATATATGACAGATCTCTCCTTCTGAGAGGCCTCCACAGATACTGCATTTACTAGTAGAGCGCACAGCTTCATTAATACTTTCAGCTATATTTAAACCTAAAGCTATATCATCTATGCAGAGAGTATAAGCCATCTTTAGCGCACTTTTTTTACCTATGCTAGGCAGTTTGCTTAGGGCATCTACTAGATTTGAAAAAGAGGTTAGTTGTTTATCCATGGGCGTCATTTTATCAAAAAAGACCTCTTTTTTGATAAAATCTAAGGTTTAATAAAACCATATATTAAGGAAGGCAATGTCTTTAGAGGCTAGTTATTATGAGATATTAGAAGTAGAGCAAGATTGCGACGAGCAAGCCTTAAAGAAAAGTTATCGTAAGTTGGCATTACAGTATCATCCAGATAGAAACAAAGATGAAGATGCTGAAGAAAGATTTAAGCTTATAAATGAAGCTTACGCAGTTTTGAGTGACCCAGAAAAAAGAACTCTTTATGATAGATATGGTAAAGAAGGAGTTAGTCAAGGAGGTGGGTTTAGTTCATCACAAGGTGGCTTTGGGTCTATATTTGAAGATATATTTGGCGACTTTTTTGGTGCTTTTGGTGGTGCTTCTAGCCAGAAAAAAGAAAGACTTTTATTTGAACCAGACTTGCTTATAGAGCTTGATGTAAGTTTTAAAGACGCAGTTTTTGGAGCTAAAAAAACTATAAAACATAAGTATAAAAGCTACTGTAAGGCCTGTCTTGGCACAGGTGCAAAAGATGGCAAGCTTAAGACTTGTCCAACTTGCCAAGGAAGGGGTGTTGTCTTTGCTAGAAATGGCTTTTTACAGTTTCAACAAACTTGTAGTACTTGTGGTGGAAGCGGGCAGATTCCATCTGCTAAGTGTTCTAAGTGTCATGGAGAAGGCTTTGAAGTCTTAGAAGAAAACTTAGAGATAAGTATAAAAGCTGGAGTTGACACTGGTAATCAACTAGTTTATAGAGGCAAAGGTAATTGCATAAAAGAAGGTGTAAGAGGCGATTTATACCTGCAAGTAAAAGTAGCTGACGATGAGCACTTTATAAGGCATGGAAGTGATATTTACTTACAAGTGCCAGTTTTTTTTACCACTGTAGTTTTGGGTGGAAGTATAAAGATTCCATCTTTGCGCGGTGAGCTAGAATTAAAAGTGCCTCAAGGCGCACAAAATGGCCAGCAGATAGTTTTTAGAGGAGAAGGAGTGCCTGATGTTCACACAGGAGCTAAAGGTAGGCTTGTAGCTGAGCTAAAAGTTAATTATCCAAAAAGTTTAAGTGAAGAGCAAAAAGAGCTAGTCTTAAAGCTTCAAAGTAGTTTTAATGAAACCACTAGCAAGCCTTATCAGTCAAGTTTTAAGAAGGCTTTTAAAAAGTTTTCTGACTGGGTGAAAAGGTGACTGTTTGGCACTAAGAAACAAGATAGTGGGTAAAAAGTGTTAGATTTTATAAGCTTATAGAATCTAACTAGTGCTTAATAAAAACTTTACTTTTTAAGTTTTTTAAAGTTCTTTTTATCACTAAGATCTTGGATAAGCACAGGCAAGGCTATAAGAACACCACAGATTATGATTAAAGCTAGACCTAAACTTTGATAGAGGTTTGGTAGCTTATCTCCTAAAAAGATGCCTATTATCATACTCCATATGATTCTAAGATAGGTTATAGGAGAGACTATGGCAGGGCTTGTAAACATGTAAGACTTAGTCATAAGCCACTGGGCTAATGTGCCTGAGATTCCAACAAAGATGATAATAAGCCACATGGTGCTATGAGGCATCATAAGTCCTGAGATTAAGTCATCATGCACCCCAAAAAGAGGCAGGATAAAAACTCCAAAAAGACCAACTAAACTCATAATTATCCCATACCATAAAACTATACTCTCACTTTTAAAGTAGCCATCCATGCTTTTTAATGTAAAAAAGGCAAAAGCCCCACTTAAGGCCCCTAAGACTCCTAAAATAATGTTTAATAAAGGTATGTTCCCATGGAAGGGATCACTAATTAATAAGATTCCAAGAAAACCTAAAATAGTTGCAAAGATAACTATAGGTCTAGGCTTATTTTTTGTAAAAAGTGCAAAAAGTGTTATATATAAAGGTGTGCTAAGCAAGAAGGCTACAGCTATACCTAGAGGTATGGTTATATAGTTATAAAAGCCTAAAGACATAGATATGGCCCCAAAAAGAGAGCGTATTAAAAGCTTACTTAGGCCACCTTTTTTTTTAGATCTTAAGGCATCTCTTAAGGAAGTAAACATTAAAAATATATCCTTATGGATATTGGTTAAAACTATGCCAATAAAAACTATGATAACCATAGTTATGGCTCTAAAAAAGATGCTTTCCATAGAAGACATATTAAGCTGGCCTAGGATTTTTATTAAGCCATTCATAATTGCAAAAAATATGGTTGCAAGAGCCATAAGCAAAACACCTTTTAACGTATCTGACACCTAGTAGTCCTTACTTTTAGCCATGCTAGCTTTTAGATTCTTGAGTGTTTTCGCAGGTAGTTTTTGTGAGTATTAGTTTATTAATCCTATTGTCTTCTGTGCTTAATACCTCGTACTCACAGTACTCATCACTTATCTTATCGCCCTTACTTGGCATACTTCCAAAAAGCGATAAGACATATCCTCCTATAGTGACTTGCTCTTTATCTTCATAGTCTACTCCTAAGGTTTCTTGTAAGTCATCTAGCTCATAAGTTCCTTCTAGCTCATAAGAGTTTTCATCTATCTTTTTTATGTGATTTTCATCTGTGTCATCATAGATACTGCCCATAACTTCTTGCAATATATCTTCAGTAGTTAAAATCCCAGCAGTACCACCGTACTCATCTACAACTAGGGCAGTGTAAACTCTTTTTTCATGCATTTTAACTATGGCTTTAGAGATTGAGATGTTTTCTGAGATAACTAGCATTTTCACAGCTATAGAATCTAGATTTTGCACCTTGTTTTGAAGTGCTAGGCTAAGCAAACTTCTAATGTGTATGATCCCTATGATTTTATCTTTACTGCCATCGCAATATGGGAATCTTGTGTGTTTGCTATTTTTAACTATCTCTAAGTTCTCTTCTAAAGTCTTAGTTTTATCAAGACAAACCATATCTTTTCTAGGAGTCATTATCTCTTTGGCTAAGGTATCTGAAAAGTCAACTGCGTTTTTAATAATCTCAGATTCTATAGAATCTAAGTGCCCTTCTTTTAGGCTTTCACCAACGATGATTTTAAGTTCTTCATCGCTATGGGCATCACTAGTGCCTTTTACTTTTAAAAGCCTTAAGACTAGGTTGGAGATGATGTTAAAAAACTTTATAACGGGAAAAAAGACAAAGTGGAAAGCATAAAGTGGCTTAGCTATGGCAAGGACAGATTCTTCACTTTTTGCTATGGCAACTGACTTTGGCACTATCTCGCCTAATATGACATGAAGTAGGGTTACTATGATAAAAGAGAGTATAAGGCTTGCTATGCTTAAGGCTTGAGGGTCATTAGTAAAGAGTGAAAATCCAGCAAAGATTAACCTTCCTATTTTTTCTCCAACCCATCCTAGTCCTATGGAGGCTAAAGTGATGCCAAGTTGTGTGGCTGAAAGGTAGCTATCTAAAGATTTTGAGATTTTTAGTGCAAGTTTAGCATTACGCGCTTTAAGCTTTACTAGCTCTTCTAATCTTGACTTTCTAATTTTAACTATAGAGAATTCTGATAATACAAAAAATGCATTTAATAAAACCAACAGTATGGCTAAGATAACGACACCAACCGAGTGATATGGGTCCAAGTTAGAACTCCTTAAAGTTTTTTACATAAGATAAAAATGTAATGTGTCTATTTTAACATTTAACATTAATAATATACAAAGATATTAAGTGTAATGTTATCATTACTTAAAACAAGGAGTGTTATAAATGGGTACTAAAATCACAGCTAAAGCTTTACAAGCTAAGAAAAATGTAGAACAAATAGTGTGTATAACAGCGTATGATGCCTTGTTTGCGAACATTTTTGACAAACATGTAGATTTGATACTAATTGGCGATAGTTTAAATATGAGCTTTAATAATGAAAGTGATACTTTGACCATAGGTATGGATGAGATGATATATCACTCACGTGCAGTTTGCAGGGGGGCTAGTCAGGCTTATATAGTGGCTGATATGCCTTTTGGGTCTTATGGTAGTGTAAAGCAAGCTGTAAAAAATGCAACAAGATTCTATAAAGAAACCAAAGTAGATGCTATAAAACTTGAAGGTGGCAGTGAAGTAGCCCCTATCATAAAAGCTATAGTTGATAGAGGGATATCAGTAGTTGGTCATATAGGTCTTATGCCTCAAATGGCTAGAAGTGAGGGAGGCTTTCACGTTCAAGGCAAGGATGAAAAGTCTTTACAAAAGATATTTGATGATGCTTTAGATGTGCAAAAGGCAGGAGCTATGGCCTTAGTTTTAGAAGGCACTGTAGCAAACTTGGCCAAAGACTTACAACGTGAGCTTAAAATCCCAGTTATAGGCATAGGCGCGGGTAATGAGTGTGATGGGCAAATACTAGTTTGGAGTGATGCTTTTGGCTTTTTTACTAACTTTAAGCCTAAGTTTGTAAGACGCTTTTTAAATGGTGCTGAGCTAGTAGAAGACGCACTTAAAAACTATGTCAAATCAGTAAAAACAAAAGAGTTTCCAGATTCTAAAGAAACTTATCTATGATAGAATCACAAATTAACAATATCAAAATACATACAAGGGGTCTTAATGGAAGAAGTTTTTAATAAAGCAGATTCAAAACAAGATACATTAAACTCACAATTCCAGTTAAACATAGATTCTATTATGAAGATCTTACCTCATAGATATCCTATGCTTTTAGTAGATAGAGTTACTGAAATCATCCCAAATGAAAGCATAAAAGCTTATAAAAACATAACTATCAACGAAGAAGTCTTTTTGGGTCACTTTCCAAAAGAGCCAATTTATCCTGGCGTGATGCAAGTTGAAGGTATGGCACAAGCTGGTGGAATCTTAGCTTTTGTAAGCACTTGGGGGTTAGATCAAGGGCTAAGTGATGACAAGATAGTTTATTTCATGACTATGGATAATGTTAAGTTTAGAATCCCAGTTAGACCAGGTGATAGACTTTGCTATGAGATGCGTGTTTTAAAACATAGAAGTAATATATGGAAGCTTGAAGGTAAGGCTTTTGTAGATGGGAATCTTGCCAGTCAAGCAGAGTTGCAAGCTATGGTAGTTGATAGGCATACGAAATGATAGCTAGTACTGCCATTATAAAACCAGGTGCAAAGATAGGTAAAAACGTAGAGATAGGCGACTTTTGTGTCATAGGTGAAAATGTAGTTATAGGCGATAACACTAAGCTTTATAACAACGTAACCTTACTGGGTCATACAACATTAGGTCAAGGTAATACTATCTTTCCTTATGCAGTCTTAGGCACTCCCCCTCAAGATCTAAAATATCAAGGTGAGCTTACTACTTTGGTCTTAGGTGATAATAATCTAGTAAGAGAACACTGTATGTTTAACCCAGGAACTCTTGGAGGCGGTGGAAAAACAGTCATAGGTAGTAATAATTTATTTATGGCTTATGTTCATATAGCGCATGACTGTATAGTGGGTAACAATAATATCTTGGCTAATAATGCAACACTTGGTGGTCATATAGTTATAGAAAACAACGTAAACATAGGCGGCATGACACCAATTCACCAGTTTGTAAAAATAGGCGAAGGCGCTATGATAGCTGGAGCTAGTGCTTTAGCACAAGATATACCCCCTTACTGTTTAGCAGAGGGTAATAGAGCAAAGATAGTAGGGCTTAATAAATTTAGAATGAGAAAGATTTTAAGTCGTGAAGATATAGATTCTATAAGCACGCTTTATAAAAAACTTTTTAGCGGTAAGCAAAGCTTGCAAGAAGTAGCAACCCTAGAGTTAGAAACTAATCCTATAGATGAGATAAAGCATATTTGTAACTTTATCTTGGAATCTACACGTGGGATACCATTTAAAAGAGGAGAGCTATAAGCATGACTGATAGATGTAGTTTTTGTGGAAAAGAAGCAAGTGAAGGGAATCCACTAGTAGCTAGCAACCCAGAAGTCAGCGGACAAAAAGCCTTTATCTGTAAGTACTGTTCAACTTATATATATAAAGAGTACTTTGATAAAGATGGCCTTGAAGGTGCAGGTTTTGATGTTTTAAAACATGACATACCTTCCCCTAAATCTTTAAAACGTCATCTTGATGACTATGTTATAGGGCAAGAAAGAGCTAAAAAGATCTTTAGCGTAGCAGTTTATAACCACTACAAAAGAATCTCTAGCCTAAATAAAAAAGATGAGAATGGAAATATACTTTATGGGGGCGAAGATGTAGAGCTTTCTAAGTCTAATATCTTGCTTATTGGTCCTACTGGAAGTGGTAAGACTTTAATGGCCCAAACCTTAGCTAAGTTTTTGGACTTGCCTATTGCCATCTGTGATGCTACATCTTTAACTGAGGCGGGTTATGTCGGAGAAGATGTAGAAAATATATTAACAAGACTCTTGCAAGCTGCTAATGGCGATGTTAAAAAAGCAGAAATGGGTATAGTGTTTATAGATGAGATAGATAAGATCTCTCGCTTATCAGAAAATAGATCTATAACTCGC
Organism: Helicobacter sp. 13S00401-1; assembly: GCF_002272925.1. Taxonomy (GTDB): domain Bacteria; phylum Campylobacterota; class Campylobacteria; order Campylobacterales; family Helicobacteraceae; genus Helicobacter_I. The sequence continues at coordinate 20,344 of NZ_MLAR01000013.1, read as the reverse complement.
GATGTAAGTGGTGAGGGCGTTCAGCAAGCCTTACTTAAGATTATAGAAGGAAGTGTGGTAAACATCCCTCCAAAGGGCGGAAGAAAACATCCTAATCAAGACTTTATACAAATAGATACTAGCCATATACTCTTTATCTGCGGTGGAGCCTTTGATGGCATAGAAGATATCATCAAAAAAAGAGTATCCAAAAACTCAGTCCTAGGTTTTGGCGTTAGTGCTGAAGAAGAAAAAGTAGAATCTAAAGATTCTATCATCTCTAAAGTTGATACAGGTGATCTTGTAAACTACGGTCTTATACCAGAACTTATAGGGAGGCTGCCAGTTATATCAACCCTTGAAAGCATAAGCAAAGAAGCTATGATATCTATACTCACTAATCCAAAAAATGCCATCATAAAGCAGTATAAAAAGCTTTTTGAAATGGATAATATAGATCTAGTTTTTGAAGATGATGCAATTGATCGTATAGCTGAGCTTGCAATTGAACGTAAAATTGGTGCTAGGGGGCTTAGGTCCATAGTTGAAGAGTTGTGCATAGACTTAATGTTTGATATGCCAGAATATAGTGGCTATCAAGTAGTCATAACAAAAGCTTGTGTAGATAAGCTAGATAAACCTATACTAATCAAAAAAAACAAAGCCAAAGCTATATAAGATACAAGGAGCATATAAGTGTTATTTAATAAACTTTTAGGGTGGTTTTCCCACGATATAGCCATAGACTTAGGTACAGCTAATACTATAGTTATGATAAAAGGTCATGAGATCTTAATAAATGAACCTTCAGTTGTCGCTGTTAAGGTAGATAAGTATAAAGATGATGAGATCTTAGCCGTAGGTAGGGAAGCTAAAGAGATGGTAGGTAAGACGCCAGATAATATAAGGGCTGTTAGACCTATGAGAGATGGAGTTATAGCTGACTTTAACATCACTGAAAAAATGATACGCTACTTTATAGAAAAGGCACATAAGAGAAAAAACTTTATGCGTCCTAGGATTATGGTTTGTGTTCCTTATGGTTTAACTAGTGTGGAAAGAAAGGCAGTTAAAGAATCTGCCATGAGTGCAGGGGCAAGAGAAGTATTTTTGATAGAAGAACCTTTAGCTGCGGCCATTGGTGCTGGCTTACCTATACAAGAACCTCAAGGAAGCTTAGTAGTTGATATAGGTGGTGGTACTACTGAGATAGGTGTTTTATCACTTGGAGGCCTTGTTATATCTAGGTCTATACGCACAGCTGGCGATAAGATAGATGGCGCTATCATAGAGTACGTAAGAAAGAAATTTAACCTTTTAATAGGTGATAGAACAGCTGAAGAGATAAAGATAGATATAGGAAGTGCTGCTCCACTAGATGAGATCTTAGTTAAGCAAGTTAAAGGTAGAGATCAGATAAGTGGTCTTTTAAGTACTATAGAAATAACTAGTGAAGATATAAGAGATGCCATAAAAGATCACATCAAAGAAATGGGTAATGCCTTAAAAAGTGTTTTAGAGGTAGTCCCACCTGATCTAGCAGGCGATATAGTAGAAAATGGCATAGTTTTAACTGGTGGTGGAGCACTTATTAGAAATCTTGATAAGTACTTTTCAGAAATGGTCAAGCTTCCAGTTTATGTTGGTGATGAGCCTTTACTTGCCGTGGCAAAAGGCACAGGCAAGGCTATGGAAAATATGAGTGTACTAGAAAAGATCATAGCTAATAGCTAGTTTTCTTAATGAAGATACTTTCCTTTTTTATCATACTTATAGTCTTAGTTGTGGCTATCTTTGGCTTTGTGCCAGTCCTTAGAACTTTTGTCATAACTTCAAGCTATGATGCAAAGCAGTTTTATATAGCAAAAAAGCAAGGACTTACAGACTTTATAGATGACTATACGACTAAGGCCGCTGATGTGGCCCATATGCGTACTACTATTAGAAACTTACAGGCTGATAAGATTAAGTATGATGCTTTAAAAATTAACTTTTATAATCTAAACGCTGCTTTAAATATGAATAATAAATATGATGGCGTAGATGCCAAGTTAGCAAAAGTGATATCTTTTGTTTCACTTGCTAACTACACTCGCGTTTGGATTGACTACACACAAAAACATAGCAGTGTCAATAAAATGTATGGAATCTTAAAAGATGGTTATGCCCTAGGGATAGCAACTTTTAAGGGTAATAATCTCTTAGGTTTTTTAAACGGGGACAAGAGTACAAGCTATAGCGTTTATGTTGGAAAAAACCAAGCCCCAGGTATATTAAGAACTGATAGCGATAATAAAATAGTTATAGACTATATACCTTCGTGGATAGATGTAGAAGTTGGCGATGAGGTCATAACTAGCGGTCTAGATGGAATCTTTTTTGAGGGCATAAAAGTTGGCAAAGTCACTAGCATAAAAGAAGATCATGGCTACACAAAAGCTAGCGTGCAAGTCTACTCAGATGAAGCTAGGCTTGGTTATGTATGGATAGTAGATACTAAGGTTCCTCAAACTATAAAGCTAGATGCAGATAGTTTTGATAAGTAAGTGTTTATAAACTAAGCTTGCAAGTAGTTTGCTTTGTAAGTGGCTAAATCTTTATTTCAACAGTTTCTTTTTCTATTTTTTCTAACTTATATGCTTTCTTCTAATAAAAAAGGGGTTTACCCCCTCCTTACTCCCGCAAAACCTGCGAAAGCGTAAGCTTCTTTGAAACTAGTACTTTCTTTTAAGAAAGCCTTTTTTTGGCGTGAGCCAAGGGGAGGGCCTTGGCTCATTTCCGTTTCTAGCAAAACGAAGTTTCCTTGAAAGCGAAGCTTCCTCGAAAAATCGTGCGGTCGCACTGTCTAGCTTCCTTTTCTCACGATTTTTGCACCACGAAACAAAGCGAGCTAACGGGCACATTTTATAGAAGTAGTTTGTATTTCTATAAGTCTATAGTTTTTTATATTGTTATTACGATGCGGTTATTCTTATATGCATAGCCTTTCTTTTCGTACTAACAAAAACAAGCCTGCGGGGGGGACTACGGGGGTTAGGCAAGGGGGATAAGGGGACTGCCTGGCTCAATATAAGTCCCCTTATCCCCCTTGCCAAAAGCTTTAAATTTATAAAAGTAGATTTTGCAATAGAAAACTTAAGTGCTTTGCACAAAATTGCCACAAGGAGTTTTATACCCTTCGTAATGATAGATTACAAAGATCGCAAGAAAAAGTAATACTACCCATTAAAAACGATGCGTTAGGGAAAGGTAAAATTAGCAATATGGCAGTTTTTAAGTAGGGAAGATAGAATCTAGATTCTATAAAGTTGATCATTTTTTAAATATCACGTTGTTATGTCAAAGACTACTATTTTCATAAAAGCCCTAAGGCAAGTAAATAGTAAAACTTTACTTAACTTTAAGCCTAGCTACTTATAGTTTTTGAGTATTTAAGACAAGCATGCTTAAGTTAAGATAACAAAGCCTCTAAGCTAGTAAAAGCTCTTAGCTGTTAATGTTTATGTTTTGTTCTAAGTTAGAGTAGGCGTTAACATAACGTTGCACAAAGTCATTATGCGCGTTAAACATTTTGATACCATTTAGCTTATTAGCATTAATTATAAAGGGCGTATCAGTCTCATTAGGATTTTTGGAATCTAGGCTAGTTTTAGATTCTAAGTGGCTTGTTTCAGGCTTATTAAGCTTGCTTTTTTCCCTTAACTTATCCATATCTGCTAGTTGATAAAGCTTTTGTGCGGCTAGGAGTTTTTCTCCATCGTTTAGATTAAGCGTTGCTTTTATCCATGCACTATATTCTTTATCGCTCATTAACTCTAATATATTTAAGCCATAAGTTTGCCTAGGGATACTTTTTTCATCAAGTATGACTTCTGCTAGGTTTGATGTGCTTTTTGTTGCAGGAGCACTTTCTACTTTAGTCTTAAAAGATGCACTTTCTAGTGAAGCGCCTTCGCTTTTAGCCCTTGCCTCGCTGTTAGAGCTTTTTATATTTTGTCTTTTTATGTAGAGTGTGTTTTTGTTATATAAGTCTAGTGAAATGTTATTTAAGTCTGACATCATATCCCCATCTCTTAAAGATTTCTAATCTTTATCTATATAAGCAAATCTAATACCCAAATCAAGATAAATTCATATTTCTCTATACTATTGATTTCATAGTTATTATGAGAAAAATTATATAATTTGGAAGCAGTTTATTTTTAAAGGAGTATGGCATGTCAGATGATGATTTTGAAGACGATTACGACTACTATGAAGAAGACTTTGAAGAAGAAGATGATGGACTAGGGGATGAAGTAGGATTCCAGTATGATGAAGATGACTATGATCTCTATGATGAAGAAAGTGATGAGTAAAAAGAACAAACATGCGTACTATAAAAATAGCCCTTATACAAGAAAGCTTTAAAGGTGAAAAACAGTTAGAAAAGACAGCCTATGCTATAAAGAAGGCTGCAAGTAGTGCTGAGTTAGTATGTCTTCAAGAGTTGCATACTAACCACTACTTTTGTCAAGCCCAAGATTTGCGTAACTTTGAGTATGCGCATAGTTTTGATACACAAGTGGCATTTTTTAGTGACCTAGCTAAAAGCTTAAAGATAGTGTTAGTAACTAGTCTTTTTGAACAAAGAGCTCCAGGTCTTTATCATAACACTGCTGTAGTGTTTGAAAAAGATGGCAAGATAGCTGGTACTTATAAAAAGATGCATATACCTGATGATAACAACTTTTATGAGAAGTACTACTTTACTCCCGGAGAGCAAGAAAAAGATTCTGGCTTTAGGCCAATTAATACTAGTGTAGGTAGACTTGGAATCTTAGTTTGCTGGGATCAATGGTATCCAGAAGCAGCAAGGATTATGGCATTAAATGGTGCTGAGATCTTAATCTATCCTACCGCTATAGGCTCACTTTTTAGTGAAGATGAAGACGAAAGAGCTAGGCAGATAGATGCGTGGGTGAGTATGCAAAGAAGCCATGCCATAGCTAATGGAATCTATGTAGTAAGCATAAACCGAGTTGGAAAAGAAGGCGAAAGCTTAAGTGTTATATTTAATCCTAGTAAAGAAGCCTTAGAAAAATCTAAAAGCGATAAAGAAGGCATAGATTTTTTTGGCAATAGCTTTATAGCCTCACCACAAGGAGAGATTCTAGGAAGGCTAGATTCTAAACAAGAAGGTATATTAGAGGCTAGATTAGATATGGGTGAGATAGAGCGTATAAGAAATATATGGCCATTTTTACGTGATAGACGTATAGATGCTTATTCTGATTTATTAAAACGTTTTGCTTTTAGAGGTTAGGGCTTTGAGTGTGCAAGATAAGCTTAGGTGGGATAGTAAGTATGCAAGTAATGATATGGTTTTAGAATCTAGTGTCTTGCTAGATCTAGCCTTACCATTTTTAGAAAAACAAGAAAGTAAAGAAAGGCTAAAAGTACTAGATATAGCCTGCGGGACTGGTAGGCACTCTTTAAAGCTTATGTCTTCAAGAAAGCTTAATCTAACCTGTGTTGATATATCAGAAGTAGCACTTAGTAAACTAGAAGCCTTACTAAAAGCTAAAGAGTATAGTAGCCATAAAGTAAATTTAGTCTGTGCTGACTTAGAAAACTTTGAGGCTAATGAAGAGTATGATCTTGTGATGAAGTTTTTCTATCTTAATAGGGGCATACTAAAAAACTTACGCTCTTTAGTTAAGCAAAATGGAATCTTTATCTATGAAAGTTTTGAAAGACTAAGTGAAGATAAAAATACAGATCACTACTTAGATGTTGATGAGCTACTAACCTACCTAAGTGACTTTGAGATACTTCATAAAGACTATGTAAATGAGAGTGAAGAAAAAAGGACTATTAGGGTCATAGCAAGGCGCATTTTATGAATAACGACCCTGATCATCAAAGATCTAGCACCCCTAAAGCCATCTCTGAAGCTATACCAGTACTTGATAGCAAGCTAAAAGGTAAGGCTAGATCTAAGACTAGATTTAGAATAGGGCGCATACTTAATATAGCACTGCCTAGTGGTTTACAAAGTGGTCTTGATGTATTAGATATGTCTATAGCCCTTTTTTTTATAGGTGCACTTGGTAATGAGTATGTAGCAAGTGTCAGTATTTCAACTGGCTATTTAGTGCTTTTTTATCCTGTAGTTTCTATACTTTATATCGCTGCAAATGCTCAGATATCTCGTGCTTTTGGCGCAAGGGACTATACTAAGATAAAAACTATCTTTTCAGTTATGTTCTTTTCAGCCATACTTTTTTCCATACCTACAGCCCTTGTAGCCCACTTTGGATCTTACTACTATTTTTCATGGCTTAATTTAGGTGATAGAATAACTAATCTTGGTGTTTACTATCTCTCAGTCACAGTTTTTATCTTCCCAGCCCTTATGACAAAAAATGTTATGATCTCAAGCTTTGCAGCCCTTGGAGATACTAGAAAGCCTTTTATGATAAAGATAGGAGTTACTATCTTAAGTGTGTTATTAAACTATACTTTTATCACTGGTGGTTTTGGTATGCCTAAGTTTGGTATGGAAGCAGCAGCTTTTGTAACAGTTGGAATCTCCTACCTTGAAAGCCTTATACTTTTAACGCTTATTACTACAAGGAAAAAGATCTTATTAAAACTAAGACCTAGTTTTAACTTCTACTATTTAAAACATGGTTTAAAGATAGGTATACCTACAGGTATAGAAAGACTTTATACGCTTGTAAGTATAAGTATTATCCTAAAGTTTGTCTCAGGCTATGGAGATAGTATAGTTACAGGATTCCAAGTTGGCACTAGGGTTGAAAGCTTTTCTTTTGTGCCTGGATTTGGCTTTATGGTAGCTGCTATGGCTTTGATGGGGCAAAGTTTAGGGGCTAAAAAGATAGCTTATGCTAAAGAGTATGTAAGGCTTTGTTTGATTATAGCTTCAAGTGTTATGGGGACTATAGGCTTGCTTTTGGCTATCTTTGGCTACTTTCTTACTCTTATCTTTATAAGCCATGATGCAGTTGCTATACATTCTGGGATGTATTATCTAATAGCTGTTGGACTTTCTCAAGTACCGCTAATTTGTTGTTTTGTTTATGATGGGGCGCTTCGTGGGGCAGGTAAGACTAATGTCCCTTTAATGATTAATATCTCAAGTATTACTATCTTAAGACTTTTGCCCATGTATATTTGCATACACCTAGGATTAAGCGTGTATATCTTATATGTCATTATATGTGTTGAAACTTATATTAGATTTATATTTTTCCACTTTGCGTTTAATAAGGGTACGTGGATACCTAAGCTTCATAGAAGGCTACGCTTTGTTAGTAGAAAACGTAGTCTTTGTAAGACCTAAAGAGACTAAGCTTGCTTGCTATAAAACTATAGAAAGTAGATCTTATAGCATATGCAGCTTTAATCTCTTTACGCTATTAACTAAATCTTTATTCTAATACTTTCTTTTTTTATACTTTTTATCTATATATTTTTCTTTAAACAAAGCGAAGCTTTCTTGAAAACGCTAGTTTCCTTGAAAACGAAGTTTCCTTGAAAATAAAAAATTATATATACGTAACTATTCCATTAAAATGTACTTGTTGGCTTGCTTTGTTTCGTGCTGACAAAAATCACAAAAAAAAGTGAGCAGTAGTGCGATGTGAACGCATGATTTTTACTAGAAAACGGAAATGTGCCAAGGCCCTTCCCCTTAACTCACGCTAAAAAAAGCTCTCCTAAAAGAAAGAAATAAAGAAGAAAGTCCTAGTTACTATAAGCAACTATACTTGTTTCAAAGAAACTTATGCTTTTGCAGGCTTTGCAGGAGTGAGGGGGGGGTAAGCCCCTTTTTCAAGGAAACTAACGTTTTCAAGGAAACTTCGTTTTCAAGTAAGCTAACGCTCTGTCATTGCAAGGAGACATGAAGTGCTGACGTGGTAAGCTGTATATTCTGCTTTTGGGTTTTTACATTAGTAAAACTAAGCGTGTGACGAGGACTTAAGGGGTAATATTTTGTAAAAAAATTAGAGGGATAAGGAGACCGCCTAGCTTTAAGATAGGCCTTCTCTCCCTTCTTGCCAAAAGAATAGAAATTTATTAAAGTAGATTTCGCAACAAAAAACTTAAGTGCTTGTCACACATAAAATTGCCACAGGGCGTTTTACACGCCCTTCACAATGACAGGTTGCAAAGATTATAAAAAGAGTAATCTTGCCTATTAAATACAATATCTTATAAAGTACAGTTTCTAATCACCTTCTGGCATCTTGGGCAGAGCTCATCTTCACTTGAAGCGTTAAACTGCCAACATCTTGGGCACTTATGAAGACTAGCTTTATGTACTTTAAAGTTTAGACCATCTATATCAAAACTAAAAAGTGGCGTAGAGTTAGCGTCTTTATTAAACTTTGAAGTCATCAAAAACTCTTCTAAATCCCCCTGGGCGTAGTTAGATTCCACACTTAGTTCAAGACTTGATTTAACAAGCTTATCTTTTTTCAAAACATCAACACCTTCATTAAAAAGCATCCTAGCCTTAAGTAAGATATCAAACTTAGCTTGCAAACTATCTGTAAGTTCATAGTCTAGCTCTTGTTTAGTGATAGAAAAAACATCACTAGCGTTATTTTTAACTAAAGGAGTTGCGTACTCTAGGGCTTCATTAACAGTGTAGGTTAAAAATGGTGCTAAAGTAAAAAGCATACGCCTAGCTATAAGGCACATACCACTTTGGATAGCTAGTCTTTTAAAAGATGTAGAGTTATCACAATACAAACTATCTTTACATATATCAAGGTAGATTCCACTAAGATCTACTGTTATAAAGGCATTTAGAATCTGAAAGGCTTTTGAAAAGTCATAGTTTAAAAAGCTTTCCCAAACGCTTTCAAAAGTAGCATTTGCACGACTTAGTATCCATTTATCTACATCGCTTAGATGATCTAAATGAAGCTCATTTAATCCTTCAGTATTAGCTAGTAAAAAGCGTAAAGTGTTTCTAATCTTAAGATAGTTATCACTAACTTGCTTTAAGATGTTATTTGAGATTCTAATATCGCCTTGATAGTCAGCTAAGCCTACCCAAAGTCTTATTATCTCACTACCCAAAGTCTTAGACACTGTTTCTGGGGCTATGACGTTACCTTTAGACTTACTCATCTTTTCACCCTTTTCATCAAGAGTAAAACCATGGGTTAAAAGCGTTTTAAAAGGTGAGATTCCATTTAGGGCAGAGCTTAATATCAAAGAGCTTTGAAACCAGCCTCTATGTTGGTCACTTCCTTCAAGATAAAGGCTGGCTGGATATTTGCCTGCGTCATAGTTTTTATCCTGCGTGGCATGCCATACACTCCCACTATCAAACCATACATCAAGTATGTGCATGCTTTTTTCTAAGTTAGCCTCTAAGTGCTTATAAGAATCTGGAAGCAAGTCTTTTATCTCGTAACTCCACCAAGCATTAGTACCTTCTTTTTCAAAGATATCAGCTATATGATTAAGCACTTCTAAGTCTAAAAGTGGTTTTTTGGTGTTTTTATCTATAAAAAAAGCTATAGGCACACCCCAAGATCTTTGCCTTGAGATACACCAATCAGGCCTATTTTCTATCATAGTCCTAAGACGGTTTTCCCCACTAGCAGGATAGAATCTAACACCATTTAGTGCATCAAGTGAAACCTCCCTTAAAGTCTTGCCATCCATAAAAGGCTCATCCATTAAGATAAACCACTGAGTAGTAGCTCTATAAATCACTGGCTTATTAGTACGCCAGCAGTGAGGGTAGGAGTGGGTTATCTCAGTGTGATTTAAAAGAGATGCTCCTAAAAGCTCTAAGATTTTCTTTTCAGCCTTATAGATATGCATGCCTACAAACTCATCTACTACATCATCTCTAAAAAGTTTTAAAGACTTAACTTGAGTATCAAAACAGCCATTATCATCCACTGCCATGATGACAGGCAAGCTGTATCTTAAGCACACATAGTAGTCATCTTCACCATGCCCTGGGGCAGTGTGTACAGCACCAGTTCCTTCATTCATACTTACGTGGCTTCCTAGTACTATTAGGCTTTCTTTGTCATTTAGCGGGTTTATAGCTTTTAGATTTTCTAAAGACTTAGAATCTAACTCTTTTACTTTAGTACCCTTAACTATGCCTTTTTCTAAAAGACTAGAATAAAGCTTACTAGCTACTATATAACCATCTTCTGTTAAAGTGTAGGCTTCATCTTCGGCTAAAGCTATAGCTTCATTGCTTGGCAAAGTCCAAGGAGTAGTAGTCCAGATGATAAAGCTTGCATCTTGTTTTAAATCAAGCTTCCTTTTAGAATCTTCATCCAACTTAAAGCTTACATAAACTGAGTTAGACTTTTTAGGTTTATACTCAACTTCTGCATCAGCTAGCGCACTTCTTGCCGCCCAACTCCAGTAAATTGGCTTGCTTCTTTGTGCTAAAAGCCCCTTTTTTGTAAGCTCTATAAGCACTCTATAGATATCAGCTTCAAACTTATAATCCATAGTCTTATAAGCTTTTTCATAGTTGCCTATAACGCCAAGAGACTTAAACTCTTCTTTTTGTATCTCTACAAACTTACTAGCATGCTCTCTGCAAAGCTCACGCATTTGAGTTTTACTCACAGTTTTTTTCTCTTCTTGAAGTAAGGAATCTACTTTTTGTTCTATAGGCAGCCCGTGGCAGTCCCAGCCTAGAGTGTATTTTATGCGTTCGTTATTAAAGTAGTGGATTTTTACTATACAGTCTTTTAAGATCTTATTTAACGCATGGCCTATGTGCAAATGACCGTTTGCATAAGGAGGGCCATCGATGATATTAAACTCTGTCTTAGCGTCTTTTCTAAGTTCTTGCATCTTTTTGTAGGCATAGCCATCCCACTTTTTATAAACTAGAGGTTCATTTTGAGGGAGGCTTCCCTTCATAGGGAAGTTAGTTTTTGGGAGGATTAAACTATCTTTATAATCGATTTTTTCGCTCATGACTAGGCTTCTTCTTTTAGGATTTCTACTTTTTCTATGGTGTCGCCTTGTTTTATAGAATCTAAAACTTTAAGGCTTGCTTCATCTTTTGGATCTATGCGTCCAAAAGCAGTGTGCTCGCCATCTAAGTGAGGACAAGGCACAAAGCAGATAAAAAACTGACTGCCGCCTGTATCGCGTCCTGCATGGGCCATAGAGATAGTGCCTCTTAGATGTTTAACTGGGTTTCCTTTTAGTTCGCATTTAATCCTATAGCCCGGGCCTCCTGTGCCAGTTCCATGAGGACAGCCGCCTTGTGCCATAAAGCCAGGAATCACGCGGTGGAATTTTAGATTATTATAAAAGCCTTTTTTTGCTAGGTCTGCAAAGTTTGCCACTGTGTTTGGCGCACTTTCAGGAAAAAGTTTTAGTTTTATAACACCTTTGTTGGTGTAGATGTTTGCAAATTGTAAATCATTTAGTTCGTTTTCGCTTAGGTTGTACTCTTTTAAATCTTCCATAACTTAGCCTTTTAAAAATGTGATAAGATACAATTTTATCATAAAAGGGCGATTTCTAAAGAGGCTAGAAGCTAAGTTAAAAGCTATCTATAAGGCCACTTAAAAGAAAGGGTAGTTAGGCAGTATTTTTTAAATATTTGTAAAGATAGGAAGCTATGAAAAAGTGTGTATTGATACTAGTTATGTTAGGTGTTGTCTTTGCTGGGGAGAGTGCCCTTCCAAACTCACACGACCTTTTTTCTACTCCTGCTACTAAGAGCACTCAAAGGTCTAGTGGACCTTTTATAAAAGAAATATTTACTCCTAATAAAAACACAACCAAAGCCTTATATAAACCAAAAAGTGAAAGTCCACTTGTTTATTCAGTAGTTGTACTTAATGTCTTTTTTGAAAATGGCATACAAAAAAGAGGCTATGGAATCTTGCTTCAAGATGGCTATGTGCTAAGTTCAGCCTCGCTGGTTAATGAAACTGGCAGTTTTGCTAAAACTATAAAAGCTAGGATGCAAGATGATGTAGCCCACTCTTTAATGTGTGTAGCACGCTTTAGAACTGTAGCAAACGATCTTGATACTAATCTTAGCTTGCTAGAACCAGTGGCTTATACTGATATAAACTGCCTACCTAGGAGTGAGAGTTTTTATCATGAACGTATCAATGTAAAGTATGGACTTAACATAAGCAAGCAAGACTTGCTTGCTACTTTAGTTAGTGCCAAGAGTGATGATAGTAAGCAAGATGTTAAAGCCCTCTATCCTTCTATTAATGTAGATGATTCTTTGTTTATGAAAAAAGAAGACTTGCAAGACTTGCTAAAAAGTAAAGATACGCTTTCTTTACCACTGTTTTCACCTAGCGGCGGTTTTTTAGGGCTTTTAAGTAAGGATAGTTTTAAGGGCGCTGATACTTTAAAAGACAAGCTAGTGAGTAATCAAAGTGCTTATAAGTTTGTATGCGAAGCAGCAAGGTTAAATCAGATAAAAAGTCCTAATATAAGTAGTTACTGCAGATGATAAAACAAAGCTTAGTTTGCCTATGTGCCTTAGCTTTTAGCCTAGCTAGCGCACAAGATTTAAAAGCTCCTTTTAGCACAAAGACTTCTAGTGCATCTAGTGGGATTATAGATTCAAGCACACCTTCAAACACATCTACTCTAATAGAATCTAGCTCTCCACTAAAAGACAGCACTGCAATAGATTCTAGTAAGCCAGATGATAGTACTGCTGAAGGTAGCCTCATAGATCAAGGAGGGGGCTTACAAAGTGAAAGCATGCATCCAAGTTCTATTATACAAAGTGTTAATAAGAATCTTTCTAAGGCCTTTATGCAAGAGGCAAATCCTTACAATATAAACTATGATAATCTAGACCCAAAGTACTATAGATTTATGAGATTTTATAACAAGTACTATGATAGTGATATAGCTAAGCTTATAACTGCAGTTGATGCTAGTGAGTTAAAAAGTGGTTTTTTTGTAGGTGGTAATCTAAACTTAAAGCTAGGCACACCTTTAAATGCAGGCTTAGAGCTAACAGCAGGTTTTATCAACCTAAAAGGAGGAGGGAGACTAGGGCTTTTTACTCCTAATGGACCAGTTGGATATAGGCTTTATGTAAACTATATCCAAAGCTTTGGAGGAGGCTTTATAACCTACTTTGGAGGTAATGCTGACTTACTCATACACCTACCTTTTGGTTATAAAAAACAACAGGGCTTTGAGCTTGCACTAGGGCTAGGGCTAGGTAACTTGCTAAGTAAAAGTAATGCTAGTTCTAACTTTAAACTGGGTGGAAGCTTAAATGCTGGTATGAGTTATGTTCTAAAAAAGCATAGAGTAGAGCTTGGAGTAAAAGTTTTAGCACCTATAAATCTAACTAATTTTGATACTTACTTCATAGTGCCTAGTATAGGATATGCCTATGTTTTTTAAACTAGATTCTAAGCTATTACTAACTTTTATAACTTTTGCTTTTTTAAGCACTGCTTTTGGTGCAGAAAACTCACAAGAAAGCAAGCAAATAGATAACTATATAAAAAATAGATCTCTTATAAATACAGTCGCCCCAGATAGTAGTAATCAAAGATACAAACTTCAAGGAGGGCTTTTTTCAAAGTATCAAGATCAAAATGCCATAGCTAGCAACGTAGACTTGGGGGTTAGTAAAACTCAAGTTTTTATAGGCATACTAACAGGAGTTACTCTAACAAGTGTTAGAGATAACAAACATACCTTGCCTAATATCAACATAAAGCTAGGTTACCAAAACTTTTTAGGAGCTTATGGAAACTACTTTGGGATAAGGGTTTATGTGGATAATCTTTATGCGTCTAATTTGTTAAGTAGATTTTTTGAGCTGCCTAATCTTGATGGCTTTGTAGATACTAGCTTAAATTTAGCTTCTATTAATGTTGATTTAATGGCAGATATACCTTTAAGCAAGTATGTAAAAGGTGGACTGAGTGCAGGCTATGGTATAGGATATATGCAGTATAGTGATGAGTACTGGGATTCTTTAAAAGGGCTTAGTGCTAATGTAAACTTAGAAGCAAGTCTCTTGCTTTTTGATAGACATAGAATCTCTTTTAGGATAGGTAAGATTTTTTACTACTATGGGAGTTTTGTCACAAGGCGTTTAAGTGTGACTAGTGACTTTAGACAAGCAGACTTTGCCTCACCTTTAAATATAGACCTAGGATATAGCTATGCGTTTTAAGTTGATATGCCTACTTTTAGTTAGTGCTAGTGTTGCTTTTGGTGAAGGCAGATTCCTAGTGGCTGATAGTTTTATAGACCCAAGCTCTAGCGGAGGCATTAACCTTGGGGTAAAAACTCCAGCTCTTAGCTTAAAAACTGATACTATCACTAAAGATGATGATACTACGCGTCTAAACACTGCTATTAGTGAAGATAATAAAGCCTCTAATCTAGATACTAAGATTCCTTCCAAAGATAGCAAGGAAGATGAAACCTCGCCAAGTGAAGCTAGGCAAGTCCCACTTATCCAAAGCCTTCCAGTAGATGACAATTCTTTGCAAGATTCTAAACTTAACACGCCTGATGAAGAATCTGAAGTCCCATTAACTAAAAATCTAACTGATAAGACACCTACTACTAGTCAAGTTACATCTAGTAGTGATGATAAGCCTCTAAAATCTAGCCCAAAAAAAGATGCAAGTAAAGCTAAGCAAGATGAAAGCTTAAAGATTCCAAGTAAAAGGGCTGAGAGAAGGGCACTTAAAGAAGAGTATGAAGCAAAGCTTGCAAATGACAAGATAGCTTTTAGTAGTGATAAAGATGAACATTTTGAAGTTTCAAACTTACAGCAAGCCCAAGAGATACATGAGCTTAAAAAAGAAAGATACATGCTTAGGGCACAAGTCTACTATAAAGACTTAGGTGTTTTAGAGGCCATTAACGCTAAGGATAAAAGTGGCTACTATGTAGGGTTAAGCTATCTTACTAATCTATCAGGGATTAGTAGATTAGATTCTAACTTTTTAGGTGGAAGTGTTGGATATATAAACTATATAACACCTAGGCAAGCACTTTTTGCTGAGGTTAGAGGGTTTAGCAATCTTACTTTAAACCCTAATTTTTATAGTGTTGACTTACGCTTTGCTATGCTCCAAGAGATAGGCCAAAGCTTTTTTTCAAGTAATGATGTAGGCATCTATGGAGGTATCTCTTTAGGGAATAATATTCAAGAGAACTTTACGCCAGGAGCTTTTTTTGGCCTTAGTATCTTAGTGTATAAACATAATAGGGTGAATCTAGAGTGGAGTGTACCTTTTATGAAGACTGCTACTTCTTTTGATAGTCTTTACTCTACTAGTTACTCTTATAAGTTTTAAAAAGGAGGTTATGCATGAAGTACATTTTTATAGCACTAAGTTTATTTACCTCCTTATATGCCTTTGAAGATAGCACTCTTTCAAACCCATCTTCAACTTTGACTAATGATATAACAAAGCTTAGACTTGAGTTAGGCAGTGATTATAAACCAGCCCTTCCTCATGACACTTATATAGAATCTAAAGATAACGACTATGCTACAAGAAATGCCTTGCAAAAGATCTATGATGATGCTGATAGTAAAAGTGGATTTTTTGTTGGGGGAAATATAGGCTTTGTTAATCTCTACACACAAGATTCTAAAAAGCTAGCTATAGCCTCGCCATTTTTACTAGGGCTAAAAGGTGGCTATGTAGGCTTTGTTAACCAGTACTTTGGTGCTAGGCTAACAGGGATGGTGAATGTAAGTGCCCCTCTAGGAAGTGTTAACCTCTATGATGTAAGCAGTGGTAACAAAACTCCAGCACTAGGTGATACTTCCTTGCAAGCCTTTTATGCCCTAGCAGGACTTAGTGCAGATGCCCTCTTTGAGTTCCCACTAAACTATAACTACAAGCACTACTTAGGTGGCTTTGCGGGGGTTAATATAGGCACGATGTATTATAGAACCTATGTTAACTATAAAGCCCATCCTTTCATATGGGACTATAACTTTCAAGTAGACTATTCGTTTAATCTAGGTGTTAGCCTCACACTTTTTAATAAAAATAGAATCGAGTTTTATTACAACATCCCCTTTGCTTTCTTAGAGTTACCAGGCTTTGCGCTTAGTGCTAACTCACAAGAAACTCCAACCTTTTATAGGTCGCCAATTTTACTTATAAGCTATAGCTATGTTTTTTAAGATTTAAAGCTTTTTAAATCTACTTTAAACTAGACTTAAAATCCTTTTAAGTACTTGTATATAAGGGATATAAAGATAGCAAAAAAGACTACTAGCATAAAGATTTTTACTATCTTTTGACCCTTTCTTATAACTAAACTAGAGCCAGCATAGCCTCCAAGCATATTAGCTATGATTAAAGGCAAGATGATGGCATACATGATCTTGCCAGCTAGGATAAAAGTTACAAGGCTTCCGATGTTGGAAGAAAGATTGATAGCTTTAGCAAGTGCTGATGCGTGAACTAAGTTAAGCCCTATAACCACAGAAAAGCCAAGGATTAAAAAGCTACCAGTACCCGGTCCAAAAAATCCATCATAGAATCCAACCACTAAAGCTATGATAGGAGTAAACAAATATATATCTTTTCTATTCATAACTGTTTTATCTGAGTTCTTTTTGGGTATTAATGTTAGGATAAGTGCTATAGGTAGGATGATAAAAAAGACTTTATATATCACGTGGGTATCTAAAAGTAAGACAGTTTTTGCACCAAAAAAAGCCCCTATGATCCCAGTTATAGAGCCTACGATGGCTGCTTTATAGTTTAAAAGCTTATGTCTTATAAAGTTTATAAGGGCTGTTAAAGTACCTAAAGTAACAATGGACTTATTAGTCCCTAAGGCTATCTCTGGACTTATGCCAGCTAGCAATAAAGAAGGCATAGTTAAAAGCCCTCCACCGCCTGCTATGCTATCTATAAATCCAGCTAGGAAAAAGATAACTGCTAGTATAACTAGTATCCATATATCCATCTTTTCTCCTAAGTTTTCAATCCTGTGTTGAGATTAATTAATAATATTTATTAACCAGTTTAAGCATATCTTATATAATTACAACAACAGTTTTCTCTATGCATTAATATAGCATTAACAAATCAAAAATGTGAGAGAGTCCTTAAATGTTACATAGATTTAATACAAAGTATACTGGTGTTACAAAGCTAGTCGCACTTTCTTTTGTTTTAAGTTCTTTGCTAGGAACTATCTATGCTGATACTACACCTCAAAATGCTGGGAGTAAGTTTAATGGAAGCACTGGTTTTACTAGAGCTAATTCTGTAAATGGAGGCTATTTATATCAAAGTAGGAATCCAAATCTAACAGTTAATAGCTTTACTCCTTCAAGCACTTATTACCTAAAAGATATTAACTACTCTATGAACTCAGATCTCAACAAGACTAATATGCTAACTGTAAACTTAGCTGGCTCTAGTCTCATACTAGGTGCTGATGCTGCCACTAATGGGAATACGGGCAATGTTTTATTAGGAGCTTTTAGCGGAAGCACTACTAAATATAACACTGGAGTAACTTTTACTGGCGCTAAAGACTTTTATATAAGAGGTAATACATACTTTGGAGGAAACTATGCACAGCATGGCGCAAGTATATATGGCGGTGGTGGTGCCCAAGTAAGCATTAATGCCACAGGCACAGTTCATCAAGATGGTGTTTTAAGTCTCATACAGTGTACTACATCTGGTTGTCAGAGCAACCCTACGAGTTTAACTATAACTGGAGCTTCAGCTTTTAACTCAACTGGTACTATAAACACTTCTGGCGGAACAAAGATAGATGCCTCAAATAGTGATGTAATATTAAATACCTTAAATGCATTAGATTCTGTAACTATTAATGGTAAAAGCATAACTATAAATACTCTAAACTATAGTGATATAGGAAGGGCAGGGGCTAGTGCTCATGCGACACTTACTGCTACTAGTGGCGATGTAAAAATTAATAATAATTTACAGATAGGTAATAATGACAGTCTTAAAGTAAGCGCTACTAATCTAACCACTAAAGATATATCTATAGGTAGAGGCTTGCAAGGATCAAGTATAGATTTAAGTGGTGTTACTGGCACTACTAAACTTGGGAATCTAACTCTTGGTAATAGTGGAGGAGACTCTGCTACTATGACTTTTACTGCTGGGGGTAAAAGCTTTGAAGCTAAAAATATCACTTCTTTAAACTCACCTACTTCTCAAACTGTGATAGATCTAAGCAAGGTAAGTGATAGTGTAAAAGCAGGAGTTATAAATCTAGGCGGGAAGAATACATTCACAGTAGGCGCTAAAAACTTTAGTGCTACTAGTCTAGAAACAGGCTCTGGTTCAAAGCTAGACTTTAGCAAGGTAACTGATAGTTTTAGCCTTACTAATCTTACCCTTGGTTTAAATACTAGCCTTGATCTCTCTCAAGTCACAGGGGATACTAAAATAACAAATCTTTCTTTTAGCCCAGCTATAGCAGGAACTACTACTGGAAGCACTTCTGCTTTAAAAGCACCTAAAAGTAATGTCACTGTAGATAGTGTATCTTTGAGTAATACAGCCTTTGGCTCAAGAGATAGCATAGAGGGCAAGGATATAAAAGTAGGTTCTATAGAGTATAAAGTTGCTGGTGTTTCAGGTAGTGAGCTAGAGCTTGCTCTAAAAGGAAGTAAGGCAGTAAGTATAGATAAACCAGTAGCCCTAGTTAGTTGGAATAAACTCTCAGCCTCAGGAATCAATCTAACTACTAGTGATCTAAGCACACAGATAGCATCCCAACTAGACTTTAGTGGTATAAGTGGAACTGTCAAGATGGGTAGTGTCTTGCTAGGATCAAGTAGTACCTTAGTAGTAGGGGGAGAGGCTAATAAGGTAACTACCTTTACAGCAGGAGACATATCAAGTAGGGGTGGTGCTTTAGGTAATGTTGTAGACCTAAGTAACGTAACTGATAGTGCTACAGTTGGCAATGTAGCTTTAGGTGATTCTGCGACCTTTACAGTAGGCTCTAAAAACTTTACAGCCACTAGTCTTAGTGCTGGACTAAACTCTAAGCTAGATCTAAGCAAAGTAAGCAATAACTTAGCTATAACTAATGTAGCCTTAGGTTTAAACTCAAATCTAGACTTTAGTGGAGTAAAAGGCACTACTCATATAACTAACTTAAACCTTAATCCAAGCATAGTCAATGTAACTCTTGGAAGCACCACTACTATAAATGCAAAAAATAGTGATGTAACCATTAACAATATCAAAGCTTCTAATACTACAGCAGGTGCTAAGACCAATATCTTAGGTAAAAGTATCACAGTAGACACGCTAGACTATGCAGGAACTAGAGGTAGTGATGGCAATACTATAATACCAGATGGTGCAGCAGGTAGCATCTTAAGTATAAACTTACAAGGTAGTAATGATATAAAGGTAACTAAAGCTATCACACTTCATGGGTATAACGAGCTAAAAGCTAGCGGGAAGACTTTAGAGACTAATGATATAACAACTGGAGCTAACTCCTTTTTAAGTTTTGGTGATGTGACTGATGGTGTAAAACTTGGGAATCTTAATCTAGGTGATTTTAACACTCTAACTATAGGGGCAAAAGAACTTGCCTCTGGTGCTATATCTGTGGGTAATGGCACCACTTTAAACTTTCAGCATATAACTGATAGCTCACAAGTTGGCGCTTTGAGTTTTAGAGGTGGTGGCACTATCAACGCTCCTGGTATAGATATAAACCTAACTAGCGTGAATCTTAGTAACCTCCAAAAACTAACAGTTAAAGCTAAAAATTTTTATGCTGATACTATAAATGCCGCAGGCCTTGATAGTGCAGGTGCATTAGTCTCAAACTCTACATTAGAACTAAGTGGTGTTACTGGTAACTCTACTATTAAGACCTTAGGGTTAAAGACTGCAAGTGTTTATGGCTCTAACTTTGATATAGGAAGCCTAACAGTTCAAAGAAATAATAATACTTGTATAAATGGAGGTTGTAATAATAACACTGTGTTTTATTCTCAGCTTGATAAGGTAAACATAGATAACCTTTACTTATATCAAGGCACTAGTGGTGTAGATAGAGCAGGCTTAGAGTTTAGGGGTAATGGCACTACTAAAGAAGGATCAAGTATCAATCTTAATAATGCCACTTTAGATTCCTGGTCTGTGCTTAATGTTAAAAATGTAGCTAGTGTTAATGCTAACAACCTAACCCTCCTTTTTGCTAGTGCCTATCTGCCTACCCTAAACGCTAACAACCTAACCTTTCAAGATGGGAACTCTGATCTTCATGTAACTGGTGATATAAATATCTATAACACCTTACACCTAGAAAACCTCTATGCACAAACCTATAAAGCCCCAAA
>NZ_MLAR01000046.1 GCF_002272925.1 Helicobacter sp. 13S00401-1 | reverse complement strand
ATTATAACATGTAGGATTTTAGGGGACTCTTATAACTCTATAACTTCTAGACTAAAGTTTTCTACTATTATAACATGTAGGATTTTAGGGGACTCTTATAACCATTCAAAAAGCACAGTTGACTTATAGACTATTATAACATGTAGGATTTTAGGGGACTCTTATAACTCTATAGGCCTAAGAGAGTATGACTACGAGATTATAACATGTAGGATTTTAGGGGACTCTTATAACTTTAAAGCGAAAGATTAAAGGCTAGGCACAATTATAACATGTAGGATTTTAGGGGACTCTTATAACCAAAAACCACTACTTCATTTGGGTAGCAAGATTATAACATGTAGGATTTTAGGGGACTCTTATAACTATTGAAAGTATAGGTTTAGACATATTTTAATTATAACATGTAGGATTTTAGGGGACTCTTATAACGTAAGACATTATTAGCAACTAAGCGCCTATATTATAACATGTAGGATTTTAGGGGACTCTTATAACCCAAAAGCTCCCCAAAACAACAAACCACTAAATTATAACATGTAGGATTTTAGGGGACTCTTATAACAGAAATTACCAAGTACGGCGATGTCTTTTTATTATAACATGTAGGATTTTAGGGGACTCTTATAAC
>NZ_MLAR01000012.1 GCF_002272925.1 Helicobacter sp. 13S00401-1 | reverse complement strand
AATCTAAAAAAGAAAAATATATAACTTTAGATTCTATAAATTTAGCTAATACAAATTATACTTATAGCCAGCCAGCCAGCCAGCCAGCCAGCCAGCCAGCCAGCCAGCCAGCCAGCCAGCCAGCCAGTCGTGCGCGCCAGCTTTCATTCAAGGACCATCTTTAGCAATGCTCCTTTTAGTCTAAACTTTTATAAAACTTTTAATCTACTTTTTATAACCTATAAAAACTACTTTGTACAAGGCATAGACTTATCGCAAGAAAATATTAAAAGTAGCACTAAAAACTATAGTTTTAAAAACACAAACCTTACTGGTAGCTTTACTAAAAAAGAGCTTATAAAACTTACTAACTTAGAAAACTACTTTAAAAAACAAACCTTACATACTTTTTTAAATATCACTCCAAAACTTCCTAGCCAAACTCTTTTAGAGTGTTTTGAATATGATGCAAGAGGCTTTTTTAACTTTAAACTAAAAGACATCACTCTTTTTTTAAACCAAGACTTGCCAAGTAAGCAGTTTATACACTACTTTGATAGTGATGATTATATGGAATCTAGGTGCATAGAAGTTTGTGTAAGTGAAGCTAGCAGCAACACTGAAGTTTTAATCCACTACTACTCAATATTTTGTGATAAGGGGCCTATAAACTTAAGTAAGGAAGATGAAGAACAAAACTTTACAAACCAGCTTTATAAGATATTTAAAGATAAAGAGTTTAGTGGTAATAGTTTACAAACAAACATAAAAGATACCTATATAAACTTTGGTTGGCATGGTCTTATAAGTAATGCTTACTTAAATAAAATAGCCCTTCGTTTTACGCCATTTTTAGATATAGAAGATGTTAACTTTGGGATGATACTGCTTGCTAAGGCTAGCTTTATAAAAGCAGTGCCATATAAACTTATAGCTTATCGCATGAGAGGTGGGTCTATATCTAATTATGCTAAAGATTCTAAGATAGAAGTTCCTTCTTGGCTTAAGCCTCTTAAAGATCGCTTTAAAACTAGCGTTGAGATAAGAACTTACTTTAATACCTACTGCCATTTTTTTGCAGCCCTAGATAGCTATCTAGTACTTTTTAAGTTTAAAGGGCTTAGCAAGGAAGCTTTAAAGTCTTTACGCTCTCAACTAACTTGCATGCTTGAAGGACTTATTATGCCAGCTTTAATGTATACCTACAAAAAGCAAGATCCTTTAAATATATTCTTGCTTATAAGGCAACTAAGTTTTTTAAAAGATGATAAAAGATTAAGTCTTGAGATTAGGATGCTTTTAAAACTTAGGGTAAAAAACTTTGTTTTATATAAAGTTACTGTGTTTTGTGTGGGGCTAAAAAGAAAGATTAGTTTTATATCTTATCTAGTCGCTAGGAGTTTGTATATAGGACTTGGTGTAAGGGCTTTAAAAAGGCATTATAAACTAAGGTAGATTCTATGTGATATAGAATCGTATAGCATAGGCAAAATTACTCTTTTTGCAAGAATTACTAAATCTTTATTCCAACAGTTTCTTTTTCACAGTGTTTATTATTTGTAGATTTTTTTTCAACCAAAAAGGGGTTTAACCCCTCCCCGCTCCCCTTAACCCCGAAAAAGGCTCTTTTTCGGCAATCAAGGGGAGGGCCTCGCTAATTCCGTTTCTAGTAAAAATCACGCGTTCGCACTACTGCTCACTTTTTCGTGATTTTTACACCACGAAACGGGCTCGAGTAGTGCTTTGCCAAACAACACACAACTTAAAAAAGCGCAAAGCATTTAAGCTTTTTTGTCTTTCGTTTTTGCTTTAGCAAAAACAAGCGTGCGGGGGATTGGGGGTTAGGCAAGGGGGATAAGGGGACCGCATCGCAATTAGGCCCCCTTGTCCCCCTTGCCAAAAGACAAAGATTTCTTAAAAGTAGATTCTGGAATTAAAAGTCTTAAGTGCCTAACTGGTTTTTGCAAAATTTACTGGTTCTTTATTCCAACAGTTTCTTTTTTTGCATTATTTATTATTTTTATGTTTTTTTCTAACCAAAAAGGGGTTTAACCCCTCCTCACTCCCACAAAGCCTGCGAAAGCGTAGCTTCTTTGAAACTAGTACTAGTTTCTAAGCAACTAGGGCTTTCTTTTTAGAGAGCCTTTTTCGGCGTGAGCTAAACAACTATTGACCAGATATTCATTCCAACACTTTCTTTGTCGTATTGCTTATTATTTGTATGTTTTCTTTCAACCAAAAAGGGGTTTAACCCCTCCCCGCTCCCCTTAGCCCCGAAAAAGGTACTTTTTCGGCAATCAAGGGGAGAGCCTCGCTTAATCCGTTTCTAGTAAAAATCACGCGTTCGCACTACTGCTCACTTTTTCGTGATTTTTACACCACGAAACGGGCTCGAGTAGTGCTTTGCCAAACAACACACAACTTAAAAAAGCGCAAAGCATTTAAGCTTTTTTGCCTTTTGTTTTTACGTAGCAAAAACAAGTGTGCGGGGGATATAGATTCTGGAATTAAAAGCTTGAGGGCTTATCTAACACAAGATTGCTACAGGGAACTAGCGCCCTTTGCAACGATAAATTACAAAGATTGTAAAAGGAGTAATCTTGCCTATGATATACGATTTTTTAAAGAGTAAGGCCTAAACCTTACTCTTTAAAAGTGTTTTACTTATCTTCGACTTCTGCGTCTATTACATCATCATCTTTTTTAGGACTTGCTTGCTCGCCTCCTTGGTTAGGTTGACCTTGTGCACCACTAGCTTGCATAGCTTTTGCTAGTGCTTCTTGGAGGGCTTTAGTTTTAGCGTTTAACTCATCTGCACTTGCAGCTTCATTTTTAGTAGCTTCTTTTAGCGCGTTAGTTTGAGTTTCTAGGTTAGAAAGCTCGCTTGCATCTATCTTGTCTTTAGATTCACTTACAAACTTTTCAGCTTGATGAACTACAGCATCAGCGTTATTTCTAGCTTCTATAACCACTTTTCTTTTTGCATCTTCTTCTTTATGAAGTTCAGCGTCTTTTACCATCTTTTCTATCTCGCTATCACTTAAGCCGCTGCTTCCTGTGATTTTGATCTCTTGAGAAGTTCCAGTGTTTTTATCTTTTGCAGACACAGTTAAGATTCCATTAGCGTCTATGTCAAAAGTAACTTCGATTTGTGGTACACCTCTTGGAGCTGGTGGTATACCTTGAAGATCAAACATACCTAAAGACTTATTATCTTTTGCCATTTCTCTTTCACCTTGAAGGACAGAGATGCTAACTGCTGGTTGGTTATCTTGAGCTGTACTAAAGACTTGAGATTTTTTGATAGGTATTGTCGCACCTCTATCTATAACTTTAGTCATAACACCACCTAGAGTTTCTATACCTAAACTTAAAGGAGTAACATCAAGTAGTAAGATATCTTTAACATCACCTTTTAAAACTCCACCTTGTATAGCAGCACCAATGGCCACTACTTCATCAGGGTTAACAGATTTATTTAAGTCTTTACCTATGAACTCTTTTACTCTTTCTTGAACTTTAGGGATCCTAGTAGACCCACCAACCATAACTACTTCGCTTATATCGCTTGTTTTAAGGCCAGCATCTTTTATAACATCGCCTATTTTTTTGATAGTAGATTCTATTAAGTCATCTATTAGGCTTTCAAATTTAGCACGAGTTAGCTTTTTAACTAAGTGTTTAGGGCCACTTGCATCAGCTGTGATAAAAGGAAGATTTATCTCAGTCTCAGTTGCACTACTTAGTTCTTTTTTAGCATTTTCTGCAGCGTCTTTTAGTCTTTGAAGTGCCATGATGTCTTTTTTGATATCTATACCAGTTTCGCTTTTAAACTCTTCAGCCAACCAGTCTATAACTCTATTATCAAAGTCATCACCACCTAAGAAAGCATCTCCTCCAGTAGCTAAAACTTCTACTACTTTATCACCAGTTTCAAGCACAGTCACATCAAAAGTACCACCACCTAGGTCATAAACTACTATCTTTTCAGCTTCTTTTTTATCTAGACCGTAAGCAAGGGCTGCAGCAGTTGGTTCATTTATGATTCTAAGTACATTAAGACCAGCTATAGTTCCTGCTTCTTTAGTAGCCTTTCTTTGACTATCATTAAAGTAAGCTGGTACTGTGATAACTGCTTCAGTTATCTTTTCACCTAAGTAGGCCTCTGCATCTTCTTTTAGTTTATTTAGTATTTTTGCACTTATCTCTTGAGGAGTGTAGACTTTATCGCCTATCTCAACAGCACAAGCGCCATTTCTATCTACTATGTTATAAGGAAGCCTAGCTTCTGCTTCTTTTGCTTTTTCTTCATTAAACATTAAACCCATAATTCTTTTTATAGAATAGATAGTTTTTTTAGGGTTAGTGATAGCTTGGCGTTTTGCTACCTCGCCTACTAGGATTTCATTTTTATCAGTAAAAGCAACTATTGAAGGAGTAGTGTTTTTACCTTCTTTATTAACTATGATCTTAGCTTCATTGCCTTCATAGATAGCCATAGCTGAGTTTGTTGTTCCTAAGTCTATACCTAATACTTTTGACATATTCTTTCCTTATTTTAAATTTAATTTTTTGTGATTGAAACCATTGCTGGTCTTAAAACTCTATCTTTATATGTGTAGCCAACTTGCAAGACGCGAGATATCTCACCATCTTTTTTAGCTTCATTAACTTCATGCATGATTCCATCATGTAAGCTTGGATTAAACTCTCCACTGCAATCAACCTTACTAACTCCATGTTTGCCTAAAACCTTTAAGAGATTATCAAGTGTTAGATTTATGCCTGTAGCTATGCTTTCTTGATTTGCATCTTTTGCAGATTCTAAAGCACGCTCTAGTGCATCAACAACGCTTAATAAGTCTTTAGCAAAAGCCTCATAAGCATAATCTAGTGCACTATCTTTTTCTCTTGCTAGCCTTTTTTTAACGTTTTCAAAATCAGCGTGCGTCCTAAGGTTAGCCTCTTCTAGCTCTTTAATCTTGGCTTTTAAAGCATCTATATGCTCATTTGCTTTTTCTTCAGGGCTTACTTGGTCTTGTTCTTTAGTTATATCTTGTTCATTACTACTTGTGTTAGTACTTGTCTCATCTTTGTGCATTTTAGTCTCCTTTCTTTAGATAGATATTTGATTATAAAGCTCTTCATAATCCGTAAATAAATTGCCAAAACATAGCATCCTAGCCTCCTTATTTTGATATGTGATGTCATTGATTATAGACATGTGAAAGTTTCTAGCTTGATTTTCAAAACTAGTAAAACTTTCTATAGCCCCTAAACTACTAAATGAAGCAAACTCGCTAAAAGAACTAGGTTCATTAAAATAGATTCCATTTCTATGTTTTAAAAGCACTTCTCCACTTAAAAACTCTAGATATAGTTTGCCATCCCCTTTTAAAAGATCTATTAAATATTCACTTCCAAATCTATAAACTTCATACTTCAAGTTTCCTAGTTTATCTCCTAGCACAAAAGCTCCTACGCTATTTGCTATATGACCTATCTCTTCTGCACTAAGCCCTATCATCTCGTTTGCAAAGCGATATAAAGCATCAGAAAAATCAAGTGCTACTTGGTCTTTACTAAACTCTAAGATTAGATACTTGGAGTTAAAGTTTTCTACATTTTCTAAAGTATTTTTGCTATCAATATGTATAACAACATAAACTTTATACATCTCACTAAGCTTACTCATAAGCTTTTTATCACCCTTAAAAGGCTGTCTAAGCACAGGTTCAAGGCTAGTTTTTTGATATCTTTTGACACTATTAGCAGTTGGTATACGACCACTACTAGCATGAGGCATAAGTAAGTCACCTTCACTAACAAGGGCTTTAAAGTAGTTTCTAATGCTAGCTGAAGAGATCTTGATATCTTCACTAAGATGCACCCTTAATGTCTCAGAGCCAACTGGCTCTTTAGTCTCTATATAGTGCTTAATAATACTGTTAAGTAATATCATCTTCTTGCTTATCATCTAGTAACCTCTTGTAGTAACTTAAACCTCTTTTTAAATATCTGGGCAGTATAGCTAAAAATTAGTAAACAAAATTAGCACTTAATATAATATTTTGCTAATTTTTGATAAATCTTAGCTTTTAGGACTAACTATTCTTATATACATAAACTTACTATTATTTAGTCTATTAGACTAAAGTATAGAATAATTAAATGGGCCACAGGTGAAATATATCCTTACTATAAACCACGTATGCATGGACATCAAGTATAATTAGACCTTTAATCTCAAAGGATAAAAACTTGCCACTAAAAGTAACAGAGCTAAACAAAAAGATATCTAATCTCTTTGATGCACATTTTGGAGAAGTAAGCGTTCAAGGCGAAGTTTCTCGCGTTACTTATCATTCAAGTGGCCATGTTTACTTCACTTTAAAAGATGAGTTTTCTTCTATATCTTGTGTGTTTTTTAAGTCCTATGCACAAAAAAGTACTATTAGATTAGCCCAGGGCATGCAAATAGTTTTAAGCGGAAAGTTAAACTGTTATATACCTAATGGCACTTATAGTATTAATGTTTACTCTTTTGTCATGGATGGGCTAGGGGCTTTGAAAAAGATGTTTGATGACTTAAAGCTAGAGTTAGAATCTAAGGGCTTATTTGAAAACAAAAAAAAGCTTCCTATGATTCCAAAAGATATAGTTTTGATAACTTCTATCACAGGGGCTGCTTTACAGGATATGAAAAGTGTTGCACAAGCACGCTTTCCACTAGTTAGGCTGCATGTGCTTGATACTTTAATGCAAGGAAGTAGCGCAAAAGATTCTATAGTTAGTAGTCTTAAGTTCGCTGATAAACTAGGAGCTGATGTTATAGTTTTAGCCCGTGGGGGAGGGAGTATAGAAGATCTTTGGTGTTTTAATGAAAGGGAAGTTGCCTACGCTATAGCAAAGTGTAAGATTCCAGTTGTAAGTGCCATAGGACATGAGATAGACTACACTATAAGTGATTATGTAAGTGATCTTCGCGCACCAACTCCTAGTGCTGCTATGGAGCTTATACTACCAGAGACTGCTACACTAAAAAGTGCTTTAAACTCTAAGTTAGCTAACTTAAAACATACCTTTAAAAACATCTTACTTCAAAAACTTATGCTTTTAAATAGCTTAGATTCTAAGCTTGCCTCACTTAGCCCAAAAACCAAGCTTGAAGCTAAGCTAGCCTTGCTTACTTCAAAAAAAGAAAGACTTAACTACGCTATGCAAGATTTATTTAGAGGGTATGAAAAAAGATTAGAGCTTTTAAACTCAAACCTAACTAATTTAAACCCAGCAAACAAGCAGCTTAATAGTTTAGTAGAGATAAGCAAGGATGGAAAAGTACTTACTTTAGCAGAGCTTAAAAAAGATGATGTAGTAGAGTTAAGTAACCTTGAAGTTACTAGAGTGGCAAAGATAGTTTTATAACTAACTTTAAAGATGATAAAAAAGCAGTCCTTTGTAAGGTTAGGAGGGATAGATGTCTGATATTTCTAAAAATATAAAAGCTAACACTACAAAGGATGTAGACATAAAAGCATGGCTAAGTTTTACAAGAAAAAAACTAAGTCCTTTTGAACTAAGGGCACTTAGACTGCTAAAACAAACTAGGGAAGAAGACTATAAGTTTATAAGTGAGCTACTAAATGTCCATGTGCTTTCTTCTAATAAGTCTTATCTTAAAAAAAACCTTAGAAGTTATGTCTTATCAACCTTGCTAAAAACTAAGCCTTTTAGCAGCTTTGATATCTTGCAGATGTATTTAGTTTCACTTAGACTTTTACCTCTAGGCTTGCTAAAACATACTATGAAGTCTAAGGCAAAAAGTTTGCTACTTAAAAATCTTAAAGTCTTAAAACTAAAAGGCTATGAGAAAAGCTTTCCTCTAGCTATAGAAGTACTTAGTAATCTTCCTTTTTCTAAAGAAAGACTAAGTAGCGACTTAGAGTACTATAAAGAGATCTTAAATGATGCAAGAGTTAGTTTTATACTCTTAGATATCTTTCATCTAGTAAGTAGGTCTAGGTTTATAAAAGATGAGCTTTTTGTAAAAGAGCTTGCTTGTAGTTTAAAAAATATAGAATCTACGCCAGAGAAAAATGCAGATTCTAAAGGAGTGCTTTTAAATATAGAAGAAGGCTACTTTGAGCTAGTCTTAAGTGCTTTAAAGCTAGTAGAGGCTAAAAACCTAGAACTTATCTTAAGTATAGATATAAGTCTTATCTCACTTAGTGAGTTAGTAGCTAGCTTCATAGAAGTTTATAAAGCTAGCAAGATAAAGCTTGCTTTAAGGCTAGTTTGTTATGAGAACAAAGAAGACACTGGCCCACTTTATTTTAAAGCTGGTATTAATAAATATGCTAGTTTGTTTGCCACGCTTAGAGAGCTAGCTAGTAAGGGGATAAAAACTCATATAGTAACTAATGATCTCTCTATAATGTATCTAAGCCATACTATCTCAAAAGACTTTATTTATGAGATAGATTCCATGCTTAATCCAGCCCTTTTAAAACTAGCCCTAAGGTACAACCTTAAAGTTTTATCCTTAAAGACTTTAAGCCCAAGTGTTACAACTTTTTTTCACAAAAGATTAAAAACTGCCATGCTTAACCTTAAAAACTACACCATAAAAAGGAGTAGTGAAGTTTTAAAAAGTGATGTTTATAAGGGCTTTAATACTCCTCCAAAAACTTTTCTTGCTCCAAAAAGAAGTCTTTTAAAACATGATTTTGAAAACTTTAAAGTAGCCTTAAGACATAGGCTAAAACCTAGTTCTTTGCTTAGTGAGTGTGAGATTAGCAGAGATTTAAAAAGTGATATAGCGTTTTTAGCTAGCGTGGAAAATAGAATCTTGCTAGTTAAAAAATGCATAGACTGCCTTGATAAAAACTTAGAATCTTTTTTTACTAGTTTATATGAGCTATATGATACTTCAAGCTTCATAGTTAGCGAGCTAGTTTATAACGTGGTTGATATACTCAATTTTTATGCTTATAGATATAAAAGGATGCGTGAAGTTTCTAGTAATATAGCCTTTAATCCCTACAAGCTAGTAAGTTTGCAATCTAATCTTAATCTAGAAGAGCTAGTAAGTCTAGTTATAGTAAATTTACTAAATGGCAATATTTTAGTTTTAAAAGATTCCAAACTAACTAGGGTGCTAAGTAGTGTCTTTAGTGAGGCTCTAGAGCTATGTGCTTTTATGGTTTTTGAATCTAAGCTAAAAGAAAACAAACCAAACTTATACATAAAAAAAGCACCCATAAAACTTGATGCTACTACTTTAGCTTTTAGGTCTAAAGAGGAGTATTTAAGTCTTTGTGAAGAGGGTAGCTTTACTAACTTAGTTAGTGATATAAAAGCTTTTTCTTTAGTGCCTAATGTTATATATGTAAGTGATACTAGTGATATAAACTTAGCCCTTATGTGTATAAACTATGCACTTATAACTAATAAAAATATAAAAGCTATCTATGCTAACTCTTACTTTTCTATCTTGCAAGAGGCATTTAAGATAGAAGTTTTTAGGGCAAGTTTAGAAGAGTTTATACAAAAAGAAAAAGATTTAGAATTAGGAAGTATCTCGCTTTTTAGTTATAGCAAAAGAGAACAAGATCTAGTTATAAAAGGCTTTAAGACTAATGTTAATATTAATGTAAGATTAGAATACAAACTAGAAAGCTTTAGCTATCAAGATCATAAGCCAGGGCTTTTAAGTCCTTTTGGATCTAGCTATCTTTTAGAAGACTTTAGTTTGCCAAAAACACTAAACTTTAAAAGTCAAAAGAGTGGATACTGTGATGTTATAGGCGCACTTAGTAGGATTTTAAATGAGTATGAGTTAGAGTTTTTGCGGTCTTTAAGTTGTGAGTTTTTTGAGTATGCTAGTAGGTTTATGCAGGATTTAGAGATACTAGATTCTAAAAGTAAAGAGGCTATGTGTAAGCGCCCACTACCTATCATGCTTTTTGTAAGCAAGGAAGATGACTTATTACAAGCTGGTATTATCTTAATAATCGCTAATATTTTAAATACTAAATGCACCTTATATATTGAAGATGAGCTGCGTTTTAAAGCACTAGCAAGAGAGCTTTCTTCCTTAAGTGTAGCTATAAAGTGTCTACACTCTGATAAAAGCGCTTTTTTAAAAGCCTTAGATTCTAACTTAGAGACTTTAGGGAGAGATTTTTTAGTTAGGATTTTACTTTCTCAAGATGGGCTTTTTAACAGTGATGAAAACTTTTATATAAACTTAATGAACAAAAATGCCTTAGTTGTTTACAATCTACCTTTAATAGATGCAAGGGTTGAGTTACCAAAGTATGTGCATACTACTAGCTTAAATATAGGAGGCACTTAAGAAGTGAATGTGAAGAATAAAAACATATTTGTAGCCATAGTTGCTATCATAATCGTCATCATCCTTGCCCTTGTGCTTTACTTTAAGGACAGGTCTATCCCAGTAGATGGGGACTTTGTAAAGGATGTTTTAGCAAGTCACAGGCCTAGTAAGATAGAAGTTACAAAAAACTATGACTTTTTTTATATGAAAAATAACATAGTCTATAAAGTAAAAAAAGATTCTATAAACCTAACTAGCCTTAACTTACAAGGTGTTGATATAAATCCTAAAGAAGATGTGCTTACTAGCTTTGTAAGTAGTATATTTTTAGGGATAGTGTTACTTTTAGTTATAGCTTATCTAATTTATATGTATAAGCTAAAAAGAAAGATAAATCGAAAAAAAGAAGAACACCTAGCCCAGTATAGAAGTATGATAAATGAAGGTTTAAAGCACAAAGAAGACCCAATCTTAGGTGAAAATATATCTATGACTAAAAGCAACGTAAGTTTTGATGATGTAGCAGGCATTAAAGAAGTAAAAGAAGAGCTTTTAGAAGTTATAGACTATCTTAAAAATCCTAAAAAATATCAAGACTTAAACATCAAACTTCCTAAAGGCGTGCTTTTAGTAGGGCCTCCAGGAGTTGGAAAAACTATGATAGCTAAAGCTGTTGCAGGCGAGGCAGGAGTGCCATTTTTCTATCAAAGTGGAAGTAGCTTTGTGCAAATCTATGTAGGTATGGGCGCAAAGAGGGTTAAAAGTCTTTTTGAAAAAGCTTTGCAACACGCACCTTCAATTATTTTCATAGATGAGATAGATGCAGTAGGTAAGGCTAGGGGGAATAATAGAAATGATGAAAGAGAAGCTACTTTAAATGAGCTTTTAACTCAGATGGATGGTTTTGAAGAGCGAAGTGGCGTTATAGTTATAGCTGCTACTAACCAGCTTGAAGTACTAGATAGTGCACTTTTAAGAAGTGGACGCTTTGATAGGCGCGTTATAGTTGACTTGCCTGATTTAAGCGAAAGAGAAGAGATATTAAAGGTTTATCTAAAAGATAAAAGCTATGAGCTAGATATAAAAGAAGTTGCTAAGATGTGTGTTGGTTTTAGTGGAGCTAGTCTTTCAAGTCTTATAAATGAAGCAGCACTTAATGCACTAAGACATAATAGAGCTAGTATAAATATGCAAGATATCACCTATGCTAGTGAAAAGATAGTTATGGGTAAGAAAAAAGAAGCTAGTCTTGATTTAAGTCAGAAAAAAAGTATGGCTATATATAACGCTAGTAAGGCACTTTCTTTATACTGGCTTGATGATGAGTTTCAAAAGATCTCTTTGATACAAAATGTCATCTCTAGCACCTTGCCAAATCACGCTAGCAAGTCAGATATTTTAAATAAGATTAAGATTGCTTTAAGTGGGAATCTAGGCTTAGAAGTCTATAACCTAGAGCCTTTAATCGCTGCAAAAGATGACTTAAGCTTAGCTAAGAATCTTGCTAAGCAGATGTGTGAAGTTTATGGCATGGCTAGTAGGCTTTTAACTGATAATAATGACATGTTAGAAATCCTTAACTCCGCCCTTGAGACACATAAAGACTTTATCTATGCTAATAAGGATCATATAGCAAGTATAGCTAGTGAGTTGTTAGAAAAAGAAAAACTTACAAAAGCTGATATAGCAAAGATAGTAGGATGACTTATTTTTCAGGTTTTTGCTTGCAAGGAGAAAGCGAGTTTTTTAAGAGTGGATTTTTTACAAAGTCTTTTTTCTCTAACTCACCATTTTGCATAGATAACTTTCAAGGTGACTTTGATATAGTAGGCTTTAGTAAGGGAGCAAATGAGGCTTTTAGCCTAGCGCTAAGTAAGATTCAAAAAGGAGAGAGGGTAACTAACTTAGTGCTTATCTCACCAGCACTTTTTAGTGCTAAAGATTCTAAGTTTAAAGCCATGCAGCTTGCTCTTTTTAAAAAAGATGCATTTAAATATATGGATAGTTTTTTAGGGCGCGCAGGCATTAAAGTACAAAAAGATATGAATGTTACTAACTATATGCTAGATGATGTAGATGTTAGTAGGTACATAAAACTAGGTAGCACTAAGGAGCTAGAAAGCCTTTTAAACTATAGTTATGAAGGTTTAAAAGATATAGCTAGTAAGGCTAGGATTTATATTATCTTAGGTGGTAAAGATAGCATTATAGAATCTAGTTTTGTGTGTGAGTTTTTTAAAAAGCATGCAAGTGTTATATACGCTAAAAGTTATAATCACTTTTTGATTAAAGGAGAGTAAGTGAACAAACAAGCAAAAAAACAAAGAGTTTTTTCAGGCATACAGCCAACTGGAGATATACATTTAGGTAACTATCTTGGAGCTATAAAAAACTGGGTTGATAGTCAAGACTTATATGACAACATCTACTGCATAGTTAATAGTCATGCTATAACTGTTTATCAAGATCCAAAGATTCTAGAAACTAAGACTTTTGAGCTTTGCGCTATGCTGCTTGCTTGTGGGATAGATACAAAAAAGTCTAAGCTTTTTATACAAAGCACTATTGACGCACATCCTGCTCTTTCTTGGATACTAGATTGCAACATCCCTATGGGTGAGATGAACCGCATGACACAGTTTAAAGATAAGTCAGCTAAAAATCCAAAAGATATTAATGTAGGTCTTTTTAACTACCCAGCTTTAATGGCTGCTGATATCTTGCTTTATGATACTAATCTTGTGCCAGTAGGAGATGATCAAAAGCAGCATCTAGAACTTGCAAGAAACGTAGCACAAAGATTTAATGAAAGATATGGAGAGTGTTTTGTAGTACCAGAGCCTATGATTCCAAAAGTTGGTGCGCGCGTTATGGCCTTAGATGATCCAACCTCTAAGATGAGTAAGTCTAGCAAGTCTAAGTACAACTCTATATCACTTTTAGATAGTGATGATGACATAGTTAAAAAGATAAAAAAGGCCACTACTGATGATAAGGGCTTTTTGGCCTTTGATGAAACTAGGCCGGGCATTTATAATCTTTTGTGTATTTATGAAGCACTAAGTGGTGAGAAAAGGGAGGAAATAGTGCTTAACTTTCCAAACTACGGTAAATTTAAGGAAGCTTTAAGTCAAAAGATTATAGATAGACTACTGCCGATCAGAGAAGAATATTTCAGACTGATAAATGATAAGGCTTACTTAGAAAAAGTGCTTTATCAGTCTCAAGCTGAAGTAGAAAGCATCGCTAATGAAACTTATAAACGAGCTAAGGCGTTGGTAGGCTTAATTTAAAAAGGAGAAAGCATGGATGAGATTATAAAAGAGGACATTCTTTTATCTATAGCCCAGATTCAAGATAACTTAGATGAGTTAGAAAGTCACTTTGACAAAGTTGACAACAGAAACGTAGAAGCTTTTAAAGCTATGATAGAAGAGATAAGGATGCACCTTGAAACTTTACAAGAGTTTCAAGACGAGTAGGGCGTGCGTGTATTAAGGCATGCATCAAGAAAGGATCTCGTTTAAAGATTCTTTCTTGTTTTCTTTTATATAAGAGGGCTTTATAGAATCTAGTTTTTTAAAACTTATATAAAGCTCTTCTTTATCTATAAGCAGGGCATTTTCTACTAGTTTAAAAAGTTCTAGTTGATTATATATCTCTTTCCCACTTATAAGTTTTACGTGGAAGGTTGCAGGCTCTAGTGGATTGTGACCGCCTACGCTAACAAAACTCCCTCCAAGTATCACACCTTCACTTATATTGTAAATATTAACTAACTCACCTAGCGTATCAACTAGCAAGATATCTTCTTTTATATTAAAGCTAGGAAGTATAGAAGTTGGAAACTCACTAAAAAGCTTAGTGCTTGAGTAAGTCTTAGCAAGATTATAAACCTCTTTAAAACGCTCAGGGTGACGTGGTGCTAAAACTAGCATATACTCCCTTAAAAGACCTTCTTTTTTAAGCTCAAAGTAAGATTCTAAAACTAACCTTTCTTCCCCATCATGAGTACTTGCAGCACAGAGTATTTTTTTAAGAGGTTTTGTGTAGGTTTTAGTTGGACTTATTTCACTTAGGGCTTTTATATTACCTATAACTTTTATATTTTTAGCTCCTAGTTCTTTTAGTCTTTTTTCATCATCTTTACTTTGAGCCAGGACAGAATCTATATAGCTAAAAATCATCTTATAAAAAAAGCTTGCTTTCTTATAGCGTCCAAAACTTTTTAATGATATACGTGCATTAACTAGTTTAGTTTTAGCTCCCTTTTTTTTAGCACAGAAAAAAAGCATAGGCCAAAGCTCTGCTTCATAGACTAAAAGCTTTGTAGTTTTTGGTGTGATAAATGGCAGCAAGGTTTCAAAAGGCAAGAAAATGATAGTTATATCTTGTTTGCTATTTGCGTAGCGTTTTGAGGCCTCTTTGAAGCCAGTTTGAGTTATAACACTAAGAAGTATTTTTTTATCACCTATAGCTTTTATAATAGGACTTAGTGAGGCTACTTCACCTACACTGCAAGCGTGCATCCAGTAGTCAAAATGGACATTTTTAAGATTGGTTGGGAGGAAAAAACGTTTTTTAAAACTTAGCCTATACTTTGCCTTAAATGAAAGACAAAGTAAAAAAGGGAGGGCTAGAAGGTGGATAAGACTTGCTAGTATAAAGTAAAGTAGTAGCAAGTTATCACTATCTTAGAATCTAAAATCTTTACTCATAAACTCTTAAGCCTACTTAGCACTTTCAGCTTCTCTTTCTTTAATGGCATAGAGGATTCTGCCACAATGTGGGCAAGTGCTTATGCTATCTCCATACATCACTTCAGAACACACTTTATCACTAAGTTTCATAAAGCAGCCCCCGCAGGCATTTCTTTTTATCTGAACTACACTTGTATTACCAGCCCACTTTTTGATCTTTTCATAAAAGGATAGAATCTTTTTATCTATCTTCATGATGATTTCTTGCTTTTTGTTATAAAACACAGCTTGTTTTTTCTTTATCTCTTCTATGTCGTTATTAATAGTCTCTTCAGCTTCTTGTATATCACTTACTAGATTAGTTATTTGTTTTTGGATTGAGTTTATGCTTTCTTGATACTCAATCTTTCTTTTATCTAAATCAACTTGCTCTTGAGCTATCCTTTCTATCTGCTCACGACTTAAGTCATCATCTATTTGCATATTTTTTAGATCTTTATCGCTTTTTGCAGCTTTTGCTTTTGCAAGATTGGCTTCTAGGGCTTCTTCATGCTCTTTTAAAGACTGCTCATTCCTAGCTATCCTTATGTTGGCATCTTCTATCTTAGCGTTTAAATCTTCTATCTCTTTGAGGTATTTTTCTTCTTGTTTTTTCAGCTTCAAAGATGTGCTTCTTTTTGCTTCTATGGCGGGGCTTAAGGCGTCTATTTCTTTATCTAGTTGACTAATACTTATAAGTTGAGATAGGTTGATATTCATCAATTTTCCTTTTTAAGTGATTATATGTAGCTTAGTGGGTTTTGTGAACTTATAATTATAGCTTTTATGCCAAATTTTCGCAATTCCAAATCAAGTACTTCACCAAAAATCTCTTCAGAAAAATAGTGGGGCACGTTTATAAGACTTACTTTATTAGCAAGGGCATTTACTGCATCATGATACTTTATATCACCAGTTATAAGGCACTCATTAGCCTTGCAAGCACTAAGTGAGCTCATACCACTTCCACAAGTTATATTTACCTTAGTGATGTGGGTGCTAGCCTTGCAAACTTGTAAAACTTCTAGGCCTAGCCTTTCTTTTAGTCCTAAGGCTAGAGTATCAAAGTCCATATCAACTTCTTTACTTAAGACATAGTCTTTTTCACTGCAGTCTTTAAAACCAAGCTTTAAAGCAAAGGCTTTATTTAAGTGACTTAGATCAAAGTTAGTATGCATGCTTATTAAGGTGATATTTTTTTGTATAAGCATTTTTATGACATTACCAGGGTGCATGCTAGTATCTATGCATTTTAGTTTGCTAAAGATTAGAGGGTGGTGGGTTATTAAAAGACTATCTTCTTGTATCTTACTAGCTACTTTTAAGTCAGCTTCTAGTGCAAGATATATCTTTTTAGAATCTAGTTTAGATTCTAAACTTCCTACATTTAGCCCTGAGTTATCCCAACTAGCTTGAGTGTTAAAAGGGCTTAGTTTATCTAGCAAGTTATATAACTCTAACATGTTTTTCCTTTTTTATTTTGTGGACAAAAAGAGAGTAAAGTTTAGCCACTTAAAAAGTATCTCTACGTGCCTAAAGCCCGCTTCTTTTAGCATGGTTTCATTTTCTTCTACACTAAAGGGTATAAGTATATTTTCTAAGGCTTCTTTTTTTCTATAAATCTCAGCCTTAGAGTAGCCTTGTTTTTCTTTGTACTCATAATACTTTTTTGTAAGTAAGGAATCTAGATTTAAGTCATTACTTTTAATCTTTTCTCCCATTAAAAAGATGGAATCTTTACTTAAAGCAAGGCATATCTTTTTAACTACATCTTTCCTTATGGCAGGAGACAAGAACTGTAATGTATAGTGAGAGATGATAAAGTTTGTATCTTTTGTCTGAAAAGTGATATCTTTTAAGTCTAACTCTAAAAACTCTATATTAGATTCCAAACTTTTTGCCTTAAGCCTAGCTTTTTGAACCATAGCACTAGAGTTATCTATACCTATAAGTTTAGCCCTTAAGCCTTCAAGTTTAAATATACGCTCACATTCAAACAAAAAGTTACCAGTTGAAGACCCTAGATCATAGACTACGCACTCTTTTCCTTTAGCATTTAACTCTTTAATAAAGTGCTTTAAAAACTCTATACTTAAAGCTATAACCTCTTTATAAAAGGGGATAGATCTAAGCAGCATGTCATCAAAGACATTAGCTATAGCTTGATTAAACTCAAATATCTGTATCTCATCAGTTTGAAAAACAGTGTCTTTTTGCATATCTTATCCTCTAGTCTATGACTTTAAAGCTCCCACTCATCTTTCATAGATAAATGCCCCTGGATTTGCTCTCTTATATCATCATAGAAAAAAGATTCCTTAAAAGAATCTATCCTGCCACCACTTGCATTTTTATGTCCACCACCATTAAAACAAACTTGGCTTAAAGCACTTACATCACAGTTGCCATTAGCCCTTAAGCTTACATTACCCCTAGGGCTTACATCCATATAAAAGTCAAACTCTGGATTAGTGTTTAAGAAAGTATTAGCCAGTATGCTGATATTACCAACCCCATAGCTTAAAAAGCCAATTTTGTCTTTGTACTTAACAGTGCATCTTTGCTTTTGTTTGCTTAAAAGTGAGACTTGATATCTAGCTAGAATGTTTCCCATAGTCTCACTTTTGGCATCTCCTTCAAAAAGCTCTTTTTTTATGAAAAATAAGTCATTATCAAATCTTACTTCATCAAAAGCCATGCCATTTATATTTAAGCCTTCACTAGATTGTTTTAAGTAGTCTTTAGTCTTTCTTATAAGGGTGTGTTTTAAGGCTCTATCTTCTTTATCAAACATCATGCGATTTAGTTCATTGCTTGAAGCTATCATGTTTAAAGCAACTTTACCAAACTCAAAGCCAAACTCCTCTTCTTTCCATATATCCACTGAGTTTATCATCTGAACTACTGGAGTAAGCCAAGTAAGGCTTTCTGGGTTAAGTAGCTTATAGTGCTCTAGCAAGTAATCAAAAGTTATCTTAGTAGCACATCTATTTATATCTAGGTTGTACCAAGAGTAGTTTTTAGCACACTCTTCACCGGTTGCGTGGTGATCTAGTAAGACTAAGCTTACATCAAGCCCAGCTAGCTTGAGATCTTTGATTTTTTGACTTAAAAACTTGCACTCTTGCATAGTTAGGTTTAAGTCTGTTATTAAGATAAGATATTTTTCATTATTTTTTGGACTTTCTTGTTGTGAAGTTAGGGCAGCTAGGTTGATACGTCCTTCAAAGCTTGAAGAGTTAGTAGAACTAGTTGCTTTTGGAGTTGGAAGTAAAGAAAGGATAGAGTTTATTCTAGCACTTACTTCACGTCCATAGTTTGCATTAAAAAAAGTTATGTCGCTAAAAAATTCACTGGCAACCATCTGTGCGCCATAACCATCTAAATCTATATGAGATAGGTGAAAAACCTTCATGTATTACCTTTTTATCCTTGCTTTTTCACATTAATGTACTTACTTTTAAGCATAGCTTAGCTAGAAGACCCTGTATAAAGGGTCTTACAAAGGCTAGTTAATGTGTTATTTTATTGCGACTTGAATAATATCTAACACTTAAGGATAAAGCAAAACATACTATAAAGTAAAGTGCAGCTACTATGAAAAATACTAATACTATATCTTTAAAAGTAGTAAGTCTACTTAAGATATCTTTACTAGCATTAGTAAGCTCGGCAACATTTAGGGCAGCTAGAAAAGAAGTATCTTTCAAAGTTGTTATGCACTGAGAAAGTATAGTTGGAGTTACTTTCCTAAAGCACTGTGGGAAGATAATATAAAAAAGTGTAAACACTCTTCCAAAGCCTTGAGAATAGCTAGCTTCAAACTGTCCTTTAGGTATAGAGTTTAACCCACCTCTAATGATCTCTGCCATAACTGAAGCTGTATATAAAAACAAGCCTATAGTTCCAAGCACAGCATAGTTTGCAGGTATAGGTATAAGTATAGGCAAAACAAAACACGCCGCATACATCCAAAGAAGTAAAGGTGTGTTTCTAAAGATTTCTATGTAAGTAGTTGCAATACCTGCTACAAACTTTAGCCCATAGTTTCTCATAACCGCTAGGACACTTCCAAATATGATAGCCCCAACTGCCGCACAAAATGCCATGATGATACTAAGTCCTAGCCCTTTTAAAAGCGTAGTAAAGTCAAATAAAGTCATATCTATCTTTCCTCCCTATCTTGCTAAATGGGCTTGTTTTAGTTTCTTTTCATAGCGACCTGCGACAAAGGCTATGATAAAGCACACTATAAAGTAAAGTACTCCTGCTACTATATAAGCAGTTGCATAGTTTAGACTACTTTGAGCATAGTTATCTGCGTTATACATAAGCTCAGCACCAGAGATTATGGCTAGTACTGAGGTGTTTTTTATTAGTGCTACTATCTGATTAACAGTAGGAGGCAAGATTATCTTTTTAGTTTGAGGTAAGATGACATAAAACATCTTTTGTGCGTAATTAAAGCCTTGAGTATAACTAGCTTCAAACTGCCCTTTTGGTATAGATGTTATACCACTTCTTATAACTTCACTCATATAAGCTCCATGATATACGCCTACACCTATAACTCCTAGAGTAAAGACATCAAGAGTTACACCAACGTAAGGAATCCTAGGAAGCACGAAGTATAAAAAGAAAAGGTTTATAAGAAGAGGGGTGTTTTGAAAAAACTCAACATATATACGAGATAACCATCTTAAGATTCTTATCTTGCCAGTGGCCATAAGGCCACTTATAGTCCCCATTATCATAGCTATAATGATGGCAAGAATAGAAACGCCTAATGTATAGGCGAATCCACTTAAGAACACATTGATGTGTTGAAATGTATCTATCCATTTGTCTAAAGCAAAAGGACCCATTATTGCACTACACCCCACTTTTCTTCAAGTTTTTGAATGTCATCTTTATGAGTTTTAACGAAGTTATCTACGTAGTCGCTCCAAGCTTGATCATTTTTTCTAGTAACGATTCCATAGTCTTGACTTTCAAAGTTATCAGGCAAGATCTCACTTTTATCATCAACATAGCCTAGAAGTATAGTTTTATCAACGCTAAATGCATCTATTCTCTTGCTATCAAGGGCTGCTTTAAGTGAAGGATAGTCAGGATACTCTTGAAACTTAACTTTTATACCATCTTGTTTTGCTGCTGCTTCTAGTGCCTTAGCAGTTGTGGCACCTTGAGCTACGCCTATTATTTTGTCATTTAAATCTTTAAAGCTTTTAAAGTTATTAGATTTTAAGACTAATAGACCTACGTGACTTTGATAATAAGAGCTTGAAAAGTTATAAACTTTCTCTCTTTCTGGTGTAATAGTAAAAGTAGCTATTACTGCATCTAGAGTTCCATTATCTAATAAAGGTCCTCTAGTTTTAGCAGTAACTGGTACTAGTTTGATTTTGTTTTCATCACCTAGTATGCTTTTTGCTAAAAGCTTACCAACATCAACTTCAAAACCTTCTATCTTTCCAGTTTTTTGATCTAGTAAGGCAAACTTAGGCACGTCTTTTTTAACGCCTATTACTAACTCGCCTCTTTTTTTAATGTTGGCTTGGGTGTCTTGAGACTTACCTGCTTCATTACTACAAGCTACTAAAAAAACTCCTAGTGCTAGTGCTAATGTAGCTGTTTTTAATACATTTAATTTGCCAAATAACTTCATGCTTTCTCCTTAAATATTGGTTTGAACTTAGTGAGTTAGAATCTTACTTAAAAAGCTTCTTGTCCTCTCGCTTTTTGGGTTTTCAAAAAAGTCTTTAGGTTTGGCTTCTTCTATGATCCTGCCATCTTCCATAAAGACTATCCTATCAGCCACTTCTTTTGCAAATCCCATCTCGTGAGTAACTACTACCATAGTAGTTGTTGTTTCTTTCGAGATCTTACACATGATATCTAAAACTTCTTGAACTGTCTCTGGATCTAGGGCAGAGGTTGGTTCATCAAACAAAATGATCTCTTTTTGCGAAACCAAAGCCCTTGCTATAGCCACTCTTTGTTGTTGACCACCACTTAGAGTTTGAGGATAAACCTTAGCCTTATCTGTTAGTCCTACTACTTCTAGGTATTTATAAGCTTCTTTTATCACTTCATCTTTTTTGCGTTTGTTGACTTTTATAGGCGCTAAGATTAAGTTTTCTAAAACTGTCATGTGAGGGTAGAGATTAAAGTGCTGAAACACCATAGCGCAGTATCGTCTGCAGATTTCAAGTTTGTTTTTATGAGTGATGGTTGTGCCCTCTATTATAACCTTGCCACTAGTTACTTCTTCAAGACCATTCATGCATCTAATAGTCGTGCTTTTTCCGCTTCCACTAGGGCCTATTATCACTAATTTTTCACCTTCAGTCACTGTTAGGTTAACATCTTTTAAAACGTGTACGCTGCCAAATGTCTTATTTACATTTTCTAGTCTTATCATATCTTTTGGGTTTTCCATAAACTGCTTACTCACCTTTCGTAAATGGGGATGATGCAAAATTTATCTTCGTTTTTTTAAAAAGTCTTCTACTAGCATAGCTCCAAATTATATAGAATCTGTAACCATACTAGTAAAAAATTCACATATTTGTAAAAAGCTCTTTTGCGTTGTTACATATTATAACACTAAATAAGCCAATTACTCCTGAATGACTTCTACCTTAAAGCTAGCATTTAGCCCATGCCCAAGTTTGGCAACTACTTCATAGGTTCCAAGAGTTTTTATAGGAGGGATTTCAAGATTTTTTTTATCTAGTACGATTCTATGTTGTTTTTCTAGCTCGCTAGCTACTTCATCTTTTGTAAGTGAGCCAAAAAGATGATTGTTGCTACCTACTTTTTTTGCCATAGTTAATTTGATATGTTCTAACTCTTTTGCTTGATTTTTAGCAAGTTGAGTTTCAAGGGCTAGTTTTTCTTCTTTTCTTTTGATGTCGGCTTTGTATTTGTTTATAACTTCATTAGTAGCAAGCTTTGCTAGATTTTTTGGGATAAGGAAGTTTTGGGCGTAACCTCCTGCTACTTCTACTATATCTCCGGCTTTTCCAAGACTTACTACATCTTTAAGAAGAAGTACTTTCATATAATCATCCTTTGTTGTAAACTAAATGTAATATGATTTTAACTTAAATATAATGCAACTGTAAAAGTGGTGGTAAATAAAACTATTTTGACTAAAAGCAAGGGATATAAAAATGATAAATATTGAAGTTGCCAAAAGAGTGCTAAGTCAAAACGACATGGTAGCAAGTAGACTAAGGACTTTTTATAAAGATAATAATAAATATGTAGTTAATTTTATGAGCTCACCAGGAAGTGGAAAAACATCTATGCTTGAAAAGCTAAGTAAATACAAAGATTTAAAGTTTTGCGTGATAGAAGGTGACTTAGAGAC
This sequence comes from Helicobacter sp. 13S00401-1, assembly GCF_002272925.1. GTDB lineage: Bacteria > Campylobacterota > Campylobacteria > Campylobacterales > Helicobacteraceae > Helicobacter_I. Next base: position 24,902 of record NZ_MLAR01000012.1, on the reverse strand, counting down.
TAATAGAGATGCTTTAAGACTAGAAAAGCAAGGGGTGTTAGCTAGGCAGATAACTACTGGAGAAGCTTGCCACTTAGAAGCTAGGATGATAGAAGATATCTTGCCTGTTATGGCATCTCAGTCTAGTTTTAAAGACCTAGATTTTATCTTTATAGAAAATGTAGGGAATCTAGTCTGTCCAGCAAGCTATGACTTGGGGGCTAATATAAATGTAGTTTGCTTAAGTGTGCCAGAAGGGGATGATAAGGTACTAAAATATCCAAGTATGTTTATGTGTGCTGATGCTTTAGTTATAACAAAGTGTGATTTAAAGCCTTATTTTGATTTTAGTATAGATAGGGTTAGGGAAGATTTAAACTCACTTAGAGCTAATGTGCCTCTTTTTGAAGTAAATACTAAGGATGAAAGTCTTAAAACTTTTGTAAACTTTCTTCTAGAATCTAAAGATAAAAACTATACAACAACCTATATTTTTAAATAACTTTAAAGCTAATTAAAGGAAAGATCATGTGTTTAGCCATACCATCAAAAATCATATCCATAGATAAAGATGCAAACTCTGTTATGCTTGATACTATGGGAGTTCAAAGAAGTGCTAGTTTAGACCTAATGGAAGATGAAGTAAATATAGGAGAATATGTCTTACTTCATATAGGCTATGTTATCTCTAAGATGGATGAAAAAGATGCATTAGAAAGCTTAGAGCTTTATAAGCAAATAGTTGCCTCTATGGAAGAAGAGGAAGAGTGAAACAATCATTAGAAAAACTCACTTAAACGCTAAAGATTTCAAGTGAAGATATTTCAATTACGCTTGCAGCAGACTAGATGTGATTTATTAAATCATTTTTACTTTTTAGTGCTTTTAACCTTGCATGTGATTATCTTACTTGTGATGATAAATGAGATAAGTATCTATTATAAAGAAGCCTTGCTTGTGGCTAAAGATAACTCTCTTCCAGCTTATATAGCAAACCTTTCTATAGAGTTCTTTGGACATAATGACTTTGCTTTAAGAGTGCCTTTTTTAATCCTTCATATTATAAATACAACCTTGCTTTATCTTATCTCTCTAAAGGTTGTAAGACGCAAAGAAGATGCCCTCTTAGTAGTTTTTATATTTATGTTAATCCCAGGTGTTAACATCATAGCCCTCTTAGTCTCAAAGTCTTCTATCATCTTGCTTATAACTTTGCTTATAGTGTTTTTAAAGCTTTATTTTAGACATATAAGCTATGTGCTTTTTATAGTTATATCTTTTTTAGATTCTAGTGGGGCTGTGCTTTTGTTATCTTTGTTTTTCTATGGGCTAATTTTTAAAAATATAAAAATATTAGTTTTCTCCATAGTCTTTTTTGGTATCAATATGTACATATTTTCACCTATAAGAGGAGTTCCAGAGGCTTACTTTTTAGATACCTTAGGGCTTTTTGCTATGCTGCTTTCTCCTCTTTTATTTATCTATTATTGCTACGCGATTTATGATAGCGTTTTAAGTAAGGCTACACTTTTAAATCTTATCCCTTTTGTAGGTATCATTTTTATCTTACTTCTTTCTACTAGACAAGAAATAGATATAGAATCTTTTTTCCCACCACTTTTAGTAGGACTTCCTCTTTTAGTAGTTAAGATACTCTCAGATATAAGATTAAGACTAAAGGTTTATGCAAGGGCTTATACTTTTAGACTAGTTATCATCTTAATAGTAGCATTTCTATCAACTGCACTTTTACTTGGCAATAAAATAACTTATCTTTTCACCAAAGAGCCAAACTTTGCCTACTCTTTTTACGAAGCAAAAGAAATAGCACACGATCTTAAGGCTATGGGCATAACTCACATACAAGTTTATAGTGATACACTAAGAGAAAGGCTAAAGTTTTATGGTATCTCTAATGGAGATAGATATAAGCTAGAGCCTTTTTATCCGCGTAAAAACAAGACTTTTGAAAATGCTATAGTTATAAAATACTTAGGAGAGATAATACATATCTATGAGGTAAAGCCTATAAAGAGACAACCTTAAAAATAAGAGTTTTTAAAAAGGAGTTTTTAAAGTGAGACTTTTAGAGTTAGTTAGTATCTTAGCTATATTCTCAGTGCTTACAGTTAGTGTTTTGTTTTATTTTAGGCTAAGTACTTTTAATACTAGCCTTGCTACTCAAAGCATAGCCTATGCTATGCATAGAGCTAGAGGTATGGCCTTAGTAGATTCTAATCTTACTCCAGTTAGTACACTTAGCATCTCTCCTAACATACCTAGTTTAAATTCTGACGTACTTTTTAACTCCTTTACACCCCATATGTGGCAGCTTCAGTTTCATCTAGGTGGTATTTATACTGAAAATAGCATGTCTATATATAAAGACACTCCAAGAAATGTAAGGACTACGCACTATGATATGAGGCCTATGGCTGGGGATGTATTAGCCCTTGATGCTTTAAGTGCTAAGTGTTTAAGTGGGTATAACAACACTAACATTGCAGCCTTTTGTAGAAATAACGCCCACTTTAACTATCGCTTAAAAGAATCTCTAGGCATTCAAACTATTATGATAAGTAGTAATGCAAACTGCTTTGAAAGAGAAAGCTCTAGATTCTACTTTGATAGCTTGGGGAGAGTTTACTGTGGGGGAAGTCAAGAAAGACTAAGGGCAGGCTCTATAAGTCTTGCTAACTTTAAGATAGTTTTAGAGCCAAAAACTGGTTTTAGTTACGTTTTAAAAGACTAAAAAAACCAATAAGGGCAAAATGTTATAATTAAACAAAAAGGGTTTTACAAAGATGCAAGATACTTCAAATAGTTATGATTCTAATGAGATAGAAAACTTAGACTTGATAGAAGAGCCTATAGGCTTAGAATCTGGCATATTTGGTATGGGAACTTTAGAACAAGAAGCTAAAATTCCTTTAGAATCTAAGTCTTTAAAAGATACTACTAATAAAGATTCTTTATCTAACCTAAGCACTAATCTAGCTTTAAAATATCGCCCAGTGCTTTTTAGCGAGCTTATAGGACAAGAAAGTGTAAGCCTTACTTTAAGCGCTAGTTTAGATTCTAATAAGGTATCAAATGCCTATCTTTTTAGCGGCCTTAGAGGAAGCGGTAAGACTTCAAGTGCACGCATCATGGCAAGAAGTTTAGAGTGTGAAAAAGGTATATCTTCTAACCCCTGTGGTATTTGTGATAACTGCCTACTAGCTTTAAAGGGCAACCACCCAGATATCATAGAAATGGATGGTGCTAGTAATAGAAAGATAGATGATATAAGAGACTTGATAGAACAAACTAAGTATAGACCTGCTTTAGGGCGCTTTAAGATCTTTATAATCGATGAAGTGCATATGCTTACTAAAGAGGCATTTAATGCTCTTTTAAAAACTTTAGAAGAACCTCCAAGCTATGTAAAATTTATCCTTGCTACTACTGATCCTTTAAAGATGCCAGCTACTATCTTAAGTAGAACCCAGCACTATAGATTTAAAAAGATTTCAAATATCAAGCTTTTAGCCCACTTAAAAAATATCTTAGAAAAAGAAAAAGTTAGTTACTCTGAAGAAGCCTTAAATCTTATCTTAAAGTCTCAAAGCGGATCAGTTAGAGACGTATTAACTATGCTAGAACAAGCCATAATCTACAGCAAGCAAAATCTAACCGTAGAAGCAGTTTCTACTATGATAGGTGCGCTTAATCCTAGTGTATTTGACTCACTTTTTTTAATCCTTAGTAGTGGGGATATGCAAAAGGCTAGGGAGTTTGTACTAAGCGTTAGAGAGTATGAAGCTCAGATGGTTATAGATGAACTAGCTTTTTTTATAAAAACTAAGGTTACTAATCTAGAGCTTCCTTTAGAGCTAGCTACTAGATACTTACGCATCATAAATGACGCAAGATATGATTTGCAAAACGATAGCGATAGTGACTTTTGCTTACTTTTATGTGTGCTTAGGATGTGTGAGGCTAGTAAGGTTTTAGATATAAAAACTGCCATAGCTAAAGTAGAAGCAAGCATCTCAAAAGAAACAACAAGTTTAAAAGTAGATGATACAAAGCTAGATAACATCACTCAAGCTAGCCAAGAGATAAAAGCTAGTATGCCTAAGGAAGTGCCGCTTAAAGAAGAAGTAACTCAAAAAGAAGTCTTAAAAGAAGAGATAAAAGAGCCTTTAAAAAAACAAAAGATTCCAAAAGATGAAAGATATGAGCTATTTCTAGAAAGGCTTAATTTTAGAGATGCTGAGTTAGGAGAGATCTTTGAAAACTTTATAGAGTATAAAAGCTTTGAAGAAGGAATCTTAGAGTTAGATAACTTTGCACCAGATGAGCTAGCTAGCATTATAAGGGCGCGTTATGCTGGTGTTAAACTACTTTTAGATGAGGTCTTTGAAGGGCTACTAAAACTAAAGGTTAATAAGGTCTTGCCAAAAGAAGAAGTATCTAAAAAAGATACTGCCCATGATGTAGCACCTACTCATACAGACAAGGACTTACCCCAAAGCAACCTTAGATAGTGATACTTTAAGGCAAGGTGAGCTTGAAGAAGAAAGTGTAAGTGAGACTAACTTAGAGCTAGCAGATCTTTCTACTCTAGCAGCCTTAGAGCTTGGTTCTTATGGTGCACAAGCCCATCTTGATATGAAAGAATCTAAGGCAAGTGAAACCATAGAAGAAGAAGAAGCACAAGAAACAAAGCCTTTAGATATCAAAGAAGAAGTAGATAACTTTAAGCTTGAAAATAAAGAGCTTTTAGCCTATCTTAAAAGTAACTTTGGTGTGTCAAAGATGAAGGTTTTATCATTAGATAAACTAGCAAACCAAACAGAGCTAAAAGTAGATTCTCTACCTTTAGAATCTACAAAATCTAGCCCTAGTGATATAAAAGCAACAAAAGAAGTGCTAGATAACAGACCTCCTTGGGAGTCTTAAAGGATAAAAGGCTAAAAGAGGTAAAGATGGGTATTAAAAAGTTTTGTTTAAAAGAAGATGGGTTAGAGGCATTATGCGCAGTTATGCTTACTTTAGAATCTAAGATCTTTTTACTAGTTGGAGATGTAGGTAGTGGCAAAAGTACTCTTGTACAAGCCTTTGCTAAAGGCTTTAGTGCTAGGACGTCTAGCCCAAGTTTTAGTTTTATAAATGAGTATGAGATAACAAAAGATAACCAAACTAGTAAGATTTATCACTATGATCTTTACTTTAAAGATTCTCCTATGCATTTTCTAGAAATCTTTGAGTGCTTGCAAAATGAAGGCTTTCACTTTTTGGAGTGGGGTGAGGCTATAGAGTCTCACTTAACAGATATGGGCTTTAAGTTTGCTAAGATTAAGATAGTAGAGAAGGAAAAAGATTCTAGAGTTTATATTATTGAGGAAGCATGAGCGTATTAAGGGCAAAAAATCTAAGCAAACACATTAAAAGTACGCGTATAGTAGAAGATATCTCACTAGAAGTGCATAACAACGAAGTAGTGGGTCTACTAGGACCTAATGGCGCTGGAAAAACTACTACTTTTTATATGATATGTGGGCTTTTAAAACCAACTGGGGGCGAGGTATGGTTAGATGATAAAAATATTTCTAAACTTCCCTTGCACGCTAGGAGTAATCTAGGCATAGGCTATTTGCCTCAAGAATCTAGTATCTTTAAAGACTTAAGCGTTGAAGATAACTTGATGATAGCTGCACAAAATGCCTACAACAACAAAAAAGAGATAACTAACAGGATAGATAAGATGTTAGAGGCTTTTAATATAGAGCCTATAAGAAGTCGTAAGGGTATAAGTTTAAGTGGGGGAGAAAGGCGTCGTGTAGAGATAGCACGCGCTTTAATAAAAAGCCCAAAGTTTATACTCTTAGATGAGCCCTTTGCTGGAGTTGACCCTATAGCTGTACTTGATATCCAAAAGATAGTTGAAACCTTAGCTGCTATGAATATAGGAGTGCTTATAACTGATCACAATGTAAGGGAAACTTTAAGTGTTTGTAATAGGGCTTATGTTATAAAAAGCGGTTCACTTTTAGCTAGTGGTAATGCAAGTGATATCTATGAAAATCCTCTAGTTAGAAAGTACTATCTAGGGGAGCACTTCAAGGCCTAGTAGTTTTATGGAATCTAGATTCTATAAAACTATGCAGTTAGCTTATATTTCTACTCTTTTACGCAAGTTTAGGTTAAAGCCATGAAGTGAGTTAAAACTTTGCTCTTTATTACTTAATAAATCAAACTCTTTAATATCTAAAAGGCGTAATATCTGCGCTCCTGTGCCAAAACGCTTATCAACGTCATTTGGACTATAGGCGTTTATAAAGATTAAAAAGCCACCTTTTTCTTGCAAGATATCAACACTTTTTATCATCTCTTTATATCTAGTTTCATCTTGGAAAAGCTCTAAATCCGGAGTGATTCTATGGATTTTAACTAGTGGTATAGAGTTTTTTGGAGTAAACTCATAAGCAGTATGGATATTATTTAAGTGGTCTTTAAACTCATACTTTTTACAAGCCTTGCCTAAAAAGTTATCTTCAGTATTACTTATCTCAGTAAGCAAGCACTCATGTTCTAACCTAAAATGCACTAAGTCGCTAACATATAAGATCTTAAGATTAAACTCTTTTGCAAAGTCGCTTAAAAATTTATCCCCATGTCCAGGCATACTACCATCATCTTTCATGATCTCACATATAACGCTTACTGGTTTAAGGCCTGCAAGTTTGCATATATCTATGCTTGCTTCAGTGTGACCGGTTCGTATTAAAACACCACCTTTTTTTGCAATCAGTGGAAATATATGACCAGGTCTTACAAAATCGCTTGGCTCTGTAGTCTCTTCACACATTAATCTTATAGTTTCACTTCTTTCAAAGGCTGAGATTCCAGTCTTAGCAGTTTTAGAATCTATAGAGACAGTAAAGGCTGTTTCATGATTTGAGTCATTATGCTTAACCATAGGGCTAAGATCTAGTTTTTTAGCTATATCTTCAGTGATACTTACACAAACTAGTCCTCTAGCATACTTAGTCATAAAGTTTATCTTTTCAGGACTTGTAAAGATCCCAGCATAAACTAAGTCTCCTTCATTCTCTCTATCTTCATCATCCATAATAATTATCATCTCGCCATTTCTTATGGCTTTTATTGCTTCTTTTACTCTTTGTAAATACATTTGTTTCCTTTTGGATTTTAAAACTAGATTCTAACAATTATATTTAATACTTGTTAGAATCTATACAAATTATTAAGGGGAACTATGTTTGTAGACAGTATAGATATTACGCTAAGAGCTGGACATGGAGGTGCTGGAGCAGTTAGCTTTAGGCGAGAGAAGTTTGTACTTCAAGGAGGACCAGATGGAGGTGATGGCGGACGTGGAGGAAGCATCTATCTTGAAGTAGATAACAACACTCATACATTAGCAGCTTTTAGAGGTGTAAGAAAGTACTCTGCTAAAAATGGAGTACCAGGTACTTCAAGAAAGGCCCATGGTAAATCTGGAGAAGACTTAGTTTTAAAAGTACCACCTGGCACTCAAGTCATACTCTTAAGTGCTAGCAAGGAGTGTAAGGACTACTTAGAAGACGTGGGAGAAGAAGTACTTTTTGATCTTGTGGATAATGGCCAAAAAGTCTTAATAGCAAAAGGAGGTAAGGGAGGTCTTGGTAACACCCACTTTAAAAATTCCATCAACCAACGCCCAACTTATGCTCAAAGTGGACTACCTGGTGCATTTTTAAGTGTGAGATTAGAGTTAAAACTTATAGCTGATATAGCCCTTGTTGGCTTTCCTAATGCAGGTAAATCTTCTCTTATAGCAACCTTAGCTAACACTACTCCTAAGATTGCAAACTATGAGTTTTCAACCTTAGAGCCTAACTTAGGTGTAGTTGATGCAAGTGATTATAAAAGCTTTGTGCTAGCAGATATCCCAGGGCTTTTAGAAGGGGCTAGTAGTGGTAAGGGACTAGGGATAAACTTTATAAAACATATAGAACGCACTAGGATGCTACTTTTCTTGCTAGATCCAACCCGTGAGATGGGACTAAAAGAGCAACTTGACGTTTTAAGAAAAGAGCTTCATAACTACTCAGATAAGTTTGATGCTAAGCCTTATGCTATAGTTTTTAGTAAAAGTGATGTACTAGATATAGAGGCTAAAAGTAGTGAGATAAAAGAGGTTGGATTTAACTTAGATGCAGATTCTATCTTTATATCTCAAGCTTTAAAAGACTATAAAGATGAAGGTGTTTTTACTCCTAGCAAAGAGCCACTTTTTATCATGCACATCTCAAGCATAGCCCATAGTAATACTAAAAAGTTAGTAGAGCTTTTAAGCTTAAGTCTTCAAGCACTAGGCAAGCACTTAGAAACTAAGTAGTTTATATATTACTAAGACTTAAGCTTAAGTCTTAGTGGAGTTAATGCTTGTAGATTTTATAGGCAAACAAAAATAGATATTCTTATCAAGAAATGTTATTTTTTTACACCTTTTATCAATTTTTACTCACATAATTATAAATGTTACGTTAATAGTTTGCTTTAAGGAAGCTTTTCTTGTAGTATTTATGTCAATAGCCCAATAGACCAAAAACAGGCTTATTAAAAACTAACAAGGAGTTTCAGTGGGGAATCAAGTTGTAACTTTAGATAGAAAAACTAACATTATCCGGTGGAGTGGGTTTTTTGTAGGTATCATAGCTGCCTTGCTAGTTTGGTACTTTATACCTAGTAATGCAGGGGATATAGCCCTAGCTGCCTCAAAAGGTAAAAAGCTTTATGTTGATGGCCTTCCTATAGTTGCAGCAGTGGCAGTTTTGATGGGCATATGGTGGATGACTGAGGCTATATCTTTGCCAGTTACTGCCCTCTTACCTATGGTGCTTTTCCCACTTCTTGGCGTTGATACTTTTAAGTCAGCTGCTACTCCTTATGCATCAGATATCATCTATCTTTTTATGGGTGGTTTTATCTTAGCCCTAGCCATGCAAAAGTGGAATCTTCACACACGTATAGCCCTTTTTATAGTCTTACTAGTAGGTACTAGTCCAAGAAGGTTAGTTGCGGGCTTTATGATAGCTACAGGCTTTATATCTATGTGGGTTAGTAATACAGCTACGGCAGTTATGATGCTTCCAGTTGGACTTTCAGTTCTGCATATAGTTGCTAAACTTACTACAGGTAAAGAAGATGGCACGCTTGAAGGCGATATAAAACATCTTGATGATGTAGCAAGTAAGGGGATACAAGGCGGCATAGTTAATGAGATAGTCCATAAAGGTAAAGATGTAGTAACTGAAGTTAAAAAAAGAACTTCAGCCATTAGAACAAACTTTGGCATCTCTTTAATGTTAGGTATAGCTTACTCAGCTTCTATTGGCTCTCTTGCAACCATCATAGGCACCCCACCTAATGCACTTTTAATAGCCTATATGAAAAATGAACTTGGCGTAGATATAGGCTTTGGTCAGTGGATGTTAGTAGGGCTTCCTATAGCCATACTTATGCTTATAGCTTGTTGGCTTTTGCTAGTTTTTGTCTTTTTTAAGCCTGAGATAAAAGAGATTCCAGGTGGTAAAGAGATCATACATGCTGAGTACAAAAAACTAGGTAAGGTGAGTAGTGCTGAGTGGCTAGTAGGACTACTTTTTGTGCTAGCTGCGCTTAGTTGGATCTTCCTAGGTTTTATACTTAAGGCTTTTGAGATAAAAGTAAGCAGTCTTGATAGCATTATAGCTATGAGTGTTTCTGTGCTTTTATTTATCATCCCGGCTAATAGAAGTGGAGAAAGGCTAATAGATTGGGATACTGCTAAAAAGCTTCCTTGGGATATATTAATCCTCTTTGGTGGAGGCCTAGCTTTATCAGCTGAGTTTAGCAGGACAGGGCTTTCTTTATGGATAGGCCATCAAGTTTCAACCCTAGATTTTATGCCTATAGCTTTAATCATACTTATAGTTACAGCCCTAGTTATCTTCCTAACTGAGATAACTTCTAACACAGCAACAGCTGCAGCCTTTTTGCCAGTTATAGCAGGTGTGGCTATAGGGCTTGGTTACAATGGTAGTGATGTCTTGCTTTTCACTATACCAGTAGCAGTTGCAGCAACTTGTGCCTTCATGCTTCCAGTGGCTACTCCACCTAATGCTATAGCCTATGGCTCAGGTTATGTAAGGATAGTAGATATGATAAAAGCAGGATTCTGGCTTAATATCATAGGCATTTTTATCATAACTCTTGCGACTATATTTATAGCAACTTATGTTTTTTCTATAAAGATTTAGATTTTATCTTGATACATAGTGGGCTTAAAGCTTACTATGTGCTTATCATCTTTTTTACTGCCTTTTTATCAAAAACACCATAAGGATAAGCTAGTTTTTTAAAATGGATAGTTTTTTATTAATAGAATCTACTTTTATAAAACTAGTATTTTTTGGCAAGGGGGGAGGAGGGGGGCCCTATCTTAAACTAGGCGCTTCTCCCTTATCCTCCTGGTTTTATTTTATAAAATATTGCCCCCCATAGTCTTACGCATGCTTATTTTTACTAACGTAAAAACAAAAGGCTATATATGAGAACTGCTGTATCGTAATAACAATATAAAAACTATAAACTTAATAGAAATGCAAACTACTTCTATAAAATGTGCCTGTTAACTAGCCCCATTTCGCACTGACAAAAGTGGCGTTAAAAGGATGCTAGAGAGTGCAGACTTAGCCATTTTTACTAGAAATGGAAATATGCCAAGGCCCTCCTTTTAACTCATATTTAAAAAAAGCTCTCCCAAAAAAAGAAGGCCCTAGTTGCTTATAGCCAACTAGTGCTAGTTTCAAGTAAGCTTCGCTTTGGTTAAAAGAAAATATATCAGGTAAAAAAAAGAAACTATTGGAATAAAGATTTAGTTAATAGTATAAATAGACTGGAGTTGCCTATAAAAAATGCTTCTATATAAAAATTATAGGGCTTTTAGTATTACAAGTTGATATTACTTTAGTAAGTTTTTTAAGCATGTAGATGGGAGTTTAAAGTGTGTTAGCTCTTAAAAAGATGCTTAATGTAGCTAGAAACTACTAGCTTTTAGCTACATTAAAACCAGCACTAACTAGAGTGTGTATGTGCAAGATTCCACTTACTTTAGAATCTTTATCTATGACTACTAAAAGTTGGATTTTATTAAACTCTAAGATTTTTAAAGCATCAAATGCAAGTAGATTTGCATCATCAATAGTTTTTGGATGTTTGTTAGCAAAATCTAGTGCAGGCTTACTTAGATCAAAGTCTTCTCTCATCATAGAACGCCTTAAATCGCCATCACTTAAAACTGCTAAAAGCTTGCCTTTAGAATCTACTATCAAACAAGACCCAAGCTTGCACTCACTCATAACAAGCACCGCATCTTTTAGCTTAGTGTCTTGTGAGATTAAAGGAAGATTAAGCGTTTGCATCAAGTCTTTTACTTTTACAAAAAGTGCAAGCCCTAAGCTTCCACCTGGGTGAAATGAAGCAAAATCTTCTGGCTTAAAGTTTTTTTCTATCATCAAACAAGCATTTAAGGCATCAGTTATGGCAAGACTTAAAGTAGTAGAGGTAGTGGGTGCTATGCCTAGTGGACAGGCTTCTTTTAACTCTCCTAAAGGCAAGATGTAATCATATATCATCTTAGAATCTCTACTTTTAGTTATAGCGATGATTTTTACTCCTAGCCTTCTTACATGGGGCAAAACTTCAACTAACTCCTTGCTAGCCCCACTATAGCTTATGACTATAAGAGTGTCTTTTGTACTAAGCATACCTAAGTCTCCATGCATCCCTTCAGTAGCATGTAAAAATACACTAGGTGTGCCAGTGCTTGACATAGTAGCAGAGGCTTTTTTAGCAACTAGTGCTGACTTGCCTACACCACAAAAGACTACTTTGCCCTCTGTGTTTAAAAGTAGGCTGATGATAGAAACTAGATCTTTTATATCAGCTTTTTTAGCATAGTCTAAAAGACTAGTGGCCTCTTTAGTTATAACATCTAAAAAGTCTTTACTTAAGTTTTTCTTATCTAAATTCTCTCCATTTGGAGCTTTTATATTTAAACTTTTAGGCATGTGCTTTAGTCTTTGTTGAAAACATCTAAAAGCTCTTCATGAGTGTGAGATCTTTTCTCACTCCTCTCACCTTTTTCTTGTGACTTTTCAGCTCTTTCAGCCCTTTCTGGTCTTTCTGGTCTTGGAGTTTTCTCGCCTCTTTCACTCCTTTCAGCTCTCTCATGTCTTTCTGGCCTTTCGCTTCTTTCAGGTCTTTGACTTTTTTCGTCTTTTTCTACCTCAAAACCTTCTTTTTCCTCTTTAGATTCTATAACTTCTGCCTTAGATAGTTTTTTATGTTGCTCTCTTACATGTTCTTTTGGCTTTGCTGGGGTTTCATTAGTAAAAAAAGCATTGATTAAGATAGCAGGGTATTTTTTAAACTTTTTAAAGAGTAGTTTTCTAAAAAAGCTAAAAAGATCAGCTTCAAAGGCTTTGGAGTCTTTTAAGACAAAAGGCTTTATTACATTTATATGTGCTAGTAAGGCTTCAAAACACTCTTCGCCAAAGGCAACTTCATCTTTTTGATTTAAGATTCCAAAGACATTTATCTTATGGCTTAGTACTTCTTTATTTAGATTATCAAATCTTAGAGTTAGTATAAAGATTCCATCTTTTGAAAGGGCATTTCTTTCACTTACTACTTCACTATCTATGTATTTATTAGTGTTGTTATCTATAAAGCCTTTACCAGTTTTTACGTGTTTAACTGTTCTCATGTAGTTTGGATTAACTTCGATTTGATCGCCATCTTCCATTAATATGATATTTTTTTCCAAAACTCCACAAGAGATAGCAGTTTGTTTATGGCGGGCTATATGGTTGTACTCTCCATGCACCGGTAGGAAAAACTTAGGCTTCACAAGGCGCAGCATAAGTTTTTGTTCTTCTTGGGCGGCGTGTCCGCTAACGTGGATTTCACTAAAGTCTTGGTAGGCTACTCTTGCTCCTGCCTTCATAAGAAGATTTAGTATGCTAGAAACTGAGCCTTCATTACCCGGTATGGCCTTAGCTGAAAGGATGATTAAGTCATCTCCTTTTATGTTTATATGTCTATGATCATTAGTTGCCATCCTATAAAGGGCACTCATAGGCTCACCTTGTGAACCTGTAGTTACTATTAAGACTTCATTATCAGGCAAAGAGTTCACTTTATGGGCGTCTATAAAGATGTCATTAGGAAGATCTATATAGCCTAGCTCTCTTGCAAGATCTAGATTTTTTTCCATACTCATGCCAATTACAGCTACTTTTCTACCGTACTTTATCCCGTGTAATATTGCTTGATAGACTCTATGTATATTAGAGCTAAAAGTACTCATGATAACTCTTCCTTTAGCACTTTGGAAGAGGTGATCAAAGGCTGGGCCTATGCTTGCTTCACTAGGAGTAACTCCTGGCTTATGAGAGTTAGTAGAATCACTAAGCATCAACATAACGCCTCTTTCACCATAATATGCTAAGCGGTGAAGGTCTGTAGGAAGATTATCTATTGGAGTGTGATCTATTTTAAAATCTCCTGTATGAAGTATAGTTCCTGCCTCTGTTGTGATAGCTAAAGCACTAGCATCAATGATGCTATGAGTTATATGAATCCACTCAATCTCAAAGTCTCCAACTTGCACTGGCTTTCTTTTTTCAACTACGTGGCAAAGATCACGGCACTTTTTAAGACCGTGTTCATCAAATTTATTACTTATTAGCCCTAGTGCTAGAGGGGTTCCATAAAGTGGAAACTGCATGAGCTTATAAAGATAAGGTACTGCGCCTATGTGGTCTTCATGGGCGTGAGTTATGATAACTCCTTTAATCTTATGTTTAATAGTTTGAAGATAGCTAAAATCAGGCACTAAGATATTAACTCCAGGCATGTTTTCATCAGGAAAACTCATACCTACATCTATAACTATGGCTGAGTTTTCAGTTTCAAAAACTGTCATATTCCCACCTATCTCACCAAGACCACCAAGAGGAGTTATCCTAACGCTTGCCTTAGTTCCAAGGTTTAGTTTATAGTGAGGGTTTAGACTACTTTTTTGTGCTCTAGTGTTAGTTTCTACACCTTTTTTAAGATCTTTTTTAAAGCCAAAGTTGCCTTTTTGATTGTTCTTGTTAAAGTCTCTAGCATCCCCACTTTTAGATTCTTTATCTTTTGTAGGCTTAGTTCTTTCTTCGTAGTTTTCTTTATAGCCTCTATTTTCCCTAGGGGCTTTAGAATCTTGTCTATTTTTCCATCTTTTTTGAGTGGTATTTGCACCTTCTGTTTCTTCGCTATTGCCTTCTTTTAACTCTTTAAATTTAGGCTTAAAAAACTTTTTTCTTTCCCTTACATTTTGGCTTCCATCTTTGGGGGTGTTTTGTTGGTTTTTTTCGCGGTTAGATTCAGTATGCTTGTTTTGACCTTCATTTAGGTCACTTCTTTCGTTGTTATTTTCCATTTTCCTACCTTTTGTAGTTGATTTAATAGTTTTATATATGTATCAGTTGATACTTGATGAGGTCTTATCTGCATGCTTAAATTAAGCGTGGCAAAAATCTCTTCTAGCTCTTTTTTATCTATCTCTAGATTCTTAAAAAGCATCTTTCTAGGAGACTTAAAAGCCCTTTTCAGCAAAGATTCTAAATCACTTATCAAGCCCTTAGTCTTAACAAAGTAAATCACAGCCGAATCTACTTTTGGCATAGGCTCAAAGCTTGAGGCTTTTACATCAAAAAGATACTCCATGCTTCCAAGACTTTGGCTTAAAACGCTTAGTGCGCAAAACTCTTTTTCACCACTTTGTGCGCAAAACTTTTGTGCTACTTCTTTTTGTATCATCACTAAAAAGCCCTTACATTTTTCATCTCTTAAAGCCTTTAGTATAAAGGCAGTAGCCACGTAGTAGGGGAGGTTAGCTACTAAAAAGTACTCGCCTTCAAAGATAGCGCTATCTTTGGAATCCATGATATTTTCAAATCTTATCTCTAAAGATCCATCCTTTAAAGCATTTTCAAACTTAGCTTTTAAAGGTGCTTTTAAGTCCTCATCTATCTCATAGGTTACAACTCTTCCAAAGTCTAAAAGTCTTTGGGTCAAATCGCCCAATCCAGTCCCTATCTCAACAAGTTGCAAGTTTTTTGCAAAAGAGGGAATTGATAAGAAGATTCTATCTTTTATAAGAGTATCTTTTAAAAAGTTCTGCCCTAGGTGCTTTTTATGAGAAAAAGACAAAAGCTTATCCTTTGAGTGATCCTTAAGCTTTTTGCTTTAACGCTAACTTTTATGATGACGTTAATATAGCTTTTTATGCATTTTAGCTATTTTTTATGTTTGCTGTCAAAGTTTTAAGGTTAGCTTTTTTTGCTTTCTTAAAATCTCGTAGAAAAGTTTAAAGAGTAAAAAGTATGGCCATAGTCATCAGAGCTTATACTTGGGATGGCTACAAACTTTTGATACTTAGTTGTAAAAAGATAGCCAACTCCCCAGGCCAAAACTGCACCTGTTACTACTTGGGCTATAGTGTGACGTTTAGCTACGACACGTGAGGCAGCAACTGCAGTTGCTAGTAGTATGGCTGGGATGCCAGGCTTCCAACCATATCTATAAAATATATAACTAGCTCCTGAAAAAGCTCCACTTGAGTGTCCACTAGGCATACCTTTATAGTCATGCCCGCCATCTGGACGACGACTAAACTCTACAGGATGTCCAAGTTTTGCACTTAGTTCAAAACTTCTCTTACTTGCTTCAACTATGCCTTGAGTAACTAGACTGCCAGCTAGTACTTGCCCAAAACCTTCATAATCTTGCATAGCCAAACTTGCAATCCCTGCGTATAAAGGAAGCAAAGTAAAAACATCACCAAAACCTCTAAACCAGTCTGTGCCATTAAAGTCATTAGCCTTGCCTTCTGTTACAAGTAGCATGCATAACATTAAGCCTAGCAGAATCTTTTTCATAGTTGTGTTCTTTATTGTAGTGGTTACTTTGTGGTGATAATCATTAAAAATTTTATCTCAAATTTTCAAAAATGCACACTAGCATACTAAGTTTTAAAAACTTAAGCCAAAAACATAAGATAAAAAAGTTAAGATTAAAAATAAGTATCTAAACGTAACACTATACCACCACATAATAGATATTGTGTGGTGGTGGGTTAAGGTTTAAATTTCTAAAAATTATAACAAAAATACATTTTGCAAATACAATATTTACTTTTTGAAAATATTTATTTTCACATCACCTATATAACGTACTTTATTTAAACATAATTAACTCCTTTTTGCCCCTTGTTTAAATGCAAACTAGCATTCTTTTATAACAACAACCACTTTTTAACACACCCACCACCACACAATATCTATTATGTGGTGTTAGGCATCTTGAAAGACTGCTTATGGATGTTTACCATTTAAGATACTTGCTATCTCTTACTTTTAAAAAGATCATGCCTATAAGGCCTATAAAGCAGCTTAGAAGCTTTGTAGAAGACTTAGGAGTTCTTATTGTCCAAAAAAGATATAAAAAAACCTTAGCCTTACTTGCTGCTAAAAAAAGACTAAGAGTGCTATTTTTAGTAAATGAAAGCTCTAAGTGGAAAATGAAGTCGTTATATGACTTGCTGGCACAAAGTGATTTATTTGAACCACTAGTTGTTCTAACGCCCTTAACTAGTGTGCATAAAAGCAAGGAAGGAGACATAGGCTATCTTGATAGTGAGCTTTTATACTTTAAAAAAGAAAATATTAATATCATCTATGCTTATAAAGATAAAAAGTATCTTAGTTTAAAAGAGCTAAGACCTGATATAGTATTTTATGAGCAGCCCTGGGAGTTAGCTAGAAATCAAGCGCCCCTTTATACTTCAAAGTTTGCCTTAACCTATTATATGCCTTATTATGTGTCAAATTATGGCAACTTAAACTTAGATATAAACTTAAGATTCCATAAGTTTTTATATAGATACTATGTTTTAAATCACGATTGGAAAGAGCTGTATAAAAAACATGCAAAAGTTGATAATTTTTGTCCTATAGGGCACACACAGCTAGATAACTTTTATCTAAATGCATCCACAAGCAAGCAAAGCTATGTTATCTATGCTCCCCACTACTCATTTCCTCATGTTAAAAATCTAAATCCAGTTAACTACGCTACATTTTTACAAAACCATAGGCTTATTTTAGATTTTGCTAAAAAACATTCAAACTTAAACTGGGTGTTTAAGCCTCACCCTAAACTTAAAGCAAGCCTTTTAAAAAGTGGCTTTTCAAAAGAGTATGTAGAAGGCTACTACAAGCAGTGGGAAGCTATAGGGATAAGTTCTTATAACTCAGACTACATCAAGTTCTTTTTAGATTCTAAAGCCCTAATAACTGATAGTGGCTCTTTTTTAATAGAGTACTTTTGTACCACAAAACCACTTATTCATCTACTCCCAACTTATCCTTTGCCACCTCCTTTTAGTCCATCTAAAAAGATATTTGATACTTTTTATAAGGCTTATGATGATGTTAGTTTGCTTGGGTATCTAGAAAGCATCTTGCTTAAAGATAAAGATCCTTTAAAAGAGATAAGACTAAAAGTTTTAAAAGAGAGTGGTTTAAATAACGGCCTTGTTGCAGAGAGGATATTAAAAGACTTAAAACATATACTTAAAGGAGAAAGAAAATGAATATAGCCTTAATCATAGCTGGTGGAATAGGAGAGAGGATGAAACAGGCTTTGCCTAAGCAGTTTATTAGCATATATGATAAACCTATCATTATCTACACACTAGAAAAGTTTCAAGAAAGTAGGCTAATAGACATCATAGCAGTTGTTTGTTTAAGCGGCTGGGAGGAAGTTTTAAAGGCTTATGCTAAGCAGTTTAATATAACTAAGCTAAGGCATATAATCCCACCTGGCAAAGTAGGACAAGAATCAATTAAAAATGGAATCTATGAGCTAGCAAAACACTATCCCTTAGAATCTAATGTCTTAGTACATGACGCCATAAGACCTAATGTAACAGAAGAGATAATCCTTAAGTGCTTAGAAGTAACTAACCTAAAAGGCAACGCCATAGTCTGCTTGCCTTGCCAAGAGGCTATGCTTGAGACTACAAACTCTATAGATTCTATGTCTTCTTACCCAAGAGATAAGCTAAAGCGCACCCAAACCCCACAAGGCTTTAAGCTTTCTTTCATCTTAGATCTCCACAAAGAGGCTAGCTCTAAAGGCATAACTAATTCAATAGCTAGCTGCACTTTAGCTACTGAGCTAGGGCATAAGGTTTATATAACTAAAGGCTGTGAAACAAATATCAAGCTAACAACCTTAGAAGATATAGAGATATTTAAAGCCCTTTTAAAAAAGGAAGTAAGATGAGTTTTAGGCTACTTTTTAATGAGTATGAAGATATAAGCAAGCTTTTAGATTCTAAGTTAGATTTATTAAAAAACTCTTCTATCTTGCTAACTGGTGCTAGTGGTTTGATAGGCACTTACTTACTAAACTATCTATGTTTTTTAAATGAGACAAGGAAGTTTAATCTAAGCATATATGCCCTTTCTAGAAGCTACCCTAAATTAATTAGCAATCAAAAGATACATTTTTTAAGCTATGACTTAAGTAAGCCTTTTTTTATAGATATAAATTTTAACTTTATCATCCACGCTGCAAGTAATGCTAACCCTATAGCTTTTGCAAATAACCCAGTAGATACTATGAAGGTTAACTTGCTAGGAACACTCTCTCTTTTAGATCTAGCTAAAAAATATAAAAATACTAAGTTTCTTTATATCTCTACAAGTGAGATCTATGGGCATGATATTAAAAGTAAGCCTTTTAAAGAAGAAGATTTAGGCTTAGTTGATACAAAGCTAGCAAGGTCATGCTATCCAGAATCTAAAAGGGCAGCTGAAAGCTTGTGTATGTCTTATAAGGCCCAGTTTGATACTTTAGTTAATGTCGCTAGGCTTTCTTATATCTATGGTGCAAGTATCACAGTTTCTAGTTCAAAGGCAGATGCACAGTTTTTGCGTAATGCCCTAGATTCCAAAGATATAGTTTTAAAAAGTAAGGGGATGCAAAAAAGGAGTTACTGCTACGTGGCAGATTGCATAAGTGCTTTGCTTACTATCTTGTTGCAAGGAAAAAGTGGTGAAGTTTATAACGTGGCAAATAAAGATTCTATCTCTAGTGTTTTTGACTACGCTAAGACTTTAGCCACTATAGCAGGGGTGGGTATAAGATATGAGCTACCTAGTGATATGGAATCTAAAGGCTACTCTAAAGAACAGGATTTAATCCTTGATGCCACAAAGTTAACTAAGCTAGGATGGAGGCCTCTTTTTAACATTAATGAAGGCTTAAGCCATACATTTGCACTAGGAAAGGCCTTTATTAAGCTAAGGGATACAAAGGATGTAAATGTTTGAAGAGTTAAAACTCAAAGCCTTTGAAGCTAATAAAAGACTAGCTAACTCAGGCCTTATAATGCTAACTTGGGGTAATGTCTCTAATATCAGCAAAGATAGAAAATATATCTGTATAAAGCCTTCAGGCGTGGATTATAGTGCATTAAAACCAAGTGATATGGTAGTAGTTGACTTAGAGGCTAATGTGATAGAGGGTCTTTTAAAGCCTTCATCTGACTTGCAAACTCACCTTTGGCTTTATAAGTCTTTCCCTCTAGTTTATGGTATCTGCCATACCCACTCAAACTATGCTACTTCATTTGCCCAAGCAGGACTTACTCTAAAACCACTAGGCACTACTCATAGTGACTATTTTAACGGAGAGATACCTTGTACTAGAAAGATGCGTAGGGCTGAGATAGAAAGTGAGTATGAGTTAAATACAGGAAAGCTTATAGTAGAGAGCTTTCAACAAAAAAGATATGAAGAGATACCAGCTATCTTAGTTTACTCACATGGTGTTTTTACGTGGGGGAAAGACGCATCTAATGCAGTTGAAAATGCGATGATAGTAGAAGAGATAGCTAAGATGAACTACCAAACTAGATGTTTAAATCTAAAAGTTAAAGATATATCAAAGTCTCTATTAAATAAGCACTTTTATAGAAAACATGGTAAGGATAAGTACTATGGACAAGACTAAGTGGCTTATAAAAAACTTCATATTGCCTAGTAGCTATGAAAGGGTGCTAATAAGATTTTTAAGAAAGATTAGACACACATACATCCTTGAAAGACTTTACTGCAAGTTAGCTAGAAAGTTTTGCAAGGTTAGGGCTAATAAGATAGTGTTTGTAAATCCTCATATGATGCAGTATTTTGATAGCACAAAATACATCCTAGAAGAGCTTTTAAGTATGGAATCTAACAAGCTTGATATAGTATGGGCAACTTCTAAAATAACTGATATTAGCTATATGCCAAAAGTGATAAGAAAGATAAACTATAACTCTTTTAGATTCTTATATGAACTTTTTACTGCTAAAGCTTTAGTTGTTAACTCTCATATATTTTTACCTCTAAAAAAAGGCTTTATTAAGCCTAAGGGTACAGTTTACTTTCAAACCTTTCATGGGTCTATGGGTATAAAAAAGCTTGATGCAGATGCATTAGAAGTCTTTGATAAGCTTGGCTGGCTAAAGTGGCAAAAACGTTCTTGTGCTATGTTTGATTACCTTTTTACAGATAGCGAGTTAGAAAAGCAGATATTTAAAACTGCCTTTTGGGGATATGGGGAAGTTTTAAAGCTAGGCAAGGCAAGAGATAGTATCTTTTATAAAGATCCTAAGCCTTTTATAGACAAAGTAAAAAGTTTTTATAAACTAAAAAGCAAAGATAGAATCTGTCTTTATGCCCCTACTTGGAGGCCTGATAAGAGGACATACTGTTATAACATAGATATAAACTTACTAAAAGATAGTTTGCATAAACGCTTTGGTGGTAACTGGAAGGTATTAATCCGCGCTCACTCACATATGCAAAAAGGAGTATTTGAAACTCTTTATAATCAAGATGAGGTTATAGATGCTTCCTTATACCCTGATATGCAAGAATTGCAAGTAGCAAGTGATGTTTTAATAAGTGACTACAGCTCCTCTTTGCCAGAGTTTGCTATCTTAAAAAAGCCTTCTTTTATCTATGCCACAGATCTAGAAAAGTATGAAAATGGCTTTTACTATGACTTAGATGTACTTCCTTGTAAGGTAGCTAGAAACAACTATGAGCTTATGACTAACATTTTAGGTTTTGATGAAGTAGCCTTTAAGCAAAAAGCACAAGAGTTTTTAGAGTGGGCAGGGCATAGTGATGATGAAAACTCACCTAAAAGGATAGCTAGCTTTATCTTAGAAAAGATGGGAGCAAGACTATGAGTGATGAGATAAGGCTATATTCATATGATGTATTTGATACTTTACTAACTAGAAAGGTAGCTAGGCCAACTGGCATCTTTACTCTTATGCAAGAAAGACTTAAAAATGATCCTCTTTTTTTAGACTTTCCAGCCAGTTTGAAAACTAACTTTTTTAACTATAGGGTAGATAGTGAGTATAGACTGCGTTGTTTAAGTAGAAAGTATAACTTTGGATTTGATGTAAATTTAGATTCCATATATGAAGATATAAGAAGAACTTTATCTTTAACCCTAAGTCAAACTATCTTATTAAAAGACTTAGAGATAGCTATAGAATCTGAAAACATAGTTCCTATAAAAGCAAACATAGACAAGATAAAAGCCTTAGTTGCTAGTGGTAAAAAAGTAGTGCTTATATCTGATATGTATCTACCTTTTAGTGTTGTAAAAAGTTTTCTAGCTAGACTTGATCCTTTGTTAAACACGCTTACTTTATACCTTTCTTCAGAAGTTGGTTTTATGAAAGCAACAAAGCAGATGTATAAATATGTACAAGATAAAGAAAAAGTAAGCTTTAAAGAGTGGGAGCATGTAGGGGATAATAAACATGCTGATTATAACAACGCCTTAAGTCTTGGCATAAAAGCTAAGCTTTATAACTTTATGAAGCTAGAAAGCTATGAAGAAAGACTTTTAAATAGCCACCCTAAAAGCTTTTTTACACAGCTAAGTGTAGGGTGTTCTAGGAATCTTCGTTTAGCAAACACTGGTGCTAATTCTAATATGTATGATCTAGGTGCTTCTCTTGGAGGGCCTTTATTCTACCCTTTTATCTTGTGGCTATTAGAACAGACAAAAAGACGTGGTATCACTAGACTTTACTTTATAGCAAGGGATGGCTATATCCTTAAAAAGATGATGGATATGGCTATAGAATCTAAAGGCTTAAAGATAGATACTAAGTATATCTATGGTTCAAGGAAGGCTTGGCGCCTACCTGCCCTTAGTATTGATAATACTAAACTATATGAACAGTTTGTAGAATCATATTTACGTAATTTAAAAAACCTACATGCTGGTTTTAATATGATTAAATCAGAGTTTATTAGCATACTTCCTAAAGGGTTAAAAAAGTATTATAAGGGTCTAAGTTTAAAAAAGTTGCAAGATTTAAAAGACTTTTTGCTTAGTAATGCCTCTTTGCTTGCTAGGCTAGTGGAAGTTAGTGCAGATAAAAGAAAACTAGTTATAAGGTATCTTAGAGAAGAGTTAGATTTAAGTGATGATAACTTTGCTTTTATAGATCTAGATGGTGCTGGTCTTACACAAAATGCACTAGCTTGCTTGCTGCAAGACTTTTTTTCTAAACCTATTAAGTGTTTTTATTTTGCTTCTACACCCGGTATATTTACTATGATTAATACAGAACATATATATTTTCATGCATTTAGAAGAGGAGATTCTGGGATACTTCTTGAACTACTAACGCGAGCACCTCATGGCCAAACACTAGGTTATAGGCTAAAAGATGGAGTGTGTATCCCTATACTTGAAAACATAAAAGTAAATAAAGATGGCTTAGAAGACTACATTAAAGGTGTACTAGACTACACGCACATCATGCTTGAAAATAAGGCTTATAAAAGCTTTGTGTCACAAGATATACTAGAAAGTTATGTAAGATTTCTAAGTACTGATATTGATAAAAAACATGCAGAGATACTAGGTGATATTAAACATAGTTATATGGGTAAAGAAACTAGCTTTGCTCCAAAGTTTAGTTTTTATAGCGCCTTAAAATATCTCTTATCACAAAAAGCAGATACTGAAAATGTTCTTTACTCTAAGATTAGGTCTAATGTGTTTATAAGAAAGATGCTTTCTTTAAGATCTATGCCCATTAGAGTGCTTAAAAAACTTAAAAGAAGTGCGTTTAAAACTTAAAAGCTTGTCTTTGTGTATGTAAAGATGGCCTTGTGGATTTTTAGTAACTTATATTTGCAAGCTTAAATGTGCATTATTTAATGTAAAATTTAAGTTTACTTAAAGGCTTTTAGCTTTTTATAAGTAGGCTTTTAAAATGATATTTTTACCAGGAGTTTTTAAGTGAGAAAGCATATAAGCTTAAAAGTTGCTGTGGTAGTGGTTGTGGTTACATTTATAGTGATTTTAATACTTAGTATCATAGCCGCAATTAGTACAAGCAACACGATGAATAAATCCGTAAGACAAACCCTCACTCTAGCATCAGAGGGTATGAGCACAGTCCTTGATGGAAAGATAAGCCAAGCAGGCACATCTATGAGTGTAACTGCTAGTAAAGTAAGTGAAGTTATAGCTCACTTTGGTATGCTTCCTTCAGCCCTAGTTACTCCAGAGGTAAGGTCTTTAAACAACTCTTCAGATTCAGTTTTAAGCTCTCTAATTTATGCTGATACAACTACTGATAATCCAAATTACGTAGCGCCTAATGGCCATACGCTACTACGCGCTATTAATAATGGGCGTGGGGATTCTACTTTGCTTTATGCAAAACATGCCTATGATGAAGTATCAAGTAGCCCCATTATAAAAAGTGCCCTTGAAGGTAAGATAAGTATAGGGCCTCCTACAGTTAAAACTGTAAATGGTAAAGAATATAACACTGTGCAGTTAGCAGTTCCTATCACGCAAAATGGCAAGGTCATAGGTGTTATAGCCCAGTTTTTAGATCTAAATTTTATGCAAAAGATAATTAGTGATATGACAGATATCCGTGAAGGTGATATTATGAGAAGTGCTAGTAGATATCTTGTGTATGATGGAGTAGCTGTTGTATCTAATGTCACAGGTGAAAGTAATAAGCCTATAGGTGATATAAAGATGCTTGCAGATTCTAAAGACTTTGATGCCTTGCAAACTCACTTAGCTAATGGAGATGATTTTTATGGGAAGATTACCTCAGATGGAAGGAGCTTTTTAGTAGCTAATAACAACTTTAAACTTTCAAAGTTTGGCGCTTCGTTAAATATGCTAGTTTTGGTTCCTTCAGACATCGCCCTAAAACCAGTAACTATACTAATATGGACTATAGTAATCACTGCCATCATAGCAATTATCATCATAGTAGTTTTCTTTTACTTCTATATAGATAAAGCCTTCATAAAAAGAGTAAGAAATATACAAGCTACTCTAATAGATACCTTTGCAGTTATAAACCATGAAAAAGCTATAAACATACCTAAACTAGATACTAGATCTAAAGATGAACTAGGAGTTATATCTAATGTTATTAATATAGCTATGGATAAAACTAAAACCTCTTTATCCAAAGACAGTGAAGCTGTAAGTGAAGCATTAAATGTAGCTAAGACTATAGAAGAAGGTAACTTAAGTGTAAGAATACTTAAGTTACCTTCTAATCCTCAATTAATTGAATTAAGAGATGTACTTAATAATATGTTAGATGTATTAGAACTAAAGATAGGTTCTAATATGAATGAGATAGAAAGAGTATTTGATAGTTATCTTAAATTAGACTTCTCTACTTCAGTATTAGATTCTAA
>NZ_MLAR01000011.1 GCF_002272925.1 Helicobacter sp. 13S00401-1 | reverse complement strand
AAGTTATCTCTCAATCTGAAGATATTAAAAGTGTTACTGTTATTATTAAAGACATAGCAGATCAAATAAATCTCTTAGCTCTTAATGCAGCTATAGAAGCTGCACGTGCAGGAGAACATGGAAGAGGATTTGCAGTAGTAGCAGATGAAGTAAGAAAACTAGCAGAAAGAACTCAAAAGTCTTTAGGAGAAATAGAATCTAATACTAATATCTTAGTTCAATCAATTAATGATATGGCTGAATCTATAAAAGAACAAGCTAATGGTATAACTCAAATAAATGATGCTATATCTTTATTAGAACAATCTACTCAAGGTAATGTAAATATAGCTGATGATGCTACTAAGATATCTAGTAATGTAACTCATATAGCAGATGAGATAATGAGTGATGCTAATAGGAAGAAGGTGTGAGGAGACTTGTTAAGTAGGCTTATAGGGGGAAGATAGGTTGATGGATTTATTGGTAGATAGGTTTATAGATAAGTAGACTTATTGGGCTAGTAAGTAGGATTTGTTAGGTAGATAAATTATTATTTTTAACCAGCAGCTATCTATATACAATGAAGCTTCCAATAATTATAGTTTCCTAAGCCGAAGGCATTCTCGCTTTGTTTCGTGGTGCAAAAAAATGGAATTAAGTAAGCAGTAGTGCTTACGCCATTTTTTTCAAGGAAACTTCGTTTTCAAGGAAGCTAACGCTTTGCTAGAAACGAAAAAAGTGATGCCCTCCCCTTATTTGCCGAAAAAGGCTTTCTTAAAAGAAAGCCCTAGTTGCTTACAGCAACCAAACTTGTTTCTAGGAAGCTTACGCTTTCACAGGCTTTGCGGGAGTGAGGAGGGGTTAAACCCCTTTTTTTTATTAAAAAAAACACATAAATAATAAATAATGCAAAAAAGAAAGTGTTGGAATAATGTCCAATCAAGATTGCAAAAAAGTAGTGCTTCCTATGCTATATGATTGATCTTAATAGGATAGGTAGGATTATTAGCTAGGTGGATAGTTTAATACTTTTATACCTTCATGCTAAGGTGTGAGGTTATAAGTTGGTTTATAGGGTTTATTAGGTTTATGATAAGAAATAAGTAGAAGTATAGACAACAAATAAGGGAGAATGGAATCTGGGAATTAAGATTCTATAAGTAATTTAGGTTTCTATACTTATAGGTTAATGTATTAGATTGGCATTTTTAGTGCAACTCTTATAGGAGCATTTTCTTTTAAGACCTAAGATATAAATAAAACACTGCTTTAAGCCTTTTTTTGTTTGCATAAGACTTAAAGACAGTTATAAATGATACCTCTCTACTTATAACTTTTTATATAAGCAGAGGGTAAGTAGTAAGATTTAGACTACTGGGTGTTTACATCTTTATCTAACTTTTCATAGTCGTAAGGATCAGTTTCTTTATCAAGTTGTAATAAGGCAGGAGAAGGAGCATCACCTACACCTTTACTATGATGAAACTTATCACCTTTTTTGCCACCATACATATCATCTACTAGTTTTAAGATTCCTGGATTTAGTTTTTGTATATCTTCAAACTTATAGTTTCTAGGAGTATAGGCTATATGATATTTGGCTGCTATGGTGCCAAGTTTTGCTTGTGCTAGGCGAGACTGATCTATGCTTTGAAGTAAGATTCTAGCCGCTTCTTCAGGGTTATGGAATCCACTTGAGTTTTCAGAAGCTGTAAAGTCTACTCTCATAGAAGCCTTTCTATGAAGTTCTAAAACATCTTTTAAAACAGCGCTAATCTTTTTGTCATCAGCCTTGCCATCAGTTTGAAACTCTGGAAGCTTTCCTAACTCAACTCTTACATCTCTAACATCATGTATCATGCTAACTAAGGCGTACTCTGCTGCTCTTTGATCATGGCCTATAGAAGTTTGGATTCTAAGGACTTGGTTTTTTAAGTACTCTACACTTTGAGTGTGACAAGCCTTACAAGAAGCGTTCATATCATCTAGTGGTGAAGTTACATTATGTTGACTAACTTTAGAGGCCCCTTGTCTAATATAAGGCATGTGACAGTCTGCACAACTTACACCATTAGCCGCGTGTACACTTCCACTATACATCTCAGCTTCAGGATGTTGCATTTTTAAGATAGGTGCTTTTGTAAGCGCGTGAGTGAAGTCATCAGGGAAAATATCTCTTACAGAATCATAATACTTATCTAACATCTCTATCCTAAAAGGCTTACCTTTAGGCCAAAAAGTCCATGGATAAGTAAGCTCTATACCGTTTACTTCTTTAGTAGTAGCATGGTTTCCATCCCTCCAAATATCTATTTCATCTACTGTTTTTTGAGTGCCATTCCACCATTTTGACTTGCCATCTTGGGCTATGCTTTCTCCCATAACTGTAACTTTGTGTCCAACTGGTTTAAAGTAGTATTCAACGTGGCACTGAGTACAAACTAAAGTTCTCATCTCTGCTCTTGTAGCTTTTATACCATAGTCTTTATCAGGTTGATAACCTCTAGCCATGTAGCCTTTTATGGCTGCTGGTCTTGTGATCCTTAAGCCCATATCATTTGGATTATGACAGTCAGAACAAGTTATACCCATCTTAGTTCCACCATGTGGGCTAACGTGGGCTTCTGCACTTTGATCTTTCATAACAGGGACATTTTTTATCATAGTCCAGTAGTCTGTTGAGCTAAATACGGCAAAGTCGCCTTTTGCTACATTTTTATAAAGCCAAGGCATCCATCCACTGTGGCATTGCATACAAGCTGCTGGTTGACCACCAAAGCCTTTTAGGCCGTGAGAGTTTATTAAGTCTTTATGATTACGCCCTGTTTCCATTTGATCGATTTGTGCGTAGTAGTGACCTCTATCTTCATTGAAATCTACTGCAAAGGTGTATCCCGCCCAGATTTGAGTAAGCTGTGGATATCTCATAAGCTTGCTATAGCTTATATTGCCACCATAGTCTGTATAGTTGGGATCTTTTTTAGTCACACTTAGATACATATCAAGATAGCTAGGGAAAAGTTTACCCCAAGTTGTAAAGCGCGGGTCATCATCGCTTAAGCTTACTGTTGAAGTAACACTTGTTTGAGCACGCAACTTTGCTGCCTCTTCTTGTTTTTTAGAGTTTATACTGTGATTAAACCATGCTATGGCTATGATTATAATTATGATGATAACTAAGACTACCCACCATATCCACTTTTTGCCTTTTATCCTATCTCCTTGCATTTTCTCTCCTTTGTGAAATTAAACTTATTTTGAGCTTTGTTGTTTGCAAATATTTTTCCCTTCCCATTTTAAAATCCCCTTTTATGACCCATGCCTGCATGACAAGAGACGCAGTTTAAAGCATCTCCATTATTAGGATGGTTTTTTAAAGTTGGATTTACTGCATTACTTGCATAAGGCATGTGACAGGCTATGCAGTTAGCTTGAACTACTTTTTTTGTGTTCTCACTTGCACTTAGATTAGGTGGCAAGTTGTCGTTAAATGTAAACTCATAAGCGTGCCCTACACCACTTTTAGCCTTTGCCATCCACTTGCCTACAAAATCATGAGGCAAGTGACAATCTATACACTTAGCATGTTTTGCATGAGGACTTTTTAGCCAGTCGCTATAGACGTCATTCATAACATGGCAGTTATTGCAAGCTTTAGAATCACTACTTAGATAGCTAAAGCCTTTGGCGTTATAAAAGGTATAGCTTCCTTGTAGTATCACCACCACTAAGGCTATACCCACTATAATGGGCAGCCACTTAGTGTAGGTATAAAAGCTTTTTTCTTCATCATCTCTATTTTTGTTTTGTTTATCTGGCTTTTCCACTTCTTTTTTGCCCCCTTTGCTTGGTGAAACGCACCTTTTTCTCCCTTTACTTATTAAGAGTTGGTGTTGTAAGTCTTAGTTTTTGACCTAAGT
The DNA here is from genome assembly GCF_002272925.1 of Helicobacter sp. 13S00401-1. GTDB lineage: Bacteria > Campylobacterota > Campylobacteria > Campylobacterales > Helicobacteraceae > Helicobacter_I. Next base: position 48,900 of record NZ_MLAR01000011.1, on the reverse strand, counting down.
TAGTTTTTCCTTCATATATTGAGCTATCTCTATACTTTTGTAAGTTATGCAAAAGTAAATAAAGATTAAATGATTGTAATGTTTTTTCTTGTAAATGTAGTGTGATTTTGATCAAATTATGAATATTTTGTTAAGAAAATATAAATTTTTATTAATAAATAGTAAATTTTAGTAGGTGATAAGTATTATTAATAGCTTTTTGAAGATCTAACTTCTAACTTATCTAGCAAGGACATTCAAGGCTTTAAAATCTAAAGTTTTTCTATGATGGTGATGCTAGATAGCCTTTTTAGTAACCTATAAAAGGCTATATTTTAATAGTAGTAAAATAAACTCATACTTTTATATATTTATAGATAGATATTAAAGATAAGAAGTTTTAGGCTTAAAGCCTTTTTAGATTCTGTTTAAGTTTTTATACTTCTCACATAAAGCTTACAAACTTAAGCGATATAATTTTTATCTACTAAAAAAGAACTTAATAAGGCTAAAAAACATGCTAGAAAAGATAGATAAAGATGTGATGCATGTTGCAAGTCGTGGTTGGCTTACAAGTCGCTTTCACTTTTCTTTTGCTGAGTACTATGACTCTAAAAATATACACTTTGGTGTATTACGCGTGTTAAATGATGACATAGTGGCTCCACAAACAGGCTTTGAAACTCACTCTCACAAAGATATGGAGATAGTAAGTTATGTGGTTGAAGGAGAGTTAACGCATAAAGATTCTATGAAAAACAAAGAGACCTTAGATGCGCATAATGTGCAGTATATGAGTGCAGGCACTGGGGTAACTCACTCTGAGAAAAATGATAGTGAAAGTTTGTATTTAAGATTTTTACAAATCTGGATTTATCCAGATAAGAATAACTTAACTCCAAATTACGGCTCTTTTAAGTATGAAAAAAAAGACTTTGTAAATACCATAAAGCATATAGTTTCGCCTCTTAGTGGAAGTGCAAGTGTTAAGATAAATCAAGATGCAAACATTTATGCAAGCTTGCTAGAAGAAAACGCTACGCTTAGCTTTGAGTTACAAGAAAAGCGCCAAATCTATCTTGTTATGATAGAAGGAGTTATGCTTATAAATAATATGGAAGTAAGTAAATATGACGCAGTAAAAATCACAGATGAGTTAACCTTAAGCTTTAAAGCCTTGGCTAACTCTCATTTTTTGTTTATAGAAATGGCTAGTGCTGTAAGTGATGTAGATTATTTTTAACAAGCACTCATCCATGACAACAAAACTTCCAATAATTATAATTTTTTAAGGCCTGTGGCATTTTTGCTTTGTTTCAGTGCTGGAATAAAAGCTAGTTAACCTTGCAAAAAGTAATCTTGCCTATGCTATATGATGCTTTATAAGCACAAGAAAAAGATTTTTATCAATCTTTTATAAAAAAGCCTTTTGACATAGTAATATAACTAAAACATTATAGAAACTAGATTCTAAGGCTAGTTTAAACCTAAGGACGCAAATGCTACAAACTATTAATCTATCAATGAGATATGCCACAAAAAAGCTTTTTGAAGGTGTAAATATAAAATTAGATTCTGGAAAAAGGTATGGCCTTATAGGGGCTAATGGCGCTGGGAAATCTACATTTTTAAAAATCCTTTCAAACGAGCTAGAAGCAAGTAGTGGGGATATAGTTATAAATAATGGCCTTCGTTTAGGCGTGTTAAAGCAAGATCAGTACGCTTATGAAGACTTAAGCTTAAAAGATGCTGTTTTAATAGGCAATAAGAGGCTTTATGAGTGTATGAAAGAAAAAGAGAGACTTTATGCAGAGGGTGATTTAAGCGATGATAAGGTAAATGAGCGCTTAGCTGAGTTAGAGATGATTTATGCTGAAGAAGACCCAATGTATGAAGTTGAAGTAGTTATAGAAAAGATTTTAGAAGACTTAGGATTCCCCGCTAGCAAGCAAGATGACTTGATGAGTTCAATTACAAGTAGTGAGAAGTTTAAGATTTTACTAGCACAAGTACTTTTTTATAAGCCTGAGATTTTGCTTTTAGATGAGCCTACTAACAACCTTGATTTGCCTTCTATCAACTGGCTTGAAGAGCATCTAAAACGTCATGAGGGTACTATGATAGTTATAAGCCATGATAGGCACTTTTTAAATTCAGTCTGTACTAATATCTTAGATATGGACTTTGGAAATGTACGTGAGTTTAGTGGAAACTATGATGACTGGTATATAGAATCTACTTTAATAGCAAAGCAGCAAGATGCTGAGCGTAATAAAAAGCTAAAAGAAAAAGAAGAGCTAGAAAGCTTTATAGCACGCTTTAGTGCTAATGCTTCTAAGGCCAAGCAAGCAACATCACGCCAAAAACAACTTGATAAGCTAAACATAGAAGCACTCAAAATCTCAAGTCGTCGCGATCCAAGTATCGTTTTTAAACCAAAAAGAAGTATAGGTAATGAAGCCCTAGAGTGCGAAAATCTAACCTTTAGCTATAACGATTCTAAGCTTATAGAAAACCTAAGTCTAAAGTTTTTACCTGGTGAAAAAGTGGCATTGATTGGCCCAAATGGCGTTGGTAAGACTACTTTGTGTCGTCTTTTAGTAGAAGACTTAAAGCCAAAAAGTGGCACTGTTAAGTGGGGAGCTACCATAGAAAAAGGCTACTTTCCACAAAATGTAAGTGAGAGCATAAAAAGCGAAGAGACCTTGTATGAGTGGCTAAGAAGCTTTGATAAAAAAATGGATTCTAATGAGATAAGAAGCGCTTTAGGACGTATGCTTTTTAGTGGACCTGAGCAAGAGAAAAAAGTAAGCCAACTTAGTGGAGGCGAAAAACATCGCATGGTTATATCTCAACTTATGCTAGCAGGAGGGAATTTTTTAGTGCTAGATGAGCCAACTAACCATCTTGACTTAGAAGCTATCATAGCTTTAGGTGAAGGGCTTTATAAGTTTAGTGGTAATGTTATATGTGTAAGCCACGATAGGGAGTTAATTAGCGCTTATGCAAACCGCATCATAGAGTTAGAGCCAACTCCTAATGGAGTAAAAGTCATAGACTTTAAAGGAAGCTATGAAGAGTACTTAGAATCTAAGGGGCAAGATCTTAAAGGAGGCAGATAAGATGGAAGCAAAAAGCATAGATTCTATAAATATAACCTTGCTTCATCATACCCCCTTAAGTGTGTGTTCTCACGCTATACGCACTTGTTGGGAAAGCCACGCTAAAAGTGATAATGGCGGGGAAAATGACAAGGCACTAATTTATAGAGTAGGCAATGTCAACAAACATAAATCAACTCTAGAACATCTAGTTTATAACTTTGACATTAAAGGTATAAGTCGTGCTTGCTTGCAAGAGTTAGCACGCCACCGTATGGCTAATCTTAGCGTAAAGTCTACAAGATACACTTTAAAAGAGCTAAGAAAAGAAGAAGGCTTTTTAGATTCTAAAGATGGCTTAGAGAGGGCAACTAAGTATATAGTTTTAACAAATAATCCTGAGATAGATAAAGCCAGCCTAGAAGCTTTAGAAAACATTAAGAAGCTTTTAGATTCTGGTCTTCCTAATGACATAGCTAAGTACTCTTTGCCAGAGTGTTATAAGACTAGTTTAGTTTGGAGTATAAATGCTAGAAGTTTGCAAAACTTTTTAGAGTTACGCACTTCAAAAAATGCCCTTTGGGAGATAAGAAATCTTGCTTTTAAGATTTATGAAGCCCTGCCAGAAGAGCATAAGTATCTTTTTGTAGACTATCTAGCAAAAGATTAAAAAACAAATAGATGAAAAGCCAACCCCTCCTTTATGAAGCCAATCCCTACACTAACTTAACTCCTTTTTTAAACCTCTTAGATGAAGATAGGCAAAAGGATCTAATCTTAGATTTGCTTAGTAAAGATGGCATAGACTTAGAGCACTTTTTAGAAAGTAATCTAGATAATGAAGCCCTAATCTTTAAAGCCTTAAAAAACGAAGGGATAGAGTATATAGATATAGATTCTATACGCCTGGTTAATATCTTAATACTGCCTCAAGAGTTTTTACCAGCCATAGTAGTTGAAGTCTTAGCACAGACAAAACACCTTAAGCTTATAGCTCCTAACTTTTTAAACCACTTCCATAAGCTTAATATCACGCAAAGCATAAATGATAAGTTTAAAGACTATGAGATAGATTTTTGTGTGTGTTCTCACTATATGTTAAAAAAGATAAATATAGCCTTGAAGTTTAAGTATGAAAGCAAGGAAGTAAGCATAGCTTCTTTGCTAAGTTATGCAAGCTTGTTAAATGCTAGTGATATACATCTAGTTGCCAAAGGTAGCAAAGCTAGTTTTTATATAAGGCTTGAAGGAATCTTGCATTTTATTAGAAACCTAGAGTTAGGGAACTTTTTAAGTATCTCTAAGCAGCTAAAGCTTTTAAGCAATGTTGATATTACTAATAGATTTAACGCGCTAGATGGGCACTTTAATATAGAAGTAGATTCTAAAACCCTAGATATAAGAAGCTCTTTTCTCTTCCTTAAAGAAGGAGAATCTATAGTCTTAAGACTGCCTAGCTTAAAAACTAAGAGCTTTACTTTTAAAGACTTAGGTTTAGATGCTAAGTTTATAAACTTGCTTAAAGATAGTTTAGAAGCAAAGTCTGGGCTTATACTTATAAGTGGTCCAACTGGAAGTGGAAAAACTACGACACTTTATACTTGCTTAGAGCATATTAATAAAGGAGCTAAAAAGATAGTAACTATAGAAGATCCAGTAGAAAAAGACATAGAAGGCATCTCTCAGTGTGAAGTTAAAGAAAACTTTGGCTTTGAAGTAGCTTTGAAATATGTACTTCGTCAAGATCCTGATGTGATAATGATAGGCGAGATAAGGGATAAAGAAACGCTTGCTCTAGCTTTGATGGCAGCTTTAAGTGGGCATCTAGTCTTAGCAAGCATTCACTCAAGCTCAGTTTTTAGCATCATACAAAGACTTAGGAACCTTGGGGCTAAAAAGCATGTCTTAAAAGCAACTTTAAGGCTTTTTATATCTCAAAGACTACTAATGACTAAGTGTTTAGAGTGTGATGGAAGAGGCTGTATAAGCTGTTATTTTAGTGGGCTAGGTAAAAGAAAACTTATAAATGAATATCTTCCTTTTACCCCCTCTTTAGATTCCATAATGGATAGTGTTAGTTTGCTAGAAAACTTTTTTCAAACTAGTGATATCCCTTCACTTGAAGTCCAAGCACACGAGCTTTTTAAAAAAGGTATCATAACTAAAGGAGAAAGTCTTATATGAAAAAGCTTTACTTTATAGTCTTTTTTACCTTTTCTTTTAGTCTTCCTTTGCTTTATGCAGAAGGGAGTAATATGGGAGGTAATGATATAAACTTTGGAGATAACTCCCACTCCTATGATGATCTTGTTATGAACCCTAAAGACTATGTTCCTTTAGAATCTAGTAGTAAAGGGGTTGATTTAAAGTCGGAGTTTATAAATGCTAAAGTTAGCATCATGAAAAGAAGTGGGCGTTTTATAGGTGTCTCTATAGGAACTTTTCCTTTTCAGCCTGTAGATTCCAAAGAGACTAACTATCCTATAGCACTTGGAGTTTATGGAGGGGTTATAACCTATCTAAATGACGCTATAGGAGTTAGAGGCTATCTTAAGGCTGAAGGTGCTTTACACAACATAGCTTTTATAAATAACGCTGCCATACACTCTGGCTACACAGTCTCAGCTAGTCTTGGCCTAGACTTTTTTACTGACTTTAGGTTAGATAATGCATATAGCTATTATGTAGGGATAATCACTGGCTTTGGACTAGCAACCCTCTATCACAAAGATACACAAAACCACGTCACTCTTTTTAGAAACGGAGTTATAGTTCAAGGTGGTATAAGTTTTACTTTAGCGTATAAACATAGAATCGAGTTTTTAGTAAAGCTGCTTCCAGTTGAAAACAGCTTTGTAAGCACTACAGCCCTTGATTACTCAGGTAGTATAGGCTACTCCTACCTCTTTTAAAAGTCTTTAAAACTCCTTTGGCATGTTCTTTGCTTGAAAATACTACATTTCAAGATAAAGGCTTAATATGGACAAGATGCTGCAGACTTTAAAGAAGCACTTAGATGGGCTAGATACAGATATCAACTTAAAAGATTCTATGCCTAGTAAGGTTAGTACCTATCGCTTTGGAGAAGGTATGAAGGCGATAAATGAGCTAGTAGGCTGCCTACAAGTGCTTAGATCTAAGCTTAATAAGCTTCAAACTATAGTCTCAAAGATGGAATTTGGTTTTGAAGATAGAGCGCCTTTTGAAACTAGCTCTAGTAGTACTAGTGAGCTACTTTTAAATCAAGCACGCGAGCTTATAACAAGTGCTAGATTTGTAGATAAAGAACTTTTTGATGCTAACTTAAATGCCTCTTTAAGTGGCGTAGAGATAAGTTTTGAGATGGATAGCCCCCTTCCTTTACTAGAAGCTAAAAACTTTAAAACTCTAAGTGCTTATATAGCTAGTAAGAAAGATGAGATAAGTGTGTGCATGAACTCTATTAGAACTTTAAGCGAGTTAGATTCTATGGAATCTAGTGACATGGCTTCAGCTAATGTAAGCGCTGCTGATATACTAAAAATCTTTCAAGGTAGATAGAACATAAAACTAACACTTAGCTAAAGTCTAGTCTTGCAATCTTAAAAAAGACGCTATGAAGATAGAATCTATAATAAAAACAAAGGTTTAAGATGCCAGACTTAAAAGCACTTTTTAATGAGGTGGAGTACAGTAGACAAAACATCTTTTTGCAAGGCCAAGCAGGGAGTGGTAAGTCTACTTTCATACACTACTTAAAAACTAACTCTAATAAGAGGCTAGCCCTTACATCTCCAACAGCAGTAGCAGCACTAAATATAGATGGTGTTAGCTTGCATTCATTTTTCAAACTTCCTTTAAGTGACTTTTTTGTTTTTGATGAGATATTAAAAACACCTAGAAAAAGACTAAAAAGTATGCTTGCTAAGATTGATTTAATAGTTATAGATGAGATATCTATGGTTAGGGCTGATATGCTTGATATCATAGACTTATTATGCAAGCAAGCAAAGTCTAGCTCTAAACCCTTTGGTGGAATCCAGATGCTATTAGTTGGAGATCTTTGTCAGTTGCCTCCAGTCATTAAGTCTAACACCTATGAGATATGTGAGCAGTTTTATGGAAGCAGAAGGGCTTACTTTTTTGACTCGCAAGCTTTTAAAGAAGGTAGATTTAAAACTATAGAGTTAAGCAAGGTTTATAGGCAAGAAGATGAGGGCTTATTAGAAAACCTTATCAAAATAAGGGATGCTATAAACTTACAAAGTGCAGTAAGCTACTTTAATACTTGCAAGATTAAAGATAGCTCTATCTTAGAATCTGCCCTCCTTATAACCCCTTATAATAAAGTGGTAGATGAGGTTAATGAAAAAAGGCTAGCTCTTTTAAGCTCTCCTAGCAAGACTTATGTCTCTAAAACTAGTGGTAGTTTTGATCAAAGTCTTAACACCCCAGCCCCAAAGGTTTTAACTCTAAAAGTAGGTGCCTTAGTGATATTTAATAAAAACAATGCTACAACTTGGATAAATGGCACTAGTGGCATAGTAGAAGATCTAGAAGAAGATGTAGTAGTAGTTAGAATCTTACAAGGTAACAAGATAGTAAAAGTTGCTAGGGAAGAGTGGACTAGCTATAGTTATGAGCTAGATAGTAGTGGGGCTTTAAAAGAAAAAGAGATGGGCAAGTTTACTCAGTTCCCACTTCAGCTTGGCTATGCCTTAAGTATACATAAAGCACAAGGTAAGACCTTAGATAAAGTGATAATTGATATAAATAAAGGAGCCTTTGCGCACGGACAGCTTTATGTTGCTTTAAGTAGGACTAGACGCAAAGAAGATATACACTTAATGCGCGATATAAGCACTAAAGACGTGATAATGGATGCTAGGGTGGTTAGGTTTTTAAGAGAGTGTAGAGAAGTTATAGATGTAGATAGTTTGTTTTAAGGTAGATCTTACTTACTCCTATCTTTAAGAGAATGCCTTATATTATGCAAATTTATAGAATCTATACTCCTAGTCATGTGCTAAGAGTTTTATGGGCCTAGGTGAAAATTAGATATTTATAGATTCCATGTTTCAACATTTTTTTATTTTTACTTAATTTATATGTTTTTTTCTAAATTAAACAAAAAGAGAGTAACCCTTCTTTAGTTTCCCTTTGGCTTTAAAGCAAAGCTTTTTTAAAAACAACTAGATTTTTACAAGAAAGTCTTTTTGTAAAAATTGATAAATAAAAACTTAGATTCCATAAAGCTATAAAAAGTAGAGTATTGCGTTAAGAAGTGTTGTGCTAAGTTTTAGTTGCTTTCTAGTTATCAGCGTAAAATATCAAATCTAGTCACTAGATAGCATCTGCTAAGTAAATACATTTTTATTAACCTCTAGAAAAATAAGTAGTTGATACGAAAATATCTCACATTAAGCTTTTTTTAATCTAAAAAAAAGGCTTACAATATTTCGCACTCATAAAACATAAAGTTAGTAAAGTTAATCTTTGTTAAATCATATAGTCATATGCAGTTAGAAAACTTGCAAAGATATCTTATGCCAACTGGCTTGACTTTACCATTATGAGCAATCATAAAAATTATAAAACAACAAAATAAAAAAGGTACAAAATGAAAAAACAGTAATAGCTAGTTCTATTATCTTAGCGGCATTAGTAGGTTTAAGCAGTAGTGCTTTAAGTGCGCAAGAGCCAAAAGCTTTTAGTTTGATATGTGTGCCTTCAAAGAGTGATTCTACTTCCCTTACTTGCAAAGAACAAGAGCTTAACATACTAGGCCAACTAGACACTAGTACAAGTGCTAATAATAGTGAAGTTAATGCTAATAGAGTTGATGATAAAGAAGCTAATGACTACGCTGGGGAAAGGGTTAAAACTAGTGGAGTACTTTTTGGTATAGATGCAGGTTTTTCTTATCATGATGCTACTTCGTTTTCTTTTTCCGATGGTTTTTATGATGGAGATAGAAGTGGTGTTGGCTACTTACTTGGTTTACGCCTTGGTTATCAAGTGGCTTTTACTAAAAGTATAGGGATGAGATTATATGTAGGGGATAGTTTTTCTTTTAGTACTTCATATGCGATTAATTCACTTCTTGCCAATCTAGACTTTTACTATAACTTTACTAGGAAATGGGGGATATATGTAGGAGGAGGTTCTGGGGTGCAAAGCCTTTTTGATGTTCGTGCAATTACTTCAAGTGCGAGTATGGCGAGTGGTGGGGTAAATGTTGATAGCACAAGCTCTTCTAGCATTACCATACCTACTCCGCAGATACAAAAAAGGAACTCATATATCTATAGTGGTAACTTTGGCATAGAGTATCTACCTGGTAAAAAAGTTGGTAAGAACATCATAGCTCTTGGTGTGACTGTAGTATCACCTACCTCAGCAAATTATGTAATACAAACTTCTGGAAATTCTATAGATGCAGGCTCTGTTGTATTGCAAAATTATATATTCACCTTTGGCTATACGCATGTGTTTTAAAAAGTATTAATATAGGTTTTTAATGTCTAATTATCACTAGTGGTTTTTAGCTTGTTTTTGCAATGGCTATTAAATGTTATCGTGTATAGATGTGTGATTTTTAACGGGCAACTATCTATATATAATTAAGTTTCTAGTAGTTATATTTTTTAAGTCAAAGGCACTCTTGCTTTTGGGTTTTTGTACTAGCAAAAACAAGCGTGTGAGAGACTACTGGGTAAATATTTATAAAATAAAAACTTAGAGGGATAAGGGGAGGGCTTTGCTCAAGATAGGGTCTCCTCCCCCCTTTTTTTCACTCTTTGGCTGTTTTAAGAAAAATAGAAGGGAAAGAAATATCTGATATCTATGTTAGTGCGGACCCTAAGTGCGTAGTAAGTAAGTAGAACTTGCAGCCTTATATAATCTTAAAAAAGTAAAATCTATCACTACTTATTTATATTAAAGCTAAGTTTAGCTTTTAGCCATCTTCGCACTTGATATGGGCAAACTAGCAAGAAGTTGTGCAAGAAAGTTTTGATGTTTGTATATTGTCTATTTAATGTTAAATTTTACTTAATTATTACATCCAATCAACATTAGCGAAAGTAATAGCAATAATCATAGTAATATGAGAATTTATACAATAAAAATTGTTGTTACATTCTCATATTACTCAGTAAATAATAATTCTAAGATAGAATAGTGTGCATATCCATTAAAAAGATGATTGCTATGAAGATCTATGATACAAAAAGCCAAGGATGAAATATGAAGATACTAGTAGCCTTTTTTACATTTCTAATCACCTTAAGCATAACAAGTTTAAGTGCCCACACCTATAAACCAATCACAGTAAGCCAAAAAGACATGGACTACATGGGTTTAACCACAACTACTGTGGATGAAAACTATACTGGTAAGGGCATACCTTTTAGTGCTGTTATAGACTTTGATGGTAAAGAAGGATATACAAGAACTACTAGCTCTGAAGTTATAGTGGTTAATATCTACAAAAAAGAAGGTCAGAAAGTAAAAAAGGGTGAAAAGATAGCAGAGATTAGCTCTAATGAGCTAAGTAATCTCTTTTTTGAGTATCAAAACACCCTATCTAAATACAACGTAGCAAAAGATATAGCACTAAAAGATAAAAAGCTTTTTGAAGAAGGCGTTATATCTGAAAGGGAGGCCCAAGCTAGCCATTTAGCTATGAATGAGTTTAAGTTAAAACTAGGTGAGATAACTTATACCCTTACTCTATTTGGTATAGATGTTAACAACCCTAGAGGTAAATATGGTTTTGTGGTTAGGGCTAATGGAAGTGGGACTTTAAGTGTAGCTCCAAACTATATAGGTCAAAAGATACCAGCTTATAGCCCCTTTATTAGAATCTCAACTTCAAAAAAACTACTAGCTACCATAAGAGTTCCTTTAAGCATGAAAGATAATATAAGTGTTGGTGATGTAGTTATGGATTCAAATGGTAATGTCATAGGTTATGTAGGCACAGTTTCAGTCGTAGTAGATAAAAACTCAAACAGCATAAGCGCTATAGCTAATATAACCAATACTAAAGGCAGTGACTATAAAGTAGGCGAGATAATAGAAGTCTATATTTCAGGAAGCATACCAAGTAACGCCTTTGTAGTTCCAACTGATGCCATCATAAAAAATAATAATGACTACTTAGTTTTCAAAAAAACCAAAACAGGCTTTTTGCCAATTAATGTTAATGTCTTAGAAGAAAGAGATAATGCCTTTATCATAACTTCACCAGAGATAAAAAAAGGCACATCCATAGCAAGCGGATCTTTAGTTACACTTAAAGGCATTATAAATGGCGTAGGCGAAGGAGAATAATGCTCGCAAAGATTATAGAGTTTTCACTAAGACAACGCATTATCGTTGTCATCATGGCTTGTTTGCTTTTTATATACGGCGTTTATAATTTTATTAATATACCAATTGATGCTTATCCAGATGTAAGTAGCACTCAAGTTAGGATAGTAGTAAAGTATCCAGGAGCAAGCCCTGAAGAGTTAGAAAACAGAGTTATACGCCCTTTAGAGCTTGACTTATTAGGCTTGCAAGGTCAAAAGTCCTTAAGAAGCACAAGTAAGTACTCAACTGCTGATATAACTATAGACTTTGAAGATTCTGTAAATATCTACCTAGCGAGAAATATGGTTAGTGAAAAGCTAGCTAACATCTTGCCAGATCTCCCTGAAGGAGTTAGTGTTTCTCTAGCCCCCATAGTCACTCCACTTAGTGATATGTATATGATAACTATAGAAGGGGATATATCTTTAACTGAAAAGCGAGAGCTTATGGACTTTACCATAAGGCCAGCACTTAGAAGTATAAAGGGTGTTGCTGATGTAAGTGTTATGGGAGGTTATGCTAAGGCTTATGTTGTGATTCCAGACTTTCATGATATGGCTAAGCTTGGAATTTCCATGAATGAGCTAGAAGATGCCTTAAAAGAGAATCTTAAAAATGACGGTGCGGGTATCATAAACCGTAAAGGCGAATCTTATATCGTCAAAATAGAATCTGCTGCTAAGAATATGGATGATATAGAAAATATAGCCATCTCTACTAAAAGTGGCTATGTGCGTATAAAAGACTTTGCAACTGTTACGCAAAATCACTTGACGCGTCTTGGTTTTATCACTCGTGATGGCAATGAAGAAACAGTGCAAGCTGTAGTCTTAGGTCTAAAAGGAGCTAACTCTAAAAACACTATCACAGCAGTTGAAAAAAAGCTTGATGAGATAAAAGCAGAACTCCCAAGAGGAGTAAAGTTAATAACTTACTACAACAGATCTGATCTAACCCAAAAAGCTGTTGATAATGTCATAAAAGTGCTTATAGAAGCCATAGTTTTAATCATCATACTGCTATTTTTATTCCTAGGGGACTTAAGGGCTGCTGTTGCAGTTAGCGTGATACTACCTCTTGCTTTAAGTGTAGCTTTTATACTTATGCACTTTACTCATATAACGGCAAATTTAATGAGTTTAGGAGGGCTAATAATCGCAGTTGGAATCTTAGTAGATAGTGCTGTAGTTATGGTAGAAAACGCTTTTGAGAGGCTAAGCCACGATCAAAACTCCACTAAACTTCACTCTATTTATAGATCTTGTAAAGAGATATCAGTTTCTGTAGTAAGTGGGATAATTATCATCATAGTATTTTTTATACCTATCTTAACGCTTGAAGGTTTAGAGGGCAAGATGTTTTCTCCACTTGGTGCAACTATAGTTTTTGCGCTAATTGGCTCTTTAATCCTATCTATTACAGTTATCCCAGTTATAAGCTCACTTGTTTTAAAAGCTAAGCCTCATAAAGATACTTTTTTGATACGCTTTTTTAACTATATCTATAATCCAAGCCTAAGGTTTTGTCTAAACAACCCTAAGAAAGTTATAGTTATAGCCCTTATCTTCTTAGTCTTTTCTTTCTCTCTCTTTCCTTATATCGGCAAGGCTTTTATGCCTAATCTTGATGAAGGAGAGATAGTTTTAACAGTTGAAACAGTACCTTCTATATCGCTGCCTCAGTCTCGCGAGATAGTCTTAAAGATAGAAAAGCTTTTAATGGAAAAAGTTCCAGAGATAAAAGAGATAGTTGGAAGAACAGGTAGTGATGAGCTAGGGCTTGATATATCAGGGCTTAATCAAACTGATCTTTTTATCTCTGTTAAACCTCATAAAGAGTGGAAGGTAAAAACTAAAAAAGAACTAATAGAAAAGATGAATAATGCTGTAAGAGATATAAAAGGAGTTAGTTTTATCTTCACTCAACCAATAGAGATGAGAACTAGTGAGATGCTAACTGGAGTTAGGGGAGATCTAGCTATAAAAATCTTTGGTGCTGATATAGATGAGTTAAATAAACTAAGTGCGCAGATAGCAGATATCTTAAGAAAGGTCCATGGAAGTAGTGAGGTTTATACTGCGCTTAATAAAGGAGTAAACTACCTTTATATAACCCCTTCAAGAGAGGCCATGGCTAGGGCTGGTATAAGCACAGATGAGTTTTCAAAGTTTATGAAAAGCTCTTTAGAAGGAATCTTTGTAGACTACATCCCTTCAGGCTTTATAAGAACACCAGTTATTATCCGCCAAGATGAAAGCATAACTTATGATATAGCTAAGCTTAAAAACTTAGAGCTTGCAAGTGATGCTGACTTAGCAGTGCCTATAACTTCAATAGCTACTATAAAAGAAGTAGATGGCCCTATAAGCATAGTTAGAGAAGGTGGTAAAAGATATAGCGTAGTAAGAAGTAATGTAGCTGGTAGGGACTTAGGAAGCTTTGTAGATGAAGTAAAACAAAAGATAAACTCTGAAGTAAAACTACCTAGTGGCTACTCTATAACCTATGGTGGTCAGTTTGAGAATCAACAAAGGGCTAATGCACGTTTTGCTACTGTTATACCTATAAGCATACTAGTGATCTTTTTCATACTTTTCTTTACTTTTAGAAGTATATCTTTATCACTACTTATACTTTTAAATATACCTTTTGCTGTAACTGGTGGGCTTATCTCACTTTTCTTATCAGGAGAGTATATGTCAGTGCCTGCAAGTGTAGGCTTTATAGCCCTCTTTGGTATAGCTGTGTTAAATGGTCTTGTTATGGTAGGCTACTTTGTGCAGCTTATAAAACAAAACCATACTATAGATGAAGCAGTAGAGATGGGAGCAAAAAGACGTTTAAGACCAGTTTTAATGACAGCTTTTATAGCAGCCCTAGGACTTGTGCCTATGCTTTTATCTCATGGCGTAGGCTCTGAAGTTCAAAAACCTTTAGCTATAGTTGTACTTGGTGGACTTGTAACTTCTAGCATACTTACTTTGCTAATCTTACCTCCAACATTTAAGATAATCGCTAAAAAGCTAAAGCTAACATAAGGGATAAAAAATGGTGATGTTAGATATACATATAAAGTCCATATTCAAAGACAACATAGTAGATCTCTTTTTAGAGCATGGTTATAATGACTTTTTTTATATAGATTCCCAAAAGTATGCTTCTAAGACCTTACTAGCAAGTGATAAAGAGAGGGTAAGTGGTAGACAGGAGTTTGCGCTTATAAAGTTTTATGTAGATGAAGTTGAAGCGCAAAATGTAGCAGCTCTTGTCTTAAAGCATTTTGAGCATGCTAAGGTTTATAAGATAGAGTGTTCTTGTGTAATATGCCACTTTGAGCCTAAAAACACTAACTAAAAAGCTTACATTTAATCTCAAGTCTTGCCCTTTTGCTATGTCCTTACAAAGACTAACTAGATAGCCTGGGACCTTCTTTTTTCACGCTGTTTTTAGATGTTAGATTCTATTTTAAAAATATAGAATCATTACCTTCAAACATCCCCATTAACATGAGTGCGTAACGTAATTTAGAAATCTTAGATTATAGATAGATTTAAACTACTTGCTAAAACTCTCTCCTAAAGTCTCTTCTAAGAGTGCAAGGGTTTGTATATAGCGTATCTTTTGGTCTACTAACTGTATTTGGGAATCTACATAGGCATTTTCATAAGTTATATACTCAAATAGGTTTGATTTTTGTGCATCATAAGCAAGTTTAGTTAGGGCTGCTAACTTTCTTTTTATCTTGATATCTTCTTTTGCTATCTGCATATAGTGCCTTGATATGTCCATTTGTTGAAGATAGGCTTTTACTTTGATCCTAAGTGTATTTTTTGTGATATTAGATTTATAAAGTGTGCTTTGACCTAGTACCATGTACTTAGCTTTTAAGTGGGTTTGTTTTTTAGTTATAGGCAAAGGTATCTGCACATCAAAAGCTGCTCCAGTAGAAGGTCCTGTTGTATTAACTCCAAGACCAACTATTAAATCTCCTGCAGGAAATATATCTCTACTTGCTTGTCTAGCTAAAAGCTCATAGCTCTTAGTTTGGGAGTTAAGGATATTTATATAAGGCGAGTTTTCAAGCTTAGCTAGGGTTAGAGCTTCATTTAGCTTTTCAAAGTTCATATCTAGACCTTGAACCCTTAAGTCGTTATGGTTATGAGTTATGCTTCTTTCTACTTCTTTTAGTCTTGCTAGCTCGCTAGTTGTATTTGATAGTATGTTTGATATATCTTTTTTAGATGAGTTATTTAAAAAAGGGGCATCTTTTAAGCCTAAGATCACATAGAGATCTTGTTGTGCTTTTACTAGGTCATTTTTAGTAGAAAGACTAGTTAGGTTAGCAGCTATATAAGCACTTTCAAAGTTTACATAGTCTTTTTGACTAAGGCTACCTGCTTCAAGTTTTTTCTTAGCTATGTTTAAAAGTGTTAAAAAGTTTATCTCTCTTTGTATGTCATATCTATACTTTTCTTTTATGGCCTCATAGGTTAGATACATCTTTTTTGCATTTATAAAAGCTATGTTTTTTACAAGCCCTGTTGCTTCTTTATACTCTAAACCCTTTACTTTTAGGGCTTCTTTTAAAAGCGAGTTCACCCAAGGAAGTGTTGGTTTTAACATAAAAAGCGTAGTTGAAGTAAACATAGTTCCACCTCTCCCATCTGGCTCTGTATTTCCGGAGGCTTCTATGTAGGGAAACTGCCAAGAAATGTCACTTTTTGCTTGATTTAGTTGGCTTTCATAGTTGGCTTTGTTGCTATTTAACTCCAAGGAGTTGGCATCTATGGCGCGTTTAAAGTCAGATATGCTTAAGACCTCTGCAAAAAGTAGATTTGCCGGGAGTAGTAAGATAAGCGCTAATGCTTTAAATCTTAAGTTAGATCTCATAACTGATGTCCTTTTATCTAGTGAGTGTTTGCTTTGTAAAGTTTGTGCTATGAATGTTAGCATGGTAATGGTGAAAATAGCGAAAATAGAGTAATTCTTATAATTGTTCATATATGAGTTTTGTAATGATTTTTAAATATGACAGTAGCTAAGATAGAGGCTTTATCTAGCCTTTAGTGGTAAGGGCTAGATTTTATAAAGCAAATTCTATTAAGTAAGATTCTATAAAGCTATGCTGTGAGATAAGATTTATCTAGCACTTAGCTCTCTTACAAGCCCTACTAGCTTGATGGCATTTTCCCTTGGTAGGTCTGGAAGCATGCCATGCCCTAGGTTAAAGATATGCCCTGGTTTTTTGCCCATCACAGCGATTATATGTTCAACTCCTTGCTTCATAGCATCAAAGTCATAAAGTCTTGCAGGTTCTAAGTTGCCTTGTAAGACATATTTTGATCCAGCTTTATGCTTAGCTTCTTCTATAGGAGTTTGATAGTCAACTCCTAAAACATCAAAGTTTCCATTTAGTTTATGCAAAAAGTTACCTGTGCCTCTTGGGAAGAGTATAACTGGGATATGAGGATACTCTCTTTTAATGTGCTCGCTAATTTCTACCATATAGCTAAAACCAAACTCCATATAAGCACTATCTTCTAAGGCATTAGCCCAAGAATCAAAAAGCATAACAGCATCAGCCCCAGCTTGTATCTGACACTCTAGATAGCCTTTTAGCTCTGAAGTTAGCCTTCTCATTAAAGCATGCAAGGTCTCTGGACTAGCATAAAGCATCTTTTTAGCCTTAGCATAGCTTTTACTGCCTTGACCTTCTATCATGTAAGTTGCTAGCGTCCAAGGTGCACCACAAAAGCCAATTAAAGCCTTAGATTTATCAAGCTTAGCTCTAGTTAAAGAAAGCGTTTCATAGACATAATCTAAGTTTTTATAAGCCCCAGCTTTTAGATGCTTTATAGAATCTAAATCAGTTATAACATCTAAAAATTTTGGCCCTACGTGGTTTTCAAAAACTAGATCTAATCCCATCTCATGAGGCAGCATTAAGATATCGCTAAAAAGTATGGCAGCATCTACATCTAATATATCAACTGGCTGCAAGGTCACTTTAGTAGCAAGGCTAGGGTTTTTGCACATATTTAAAAAGCCATTAGCCTCACGTCTTACTTCTTGATACTCGCTTAAGTACCTCCCAGCTTGACGCATCATCCATATAGGCGTGTAAGGTGTTGGTTTTTTAAAGCAAGCATCTATAAAAATATTTTTACTCATTAGCTTTTTCTCCATATTGAATTTATTTAATTATAAACTATACTTTTTATACATAAACACCACCACTAAGGTTAATCATATGAAATACGCATTTTTATATCCAGGACAAGGGTCTCAAAGCTTAAATATGGGCTTAGATTTTATAGCTAACTTTAAGGTAGCTAAAGAGTTAAGTCAGAGGGCAAGTGAAGTTTTAAAGTGTGATTTTGAAGACTTACTAAAAGATGAAAGCAGACTTAATCTAACTCAGTTTACCCAGCCAGCTATCTTTACTGTTAGTGCTATGGCCCAAGCTATCTTTGAAAGTGAAAGTGAGATAAGACCTACTTTAGCCTTTGGGCACTCTTTAGGTGAAGTTAGTAGCTACTGCTTAAATGGCGGGGCTAGCTTTGAAGATGGAGTTAACTTAACTCATAAAAGAGGCGAGTTTATGGCTAAGGCTTGTGAAGATAAAGAGTGTGGCATGCTAGTAGTTTTAGGGCTAAAAGAAAGCCTTTTAAAAACCATGTGTGAAGAAGAAAGAAAAAAGGGCGCTAAAGTTTATGCAGCTAATTTTAACTTAGAGGGTCAAACTGTGCTAGCAGGCATTAAAAAAGACTTAGAATCTTTTATGCCAGTTTTAAAAGAAGCAGGTGCTAAAAGAACTTTACTTTTAAATATGTCAGTTGCAAGCCACTGTGATTTATTACAAAGTGCGTGCGCGCCTTTTGAAACGCTTTTAGAATCTAAACTTCAAGATTCTAAGATAGAAGTTATAAGTAATGCCACTTTAGAGCTTTATAAAAGCAAAGATAAGGCTTTAGTAAACCTAACTAGTCAGCTAATTATGCCAGTTCGCTACCATGAGTGCGTAGAAGTAGCTAAGCTTAAAGGCATAACTTGCTTTATAGAGTTTGGTAATGGTACAGTTTTAGCTGGGCTAAACGCTAAGTTAGGAGCGCAAACTTTAAGCATCAATAATACAGAGAGTTTGAAAGGCACCTTAGGCAAACTTTAAAGACCTTTACTTACAGTCGATATAAGGTCAAGTATATCAAGGGATACAAATGGTAAAAGCCAGACAAAAGACCATACGCGTATTTGAGTTTGAAGAGGGTACGCTAGATGAGATAAAAGCCTATACTTTAAAGCATGCAGAGCTTTTAAGGAACTACTATTTTAGCTTTAAAGATGAGCTATTAGCCACTATTAATGATGAAGGCTTAAAAAAGCTTTTAAGCTCCATGAACATGCAGTATCTTGAGTTTAAAGATATTAAAGAAGAAGAAAGTGATGATGGGCTTAGTTTGTTTGATGATGAGTGCTATAAAGATGACCTAGATATAGACCCAGCTTTTGATGAGACTAAGATTTTAGATTCCTTAAAAAAAGCAGCCCTTTTAAAAGAAGAAAGTGATGATGTGGAATCTATAAGCGATAGCACTATCACGCGAAATGCTGATACTTTAGTTATAAATAGGCATGTAAGAAGTGGTGAAGAGATCTTTTCTGCAGGAGACTGCGTCATCCATGGTAATGTGCATAGTGGGGCTAGTGTGACTTGTATGGGAAGCTTAAGTATACTTGGTAAAAAGTGTGAGGGGAATATTAATTGTGATGGTGATGTGCTAATTCTTAGAAATATATTTATTGGAAGAGTAACTTTTCAAGGTAATATTTTAAATAAGGAAGATGTAGAAGCCATCAATCTAAACTCGAATCTAAAGATGCTAAGGCTTAATCAGAGATTAGAGATAACAGAGTTAAATCCACTTTAAAAGGAGCAAGTGATGAAACAGCGAACCATAGCCAAAAGAGTGGAACTAGTAGGCATAGGACTACATAAGGGCGTACCAGTTAATCTAGCATTAGAGCCACTGCCAGCTGATAGCGGACTAGTTATATATAGAAGCGATCTTGGTGTGTCTGTGCCTTTAAGACCAGAAAATGTTATAGATACAACTATGGCAACTGTCATAGGTAGTCAGAAGGCAAAGATTTCAACTATAGAGCACTTGCTTTCAGCTGTGCATGCTTATGGTATAGATAACTTACGTATAGTCTTAGATAATGAAGAAGCCCCTATTATGGATGGTTCATCTATAGGCTTTTGTATGCTAATAGATGAAGCAGGCATAAAAGAGCTAGATAAACCAAAAAAGATTCTATCTATCAAAAAGGCTGTTGAAGTTAGGGATAAAGATAAGTTTGTAAGAGTTGAGCCTAGTGATTCTATAACCTTTGACTTTACTATACGCTTTCCTCACCCAAGCATAAAAGAACAACACTATAAGTTTAACTACAGCCTTCAAGCTTACAAAGAAGAGATAGCAAGGGCTAGAACTTTTGGCTTTTTACAAGAAGTGCAGCAACTTAGAGCTATGGGACTAGGACTTGGCGGGAACTTTAGTAACTGCATAGTTTTAGATGAAAATGGAATCTTAAACAAAGAAGGTCTTCGTTTTAAAGATGAGTTTGTAAGACATAAAATCCTAGATGCCATAGGTGATATGGCCCTACTTGGTATGCCCCTAGTTGGAAGTTATATCTCTTTTGCAGGGAGCCATAAGTTAAATCACTTTTTAACAGAAAAGATTTTAAGTGATGCAAGTAGTTATGAGATTATAGATTTAGAAGATAGAGTAGAAGATAAAGCGCTTCAGACCTCATTTTCTTACGCAAGTAACTAGCCTTTAAGCTAGTTTTGCAAGATGACTTTAGCCCTCCAAACACTAATCCCTCCTTTTCAAGTTGGCTTTTATGAAAAGGAGGGTCACTCTCAAAATAGCAAAGATATAAGTTATAAAAGACTTGAAAGCTTTAGCTTTGAAGGTATGTTAGTTCACTCCTTACGCGCCCTTTTTGGTGCACTTTTAAAACAAGATTATGACAAAAGTTTTTTTGATACTAAGGCTTTAAGAGCCCTTTCAAAGCTAACTACTTTAGATTCCATACTTTATGCTAGAGGAGTTGGGAATCTAAGTGCTATGAAGCTAACTCATATAGCGCTTCAAACTTTGCATAAAACTAAAGATATAAATATTTATGCTGGAGATATATTTAGCTTTTCGCAAAGTAAAGAGATAAAGGCTTTTGGAGCTATGAGTTATTTTTTAAAAGAAGAAGAGGGCTTAAAGTCTATAGTTTTAGAAAAAAGTCTAAGCCCAAGCATAGAGTTTTATATGCCAGAGATTTTAAGCTTAAAAGATTTCAAGCAGCCTTTAGAACCACTTTATATAACTAACTATTTATAAGTCTTAGTTGTATAAGACTTATAGGTTAAGAGTTTTTCTAGTCTATGATGTAAGGTATGCTATGTACGCCTGATTTTTCTACGCTATCACTAATTTTTAAGGCTGTATTATTATCTTTTACATTAGGATTATAGTCGTGTTCAAAGACTTTTTTTAGTAGGGCGATTTTTTGTTCTTGAGTTTTAGCTTTAGGGAGTTCTTCATAAAAACCTGAAGCTCTATTCATAGCTTCAACACCTAGTAGGCCAGCAACTAGGATTTCTACATTGCCTTTATCAAGATAAGAGTTTAAGTTGTCTATCTCTTGCTTACAGTGAGGGCAGGTTGTATCAACTATCATATGTATAGTTTTAGAACTTGATTTATTAGCCTTTAGGGTTATAACGTCATTTTTGTAAGTTTTAAAAAGAGCTAAGGCGTTTTTATCAACTAGGGCTTTGTTGGCATTGTTATTTTCAGTGATGCTTGCTTGTATCATGCCTATAAAAGGTTTATTACCAGTTACTATCCCTTCAGGATCTGGAGCTATAACTACGCTTCCATCTTCGTTAGTTAAAACTGAGGTTTGAAGGCCATTATCTCCTTTTATAGTCACTATCTTTAATCCTTTAGCCTTAGCATCTTCTATTTTAAGTATAGAAAACTTTGAGTGCAAGGCCAGTTTTAAAGTGGCTGTAAGATTTTCTTTTATATCAGCAGCATTTAGCAAGCCTAAAGGTAGACTTAAAAGTAGCAAAGGGGCTATGAGGTTTAGTTTTTTCATGATATTTCCTTTTTAGTTAGTGTTTAGTTATTAGTAGAGTTTAACTGGACTTGGGTCTCTTACTAGGTTAGCAAAACGCTGGTGCCAGTAAGGGTATATAGGCTTAAGTTGGCTTGCTTTATCAAGTAGCTCTATGTGTTTAGAATCTAGTTTTATCTCACTAGCTTTAAGATTTTCTTTTAACTGGGTTGGTTTGGTAGCACCTATGATCAAAGAAGTCACAGTAGGGCGACTTAGATTCCATGCTAGGGCAACTTGTGCCATAGTGTAACCACTTTCTTTAGTTACTATCTCTAAGGCATCAGTTATATTAAAAAGATGTTCTTTATCTATATCCCAAGCCCCACCACTACTAAGCCTGCTATCTTTAGAATCTATCTTAGTTCTAGTTATCTTGCCACTTAGATAAGCCCCACTTAAAGGACTCCAAGGCATAGTAGAGATGTTTTCTTCTAAAGCTAAAGGCATAAGTTCAAACTCATACTCCCTTGCAGCAAGCGAGTAATAAGCTTGATGGGCTATGGGGCGAGAAAGATTGTATCTATCAGCCACGCTTAGCATTTTCATTAGATGCCAGCCTGAGTAGTTACTAACTCCAAAGTATCTAATCTTTCCTATGCGCACTAGTTCATTTAAAGTCTGAAGTACTTCTAGATGGGGAGTTAAGGCATCATAGCAGTGAAGATAGTAAAGATCTATATAGTCAGTTTGAAGACGTTTTAAACTCGCATCTATGCTTTGAAGGATTTTATATCTTGAAGTTCCAAACTCATTAGGCCCTTCACCCATGTACATACCAGTTTTAGAGCTTATATAAACCTTTTCTCTATCTAGCTTCATGGCCTTTAAAGCTTCACCTAGTACTATCTCGCTATCACCACAAGAGTAGCAATCAGCTGTATCAAATGAGTTGCATCCATAATCAAGACAAGTTTCAAGTAAAGCTATAGCTTCATTAGTCTTAGTAGTGCCCCACTTTTTAAAAAGCTCAGTGCTACCTGCAAAAGTAGCAGTGCCTAAAGTCATGGCAGGGAGGATTAAACCACTACCTTTAACGTGCCTTTGTTCCATTCATGCATCCTTTGTAAATTGGAATTTGGTAAATTGTATAATATAAAAGGTATATTTTGAAAGACGAGGAAAGTTTATGTTTCAAAAGATTATCAACGAAAATAAGCGCAAGACCATTTATGTTTTACTGACTTACGTGCTTATATATATCATTATAGGCTTATTAGTTGATGTAGTTAGGATTAATTCTACTAATTTTTCTCAAAGCCTCTATTATCTCATAACATTTAAAATCTTCCCAACAGCCACTGTTATCTTAATACTTGCTAGTTTGGTTGTTATCTATATAGCTACAACTTGTTTTAGCAAGATAATGCTAGGTGGAGCCAAACACAAGCTTTTAGATCCTAATGCTACTTTGCTAAACTCAAGAGAAAGAGAGGCTTATTATATACTTCAAGGTCTAGTAAAAACATCTAAAACTAACTTTACCCCTAAGCTTTATGTTATGGAAGCACCATTTATGAATGCTTTTGCAAGTGGATGGAGTGAAGATAACAGCCTTATATGTCTAACTACAGCCTTGCTTAGTAAGCTAGAAAAAGATGAACTAACTGCTGTTATAGCTCATGAATTAAGCCATATAAGACACTATGATGTAAGGCTTACTATGAGTGTTGGAATCTTAAGTAACATCTTAGTTTTTGTGGCTAATATGGCAGCTTACTTTTTCTTTCCTACTAATAGAAACTCTGGAGCCAGTATCGCAAGAAATATCCTTTTTGCCCTCCAACTTATCTTGCCTCTTATAACTTTAGTTTTACTTATGTATCTATCTAGGGCTAGGGAGTATATGGCAGATTCTGGAGCGGCTTATATTATGAAAGATCCACTACCTATGATAAGGGCACTTCAAAAAATTAGTGCTGATTATAAACAGACTAATTACTCTCATACTGAGGTTAATCCTGCAAGAAATGCTGCTTATTTAGTTAGTATAAAAGAAGCTTTTAGCACTCATCCTAGTGTAGAAAGTAGAATCCTTGCCTTGCAAGGTAAAAGTTATAGGCGCTAAAAGTCTAGATGAAAGTAAGGGAGCAATTAAAACCATGAAAAGATTCTATGATGTTTTATACTCTCCAGTTAGGGAAGAGTACTTTAAAGAAAAAGTTGAAGGCTGTGTTTTTTGTAATATCTCTGCAAACCCACAAGATGACTTGCAAAATAGAGTTTTTTATAGGGATGAGTTTTGCTTTGGCGTTATGAATAAGTACCCTTACTCTCCTGGCCACTTTATGCTTATACCCCATGTGCATGTTAACTCTCCTAGCATTTTAGATTCTAAAATATGGCTTCATATAAACGCCTTAGCACAAAAAGGCATAGCGCTTTTAGAAGAGTATGGTGCTAGTGGGATAAATATAGGTATGAACTTGCAGCGTGCAGGAGGAGCTGGAATCCCTGAGCATATACATATGCACTTTGTGCCTCGTTATATAGGTGATACTAACTTTATAACCACTATAGGCTCTGCTAGGATTTATGGTGTTAATCAAGATATAATATTTAAAGAGATTTTAGAGCTTTCTAAGAAGCATTTTAAGATATGAGCACTTGGTGCTAAGGGATTTAAACAAGGAGACTAGATGGTTAAACTAGCATTTTTAATTTCTACTCTTTTTGTGTTTTTAAATGCAAATGTTTATGACTATTTGCTAACTAGTAATGTCTACTCAGATGTTAAAAGGGGCATAGAGTTAGGAGCTGATGTTAATGGGAGGGTAAGAGGTCTAACTCCTTTATATGTCGCCGTGCAAAACAACAACCCAGAGATACTCTATCTCCTTTTAAAAAGAGGTGCTAAGGTTAACGCACTAAGTAATGGAGAAAGTGCCCTTCATAAAGCAGTAGAGTTAAGAAAATATCCTTATGTTAAAGCCCTCTTAGAAGCTGGGGCTAATCCAAATTTAAAAGATGATATAAAAGGTAACACTCCTCTTGCTTATGCTGTCGTTGATAATGACCCTAATATGGTGAGTTTACTTTTAAGATATGGGGCTGATATGAGGGTGGCTAATGATGAAGGCGTTAGCCCAGCACAGTTTATCTTGGCTAATACTATCTTGCCTCCACTAGAAACACAAGATAGCGTTTTAGCACTTTCTTCTAGTGCTTTTAGAGTTGGGAGTGGCGGGGTTGCAGTAACTTTAAGGAATCTAAGTGATTACTATGTAGTGGTTAATTATGTAAGTTTTTATATAAACAAAACTTTAGTAAGCGATATGCCTGTTAATAGAGTTTTGCCACCAGATTCAACTATAGATTCTATAGCTATCTTACCTCTTCCTCCTAAGTCTTTGGGGCTATTGAAGATAGGTGAAGATGGGATTACTAACATAGAATATGGCTTTGATATAGAATACTCAGTAGGCAATAAGCCAAATAGTCTTTATAATACCACTATAAAAGAACTCAAACTTTGGTAGCTAGTCATGCTAAACATTATATAAGGTTGAAAAAATGATAAAAGTAAAGATAGAAGTAAGCACAAGAGAAGGTATCTTAGATCCAGAAGCAAAGGCTATATATACTGCTTTATTGCACATAGATGACAAAGTAGCTAGCCTTAAAAAAAGTACAGTTTTTTATATAGACTTAGATGTCTCATGTGTTAATGAGGCAAATATGAAAGCTATAGCTTTGTGTGAAGAGCTTTTAGTTAACCTAGTCATACAAGACTACAAGATAGAAGTTTTATCATGATAGCTATACTTCACTTTCTAGGCACAAACTGCGCTTATGATTTAAAAAACTTTTATGACGCACAGGGTTTAGAATCTATCTTTATAGATGCTAACACTAAAGCTCTTCCAAGTGAGACTACTCTAGCTATCATCGCTGGAGGTTTTAGCTATGGAGACTACTTAAGATGTGGGGCTATAGCTGCTAGGGCTAGGAGTATGAAGGCCTTAAATGAGTATGCTACTAAAGGTGGCAGGGTACTTGGTATATGTAATGGCTTTCAGATACTTTGTGAAGCTAGGATGCTGCCAGGGGTGTTGATGAGAAATTCTAGGTTAAAGTTTATAAGTAAAGATGTAAGGCTAAAGATAGAATCTAAAGATAACAAGATGCTTGCTAACTACTCTAAAGATTATATAACCTTGCCAGTTGCTCATATGGAAGGTAACTATCAAGTTGATGAAAAGACGTTACAAGACTTAAAAGATAACAACCAAATCTTACTAACCTATGAAGATGATATAAATGGTGCTGTATCTAAGATAGCTGGGATTTGTAATAAAGATAAAAACATCTTTGCGCTTATGCCTCATCCAGAAAGGGCTATCCATCCTCATACACACACTCATACTCATGGACATGAGCACGATCATCATCACACTCACTCTCATGAACATACACATTCTAACCTTGCCTTGCCTAGCGAGGGCAAAGAGATGCTTTTAGGCTTAGTTTAAGGTAGGTATATGTTTTGCTTTTTAAATAATAAAATCTCTATCAAAAAGGTCAAAAACTCATGAAAACTACACTATTTTGTGCTCTAAGTTTATGTAGCATCCTATCTCTTAGCTCACTTAGTGCTAATGGCTTTGATAATGGGAATCTAAACTATAACTCACCAAGCACTAGAGCTACTCTAGATCCAAGAAGCCCAAACTACGATCCTAGACTTGACCCAAGAGTTAACTCAAGCATGAATCCTTACTATCAAAGTGCACCAGTACAGCCAAACTATAATAATGGTTATGATCCAAGCTATAACGCTGGAGCTCAAAACTATAATCAAGTCATGCGTAACATGCCAAATAGACAAGGTAGCATGAATCAAGGAGTAATGCAAGGAAGGGTTATACAAAGAGATATAAATCCTAATGCTACTAATCAAGATGCTAGGAATCCTAATAGATCACCTCAAAATGTACCTTTAAACCAAGGGTATAACCCACAAAATGCCCAGCAGATGCAGCCTAGAATAAATCCAAACTATGATGCAAGAGGTTATCAAGACCCTAACTATCAAAATCCTAATTATCAAGACAATCAAAGATATGGTAGCTCAGACTACTATGATGACGCCCCAAACTACAATGATCCAAACTATGATCCAGGCGTTTATAGAAATGGCCAGTACTATGATAGATATGATCCAAGGCTTTATGAAGATAGGATCTACACTCCAGCTCCAAGAGTGTACTACGTGCGTCCAGCAGAAAGGCCAGTTACGCCTAATACTTACTACTCACCAGTAGCTCCTTCCCAAGATATACCTTCTCAGTCCCTAGATCCAAACTATCCTGATCCTAACTCAGGTTGGTATGATGACCCAAGATCTAGTTTATCACCAAGGTTAGAAAGTGCACAAAAAGGCTTTCAAAATGTCTTAAAGGCTGGAAGTGGAGATGTATATCTAAGCTCAGATTCTAGTGCTTTGCCACAGGCTATGGTTTATAAGGTAGCAGATAGTGGTATAGATCTAGCACCTAGAATCCCGCCTATGCCTCAAAGCCCAGGTGCAGTAAATGTCTTACCTCCTCACTCTAATCTTGCTAACTCTAATCTTGAAGGCCCACAAGGGACTAATAACTTCTCTAGTCTCTTGCCACCAACTGAAGATGCTTTGGCTAATCCACTAAGTGCATCCGCAGCCTTAAATGCAGCTATAAAAGCAGCAAGGGAAGGGGACTATAAAAAAGCCTTAGATCTTTTTAACACTTCTTGTAATCAAGGAAACCCAGCAGCTTGCTTTGGCATAGGTGTTATGTTTATGTATGGTGCAGGTGTACCCCAAGATAGATCTAAGGCTACTAGATACTATCAGATGGGCTGTAGTGGAGGAGATCCTACAGCTTGTACTAACTTAGGCATGCTTTATGATGAAGAGGCCAAACAACCTGGCAATCCTAGAAAGGCAGCAGAGATGTATATGACAGGTTGTCAAGGTGGAGATGTAGAATCTTGTAATAATTTAGCCTGGGCTTATTCTAACGGTGTAGGCGTGCCAAAAAACTATCAAATGGCACTTCAGTACTATAAATTTGCCTGTGATAACGGATCTGATATAGGCTGCTATAACTTAGGATTACTTACTAACACAAATAGTATCTATGGGCCTAATAAAGCCACTATGACACCACTAGAACAAAATGTTGCTGCTTGTAATGCAGGCGATGTAGAAGGCTGTGCCAACCTTGGTTGGATGTATACTGTTGGAACGCATGGAGTATCTAAAAACTACCGTCTAGCCTCCCAGTACCTAAACACTGCTTGTATAGGTGGAGTAGGAAGTGCTTGTAATAACTTAGGTGTTTTATATGAAAAAGGGCAAGGTGTTACTCAAAACAAAGCTCAAGCCCTAGAGCTTTACTCACTAGCTTGTGATAGAGGCGTGGCAAATGGCTGTAGAAACTACGCTATTTTAAATAATAAAAAAGATGAGAAAAAAAGTAGGTTTAGGTTTTAAGCTTGCCTAAGCGCATTTACAAAAACGTCCAAGATAAGATGGATGACAAGATAGCTACAAGTAGCACCAGCACTTCAAAAAAAGGTGCTACAAAAGACTTTATAGAATCTTTTTTTTTCTACCCTAAGTTTTATCACCTACTTTTAGCCTTTTTGCTTTTGCCTTTTAGCTTTATCTACTCTTTAATTACCATGCTTTTAAAGCTTTTAACCCCAAAAAAAGACTTTAATATACCCATAATAAGTATTGGAAATCTTGTAAGTGGAGGCAGTGGCAAAACGCCTTTTTGCATAGCAGTAGCAAGGCTTTTAGATTCTAAAGGTATGGATGGAGTTTTTATAGTCTCTAGGGGCTATAAGCGAAAAAGTAAGGGTGTACAAGTTGTTAGTTTAAAAGGTGCTTTAAAGCTAGCAGTTAATCTCGCAGGAGATGAGCCTTACTTGATGGCAAGGATGACTAAGGCTAGTGTTATAGTAAGTGAAGATAGAAAACTTGGAATCTTAAGTGCCAAAAGGCTAGGTGCTAAGGTTATAATCTTAGATGATGGCTATAGATTTAATTACAAAAAACTTGATATCTTACTTAAGCCTAGTCTTAAGCCAGTGCTTCCTTTTACTCTTCCTAGTGGTTACTACCGTTTTTATCCTTTCTACTACCGTTTTTGCGATCTTTGCTTAGAAGAAGGTAAGGACTATAAAAGGCATGTAAGCTTAGAACACGCAAGCCCTGCTATGCTATTAGTTACAGCTATAGCTCAAAGCTCACGTTTAAAGCCCTACTTAGATTCTAGGGTTGTAGGCTTTGTGTCTTATAAAGACCATGCAAGTTTTGAAGAGAAAACTTTAGAGGATTTGCTAAGTCGATATAATGCAACAAGTATTTTGATGACACAAAAAGATGTTATTAAATGTGAAGGATATAGCCTTCCTTTTAGTCTTTTAAACTTAGAGATAAGCATAGAATCTAAGGCTATGGAAGAGATTATAAAGTATGCTTCAAGCTATTATGAAGGTTAAAAGATGCTAAGGCTTTGTGTAATCATCCCCGTTTTTAATGTTGAGAGATATTTACAAGAGTGTTTAGAATCTTGTTTAAATGAAGATTTAACTAATATCGAAGTTATAGTTATAGATGATGGCTCAAGTGATAAAAGTTTAGAGATAGCAAAAGAGTATGCTAGAAAGCACAAAAATCTACTAGTTATAAACAAGCCTAATGCAGGACTTAGCAGTGCAAGAAACGCAGGCCTTGAAGTACTAAGTGGGACACCCTTAAGAGCCTTTTTAGATTCTATGCCCATAGAATCTAAAACTTTAAAAAGCACCTTAGACCTTACCCCAATAGATTCTAAGGCTAATACTACAAATCCTAGCTTTAAGCTTCATAAAGACTTAAACAAGCACTTTCAAAGACTAGAAGAAAATATCTATCAAACTAACATAGCTAACTTTAATGATATAAGCCTAGCTAAACTTCCAAGTGATGTAGTAGTGCACTTTTTAGATAGTGATGACTACTTTATAAATGACGCTTTAAAAAACACTGCTAGGCTTTTTAAAGATGAAAGCCTAGATCTAGTTTTTAGCGATCATTTTGCCTTTCAAGAAGGTAATATCAAAGGCTTTGTAGCAGGCAATAGAACTGATCTAAACGCCCTAAAAACCTATATAGC
This sequence comes from Helicobacter sp. 13S00401-1, assembly GCF_002272925.1. Lineage (GTDB taxonomy): Bacteria > Campylobacterota > Campylobacteria > Campylobacterales > Helicobacteraceae > Helicobacter_I. Next base: position 19,151 of record NZ_MLAR01000011.1, on the reverse strand, counting down.
AGATTTATATGTAGAGCCAGGTGAAGTCTTAAAGTACCTTTTTAAAAGTATGTTTTGGTGGAGTTGTAGTGGAGCTTTTAGGGCAAGTGTCTTAAACCCTTATGCCTTGCGTTTTAGTATGGCTATAGAAAACGAAGATGTAGGCTTTGGCTCTATAATATTTAGCCTAGCTTCTAAAATCTATCTTGACTACTCCCCTCGCTTAGCTTATAGGGTAAATAGTAACTCTATAAGCCACTCTGCTAGTAATGTCTTTAAGCTTCCTACTATGCCAGCTTATCTAAAAGAGCTAGATTCTTACTTTAAAACCTATGCAGACTTAAAGTACTACTATAAAACACATAGCTTTATAACTATCTGTGAAAGTTTTTATAACTTTCAAGAGAGTTTAAAAGATACAAGCTTAAAAATGCTATATATTGAAAATATACGCATCATCTTAAAAGCAGTATCAAAAAGACTAGATTTTAAAAAGCTAAAGTTTGCTGATCCAAAAAAACTTGCCAAGCGGTTTGATGCTTTATGCAAAGAAACTGACCTTAAAACTAAAGCCTTTGCTATGAAACGCTATGCTCTAAAACACCGCTATAAAGATATAAAAGATAGCTTTAAGGCTTTGCGCAGGCAAGCCCAAACAAATTAAGAGGTAAAAATGATAAAACTTTGTGTAATCATCCCAGTTTTTAATGTTGAGAGATATTTACAAGAGTGTTTAGAATCTTGTTTAAATGAAGACTTAGCTAACTTAGAAGTTATAGTTATAGATGATGGCTCAAGTGATAAAAGTTTAGAGATAGCAAAAGAGTATGCTAGAAAGCACAAAAATCTACTAGTTATAAACAAGCCTAATGCAGGACTTAGCAGTGCAAGAAACGCAGGCCTTGAAGTACTAAGTGGGACACCCTTAAGAGCCTTTTTAGATTCTATGCCCATAGAATCTAAAACTTTAAAAAGCACCTTAGACCTTACCCCAATAGATTCTAAGGCTAATACTACAAATCCTAGCTTTAAGCTTCATAAAGACTTAAACAAGCACTTTCAAAGACTAGAAGAAAATATCTATCAAACTAACATAGCTAACTTTAATGATATAAGCCTAGCTAAACTTCCAAGTGATGTAGTAGTGCACTTTTTAGATAGTGATGACTACTTTATAAATGACGCACTAAAAGCTACTAGTCTAGCCTTTAGCGATACTAGTTTAGATCTAATGTGGCATGACTTTAGCGTAGTCTTAGATGATGATATAAAAGATGTATCTTGGCATAACTCAGGTGAGTTAGCTTTGTTAAAAACACTTACTAGTAAGATTTCCTTAAGTAGTGCTGAGGTGCTAGGCTATATCTTGCATGGGTGGCTTTGGTGGAGTTGGGGAGGGGCCTTTAGAGCTAGTGTGTTAAATCCTTATGCTTTGAGATTTAGCCACTCTATAGAGTTTGAAGATAATGACTTTGGCCCTATAGTCTTTGGACTAAGTAAAAAAATCTTAATTGATTATAATCCCTTTCTAGCCTACAGGATAAGAAATAGTTCTATAACTAGAAGCTACACTCGCCCAAAAGTTATACCACAGTATCTAGCAGCTATAGAATCTAACTTTGAAACCTACACGCAAGCTAAAGTTTACTACAGGGCTTATAGCTTTTTTGTACTTTGTCTTAATATCTATAACTTTCAAGATGCTTTTATAGATGAAAGCTCGCCTTTAAAAGAAAACTATAAACAATGCATGCATGCTATCTTGCTTAGTGCTTTTGAGTTAGTAACTATACAGGGCTTAAAGAAAAATGATCCTCTAGATATTTTAAAGATCTATAATTTTTTAAATGACAAACTTAACTTTACTCCTAGTATGTCTCAAAGTTTTAATAGCTCTATAAAAAGAAAGATCATGTCAAGGTCTAAAAATGCATCAGCTGTAATTGAAAGTCTTGCACAGATAAAAAACTTAACTAAAAAGTACGTAGTTGATATGATAAAAGTACCACTTATAAATAAAGCTTTAAAGACTATCTTTCCTGGCTTTATAAGAAGACCTATAAAGGCTTTTTTAAAAAAGATACTATAGCTTGCCATGCTTGCATGTTATAATCATTAAAAATTCAACTTTGCATAGGATAAGTGCGTAATGGTAGATTATGGTATCAAGTTTTGGTCAAATGATGATTTTATCATTGAAGATTCTGTAGTTAAGATTAACTATAAAAATAAGCCTTCATTAATAGATATAGTTTTAGAAGCGAGGGAAAAAGGTTATCGTGGCCCCCTTCTTATAAGATTCCCCCACTTAATTAAAAATCAGATAGATAAGATATTTTCAGCCTTTAATGGCGCTATAAGGGAGTATAACTATAAGGGCAAGTTTAAGGCCGTCTTTCCTTTAAAAGTTAATCAGATGCCAAATTTCATCTTGCCTTTAGTTGAGCTAAGTGAAGATAAAGACTATGGTTTAGAGGCAGGTTCAAAGAGTGAGTTAATCATAGCTATGGCTTATACTAATAAAGGAAAGCCCATAACTGTTAATGGCTTTAAAGATAAAGAGATGATATCTTTAGGCTTTATAGCGGCTAATATGGGGCATGATATAATCTTAACTATAGAAGGCTTAAATGAGCTAGAAACGATTATAGAAGTAGCTAAAGAGATGAGTGAGCCCTATCCTGATATAGGCCTTAGGATAAGACTTCATAGCACTGGTGTTGGTCTGTGGGCAAAAAGTGGGGGTATAAACTCTAAGTTTGGACTAACTAGCACTGAGCTTTTACAAGCTATAAAGATGCTTACTAAGTCTAATCTCTTGCATAAATTTACCATGATTCACTTTCATATAGGCTCACAAATTAGCGATATATCCCCACTTAAAAAAGCTATACGTGAGTTAGGCAATATCTATGCAGGCCTAAGAAAGATGGGTGCTACTGGGTTAAAGAGCGTAAATATAGGCGGTGGACTAGCAGTTGAGTACACCCAACATGAAGGTATAAATTACAAAAACTATACTTTGCAAGAGTTTAGTGGCGATGTAGTTTTTAGCTTAAGAGAGATAGTCAAAAACAAAGGCGAGCCAGAGCCTGATATATTTATAGAATCTGGTCGCTTTGTTGCTGCTAACCATGCTGTATTAGTTGCTCCAGTTTTAGAGCTTTTTTCTCATGAGTATGATGAAAAAGCCCTAGAGTTAAAAGAAGAAAACCCTCCTTTAATAGAAGAGCTTTTAGATCTTTATAACAGCATAGTTGAAAAAAATGCTATCGAATACCTTCATGATAGCTTAGATCATATGGAATCTTTACTTACTCTTTTTGATCTAGGTTATATAGACTTACAAGATAGGTCTAACACTGAAGTTTTAGTTCATCTAATCATAAAAAAAGTTATAAAACTTTTAAAGTATAAAAATCATAATGAGATTTTAAGAATCCAAGAAAGCGTGCAAGAGCGCTACTTACTAAACTGTAGCTTTTTTCAGTCACTGCCTGATTACTGGGGGCTAGCACAAAACTTCCCAGTTATGCCGCTAAATCGGCTTAATCGCCGCCCAACGCGCGCAGCTAGCCTTTGGGATATAACTTGTGATAGTGATGGCGAGATAGCTTTTGATCCTAAAAAGCCTTTATATCTCCATGAAGTAGATGTGTCAAAAGAAGAGTACTTTTTAGGCTTTTTTCTAATTGGGGCTTATCAAGAAGTCTTAGGCATGAAGCATAATCTTTTTACGCATCCAACTGAGTTTAGTATCATCTTTGATGATGAGTTAAATAAGGGCTATGAGATAGAAAACTTGCTTGAAGCACAAAATATTTTAGATGTTTTAGATGACTTAGACTATGACACTAAAGATATAGAAAGAAGACTAAAAGCCGGTCTTGAAGAAAGTGAGTTAAGCCCTGAAGATAAAAAAGATGTTTTAGGTAAGCTTTATGTCATGCTTAGTGAAAATGGCTATTTAAAAACTATAAATCCTGAAGAAGAGTGAATATGTTAAGTGTTGTTATAATGGCTGCTGGCTTTGGCACACGTATGAAAAGCACTACTCCAAAAGTTTTGCATACGATTTGTAACAAAAGCCTTTTAGAGTACGTAATAGATGCTGCAAGAAAAGTTAGTACCGATATACATTTAGTGCTTTTTAATGAGCACGCAAAAATCAAAGACTATATAGAATCTAAATATGAAGGCTTAAATTTTCACATACAAAACCATGAAAAAACGCCCGGTACTGGTGGGGCTTTGATGGATAAAAATAAAAACTTTTTAAATGTTAGTGGAAAAAAAGTGCTTATCTTAAGTGGGGATACACCTCTTTTAGATGGAGATGAGCTTTTAAGGCTTTCTCAAAGCAACTCTGATATGAGCATAGCTTACTTTAAAACTAGCACTCCTTTTGGTTATGGTCGCATAAAGCAAGAACAAAATATCTCCATAGTTGAAGAAAAAGATGCAACTACTGAAGAAAGGGCTATAACTTTAGTAAACGCAGGACTTTACTGCTTTAAAGCTAGTGTATTAAAAGCATGTGTGCCGCTACTAAAAGATGATAATGCACAAAAAGAGTTTTACCTAACTGATGTTATTAAGCTAGCTCAAGAAAAAGGCTTTAAAGCTAGTCTTTTTGAAGTTAAAGAAGAAAATCTTTACGGAGTAAACACTAAGGCTAACCTTGCTTATGCACAGGATTTAATGCTTAAAAGTTTACGCAAAAAATGGATGGAAGTAGGCGTTATTATGAATATGCCAGAAACTATTTATATAGATTCTACAGTTAGCTTTGTTGGTGAGTGTAAGTTAGATAGCTTTGTTGCCATAAAAGGAAGTAGTGTTATAAAAAACTCTCATATAAAGCAAAATACTATAGTGCTTGATTCTACTTTAGAAGATAGTGATGTAGGTCCAAGTGCTAATATACGTCCAGGCTGTCTTATAAAATCTTCTCACATAGGCAACTTTGTAGAGTGTAAAAACGCCAAGCTTAGTGGAGTAAAAGCAGGCCATCTTAGTTACTTAGGAGACTGTGAGATAGATGAGGGAACTAATATAGGCGCAGGAGTTATTACTTGTAACTATGATGGTATAAGAAAGCATAAAACTGTGATAGGGAAAAACGTCTTTGTGGGAAGTGACACTCAACTAGTAGCACCTATAACTATCGCTGATAATGTCTTAGTAGCTGCAGGAAGCACTATAACTAAAGATGTAAAGGCTGGATGTTTAAGTATAAGCCGTATCAAACAAACTGATATAGAAAATGGCTTTTTTAAGTTTAAAGAGTTAAAAAGTAAGACTTTTTAAGGAGGCTAATGTTTTGCTATTTGATGCATTAAGCCTTTGCTATAAAGCCTCTAACTAGCCCAGCATAAGTAAAAAAAGAAAACTCTTTATATCCACATTCTTTTAAGATCTTAGTGGCTATATCTTCTTGGTCATAGCCTATCTCAAAGGCAAGATAGCCAAACCTAAAAGCACTTGCTTGTCTTATAAGTTTTACTACTAATTCATCCCCTTTTTCTCCACCAAAAAGGGCTATGTGTGGTTCGTGCAAGACTTCTATATCTAGTGGATAGTTTTTAGCTATGTAGGGAGGATTAGAGATAAGTAAGGAGTTGGTGTAGTCTTTTTTTGGATTTAAGGAATCTAAAAGATTAGATTTTATAAAAGTTAGATTAGTTGCATTTAGCACTTTAGCATTAATCCTAGCTACATCTAGGGCATCTTTACTTATATCAAGCCCTAAACCAGCATTTTTAGATTCTAAACTTAAGGTTATACTTATTATCCCACTTCCAACGCCTACTTCTACAAAGTCTAAAAAAGGTAGTTTTAAGGCATTTTCACATAGGGCTTCTGTATCACTACGCGGTATTAATACTCTTTCATCTATAAAAAACTCCCTACCATAAAAGCTAGCTTTTTTAAAGATGTACTCTAAAGGATAGCCGCTAGCTCTTTTGCAGACTAAATCAAAGAAGCTTTGTAGGTCTTTTTTGCTTAAAACTAACTCGTAATTTGTATGAAGTAAGATTCTAGATGTATCTAGCACAAAGGCTAGTAGGCTTTCAGCCTCACTTCTAGGAGATGGAATCTTAAAGCTTTGAGAGCTAGTGCTTAAGTTTTTTAAGTCTAAAAAGTCTTTTTGCTCTAGGTTAAATCTACTTAAGTCATCATGCTTTAATAAAGCCACACCCAAATCTAAGGCATAAGTTATGGATAAAGATTCTAGCAATTAGTCTTCTTCTAGGGCCTTTAGTCTTTCAACTAGTGGTGGGTGGGAGTAGTAAAAAAAGACAAAAGCTGGGTGGGAGTAAGGAAAGCTTTTATTTTCATTAACCAGTCTTATAAGGGCTTGATATAAAGAGTGTTTACTAGAAAAAGACGCTCCAAACCTATCAGCACTATACTCAGCCTTTCTAGAAAAGTAAGAGATGATAGGCATGAAAAGAAAGGTTAAAACAGGCATCAAAAGAACTAGTAAACTTAAAAAGATTCCATCATCCATAACCAAGCCAAGATGCTTTTGTAGAGGATAGATAAGATTTCCTGCTATGGCAAAAAGTATAAAAAGCATGCAGGCCATAAGGGCTATGTTTTTAAGTATATCTTTGTGTTTGAAGTGGCCTAACTCATGACCTAAGATAGCTATTATCCCCTCTGTGCTTATCTTGTTTAAAAGGGTATCAAAAAGCACTACTCTTTTACTTTTACCAAGTCCTCCAAAGTAAGCATTAAGTCTACCATCTCTTTTTGAAGCATCTATGACGTAAATCCCACTACTTTTAAAGCCTACTTTATCCATTAAGTTTTGGATTTTATCTTTTAAGGTCTCATCTTCTAAGGGTGTAAACTTATTAAACATAGGGGCAATTAGGGTTGGGTATATAAGGTTAGCTATTAAAGCTATGACAAAGAGCACTACAAAGCCTAAAAGCCACCATAACTCAAAGTACTTCATAAGCAAAAGTAGTAATATAACTATAATCCCACCTATAACTAGAAATAAGATAGAGCTTCTTAAAGTGTCTTTTAGATAGATATGTGAAGTGACGTTACTAAAACCAAAGGTTTTATCACGCCTTAACTCTAAGATAGAGAGTGGGAGGTTTATAATGGCATTAATAACAAAAAATATCATAACTAATAGCCAAGCGCTAAAAAGCGTACTTAAGTTAAGATCTGAAAGAGCATGTTCTAGTGCATTTAGACCAAAAAATATCCACACTACAAAGATAATGAAGTTAAGCACATGCTCTGTTACTTCATACTTTTGCTTAGATATGGCATAGCGTGCTGCTAACTTATAGTCATCTGCTTCTAGGATGATAGGAGGTTTTGTAGACTTAAGTCTTACATATCTAATCTGAAGTAGGCTTAAAGTTATGCGAGGCAAGGTATATAAAACTAAATATGCTAAAACTAACCAGCCCATTTTTATCCTTAGAGAAATTTTACATTTTGCGTTGCTACTCTAGTATAGAAAAGTCAAAATAGAGTTAATTATACATTGCCATAGCGACTTTAAACTAAACTGCACCTTCTTAGACTTAAAGCTTTGTAAGTAAGAGGGTTGGCGTTTTACATTAATGCTGTATTTGATAAAATACAAAAACTAAGTGCTTGATAAAAGGCACTAACTTGAAAATAAGGCACTATCCTCATGGAATCTAATATTTCTTTCACAGAGATCTCGCTAAAAAGCAAAGACTTAATTAAATCATATTTAGCAAAAGAAGACTTTTTAATATCAGATATAACTTTTGGGAATCTTTTCATATGGCGTCATGCTAGAAAGATAGAGTATGCAGTTATAAATGAGTGTTTAGTTATTAAAACAACCTATGAAGGAAAGAATCCTTTCATATTTTTCCCTATAGGGGATGGCGATAAAAAGCAAGCCTTGCTAAGCTTAAAAAGCTACTTTGAAGAAAGAAAAGAAAGCTTAGAGCTTCATAGTGTTGAGGTTAAAAACCTAGAGCTTTTAAAAGAACTTTTTCCTAGTGCTAGTGCTACTTTAAATAGAGATAGGAGTGATTACTTATACATAACTAAAGAGCTTATAGAGCTAAAAGGAAGAAAGTTTCATAAAAAGAAAAACCACTTTAATCGCTTTTTAGAAGAACATGCTGGCTTTGTCTATGAGCCTATGAGTGAGGCTAACTTAGAAGAGCTTATAGAGCTTCAAACTAAGTGGCATGAAACTAATGATGATCCAAATGACTTAGGGCTTCACTTTGAACATATCGGGATAATAGATGTGTTTAAAAACTTCTCTAAGCTTTCTCTTGAAGGTGGCCTTATAAGATGCACTGGCAATGTAATGGCTTTTAGTTTTGGTGAAGCAGCAACTAATGAAATGTGTGTTATACATATAGAAAAAGCAGATATATCTTATCGTGGGGCTTATCAGGCTATAAACCAACAGCTACTAAGCCACGCTTTTAGTGATATCCTTTATGCTAATAGGGAAGAAGATTTAGGCATAGAAGGTCTAAGAAAGGCAAAACTTAGCTACAACCCAACTATGATAGTTGATAAGTATGAGGTTAAAGTATGAAGTACTGCAAGCAAAATGGAAACATGCTTACACCTATACTAGTTTTTAAAAAGCTAGAAGCTAAGATCTTATTAGAAAGTGCTTCACTTCATATGGGCAAGGGGCGTTTTTCTATCATAGTAAAAGATATAGCTTTTAAGCTTATTTTAGAAGATGAAAAGACTTATTTAAAAGTGGATTGCAAGTCTTATCCTATGGATAAGATAAAAACTATAAAAGATGTGGATGAAACACATGCTGCGTTATTTACTAGCATCTTAAAACATAAACAAACTATATTAGAACACAAAAAAGCTAAAAGCCTCTCTCAAAAGAATCTACTTTTAAAAGAACACGCGGACTTAGATTTTTTAGACTATGTAGAGTTGCTTTCTATAGTTTTAAAAGAAGATAGCTCGCCTAAAACTAGACAAGAAGTAGATGAGCTTGAAAGTTTACCTTTGCCACTTGGAGGTTTAGGCTACTTAGGTTATGAGTTTTTTTCTCAAGTAGAAGAGATGAAGTTTAATAAAGCAGGCCTTTATGAAGCACCAACTTGTCAGTTTGTCTATGGCAAGGAGTATGTGATATTTGATCATTTATATGATGAGCTTTATCTTATAACTACTAAGTACTCACAAACTAGCCTAGAAGATTTAAAAGCTCTTTTAGATAAGCCTTATATCTCTAAAGATGAGCTTAAAGTGCACTCTAGCATAGTAAGCAAGGATAACAAAAAAGAGTACATGGATGGTGTAGAAGCTATTAAAAAAGAGATATATAAGGGGACATTTTTACAGTGTGTTTTAAGTAGAAGCATAAGTATAAAAAGTAATCTTGCTCCTTTTAGCATGTATGAAAGACTAAGGCGAAGTAACCCAAGCCCTTATATGTACTATCTTGATATGGATGATGTAACTATCATAGGAGCAAGTCCAGAAGTCATGCTTAAGTGTGATGGCAAGGTGCTTATACTTAGACCAATAGCTGGTAGTGCTAAAAGAGGGGCTAACTTAGAAGAAGATAAGCAAAACGAACTTGAACTACTAGCTGATAAAAAAGAAAGCGCTGAACACTTGATGCTAGTTGACCTAGGGCGTAATGATGTTGGAAGAGTAGCAAGCTCTGTTAAGATGAATGCTTTTAGGGTGATAGAAAAGTACTCTAAGATCATGCACATAGTAAGTGAAGTAAGTGGGGTTTTAAGAGAGGGTATAACTTCAAAAGATGCACTTAAAGCTAGTTTTCCAGCAGGTACTGTAAGTGGAGCACCAAAGATAGAAGCTATAAAGTTTTTAGAAAGAATTGAACCTCATGCAAGAAAGATTTACGCTGGAGCTATAGGATATTTTAAAAGTAATGATGACTTAGATAGTGCTATAGCTTTAAGAACAGCAGTTTATAAAGATGGAATCTACTACTTGCAAGCAGGAGCTGGTATAGTTATGGATAGTGACCCTTTAAAAGAGTATATTGAGACTAATACTAAGCTAGGGGCCTTGCTTCATGCTTTAGAAGTTGAGATCTAAGTTTTTAGTTTTTATTTTAAAGATATGGGGTTTTATTTTTAAGCCTAGTACTTGCATTATTATGCGTCATAATTTAGGACTAACTAAGTTATGGCTCATAGATAAAAAAATTTTTATTCATATATTTTTGCTTTAAAACGTGGCGCTAAAAAAGCAAAACTTTATTAGCGATTATAAAAGTTTTAAGGCTTAAAACTTGAAGTTAACTCCTAGTCCTAGTTGCATTAGTGGGTAAGAAGTTAGATCTATGTTTTGTCTTGCTACTGTAAAAGTTTGATTATTAGCAGTGATACTAGTTTTATCTGGTGTTACATGGAAGTCATTATAATCTACGTTGATAGTTTTGAAAAAGAGTTCTAACTCTAGCCATTTTAAAGGTGCATAAGTCATACCAACTATAGCCCCACCAGCAAAGTAGTCATTACCATTAACTCTGATGTTTGAGATATTAGAGATATTAGCATTTGCATTGTTACGTAAAATCGCGCCTTTATTGCCTATCTCTAAATTTAGATAGCCTGCATGCAAGCCAGCAAAGACACCAAAGTTTTCTAGAAACTCATATTTATAATCCACATTTATAGCAAGATAGTTCATCCTAAGATTCCCTAACCTATAAACGCCATTAGCATAGTTTCTATCATAGCTTAGATTAACCCTCATAAGATGTTTTGTTCCATGTACTGCAAACTCATATCCTACTTTTGCCCCAAAACCAAAGTTTCCTAAGGTACCGCTAGTATCAAAGTCATCATGATCTACGCTATTATTGCTATTACTTACTTTATACTCACTATCTATACTACTTAAACCACCAGTTCCCCTAAGACCAACTATAAAGTTATTAGCACTAAGAGTAGTGCCAAGTGTGGCACCTACAACCAAAGAGCAAGCTATGAATCCTAAAACTTTGTTTGTTCTCATCTTATTTCCCTTATAATTACACTTTCTAAAAAAAACAGGTCAGATTATATCTTGCAAAGGATTATGGCATAAGATTAAGGAGAAGATTCTATGCAGCTAAAGAGCATAAGAATTATACTAGTAGCCTATATAGGTATCATCTTAGTAGGTGCGATTATCCTTACCTTACCAGGCATGCATAATGGCCCTTTAAACTTCACAGATGCCTTATTTACGAGTGTAAGTGCTTTAACTTGTACAGGGATAATAGTAAAAGACACAGCCCTAGACTTTAGCGTTGGTGGTCAGGTGACTATTTTAGTGTTAATACAAATAGGCGGCTTTGGTTATATGAGTGCTTTAGGACTTTTGTATCTTTTTGTAAGAAAAAAACTAAGCAACTCTGAAAAAAACCTTATAAAAGAAAACATTAACTATTCCACACTTGATGGTCTAGGCAAAGTTATGATAAGAACTATCATCTTTGTTTTAAGCGTAGAAGTTATAGCAGCTATCATCTTAAGTATACGTTTTAGTATGTATAAAAATATAAGCATAGGAGAAGGCATCTATGCTGGAATCTTCCATGCAATAAGTGCTTTTAACAACGCTGGTTTTTCTATCTTTAGTACTAACCTTGCAGCCTTTAGGGGTGATCTAACCATAAACTTAGTTATATGTCTTTTAATCATAATAGGAGGGCTAGGTTATGTATGCATGCTAGAGCTTAATAACTTCTGCCTTCATAAGATAAAGGCCTTTTTTACAAGACGCTACATACATATAAGGATGAGTTTAAATACTAAAGTCATCCTTTTAGTAACTGCTATTTTGTTAGTAGGTGGGACTTTGATAGTGCTCTTTTTTGAGTGGAACAACCCAGATATTATGAATATGAAAGGGATTAGCAACTACGAAAAGATACTAAGTGCATTTTTTGCTTCAGTAAATTATCGAACCGCTGGATTTAATACATTTGATCTAAGCCATCTAACTGATGCGGATATGTTTTTTTCAACCTTCCTTATGAACATAGGTGGCTCTCCTGGTGGTACAGCTAGTGGTATAAAGGTTACAACCTTAGCTGTGCTTATAGCCTACTCTTATTCCATCATAACTAATCAAAAACAAACTAAGCTTTTTAACCGCGCCATACCGCAAGAAGTTATATCTAAGTCCATAACTGTTTTTATCATAGCTTCAACTTATATCTTTGTAGCTACTTTCTTGCTAACCTTAACACAAAAGCATGTGGCTTTGCTTCCTATACTCTATGAAGTAGGCAGTGCTTTTGCTACAGTTGGCGTATCTGTTGGTAATGGAGGCACAGTTAGTCTAAGTGCTAATTTTAATGAGATAGGCAGGATAATAATCATGCTTTTAATGCTAGGTGGTAAGGTTGGAATCTTAAGTTTTACTCTTATATTTTCAGGCACATCTAAGTCTGCAGAGACTAAATACGTAGAAGAGCAAATATCAATCTAAGGAAAAGTTATGGATAAAATTTATGGAGTTATAGGTTTAGGTAAGTTTGGATTCCATCTTGCAAAAGGCCTAGTTGATAATAATGAAAATGTGATCCTTTGTGATAGTAAAGAAACCCCTTTTCAAGAATTAAAAGATAGAGTTGAGCAAATCTATGTTTTAGATTCCACAGATAAGAGGGCCTTGAAAGAAGCAGGTATAGCTGAGCTTGATGTAGTTATAGTTAGCATAGGAGAAAATATAGAAGCAAGCATCCTAACAGTTATGGCTTTAAAAGAGCTAAAAAACAAGAGGATAATAGCCAAAGCAGTTAGTGCAACACATGGGGCTATACTAGAAAAACTAGGCGTTGATGAGGTAGTTTACCCAGAAAGACAAGCGGCTTTTAGGCTTTTAAGCGAGCTTACTAAAGCTAAGCTTGACACTATAGATCTAAGTGCTAATATGAAGTCTTGTAAGACTATAGCAAACTCATATTTTGCAAAAAGAAGTATAAAATCTATAGCTAATGAAGATGGAATCAAAATAGTTGCTATAAAAAGGGATGAAGAGTGGAATCTAGACTTTAATGATGACTTTTTAGTGCAAAAAAATGACATCTTACTCTTTTTGGGAACTAATCTAGCCATAGAAGAGATAAGCAAAAAGATAGAAGATTAATAGGAGGCTAGGGCACTTTTTAGATTCTATCTAGGCTTTTTTTGGAAGGATTTATAGGCTTTTTTAAGGTTTTAGAGGTATTTTCTAACTAGCATCTTACTAGTTTTAGGGCTTTTAGTGATTTAGTGGTTAAAAATGGCGTAAAATTCTTGACTTACTAAAAAAAAAGTTCTATAATTTGACTTCGTTTTTAAATAAATGACCCGTTAGCTCAGCTGGTAGAGCAATTCCCTTTTAAGGAATGGGCCGTTGGTTCGAATCCAACACGGGTCACCATAATTAAATGAATTTAAACACTAATCTGGCCCCTTCATCTAGTGGTTAGGATATCGCCCTTTCACGGCGAGTACAGGGGTTCAAGTCCCCTAGGGGTCACCACTTATTTTTTAAGATGTTCTTTTTTGGTCGCTTAGCTCAGTTGGTAGAGCGCTACCCTTACAAGGTAGATGTCACAAGTTCGAGTCTTGTAGCGACCACCATTTTTTATATATAACTTTGCGGAGTGGTAGTTCAGTTGGTTAGAATACCTGCCTGTCACGCAGGGGGTCGCGGGTTCGAGCCCCGTCCATTCCGCCAGCTACGTTTTACTTTTTTTTACAAGATTATCCCCTAACTACATTTTATTGTTCTTAATAATGGCAAGATCATAAAGCTTTATGATGTTAGCTATATATCGTCTTTAAAATATAAGCTTTTTATAAAAGCTAGTAAAGTTTGGCTAGGATTTATTAAAGCGTTAAGACTAGTTTTAAGCACGCTTTAATTTGCCTCCTTACAAAAAGACCCATTAAAAAAATCTAAACTTTATTTTCATCATTATCTAATCTTGATTTAATGCTTATAACATTAATATTTCAAAAGCCAAATCAGCATTAAACAGGAGCTTTACCATGCCACCACTTGATCTTGGATTAGTTATATTTTTGTTAATAGTAGTCATAGTTGGTTTAGGTGGTTTTTTATACTACGCCTTCAAAAGTCAATAATGCATGTTAGTTCATATCTGCTGTAGTGTGGATAGTCATTTTTACTTACAAGAGTTAAAAAAGATCTATCCTAATGAAAACCTAAGTGCCTTTTTTTATAATCCAAACATACATCCAAAAGCCGAACATGACTTAAGATTAGAAGATGTTAGAAGAAGCTGTCTTAAGCTTAATGTACCTTTACTAGAAGATATCTTTTATGAAGATACATCTTGGTTAAAGCAAGCTAATGGACTAGAAAGTGAGCCTGAAAAAGGCACTAGATGTAGTATGTGTTTTGATATGAGACTAGAAAAGACTGCCTTAAAGGCTAAAGAGCTTGGCATGTCTAAGTTTACTACCACGCTTTTAAGCTCCCCTATGAAGAAGCAAACTGAGCTTTACATGCTTGGAGATATAGTAGCTAGAAGACATGACTTAGAGTTTATAAAAGTAGATGTTAGAAAAGATGGTGGCACTCAAAGACAAAGCGAACTAGCCAAAAAAGATAGGCTTTACTCTCAAAACTACTGTGGTTGCATACACGCTTTAAGTGCTCAAAGAAATAAGCAAGCAAGAGTGCCTTTAGAACTCCTTATGCCACTTAGTAAACAAGTTTTGCCTGCTAGTATAGAAGATAGAAGTCTTACTTTTAAAAAGCGCGATAGTTTAGAATCTAAAGGCAAGGGCTATATCTTACGGTCTAAAAAGATGCTAGTTTGGAGGCTAATAAGTGCTAGTGTAAAGCTAGTAGCTCCTAATGACACAAAAGTTTTAAACTCTTATATCTTGCTTAACTCAGATTCTAAAAGTAAGGCTAAAAGTGGAAATATCATCTATATAAAACCACGTTTTATAACAGAGTTTTTAAAGGTTAATTACCCAGAAAAACTTGAGCACTACTTAAAAGATGAAAGTTTAAGTATAGGCTACTCAAAGAGGGATGACTTTATATTTTTAAGTCTTAAGATGCTTAATCTACTAAGTGCTAAAAATTTTAAGAGTATAAAGGATATAGATTTAAGTTATGAAGAAGAACTTAAGTTAAGAGGGCTCTTAGGTGGGGCAGATAGTATTAATGCCATCATTATTTTAGATACCATAATCCCTCACAGTTTGCTAGTAGATATATACTCTATTAGACAGATTGAAAGTGTATATGAAGTCATAGAGGAGCATGGATGAAGTTTTTAGATGGAATCTTAAAAATACTTAAGATAGTTTTTTGGATAGTTTTAATAATCATAGTGATAGTTATACTAGTTAGCATAACTCATACTAAGTCTAATCCAACACCTAATCTAGCCAAGCTAGAACTAAAGTCTATGATAATAAATAGCGATGATATGCAAAGACAGATAGATCGCATCAAAGAAAACCCAAGTATTAAAGGCGTGCTTTTAGAAGTTAACTCACCAGGTGGGACTATGAGTGGGAGTATAGAGATAGCAGACTTATTAAGAGAGCTACACTTACCTATAGTTGCTTATGATGCTGGTGTTATGGCTAGTGGAAGCTACTATGCAAGCATATACTCAGACTATATAGTTGCTAATAGAGGCGCACTAGTAGGAAGCATAGGAGTGATATTTGAAGGTTTTGATATAGAAAACCTACTTGCTAAGCTAGGCATACAGTCTCAAACCTTGCAAGCTGGCGAGTATAAAAGTGCTGGTACTTTTACTAGACAGTGGACTAAGGAAGAAAAAGACTATCTTCAAAACTTAGTCAACAAGCAGTATGATCTTTTTGTTAGCGACGTAAGACAAAGACGCCATCTAAAAGATACCTCAAGTACTGTTTTTGCTGAAGGCAAAGTTTTTACTGCTAAGCAGGCTAAAGAGCTAGGTCTTATAGATGAAGTAGGAAGCAAAGAAGATGCTATTAAAAAGCTACTAGAGCTTATAAAAGATAAAAATCCAAAAGATGCTATAACTAAGCCTGTGTGGTTAGAAAAGCCAAAAGTTGAAAACTTTAGAGATATACTCATAAACAACGTTAGCTCAAAAGTTTTAAGCACTATAAGCTCTAAGGTTTGGATGTGATACTAAAAGTAAGCACAGAAGATGCAAAAGGGCTAGTAGCAAAAGTCTCTCACATACTTTATGAAAGAGACTTAAACATAGAACAAAATAGTGAGTTTGTTGATAAAAGTGAAAATAGATTCTATATGAGGACTGAGTTTAGCGGGGGTAATGTCTTAGGCTTGCTAGAAGACTTGCAAGCTACCTTACCAAAGAATGCAGAAATATCTCTTTTAGAATCTAGAAAAAAGGACATAGTAGTTTTTTGCACCAAAGAAAACCACTGTCTTGGAGACTTGCTTTTAAAGCATCATAGTAGTGAGTTAAATGCAAATATTAAAGCAGTCATTAGCAATCATGAGAACTTAAGAGAGCTAGTAGGAAAGTTTAATGTACCTTATTTTTATATACCTGCAAATGAAAACCTGCCTAAAGAAGAGAGGATAAAAAGCCAAGAAGAAGCAATCTTTAGTCTACTTGCAAAATATAGCTTTGATTATATAGTCTTAGCTAAATATATGAGAATCTTAAGTGATAGCTTTTGTGAAAGATTTCCTAATAAGATAATAAACATACACCATAGTTTCTTACCAGCCTTCATAGGCGCTAACCCTTATAAGCAAGCCTTTGAAAGAGGAGTTAAAATCATAGGGGCTACGGCGCACTTTGCAACACCTGATTTAGACTGTGGGCCTATCATCTCTCAAGATATCATCAATATAGATCATACCTACACTTGGCAGATGCTTCAAAGGGCTGGGAAAAATATAGAGCGCTCAACCCTAGCACGCGCCCTTGATCTGGTCTTTGATGATAGGGTTTTTATATATAAAAATAAAACTGTGATATTTTGATTAGATAGATTGTTTTTAACGGATAGCTATCTATACACACTGAAGTTTCAATAATCATAATTTTTTAAGCCGAAGGCATTCTCGCCCGTTTTGTGGTGTAAAAATCACGAGAAAAGTGAGCAGTAGTGCGAACGCGTGATTTTTACTAGAAACGGATATAGCGAGGCCCTCCCCTTGATTGCCGAAAAAGTACCTTTTTCGGGGTTAAGGGGAGCGGGGAGGGGTTAAACCCCTTTTTGGTTAAAAGAAAAACATATAGGTAAGAAAAAGTAGAAAAAGAAAGTGTTGGAATATATAGCTGGTCAATAGTGTTTGGCTCACGCCAAAAAAAGACATTCCTTAAAAGAAAGCCCTAGTTGCTTACGCAACTAAACCTGTTTCAAGGAAGCTTACGCTTTCGTAGGCTTTGCGGGAGTGAGGAGGGGGTAAACCCCTTTTTTGTTAAGGAAAACACATAAATAATAAATCCATATTAAAAAGAAACTGTTGGAATAACGATTTAGTTAATACTGTAAAGAAAATGAAACTGCCTATATAAAAAGCATGGTAATTTGATATCTTTAAAGCCTTTTGCTTTATAGTTTTAGAATCTACTTTTTATAAAACCCATATTTTTATTTAATAAAAAAAAGAAGATTGCACCCCCTAGCTATTTGACAGCATATTTAAATACAAACGCATGTATGCTCACTCTTAATGTATGGTGGCATGAAGGACCTAAGATTTTATAAAACTAGTAAAACCTTTTAATCTTGATGTGTGTTTACAAAAAAAAAAAAAAAGATTATACTTTTAGTCTAGTTGTCATCAGCCACCGTCTTTTAAAGCTTCATTTAGTTCATACTTTCTGGCTTTATATTCATTATTAACCAAAAATCCACTAATTGCAAGAAGGTGTTATGAGGAAGTCCATCAGTCTGAAAGTTGGCATAATTGCAGCCATAGTGACAATAATAGTCATAGCCATCCTTTCTACTATAATCATAGAAACAGCAAAAAGTGCTTTAAAAGATCAGATAAATTCAACCTTAGAACATACATCCATAGAAGTTGGAAGAACAGCAGAAAGTCAGATAGCTCAAGTTAGAGTAAGCACAGCACTTATTGCTTATAAATTAAACTTACTCTTAAGTAAGAGCTCTGAGCTAAGTGCTACTACACTAAAATATGAACTTAGCTCTATGCTTAGTGGTACAAAGTTTGGGATAGCTTCATCTTTGTATCTAAAAGATACTAAAGTAGATGATGCTAACTATGAGCTAAATGGTGATGTTTTGATGAGTGTTGCACAAAGTGGTGCTTCTTTAGATTTTTTAGATTCTAGGGCGTCTAAAGTTGTACTTGATAAGTCTCCAACCATACAAAAAGCTATAGATACTAGATATCCTTCTATAGGCTCTCCTGTTAATATAAATATTAATGGTAAAGATTACTACAGTCTTGTTATGGCCTTCCCTTTAATGAAAGATGGCAAGGTCATAGGTGCTTTATCACAACGCATGGATCTTGATTATCTAAATAGCATTGTTGATGATAACACTAATGATAAGTGGCCAAATATCTACCGTTTGATCGTAAATCCAAATGGGATAGTAGTAGTAGGTAACTTCCCTAACTCTAATGGTAAAGTTTTTGGGAATCTTATAAATGATCCAGACTTTAAAGTCATAGCAGCAAAAACTGCCAGGGGAGAAAACTTTATAAGTGATGTTTATCTCTCAGATAGAAAAGCCTATGCACTTATAGCAAGTCACTCTTTCCCACTTACTGGGTTTAATACAAACTGGTCAACTTATGTTTCAGTGGCTGCCCCAACTGCCCTGCAGTCTATAACTAACCTTGTATGGGTAGCAACTATCACTGCCATCATAGCAATAATCATCATAGTAGTTTTCTTTTACTTCTATATAGATAAAGCCTTCATAAAAAGAGTAAGAAATATACAAGCTACTCTAATAGATACCTTTGCAGTTATAAACCATGAAAAAGCTATAAACATACCTAAACTAGATACTAGATCTAAAGATGAACTAGGAGTTATATCTAATGTTATTAATATAGCTATGGATAAAACTAAAACCTCTTTATCCAAAGACAGTGAAGCTGTAAGTGAAGCATTAAATGTAGCTAAGACTATAGAAGAAGGTAACTTAAGTGTGAGAATACTTAAGTTACCTTCTAATCCTCAATTAATTGAACTAAGAGAT
>NZ_MLAR01000010.1 GCF_002272925.1 Helicobacter sp. 13S00401-1 | reverse complement strand
ATACTTCTATTACTAACTTATCTCAAAGTTCTAATGCACAAGCTAGCTCTTTAGAACAATCTGCTACTGCTATAGAAGAAATAACTCAGTCTATGCAAAATGTATCTAATAAGACTAATGAAGTAATCTCTCAATCTGAAGATATTAAAAGTGTTACTGTTATTATTAAAGACATAGCAGATCAAATAAATCTCTTAGCTCTTAATGCAGCTATAGAAGCTGCACGTGCAGGAGAACATGGAAGAGGCTTTGCAGTAGTAGCAGATGAAGTAAGAAAACTAGCAGAAAGAACTCAAAAGTCTTTAGGAGAAATAGAATCTAATACTAATATCTTAGTTCAATCTATTAATGATATGGCTGAATCTATAAAAGAACAAGCTAATGGTATAACTCAAATAAATGATGCTATATCTTTATTAGAACAATCTACTCAAGGTAATGTAAATATAGCTGATGATGCTACTAAGATATCTAGTAATGTAACTCATATAGCAGATGAGATAATGAGTGATGCTAATAGGAAGAAGGTGTGAGGGGAGAGATTGATTAGGAGGGGGGAGGGACCTCCTCCTTTTTTAAAGAATCCAAAGAAAAAATAAACTAAATTTATTAAAAATAGATTCTATGGCTGAAGATAAAGGTAGTTAATAAACTCTAAAGCTACTAATAAGCTTTAAATGTTTTATAAAGCTTTAAATTACTTATAGAATCTAGATTGTCATACCAAAACTTAAAGATAAAGGTAGGATAGGGGGAAGATAAGGAGTGGTACAATAGTAAGAAAGCAAAGTAAGGGGCAAGGATGCAACAAAGTCTAAAAAGGCAAGAGGATGGGCAAAAGGCGGTATTTTTTGATAGGGATGGTGTTATAAATATAGACACTAACTACACTTATAAGATAGAAGATTTCCATTTTTTAGAAGACTTTTTTGATATAGCTAGATTTTTTAAAGCGCGTAAATATAAGCTAGTTGTCGTTACTAATCAATCAGGTATTGAAAGAGGTTTTTATAACGTACAAGATTTTTTAACTCTTAGTGCTTATATGCAAAGAAGCTTAAAAGCAAAACTTGGTTTTGAGATGGATCAAATCTATTTTTGTCCTTTTTTAAATAGTATACATAGAAAGCCAAATGCAGGTATGCTACTAAGGGCTAAAAGGGATTTAAACTTAGATCTAAGTAAGTCAGTCATGATAGGTGATAGGCTAAGTGATATGGAAGCTGGGTTTAATGCTGGGATAAAAAGCCTTTATCTTATACAAGATAAGACTGTGAGGTCAAAAGATAAAGATGCTAGCCATAGGCTAGAACTTGGATATAAAAATATAGATTCTTTATTAGAGATAAAGCAAGATTTTTAGACTTTAGTGTAGTTTTTTACACGTGGTGTTTAAAAATTTATAGAAGATTAGGATTAAAGCGATCTTTAAACTACTGTGCATAAAAATTACATTAAGTATTTTTAAGGCAACTCAAAAATGCTTTTTTAATAGAGTAAAGCTTTAAATAAATTATATATATCTACATAATCAAAATATATGCTTTTTATATACTTATAAGTATATATTTTATTAACTTTTTGTGATACTTAGCTTGCCTAAATAAGCTAAATATCATATTTATATGGATATATTTATTAAAACTATAATATTTTATTTATCTTTACTCTTTGTATATTTTCATTTATTTTTAAGACTTTTTCGTTTTTGTGTGTTTTATTGTGTTTTATGTAAAGAACAGAAAAAGCAAAGAATGTTAAGGTAATAATATGCATGAAAGACTTACAAGGACAAAGTACGCAGGCGTTTATACTAAGACTTTAAAAAATGATATCAGCTTTGTAGTTAGATACTTACAAAATAAAAAAGTAGTAGACAAGGTAGCTGGCAAACAATCTGAGGGCATGAGTGCTAAAAAGGCTCTAGCCTTTAAGCATATCTTAGAAAATGCTAGAAAAGATAGGACTAAAGAAGGCTTTAAAACTAGTGGATATGAAGATATAACCTTTAAAGAAGTGTCCTTAAAGTATGTAGAAGTTAATGTGAAGAGATGGTCTGCTGGCTCACTTAAAGGTTATATGACAATTACAAAAAAACTAGAAAGCTACTTTTCAAACTCCAAGATATTAGATATATCTCCACTTGACATACAAGGCTTTATGACTACTTGCTTAAAAGAAAGAAAAGCGCATACTATTAATGCTTATTTGGGTGTAGTAGCCTCTATATTTAAATTAGCAGATGAGTTTTATGGAATCAAAAATAGCTCCTATCTTGCTATAAAAAGACACAGGGCTTCAAAAAGCAGGATTAGATACCTAAGCTTTAGTGAAGTTAGGCGATTAAAGGCTTATATTTTAAGCTTAAAACACATCCATGCTAAAGCTTTATACCTCTTTGTGTGCTTGTCTTTAAGCACAGGCGGACGACTTAGGACCATACTTACTATTAAAAAAGAGGATATAAACTTAAAAGAAGAGACTATAAATCTTTTTAACTACAAGATAAATAGGAGCTATAAGGGCTATCTTGATAAAGAGTGTTTGATGCTTTTAAAAGCGTATTTACAAGGCTTAGGGGAAAAAGAGCTAATATTTAAAGTATCTTATCAGACTATGCAGCTTAATTTATCAAAGATACTAAATTTGCTTTTTAATCAAAATCTAAATAATCTAGATGAAAAGGTAGTACTTCACACACTAAGACATACTTTTGCAAGTCATCTTGCTATAAAAGGAGTACCTTTACAAGTCATACAAGCTGGCCTTGACCATAGCAATATAACTATGACCATGCGTTATGCTCACCTAAGTCCAAATAGTACAAAAAGATTCATCTTAAAAGCGCTTAATGGTTAGATTCTATAAGTTGCTTGTAGGGTAAGTGTTAGAGGGGTTACTTTAAAGTTTATAACTAGTGAGTAATGCATAAAATATAAAAAAGTCTATATTTTATGCTGGGTTTTCATAAGGGGTAAAAATCTCAAAATCGTTTATCTCTACAAAAGCTAAGCATATAATTGTGTGTAAACATTGTGCTTTTTTATCTTTAGGTATTTTAAAGTCCAATAATAGGGCTCTAAAATACGATATGTAAATATATATAATTTATATATATCTAGCTTAAGTTTCTAATCTTAGAATCTTCTGTTAAAAAGTCTAAAATTACAAATAAAAATTATTAATTAAGTCCCGCTTTTATCTTTTAAGTTTAAGCGTTTTTTCTGCTTTTTGCTTCACTTACTTTAACTGTTCTGCCAAGATACTGAGTTTTATCTAGATCTGAAATTGCATTTAGTGCATTTTCATCATTCATCTCTATAAATCCGTATCCTTTAAAACGACCAGTTTCTTTATCATTTACTAATTTTATAGATGCTACTTCTCCATACTGAGAAAAAAGCTCCATAATTTGTTGTTCGTTGACTCCGTAAGATAGGTTTCCAATATAAATACTTTTCATTAATGCTCTCCAATAAAAATTATGACTTATGTCACATGTATAAGGTATCTAATATAAACTTAAAGCCTCATTACTATGGGGATTTTGAGTGCAAATAATTATAAAAAAGTAACTAAAAGGGCATAAAGCGTAACATTATGCCACTTTTTATTAGAAATAATGGAAACTCTTAACTAAATTCCATACTAATAGGTTAAATCCATCCACAAGCACAAAAATTAGAATTTTAAAAGGTAGAGATATCATAACTGGCGGAAGCATCATCATCCCCATGGCCATTAAAATTGAACTTATAACCATATCTATGACCAAAAATGGCAAGTAGATAAGAAAGCCTATCTGAAAAGCAGTCTTAAGCTCACTTATCATAAATGCTGGCAAGGCTATACTTAAGTCAATTTTATCTACTACTTTTTCAACCTCTTCTTTAGTGTTAAGTGCGCTAACTTCTGGTGGAGTTATACCT
Organism: Helicobacter sp. 13S00401-1; assembly: GCF_002272925.1. GTDB lineage: Bacteria > Campylobacterota > Campylobacteria > Campylobacterales > Helicobacteraceae > Helicobacter_I. The sequence goes on along the minus strand of NZ_MLAR01000010.1, from coordinate 58,615 downwards.
CTTATCCTATAAAAGAGTGCTAGGTCACTTTGCCTAGTGTTTTCTATCATAAACTTTTTAAAAGGTTTTATACTTTTACTAAAAGCTTCTTCATAGCCTATCTGGCTAGCCATGTAAGGCTTTATGCCTGTGGTGTAGGAGTCTTTTACAACTGGCTCCATGATAAAAAAAGTAAGTATCATAGCAAGACTTACTAGAATCTGCGTGGGCGGGCTTTGCTGCGTTCCAAGTGCAGTTCTTAAGAAGGCTAAAACTATAACTATACGTGTAAAAGATGTCATCATAAGCACTAAAGAAGGAGCTAGTATTAAAAGCGTTATGATTAAGACTATATTTAGCGTAGTAACTAACTGTGTTGGTGTTTTGGGTGAAGTTAGGCTTAAATTAACAGTTGGTAAGACTGGGTCTACTATCCTGGGGGCAGCATCTGCGCCAAAGCCAGCAGTTGATAGACCAAGAAAAAACATTAAAGCAAGTATTCTAAAAAATATCACCTTTTTAACCTTTAACTAGCATCTTCCGTGTTTGCAAACGCTATCCTGAAGCCATGCATTCCATCTTTGTAACTATACTCCAAACTAGCCCCATGCAATAGTAAAATCTCTTTCACTATAAAAAGACCTAGCCCATATCCTTCTAAACTTTGATGTTTTTTATCCCTATAAAAAGGCTCTAAGTAGTAGCTTATATCCTTACTTAGTGGATTACCTTCATTTTTTATAAGTATACAAGTTTGTCTTAGCTCTATTTTTATAAAGCCAGTTTTTGAGTACTTAAGTGCGTTTTGTATAAGGTTGCTTAAAGCCACACACAAAAGATGTAAGTCTCCTTTTATAGGATAAGAAGCTTGCACGTCTAACTCTATAAACTTCTCTTCATCTATAAAGTTGTTTAGTGCTTCAAAAAGCAGTGTCTCACTTAAAAACTCTTTTTTTTCTAAGTAGGGCTTTTTATAGCTTAGCCTTTCAAACTCTAGGGTGTTTTCTAAGATATGTTGCATTTGCTTAATGTAGATTTGCAGTTTGGCTAGTGTGCTTTTATCCCACTCTAGGGCAACTAGTAGTTTCATCTTAGTCATGGGCGCTCTTATCTCATGACCTATGTTTCTAAGTAGTAATTCTTTCCATTTGAGTTTAGTTAGGGCTTGTGCATAAGCAGTGCTTATAGAATCTATTACACCTTTTAGTTCGTTTTTGTGCGTGTTTTTATAGTTTTCACCATTTGCTATCCTTTCTCCTATGCTTACTAAATCTTTTAAGGACTTAAAGGTGTTAAAGACGATAAAGAGTAAGATTAAAGAGAGGGCTATAATCCCAATTAAGGCTAGATTAATCCTATCTCCCATTAAGCTTAAAGGCTTGCTTGCTACTATTTGATTATTAATCACAACGCCTTGAGTGTTTTGTGTCTTATAAACTTGCACTACTGTATTTTGTGTGCCTTTAAGGATTAGTGCATCAGTTGGAATCTTATCTAAGATACTAAAGCCTTTAGCTTTTAAGCCTTGAGTTAGAGTGTTTATCTCATCTTTGTTAAGAGTTTTTTTAAGCTCCCATATCTTTTTAAGACTTAAAGAATCTGTTTGCTTAGTTTCATACTGAAGGGCGCTTACTATGCTTAAGTTTTGGAATCTTATCTTTTCGTTTTCAAGACCTATGATTTTTATCTGCAAAAAGTAGAGTAAGACTACTATTAGTATAAAGATAATAATGACGTGTAGTTTGGTTGAAAAAAGGATGTTTTTAAGTTTCATAGGTCTATATCTCTTTGGCTTACTTTAATGCTATAGGTGTTGGCATTTTTATATATAGTACTTACTTCTTGTGAGTTTTCTAGCTGGTTTTTTCCTATATGAGTTATTAGCGGGCTTAGTACGCTTAGGCTGCTTTTTGAGTTTAGCCTTAAAGCACAGAGAAATGTTTTAGATTCTGCGTTTAAGCGAGGGTGGATAAATCTTAGCTTTTCTACATTTAGTTTATTAGCAAAGGCTTGTTTTAAGACTTCACTTAGTTGATTACTCCCATAGCTTAGTAAGAAAAAACCACTAGGCTTTAGTAGCCTTTTAGCCTTAGTAAAAAGCTTATCTAATGGAAGTGAGCTTGCATGCCTTGCGTGTTTTAATAAGTCGTTTTTAGATTCTATGGCGTTTGGATGATAAAAGGGTGGGTTTGAGACTATTAAGTCAAACTTTAGTGTAGTTTCATAGTCTAAAAAGTCTTTATTGATAATACTTGATTCTATGTTGTTTACCTCAGCATTTTTTATATTTAACTTAGCGTAAAGTACAAGTTTTTCAACTTGGGTTAGCCTTATACTTTTTTCCTTTGCTAAAAGCAAGCCTAGCGTCCCAACTCCACTGCCTATATCTAAAACTTGCATATCTTTTTTTAAAAAGTCTTTTGCAAAGTCCCAAAGAAATAACGTATCGCTATTATAACAGTAGCCTTCACTTGCTTGATAAAGTTGCATTTTATACTAGCCAGGTTATTAGATTATTATCAGTTAGATTTGAGTGCAAGATAGTAAAGTTTGCATTTAGATGTTTGTACTCACTCATGCTTTTAGTTTGAAAGCTTGGGTCTATAAAAACTAACAGCATATCGATTCTATCTTTTAGAGTATCTAGTAGATGGTAGCCACCTTCTATGACATTAAAACCTACTAGGTCTAGTTTTTGTACTTCATCTACTACTTTTATCTCTCTATCCTTATAAGGGGTTAGATTAAGTGTATCTGGCTTGGTGCTTAGAATCTGGATTTTAGGAAGGGTGCTTTTATAAAAACTATCTGCCTTTCTAGTATCAAGGCTAGGCTTATCTTTTCTTAGAGTTTCTCCTGAGATGATGATGCTTTTTGCTATGCTTCTTTGATTGTGAGTAAAACTGTGAGTGTAGACGTTACTAACTCTGCCATCTTTATAGCTTCCATCCATGCGGCTTGCTAGCTTAAAAAGGGTGAACTTTTCGGTATTTTTCAAAGTTAAAAAGGGTTTTATTAGATCTAAGCACTTAGATTCTAAGATGCCAGTTTTAACTTCTATGTTTTGTAAAGTATCCATGCCTCCACTTGCTATCTTATTAGTATCTTTAGTGCCTATGACTACTTTTTTAAGGCCTAGAGCATTTAGCAAGTTAGCACAAGGTGGAGTTTTGCCATAGTGATTACAAGGCTCTAAGGTAACATAGATGCTAGCATCTTTAAAAACACCTTTATGATGACTAAGTAAAAACTCATGTATGCTTTGAGAGGAGCTAAGTTTTAGGATACTTTCATCTTTTGTAAGTTTAAAGTAAGCAGTTTTTAGGGCGTTAACTTCAGCGTGGGGGAAGTTTGCTTTTTTATGGGCTTCTATGCTTAATATCTCGCCATCTTTTAGTACTAAAGCGCCCACACTTGGATTAGGTAGTGTTAGTGTTTGATACTCCCAAGCCTTATTTAAAGCTAGTTGCATGTATACTTCATCACTTAGATTACTCAAAGTCCTTCCTTTGTGTGTAGATAGATATGCTTGATGTTAGAGGTTTGTTAGTTAAAGGGTCTATGTAAGATATAACTATAGAGTTTTTATTTATGGAATCTATCTTATAAGGATGAGTTTTACTTACAAGATTAGAATCTATCCCATACCACCTACCTTCAATCTTTACTTTTTTATCCACTATGCTTTGTATTAGCGGTAGTCTAAAAGCAGTTTTATTAAGAGTTAAATTTTTACTTTCATCTTTTAAGTCTTGGAGGTTAGGGGAAGTAGGCTGAGTTGTAGCTTGTAAATTAGTCTTATTTAGCTTTTCTGCATAGAAATCTTTTGATGAGCTAGATTGGAATAAAGCCTCAAAGTCTAGAGGCTTTAAGTCTCTAGACTCACTAGCACTAAAAAGTAGGCTAGGAGTAAAGATAGCTATAGCTACTAATTTACTAAAGCTATCTTTTTTCACCTTTCTTGCCACTGTTATCTTTTTGCTTATAAAGACTTAGAATTTTTTCTTATGCACGTTATCTAAGATATCTTGAGCTATATGAGTTACATTACTAGATATCTTAGTAGCATCATCAGCTATATTTACATTACCTTGAGTAGATTGTTCTAATAAAGATATAGCATCATTTATTTGAGTTATACCATTAGCTTGTTCTTTTATAGATTCAGCCATATCATTAATTGATTGAACTAAGATATTAGTATTAGATTCTATTTCTCCTAAAGACTTTTGAGTTCTTTCTGCTAGTTTTCTTACTTCATCTGCTACTACTGCAAAGCCTCTTCCATGTTCTCCTGCACGTGCTGCTTCTATAGCTGCATTAAGAGCTAAGAGATTTATTTGATCTGCTATGTCTTTAATAATAACAGTAACACTTTTAATATCTTCAGATTGAGATATTACTTCATTAGTCTTATTAGATACATTTTGCATAGACTGAGTTATTTCTTCTATAGCAGTAGCAGATTGTTCTAAAGAGCTAGCTTGTGCATTAGAACTTTGAGATAAGTTAGTAATAGAAGTTTGAAGTGACTCACATTCTTTGAAAAGATTATTAGCCACTTGGAGCTGAGTTTTTAGCATATTAGCTATCTCATCACCTACACCATTAGTATAAGTTTCTACAGCACCAGTTGCGTTAGGCACCCTTTTACTAAAGTCTAGATTTTTATAAGCATCAAATACACCTAAGAGTTGGTTTAAGTCATTACCAACACCATTTCTTAGTATGATGATTAGATCATTAATCGCCTCTTTTAGCTTCATTAGCTGAGGATTGTTTGAAGATCTTTGTATGGTTCTATCAGCTTTTTTAACTTCAGCAGTGTATTTAACTACATCAAGCCCTTCTTCAACTAGTAACCTATCATCTTCTAAGGCTTTAGCAGTTCGCTCTATATTACTATTTATAAGCCTTGCCATGTTGCCAAACTCATCTTTTGACTTTATGTTTATAGCTTTATGATCTTTAATTTCAAAGTTGATGAATTTAAAAAAGTTTACGATTCCTTCTTGGATTTGTGCGATCTTTACAACTATGCTTCTAAACATAAATAAGAGTATAACTATAAGGATGATTATAACTATGATGGCAAAGATGATATTAGCTATAAAACTAAACTCATATTGTGCGTTATTTTGATTTGTGTAGGCAACATACTCAGTCACTTTTTTGCTTAGTAGGTTTTTAAAGTCTTGATTTATAGTTTCTGTTATCTCATAAAGTTCAGCTATATCACTAGTATCAAGTTTAGAGATGTTGTTTTTTAAGTCTAGTTTGTTAGTTAGCATGGTGTTTATTTGTAAGTTAGCATCTCTGATATCTTTAGTTATCTTATCAGCTAGGCTTTTTTCTTCTGTATTGCTTATGGTTACATAGTAGCTATTCCAGTCTTTGTTTATGGAGCTTTCAAGATTGTTTACAGTGTTAGAAGTTTGGGTTGGATCTATAAGACCTATGGTTCCTTTTACTATAGTATCTATGATAGCAACAGAGTAAGTCTCACTTACTTTTTGCAAGTGAAGATAAGGAACTACTTGATCTGTATAGGCAAGATTAGCTCTTATATTTATGTCTCTTAGGGCTTTCATGCTGAAAAAAGAGACGAGTACTATGCCCAGTATGTATACTATAATTAGTACAACTAGTTTCATTTTGGTGGTCATTATATTTCCTTGATATTTGTTGATATGGTGTTTAAGTCTTTGGTTTTGTTAGCCCTTATTTTACTAAGAAAATAAAGGAAAATACAACTAAATGAAAGAAGTGTGATTATTTATATACTAAGATTAGGTTTTGGTTAAGCTTTATGGTTACGTTTGTCTTAACTTTGCACTTAGAGACACTAATTATTTTTGCTTTTAGATTATATTGTTTACTACTTTTAGAAAAAGGGACTAAATGTATAAGGCAGCTGTGCTTTGTTTAAGTTTATGCACGTTTCTGGCGGCGGATTCTTTTGATAATCAAGCATTAGAAGATATGAAAAATTATAAAGCAGAAGTTACTGCTAAATCTAGTAGTGCTTCTAGCAAAGAAGAAGTTAAAAAACCTTCCAAACTTAGGCAGTTTTTTAAAGACCCTAGCTCAATTTTCCGGCAGAACAATGCTCCTTCTAAAGAAAGCACTCCTATAGATAAAGCCACAAACAACATTCAAAGCCCCAACATAGAATCTACTCCAACTCTAATCCCAACCCTAGCTAATCCTGCCTTACTTAACCAGTCTATAGCTACTCCTGCTTTAGATTCTCCTAACTTAAGCGCACCTAGTGAAGTTTTAAAATCTCAAAGTAAAGATGTAAAAGATTCTAAGGTGCCAAGCAAGTATAGAGAGTATGTAAACAGCAAGGAAAAACATACCATCTTTACTATAGGATCTATCTCTATAGAAGAGCTAAATGGTAACTATATCATGCCTTTTTACTATAACTTTTTACCTCAGTATGCTAGGTACTTACAACAAAATGAAGCTAAGATTCAACTAAGCTTTAAAGTAGCTCTTGTTAGAAACTTTTTATGGACAGGTGGGGCCTTATACTTTAACTACACTCAAAAGTTCTTCTTCCAGTTTTACAACTTCCAGTATAGCGCGCCTATTAGAGATATAGACTTTCAGCCAGAGCTTATGTATAACTATCCTCTTGATGTAAAGTTTTTAGGTGGGGCCTTATCAGATGTTGGTGTTTCACTCACCCACTTATCTAATGGCGAAGGAAAAGGTTATAGAACTCAAGGTGGTGAGGTTATAGACTTTAATAGACCCTTTAGGGATCCTCCTCCAACAGGTCCAGATGTTATAGGTTCAGCTTCAAAAAGTTCTAATAGGGCAGTCTTTCACGCAGTTTGGCATAATGACAACTTAAGAGTGCAGCTAAAAGGGTGGGCGCCACTTATGCAAAGACGCACTAACCCAGATCTTTATGACTACTTAGGTTATGGACGCTTAGATATAGCTTATAGGAATAATCGCAATATCTTTGAAGCAAGCATCATAGGGCTAGGCGCAAAAAAGGCAAACTATATAGGCTCTTTCCAACTTGCCTATACTTTTAAGCTTAATGATAGAGTAGGGCTATACTTCCAGTACTACTATGGTTATATGGATAGTTTATATGAGTATAACTTCATAGTTAACAGAGTAGGTGTAGGCTTTAGATTTATAAGATAAAAAAGGCAAGGGAGAGTAAAAAGTGAAGATTTTTGTAAGTGCTTTAGAGCCAAGTTCTAACTTGCATCTAAGGAATCTAAAATCAGAACTTTTAAAGCTAGATAGTAGTGTAGAGTTTATAGGAGTTTGTGATAGTGACCTAGGTACTAGTCTTTTCAAAGTAAGTGAGTTTTCTATCATGGGCTTTAGCGATGTTTTTAAGCGCTTAAAGTTTTTAAAGCACGCTATGAATGTACTAGCAAAGGAAGCTTTAAAATGCGACAAAATCCTAATGCTTGATAGCTCATCTTTTCACATGCGACTAGCAAAAAAGATCCTAAGCTTTAACCCTAACGCAAACATCATGTACTACATCCTCCCACAACTTTGGGCGTGGAAGCCTTGGAGATCTAAAGAGCTTTTGTCTAACTTCACTAAGCTAGCTTACATCTTGCCTTTTGAAGGCAGCTTTTATGACTACTCACCAAAGGCACGTTTTGTAGGGCATCCTTTACTTGATATAAAAGAGTACAACTCAAAGACAAGCTTTGCTAACTTAGAATCTAAAGTAATAGTTTTCATGCCAGGTTCTAGAAAGTCAGAGATAAAAGCCCATATGGGAGTTTTTAGAGAAGTAGCTAGTGCTTTGGTAAAAAAAGATTCTAAAACATCACTTCGTTTAGTTTTGCCTTCTAAGTTTAAAGACACTAACTTAGAATCTATTTATGGAGACATCTCTAGTTTTAATCTTTTTTATAACACACAAGAGGCTTTAAAAGAGGCAAGTTTTTGTGTAGTTTGCTCTGGTACGGCAACTTTAGAGTGTGCGCTTATGCAGATTCCATTTTTACTAGTTTACAAGACTAAGTGGCTTGATTACTTCATCATTAGAAGCTTGGTTAATATTAAATATGCTGGGCTTGCTAATATCTTCTATCAAGCACTTTTAGGTGAAAAGCCAGGACGTGGAGTAAGCACTTTGCATGATGAGATAGTGCAGTTTGGTTTTAATGCACCTAATATCTTAAAAAAGATAGAAGATTTTAACTATGAAAGATATTTTAATGGAGTTAGACTTTTAAAAGACTATCTAAAAGAAGGAAGTAGTAACAATGTTGCTAAGTGGCTTTTAGAAGACTAGCTAGTAAGACTTAGTTTGTGTGCTAAAAGTTCTTAGTCTGCCCCCAACTTATATAAAAATCTTTTTAAAATGTTTCTTGTAAACATCACAAGTTTTCATTTTCGCTACAATAGACCATTTTATTAAACCACATACAAGGTGTGTAATGCGACATTTCCTGACCATTAATGACTATAGTCAAGATGAGATATTAGATATCTTAAAATATGCCCTAGATCTAAAAGCTAAGCAAGCTGAAGGTATAGCTACTCCTGAGCTTCAAGGAAAGATTCTAGCTATGATCTTTGAAAAAAGCTCAACTAGAACGCGTGTTAGTTTTCAATCAGGAATCTATCAATTAGGAGGCCTTGGCATCTTTTTGTCTAACTCTGACTTACAGCTTGGACGTGGAGAGATCATAAAAGATAGCTCAGCGGTTATAAGTTCTATGGTTGATATGATAGTTATAAGAACACACGAGCACACTCGCTTAGAAGAGTTTGCAAAGTACTCAAGCGTAAGCGTTATAAATGGTCTCTCTCAAGACTACCATCCTATGCAAGTTTTAGCTGACTATCTAACTATGATGGAAAATGGTATCTTTAAACCTCACCCTATATTAAACATGGAAAGTAAGTGTGCTAATCCACTAGTTGCTTATATAGGCGATGGGAACAATATGGCAAACTCTTGGCTTATGCTTGCTTCAAAGCTTGGCTTAAGGCTAAATATCGCTTCGCCTAAGGGCTATAAACCTCAAGAAAAGTTTGTAAATATCGCCTTAGAAAATGCTAAAAGTTCAGGAGCCATTATAAACATAATGGAAGATCCAAAAGAAGCCATAAAAGATGCTAATGTAGTAACTACAGATTCTTGGGTGTCCATGGGACAAGAAGCTGAAAAAGAAGAAAGACTAAAAGCTTTTAAAGGCTACATGGTAGATGAGGCTTTAATGGCACTTTCTGATAAAGATTCTATCTTTCTTCACTGTTTACCAGCTTATAGAGAGTTAGAAGTTTCTACTAATGTTATAGATGGCCCTAAGTCTAAAATCATAGATGAAGCGCATAACCGCTTGCATGTCCAAAAAGGAGTCATGGCATGGCTAAATCGTCCGCAAAAAAAGAATTAATAAGAAGCCTTCAAGATGCAAGTAATATAGCTATAGCTACTCGCGTAGATGACACTCATATAAACTTAGAGTTTAAGCAAGGAAGCTTTCAAGAAGAAGAGGCTTGGTTTATAAAGATGAACCAGGCTAGTAAAAATACAGCTCCTAGTGAGTTTGTAGTGCTACCAGAAACAGCTTTAAATACACTTTTAGAATCTTTAAAGTCTCAGCATGAAGAAAAACTTGTGTTAATGCTTCAAAAAGATATCTTAAATCTTATGCCACTTGATTTAGAAGATGCTTTGGCTGTTGGTTTAGAGGAGCTAGAAAAGTTACGCTCTCAAGATGAGACTTTAAGAAACATAAACACTGAACATATAGCAAAGCGGATAAAGACTAACTATCCTAACTTATTTTTTGATGTAAGTAAGATTTTATAAGTGAAAAATTTTATAAAAGAGGGTGATTAATAATGAGTAAATCTTTAGACAAAATAGACTTTAGTAAGCTTGCTACGCATTCTAAGCCAGGACCTAGATACACAAGCTATCCAACTGCTAATGAGTTTAATGCCAGCTTTAATGCAAGCACGCTTGAAGACTGCTTAAAGCGCTCAGACCTTGCTAAGCCTACACTACCGCTTTCTATCTATGTGCATCTACCATTTTGTAAGTCAGCATGCTACTTTTGTGGGTGTAATGTAATTTATACTAGTAAAGAAGATAAAAAAGATAGATATATAAGCTACCTAAAAAAAGAGCTAGACTTATTAAAACCTAAGCTTGATACAAGCCGTGAGGTAGTGCAGTTTCACTTTGGTGGTGGCACACCTACGTTTTTTAATGCAGACCAGCTAAAAGAAGTTATAGATCTAATTAAAGGCACTTTTACTAACTTTTCTTCCAAGGCAGAGATAAGTTGTGAGATAGATCCAAGGCACTTTGATGAAAAGCAGATGAGGGTTTTAAAAGAAGGGGGGTTTAATAGAATCTCTTTTGGTGTTCAAGACTTTGATAGCGCAGTACAAACCGCAGTTAATAGAATCCAAAGTTTAGAACTAGTAAAAGATAGTATGAATCTAGCCAGAAAGTACGGCATAAACTCCATAAACTTTGATCTTATCTATGGTCTTCCTTTTCAAAGCCTAAGAAGCTTTCAAGAAACCTTACAAAAAGTACTTAGCTTAAGTCCAGATAGACTAGCTATTTTTAACTACGCCCATGTTCCATGGGTTAAAAAAAGTATGAGAAAGATAGATGAGAGCGCTTTACCTTTGCCTAGTGTAAAGCTAGAGATATTAAAAGAGTGCATTAACTTACTAGAAAATAGTGGCTATGAGATGATAGGGATGGATCACTTTGCTAAAAAAAGTGATGAGCTTTATCTTGCTAAAGAAAAAGGTGAGTTAAGGCGCAACTTTCAAGGCTATACAACTAAGGGCTTTAGTCAAACTATAGGCATAGGGATAACTTCTATAGGTGAGGGTGCTGACTACTATACTCAAAACTATAAAGATATGAAAAGTTATGAAGAGGCTATAGATAAAGGAGTGTTACCAGTAAGCATAGGAATTTTACTAAGTGAAGAAGATATGCTTAGAAAAGCAGTTATTATGTCTTTAATGAACAACTTAGTAGTAGACTTTGAAGTAGTAAATAAAGAGTTTGGTATAGACTTTAAAAGCCATTTTGCAAGTGAACTTAAAGCCTTAGAAGATTATGAAAAAGATGACCTTTTAAAGATAGAAGATTCTAAGATAGTAGTTAGTCCAACAGGTGGTTTTTTGATAAGAAATATAGCCATGGTTTTTGATACTTTTTTAGTTAAAAACATAGAAAGGAAGTTTAGTAAAACGATATGAGCAGTCATGAGCATAGTAAGATAGAAAGCATACTTACAAAAACAAGCAACTCTTGTGTTAAGTGCGGAAAGTGCGTGCCAACTTGTACTATCCACTCTATAAATCAAGATGAGACTACAAGCCCTAGAGGCTATCTTGACTTAGTTAGAGCCTATGCTGATGGAAAACTTGCTATGGACTTAAATCTTAAAAATGCTGTTGAATCTTGCTTTTTATGCACTACTTGTGTGAGTGTGTGTCCTATGAGCCTACCAGTGGATGTAGTTATAACTAAGGCTAGGGTTGATATAGCTAAGATTTATGGCATACCTTTTTATAAGAGGGCAGCTTTTTTCTTGCTTTCAAAAAGACCTATCCTAAATATAGTGTTTTCACTAGGGGCTAGTTTTAGCTTTTGTGCTTTTAAAAAAGATGGCGATAAGTCTATTTTAAGATTCTCATTTAAAGGCTTTAAAGATAGAGTTATGTTTCCTCTAAACAAAAAAAGTTTTTTACAAAGCTATCCAGCTGAGATAAAAGCAAAGACTACTACAGATTTTAAACATACTACTTTAAAACACAACAAAGTTGCCATATTTATAGGCTGTCTTGCAAACTACAACTACACAGGAGTTGGTAAAAGCCTAGTTGATATACTGCAGTTTTTGGGTATAGATGTTGCCATACCTAAGAAGCAAGCTTGTTGTAGCGCGCCAGCTTACTTTAGTGGAGACTTAAAAACTACTGTTAAGTCTATAAGGTTTAATGTTAAGTATTTAGGTGAGTTTGTAGATAAAGTAGATGCTTTTTTAATCCCAGAAGCCACTTGTGCAGCCCAAGTGATAACAGACTGGGAGCATGCTTTAAATCTTGATACTGAAGTAAATGGCACTGATAACAAAGCCCTTATAGAATCTTTAAAAAAGATAACATCTAAAACTTACCTTGCTTCAAAGTGGCTTCATGACTTTACTAACTTAGATTCCATACTTAAAACTAAAAAGATATCTAACACTACAGTAACCTACCATGACCCATGCCATGCTAAAAAAGTACTAAAAGTTTATAAAGAGCCTAGAAACTTGCTTCAAAACTATCCAGTAGTAGAGATGGAAGGAAGTGATACTTGTTGTGGTTTTGGCGGGGTTACTTTGCAGAGTGAAAAGTATGGTTTAGCTATAAAGGTTGGGGATAATAAAGCTAAGCTTATAAAAGCTACTAATGCTGATTACGTAAGTGCAGAGTGTAGTGCGTGCAGGATGCAGATAGATAATGCACTATATAGAAATGACATAAAAACTAAGTTTGCCCATCCTTTGGAGTTACTAGCTAAGGCCTTATTTAGCTCTCCTTAATGTTAGTTCTTATCTATGGGCCACCCTTAAGTGCTAAAACTACACTTGCTAGAGAGTTAGCTTCAAGATATAAAAGCAGTTTTTATGTAGACCTTAGCTTTATAAAAACTTCAAAGCAAGAAAAACTCCTTTATGATGCTTTAGATAAGAATGAATACAAAAGCTCGCAAACTAAAACTTCAAAAACTAAAAAAGATTTAAAGCAAGGAAGAAGTGTAGAAGTACAGGTAGAAAAAACTACTTCTTTAGATAAAGACTTTATTGATAGCTATGATATTTATATATTTGATAACTTTAAAGATGAGTTTTTTTTGCTAGCTGGTTTAAAAAATGCAATTGTGATAACAAAAGAGTTTATAGAGTTAAAAGACTATAAAGCTATAAAAACTTTTAGTTTTGACTACGCTACTTTAAAAGCAAAACATGACTGTAATCTCCCAAACTTCATCAAACATGGCAACAACCCTAGCCTTTATGACGTTAGTGAATCTAAGCGCTTAAATCTAAAGTTACAAAGTTTAAAACTAGCCTTGGGTGAAGACTTAGATATATTTTTACATCTTTTAGAGTGGCAGTCTTGCAAGGTAAGCTTTAACTTTTTATATAAAAAGTTACGCCTTAGCATGAAGATATCAAAAGATAGAATCTATCTTTTACTCCATAAACTAGAAAGCCACAGCATCATCTTTACAAAGACTAATAGGCTTTATTTTTACGACTTTAGTTTAGGTGTGTCTTTAGGGCTTTCAACTTTTATGCAGTCTTTTGAAAACATGGTTTTTTTAGAGCTTATAGCACTTGGTTTTGAGCTAGTAGCTTCAAAACAAGGCACTTTTGAAAGTACTAAGTTTTGCTTTTTATGCCTTCCTTTTGCTAGTGGAGACATCTTAGAAAAAAGGCTAAAAAAGATAAGCCTACTTAACTCAAAAGTTGCAGTAGCTATTACTATGTCTTATGAGTTAAAAGGGGTTAATATTTTAGCCCTTCCTTTTGAAAGACTACCTTTATTGCTAGATGAAAGGCTTACTAGCTAAGATTTAGCCTTGTAAGCTTTTGTTTGAAAGTTTAAAACTATAGTTTTTTATAAGATTTAGTAGAGAAGTTAACTATACCAGTTGAGAACTTATAGTCTATATAGAAGTATATATGGCTTCTATCATCAGTCCTAGCAGCAAAGTTATCTGCTACATCTGCCCTAGAAACTTGACCTACTTTAAAGCCTTGATTAGTATGTACTTGCAACCACTGTGCTGTAAAACCTACACCAAAGGTTTTAAACTGTTGATATAACTCTAAGGCTATAGCGTTTTCATTACTTTTAGTTGAGTTTGTATATCTTCCTAATAAGTGCCAAGTAAACGTTCCTATACCTACATCTTCATCGCTACCAACCCATATATAACTAGTAAAGGCGTTACTTCCAAGTATGGCAGACTGTGAAGGTCCTACTTCATATATAGTGCTTGGATAAACGTCTATGATAGAGTTTATAGTGCTATTACCTATAGTTCCTACAAAGGCGTTAGCATGGCCGAAGTTTTTATAAAGCCCAAGACCAAAGTCATAGTTTTTATAAGTAAAAGTTTGGATTAAAGAAAGATTGTAAGTGTTTTGTTTTACAGCTTGCCCTAGGTTATAGCGCGTACCATTTATTAGCTCTAAGTTTTCATCCTCACCTGCTGAGTTCCACTCTTCATCATCTATATGAACCCCATAACCTTCAAGAGTAGTATTAGATGTAAAATCACCCCAGGCATAAGTTCCTACTATCTTCCCACCTACTGCTGTAAAGTCTAAAGGAGTAAAGACTGTGAAAGGACGAAACATTATGCTGTTGTTTCCATCTGCACTTGATAAAAGCACATCAAGCCCTGCTTGATAGTAGCCTAGTAAGTTATAGCCACTACCATCTGGGTTTAAAACTCTACTTCTTGCAACCCTGCTAGTTGGAGAAAAGCGCTGCCAACCACCAGTTGCTGAGAAGTAGTCATTAAGCCCGTTACTATAAGCTTGTGCACGTGCCCATGAGGCTTGCACCCAAGCTTTTATTTGGCTTGCTTGATTTTTCCCAAAGTTATAGTGCACGTTAGTATCAAAGCCTTGAGTATATCCACTTAGGTAATCTGTACTAGATTCATAACGCCCACCTTGAAAGTCAAAGTACTTACTAGTAAATGCTACATAGGCATTATGGATTAAAAAGTTTCTTGTGTTATTACCAGTGGCAACGCCTGTTCCATCAAAACCAGGCCATATACCTATCTCACCAAAAACTAACCCAGAATCAGTAGCTGTTTTTGTTGAGTCATAAGCCAGTCCACCTAAAGTGGCCCCTATATCAAAAACTAAAGAGGAGTCATGTAGTCCTAGCTTATCGCTTGGATCTATGTTTAAGTCAAGTTGAGTTATCAAAGATGTATAAGATTCTGTAGGGTATTGTCCGGTTGCGTCATTAACTGATTGGTTGTTAAAACCAAACTTTGAGAAGGTGCCAACATAGCCATCTAGCATAACCATGGGACGCTTTATGGTGGTTGCTTGGCTTGTGGTGCTGGCATCTGCACAGTAGGCTAGGGTACTAAAAAGTGCTAAAGATAGCACCGAACCTTTTATAAAGGCGACTGTTTTCATGTGACTCCTTCTAATATTATTTTTGATAATCATTCTTAGTAATCGGAGGTATTCTAGTACTAACTTTCTTTGAAGTCAATGGTATTTATTAAATATTTATCTTCTTTTGTATTTAAATTTTAACTTCTTAAATATCATTAAAAATGGGAACTATAGCTTTATTATTATGCTAATTATGAATAGATTAGATTCTCACTTTAAGTTACATTTGCTTAAAAAGTAAAGTATAAGTTTATTTATATAGCCTTTTTCTCTCATAAAAGCTTTTTAGTAGGATTTTTTAGATTCTCACTACTAAAAGTTGAGTAATCTTTACATATAGCCATAGTTTTATATAGGCAGTTACATTCTCTTTACACTATTGACTGGCTATTCATTCCAACACTTTCTTTTTCTACTTTTTCTTATGTATATGTTTTTCTAACAAAAAAAAAGGGGTTTCACCCCTCCTTAACTCCCACAAAACCTGCGAAGGCGTAAGCTTCTTTGAAACTAGTCCTAGGTGCTATAAGCAACTAGGACTTTCTTTTAAGAAAGCCTTTTTCGGCAAATAAGGGGAGAGCCTTGGCTTATTTCTGTTTCTAGCAAAGCGTAAGCTTCCCTGAAAACAAAGTTTCCTCGAAAATGAAGCTTCCTTGAAAACGAAGTTTCCTTGAAAAATCGTGCGCTCGCACTGTCTAGCTTCCTTTTCTCACGATTTTTGCAGCACGAAACAAAGCGAGAATGCCACAGGCCTTAAAAAAATATAATTATTAAAAACTTCATTGTACATAGATAGCTACCATTTAAAAAAGTAATAATTTTTTTTCTTTATGGAATCTAAACACTTAGATTTTGCAACGCCTTAGCACGGAAACAGCCTAATCTTATTTACAAAAAAAAAAAAAAGACATAATGTTGTCCTTACATTAACTTTTTATAAAAACAAAAAACTATCAAGGAAAAATGATGAAAAAAGGTGTAGTAGCAAGTGTAATAGCATTAATTGCAATACTTGGAGCTAGCAATATAGCAAATGCTGATGAAACAACAACTGGTAACTTAATATGTAAACCTACTAGTGATGGATCAGGAGAGCTTATATGTCATCAAGCACAAGGAGCTAGGGTAGCAAATGTAGTAGAAAGAGTTGGCCCTAGTGGAGATGATACAAATGATACTAATACTAGTAAGGCTAAGAAAAAGGGGAACAGTGGCTTTTTGCTTGGGATTAATTTAGGTATTAGTGGTGGTGGTCCTGGTGGAGGTTTGCGTTTAGGCTATCAAAAGGCTTTTAGGTATGATATGGGACTTAGATTCTACGCTAGTTATAACTTTTTTTATTCAAGTGGTATTTTAGATAACTTACTTGCTTTTAATATAGACTACTACTATAACTTTTTTAGAGGCTTAGGATTTTATGTAGGAAGTGGTGTAGCTGTAGAAGCAGTTTTTGGTGGACAAGGCACTAGTAGTGGAAGCATTAGTCATAGTTTTAGTAGTAGTAGTTTTAGTCCTGGTCCTAATTATGTTAGTAGTCAACAAGTGTATGAGACAACAACTAAACTTCAAGAACTAGGTGCTAAGGAAGGAGAGATAGAAGATAAAATAAGAGATATAGAATCTAATCCATCAAATAGAGATGAAACTACTTTGCAATCTCTTAAAGAACAAGATAAACAAATAAAGGATCAAATGAACCGTGTGGCAGCTTTTATGCCTGAAAATACATCTAGCACTCAAACTGAAGTAAGCGATAATTCATCTACTCCTTCATCTAGCACTTCATCTAGTATTACTGCTAACGTTTATATCCCTTTTAATTTAGGCTTTCAATACGACTTTGGACATAGCATTATTAGTCTAGGAGTGAAGATCCCAGTTTATTATATTACTGGAACTATAGTTCGTTCTACTGTATCTTATACAGCTGGTTATACCTATGTGTGGTAGGCACGTTTTTTTATTAAGAAGGTTTTAAACTCTAAGCTTTTAGCTTTTTATCTTTTGTTATGTGTTAGAACTAGCACATAACAAGAGATTTTATATATAAAAAAGAGTTTTAATCTAAACTTTTAGCTATAGCTTCTAAAATCTCTTTAGCGCCATTTTCTATAAAGTAGTTAACTATGGAATCTATACTTTTTAAACTATCTTTTCTTTCAAAACTAAGTTCTTTTTTGATAACTTTTTTACACTCTAAGTCACTCATGATAGCTTTAAAATGAAGTAGATTGCTAGGATTATGCAAGCTTACATGAACACCTATAGGCACTTGGCAGCCGCCATTTAGCCCTTTTATAAAGCTTCTTTCTAAAGAGCAACAAAGGGCAGTATCTATATCTTCTAAGCTTTGTAAGACTTCATAGATCTTAGAATCTATAGGCTTAATCTTAGAATCTTCACTCCTACACTCAATCCCTAGTGCGCCTTGTCCCATCGCTGGGATAAAATCAAGTCTAGTGATAAAAGGTATCTTTTCTCTAAGTTCAAGTCTATTAAGCGCGGCACTTGCAAGGATTATGGCGTCAAACTCGCCACTTTCAAGCTTTCTTAAGCGTGTTTGCACGTTGCCTCTAAGAGAGATAGAATCTATATCTTTGCGCATTAGTTTTAACTGGGTCGTGCGTCTTAAAGATGTCGTGCCAACTTTGGCATTTTGAGGTAAAGAGGCTATATCTTTATACTTAAAGCTTAAAAGACTATCGCTATCATCTTCCCTCTTAGTGATAGCAACTAGGCTTAGTCCACTTGGAATCTCAACTGGCACATCTTTTAAAGAGTGCACAGCAAAGTCTATCTCTCCACTTAAAAGTGCATTTTCAAGCTCTTTAGTAAAAAGACCCTTACCGCCGATTTTATGCAAGGGTGTATCTAATATCTTATCGCCCTTAGTTTTTATAGGCTTTAGCTCTACTTCTATATTTTTGGATTCTAAAATATCTTTTATGAAGTTAGCCTGCCAAAGGGCTAGGATGCTATCTCTTGTGCCAAGTTTTAGTTTCATCAAACTATCCTTTTTAAGAAGCTTTCAACTTCATCTAAGTCTAAAAGCTCTTTTATCAAACCTTCTCTTGTTATAAGCTCTACTTTGTTTTCAGCTAAGTTTTTACCTACAACAAGGGCGTAAGTAAAGCCTATAAGTTCAAAGTCGCTAATCTTAACGCCATATCTTTCATTTCTATTATCTAGTACTGTTTCTATGCCTAAAGACTTTGCCATAGAGTAAATCTCTATGCCTCTTTGAAGTTCTTCTTCATTTTTAATATTAGAGATGATGATATCAAGCTTAAAAGGTGCTAAGTTGCCCCACACACAGCCTTTATCATCGCCTTTTTGCTCTAAGATAACACTTAGCAATCTTGTAACGCCTATACCATAACAGCCCATCTCTAAGATTGCACTTTTGCCATTTTCATCTAAAAAGTTAGCATTTAGTGGGGCTGAGTATTTGCTGCCAAGCTTAAAGATATGACCTACTTCTATGCCTTTTTTATACTCTAAAGTTCCACCACACTTTGGACACTTATCGCCAGCTTGAACTA
Source organism: Helicobacter sp. 13S00401-1 (assembly GCF_002272925.1). Taxonomy (GTDB): domain Bacteria; phylum Campylobacterota; class Campylobacteria; order Campylobacterales; family Helicobacteraceae; genus Helicobacter_I. Next base: position 39,906 of record NZ_MLAR01000010.1, on the reverse strand, counting down.
GCACTAAGTCATCATAGGTAACCCCGCTAAACTCGCTTAAATCGATTCCAACATAGTGGTGATCTTTTTCATTAGCTCCAGCGACTAAGTCACTTGCGTTTTCTAACTCAGCATCAAATACTATAAAGTTTGAATTAGTAAGATGCTTTATAGATATAGGCCCACAAAAGCCAGCCACTAGGTTATAGCTTTCTAAAAACTTTAAGCTTGCTACTTCTATACTTAGCACTCTAGAATCTAATCTTCTTAAGGCATTAAGGGCTTTAGTTTCTTCTAGGTTATCAAGCCCGCGCATGAAAAAGATAGCTATATCGCTGCTTCCATCATTTAGATTAACCTTATAGATTAAAGCTTTTATGCAAAAGTAGGGGTCTATCTTAAAAAAGTCTGCTACTGCTTGTATGGTGTTAGTATTAGGCGTGTGAAACTTGTGATAGCTGCTAGCATGAGGTGGCACACTTGGGGCTTCTTTAAAGGCACGCCTTGCTGCTTCTATATTACTTGCGTAATCACAGTTATCACAAACTACTACAGTATCTTCTCCTGAGTTAGCTAGTGCCATAAACTCTTTACTTCCACTGCCGCCTATTGCCCCACTATCAGCATCAACTATCCTAAAATCAAGCCCAAGTCTAGTGAAGATTCTCCTATAAGCTTCTTGCATGTTTAAAAACTCTCGTCCTAAGTCTTCTTTGTTGCTATGAAAACTATAGGCATCTTTCATGATAAACTCGCGCGCCCTAAGCAAGCCAAAACGAGGACGAAGTTCATCTCTAAACTTAAGATTGATTTGATAAAGGTTTAGTGGAAGTTGTTTATAGCTTCTTATATAAGCCTTAGCGATGCTTGTAACGCACTCTTCAAAAGTAGGCCCTAGTACGTATTCAGAATCTTTTCTATCTTTAAAGACAGCTAACTCTTCCCCGTAAAAATCATACCTTCCGCTTTCTTGCCATAAAGTAGCTGGAGTTAAAAAGCCCATACTTACTTCTAGGGCCCCAGCTTTATCCATTTCTTCTTTTACTATGGCTTCTATCTTATCAACCACTCTTTTTCCTAGTGGTAAAAAGTTATAGATTCCACTGCCTATTTGTTGTACAAAGCAAGCCCTTAGTAAATACTGTTGGCTTAAAAGCGTGGCGTCTTTTGGAACTTCTTTAGTGGTAAAAGCAAAGATTTCATTAAAGTGCATTTTCTATCCTTTGTATGTTTAGCCTTTGGCCTCTGTTGTATCGTACTCACACTTATAACGATTGAGCATAAAGTTTTCAGTATTAGCAAAGATGTTGCCTATAGATTCTAATACAGAATCTGCTTGCTCAGTATTAGCAAGTTGTTTTAGTCTAATAGTTGGAAGGTGTAAGAACTCATTCATAACGCTTTCTAAGAGTTTTTCTACATTTGATGTTAGCTCACTAGGGATGTAGCCTTTTTTGATAGCCTTAGTAAGTTTGTTATGTATGCTGGCTTTTGCTTTTTCGCGCATGACTTTTATTAAAGGTTCAATATCTAGTCTTTCTACCCACTGAGAGAACTCTAAAACACTTTGACCAACTATGGCCATGCCAGCGCGCGCGTTATTTTGACGTCCCAAGATATGATCTTTAGCCTTTTGACTTAAGTCATCAATGGAGACTATTTCTAAGTTAGGATCTGTAGTGCACTCTTCTATATTTCTAGGGAGTGAGAGGTCATACCATATGCGTTTGGTGTCTTTTTTGATGATGTTTTTACAAGTTATAAACTGTCCGCCAGCAAGGGCGCTAAATATCACATCGTAGTTATTTATACTTTTGATTGCATCTTCAAAGTCTAGGAATCTTATATTTCTATTAAAGTTGGCTATAAAGTCTAGGGCTTTAGACTTAGTGCGGTTAGTTAGGGTTATATCAAAGTCATGGCGGCTAAGATGCTTTATACTTAAAGTCCCCATCTCACCTATGCCTAAGACTAAAACTTTACTTCCACCTAAAGAGCCATCTTTTAAAGAATCTAGTGCGCTACTTACGGCAATTGATGCTATGGAGACTGGATTTTTAGAGATTTGAGTTGAGTTTCTAACATTAGCCGCGCATCTAAAAGCAAAGTGCATAAGTCTAGTTATCTCTTTAGCACAAAATCCTCTATCATAAGCTAGTTTATAAGCACTTTTTAACTGCCCGCTAATTTGGGTTTCACCAAGCACTAAGCTATCAAGCGAGCTAGCTACACAAAAAGTATGGTGTACTGCATCAAGTTTAGTGAAAAGATTAACTATAGACTTAAGCATGTTTATATCAACATGTTTTATATTTGCTATCTCAAGTAAGATCTCATCACAAAGCACAGACCCTTCTGTATCAGCACAGATGTAAACTTCAAGTCTATTGCAAGTTGAAAGTACTACTACTTCTTTTATGCCTTCGATGTTATAAAGCCTATTTAAAAGTAGACTTTGTTCATCTTCATTCATACTTAAAAGCTCACGCAACTCTATGCTTGTATTTTTATGTGAAAAACTAACTACACTATACATCTTAAAAATCCCTTTCTATCATAGCCTTAACTATGGAATCTAGCTTTTCATTATTTAGTTTTCGTGCTAAGTTAGTAGCTTTGTTTGCATACTCTAGGGCTAGATTCTTTGCTTTTAGCAAACTTTTTTCCATACTCTTTTTAAGCATCTCTTTTTGTAAACTATCAAGTTTCTTAGCAAAAAGAGATTCCAAAAGCTTAGCGTTAGCTTCACTTTCATGATAGAAGTATATGTAAGGAAGTGTGGTTTTTCCTTGCGTAAAGTCATTCATACTAGGTTTTCCTAGTGTTTTTTCATCTTGAGTGATATCAAGTATGTCATCTATGATCTGAAAGGCTATGCCTAGGTTTAATCCATACTCATAGTGGGCTTTATGATCTAGTCCTTCTAAAAGTGCTGCACTTTCACTGCTTGCAGCTATAAGGCTGGCTGATTTTAGTTCTATCATCTTTAGGTAGGATTCTAAGTTGCTATTTAAACTTTTAGCAAGCTCTACATCTAGTATCTCTCCACTACTTAAAGAGATAACGCTTTTACTAACTGACTTAGCTACTGCTTCTGGCAGGGAAGTTAACTCATAAAAAGCACTAGAGTAGAGTACATCTCCTAGCATGATAGAGGCTTTATTATCAAAGAGGGCATTAATGCTTGGGGCGTTTCTTCTTAGAGTGCTTTCATCTATAACATCATCATGAAGCAAACTAGCTGACTGTATAAGCTCTATAATAGAACAAAGTTTTAAGGTCTCTTCATTTGGAGTGGCTATGCTTAGTATGAGCTTAGATCTAAGCATCTTTCCTGACTTTATTAGGTTAAACATACTGATGATAAAGTTGTTGTTTGTTTTATGTATTAGATGCTTGCTTATATTGTTTATATCTTGCAATATTTTTTCACTCATTGTTTTAAAACCTTCCTAGCTTGTTGTTTATCATTATCTCTTAGTTTTTAAGCTTACATCTCCATATAGGTCTAGCTTAAAAGTAACCCTAGCTTTTAAATCGCTACTTCCATCTTTTATATCTTTAAAGTAAAGCTTAAGATTTGGCTGATTTGGACTTGATGCTATTGCATTTGGATCTAGTAAATTTAAAGTAAAGCTATTAAATTTTAAGGCCTTATAGCCATCTTTATAAAGTATAAACTGATAAGGAAAGTTATCATACTTTAGTAAAACTACTAAGCCTTTATTTTTAAATAAAGTCCATCTTAAAGTAAGATTTTTTGGACTTACACTACTTTGTTTGGCAAACTTTTTAGCATCTATGCTAGCACTATAAACTTCATCTTTTTTTAAAACTAAGTTAGTGCTAAAGGTTGGAGTTAGAGGCTTGGCATTTAAAGTTGTGCTAAAAGCTGTTAGCATCAAAGCTAGCAAGAAGGCTAGTATGGATGCTAACTTAAAGTTCATCTATTCGTTTTCGCTTAGGATTTTTGAAGTAGATTCTAAGGCTATGCTTTGTTTGTTTTCTTCAAGGCGTTTTTTTAACTCGCTAGATTCATTTTTAACCTTGTAGTAAAACTCGCGCAAGTCTACATTGCACTCTATTTCTTCAAATAAAAGCTCATACAAGGCTAACTCTTCTAAAAGTCTATCTAGCTCTTTTGAGGCTAATGTCCTAGAGGCATTAAAGATAACATCTTTCCACTTATCTGTTGGGCTTCCATAAAACATATCTAGTTCATCTTCTTTGTTTTCCCACATATTTGTCTCCTTGAATATATTTAGTTAATGTTAGTTTACTTCATAAGTCTTAAGCGTTCACTTACACTTAAGGCATGTGCCTCTAAACCTTCATTTTGTGCTAATACTATACAGTCTTGTCCTACTTCTTTTAAACCTTCTTTACTAAAAGATATAAGAGAAGTTTTCTTATAAAAGTTTTCTACGCTAAGAGGTGAGAAAAAGCGCGCACTGCCTCCTGTTGGCAAAGTGTGATTAGGCCCGGCTAAGTAGTCGCCTATGGCTTCACTTGTATTATGCCCTATAAATATAGCCCCAGCATTTTGTATAAAAGGTAGCAAGCTCATAGGGTCATTTACACAAACTTCTAAGTGCTCTGGTGCTATCTCATCCATTAAAGCTATGCACTCTTTTATGTCTTTTGTAACTATGATAGCCCCTCTTAAATCTATACTTTTTGAAGCTATAGGCTTTCTAGGAAGCGTTTTTAAAATCTCATCTATTTCTTTTTGAGTATCCTTTGCTAAATTTAGGCTTGGGGTTATAAGAAAAGAGCTAGCTAACTCATCATGTTCAGCTTGAGAAAGTAAGTCAGTAGCTAGGATTTTAGGATTAGCACTCTCATCTGCGATGATGCCTATCTCACTAGGGCCTGCTATCATATCTATGTTTACATCGCCATATACTAGCTTTTTAGCTGTAGCTACATAGATATTACCCGGACCTGTTATAACATCTACTCTTTTTATATCAAGTGAGCTTGACTTTGTACCATAAGCCATCAAGCCTATAGCGCCAACACCACCAATCTTAAAAGCCTCTTTTATATCACACATATGCATGCTAGCTAAAAGAGTGTGGTTTAACTCTCCACCAGGCGCAGGGGAGGTTACTACTAACTCTTTTACACCTGCAACTATAGCTGGCACTGCGTTCATTAAAAGTGAGCTAGGATAAGCCGCCTTGCCACCAGGTATATAAAGCCCAGCTCTTTTAACAGCTCTGATATTTTGCCCTAGTAAGTTGCCATTATCTTCATAGTGGATAAAGCCATTTTGCACTTGCATGGAGTGGAATTTATAGATTCTATCAAAGGCTACTTTTAAAGACTTTTTAGTTTTAGAATCTAGTTTATTGTAAGCTTCTTTCATATCATTAGGACTAATAGTTAGTTCATCTAGACTTTTTGGATTCCAAGAATCATAACTACTAACTAGTTTTAAAACTACACTTTCATCCTTAGCAGTTTTTATATCTTGCAAAGTTTTAAGCACGCTAGGGATGATGTTATACATATCCATGCTAGCTCTATTTAGTATCTCTTTAAAGTTAGCTTCAAAGGAAGCTTCCTTACTTTCAAGTATCTTAATCATTTTTCACATCCTTCTTAGGTCTTTTGGACTTTGGGTTTATAAGATCTGCTCCATACTTTAGATTATCTCTATCAAAATGTGTGTAGATTCTACTTGTCTCTACACTTGAATGTCCTAGTGTTTCTTGCACTAAGATTAAATCCTTACTTTTTTTATATAGCAGTGTAGCAAAGCTATGGCGCAGCATATGAGGGCCATTTTTAAGTTTTCTTATGCCAGCATTAATGAGTATACTTTGAACCACTCTATAAGCATAGGTTGCATTTAGATTCTTTGTGCTACCAGTTATAAATAAAAGCTTGGACTTTTTGTTATTAGGTATATTAGCCCTAAGTTCTAGCCACCTGTGAAGTAGCTCTTTTATATGTATGGACTGCATGTAGACTATGCGATTTTTATTACCCTTGCCTATGATGTTTAATCTAAAGTATTCTCCTTCTTCAAAGATGTCATTTATCTTTAAACCTAAAACTTCACTTATCCTAGCACCACTATAAATTATTATCTTAACTAAAAGTTTATCTCTTGTCACATTTTTTTCTATCTTGTTTTGATAGGTTTCTAGAGATTCTAAAAAGCGTCTTATCTCTACATCATCTAAATGATCAGGTAAGGCATCATGATATTTTTTAAGAGATGAATCTAGCTTTATGCGGAAAAGATGAAATTTACTAGCTTCTTTATCTATATAATTGTTTTCTTCTATAAACTTAAGAAAGTTTAAAAGCACAGTTCTGTAGTTTTTTTGACTAGCTAGTTTTAGCCTACTTACAGTTATACTCATAAACTCACGGCTTAAGTCTTCATTTATATCTTCCATAGACGTAAGTTTTAGTTTTTTGCAATAGTCATAAAATTTTTTTAGTGGCACCATGTAAGTTGTTATGCCTAAAAGTCCAGCAAGTCTAGCTTCACGGCATATATCAACTATCCTTTCTATGCTGTTTTTGCCACCACTTTGTATGCCTTGTAAGGCTTGCAAAAATAAGTCATTATCTTTAACTTTATAACTTGCTAGACTAGTTAGCTTGTAGTATAAAAAGCGCTCTATCCAAAAGCGGAGAGAGCAAGAGAAGTCATCACTAAAGTCTAGGGGATAGTTCATCTCACTTAACCAAGATTAGGCATGAAATTTAGCGGGCTTGAAGCACTTGCATAGGCTTTTTTCTCCATCCTACCAGCCTCATAACTTAGTCTTCCAGCACGCACTGCTAGCTTTAAAGCCTCTGCCATTTGTATAGGGTCTTTAGCTAGGGCGATAGCAGAGTTAGATAGCACGCCATCAGCACCTAACTCCATAGCACGGCTTGCATCACTAGCACAGCCAATGCCCGCATCTACAATGACAGGCACTTTTACTGCTTCTTTTATAAAGTGGATGTTATAAATGTTTTGGATTCCAAGCCCTGAGCCAATAGGCGCAGCTAAAGGCATAACTGCAGCAACCCCAGCATCTTCAAGCTTTTTTGCCATTATGGGGTCATCATTTGTATAACATAGAATCTTAAAGCCATCTTTTGCTAAAACTTTTGCAGCCTCTAGTGTTTCTATAACGTCTGGATAAAGTGTTTTATGTGTATCGCCTATAACTTCAAGCTTTATAAAATCTAGCCCTATACCTTCACGCACTAATCTAAAAAGGCTAATGGCCTCTTTAGCAGTAACGCAACCTGCTGAGTTTGGAAGAAAGGTTATATTTGTTCCTCTAAAGCACTCCATTAAATTAGGTTCATTAGTATTTAAAATATTTATGCGTCTAACTGCTACTGTTATCATCTCTGCTTCACTAGCAAGGGTTGCTTCTAGGGTTGTATTAAAGTCTTTATATTTACCACTGCCTACTATTAGTCTTGATTGAAATTTTTTATCTGCTATTTTTAACATGTTGTTTTTCCTATTACTTTGTTTTTTATAAGTTAATACTTTATAGCACTTATTAAATATATTGTAAAATATTTTTAAATATTTTTTATCTTTTTACAAGGTCCTTAAGTCATGCTTACATTTTCTGAAATCATACTTACTTTACAAAGCTTTTATGCAAAAAACGGTTGCGTTATCCTTCAGCCTTATGATATGCCAGCAGGAGCGGGCACTTTTCATCCAGCAACGCTTTTAAGAAGTCTTGATAAAGACCCATGGAGTGTAGCCTATGTAGCGCCTTCTCGTCGTCCAAGTGATGGACGCTATGGGCAAAATCCAAACCGCCTAGGAAGCTACTATCAGTTTCAAGCTTTAATAAAGCCAAGTCCGGAAAATATACAAGAGATCTATCTTGATAGCTTAAAAGCTTTAGGGCTTGATGTAGCACGCCATGATATACGTTTTGTTGAAGACAACTGGGAAAGCCCAACCTTAGGAGCGTGGGGACTAGGCTGGGAAGTGTGGTTAGATGGCATGGAAGTAACGCAGTTTACTTACTTTCAGCAAGTTGGAGGGCTTGCTTGTGAGAGTGTAAGTGTTGAGTTAACCTATGGCATAGAGCGCCTTGCTATGTATATACAAGGTGTGGAATCTATCTTTGATATAAAGTGGAATGAAAAGTTTACTTACGCAGATGTGCACTTGCAAAATGAGTATGAACAGTCAGTTTATAACTTTGAGATAGCTGATACTAAGTTTTTGTTTACCACTTTAGATGGTCTTCATGGAGAGGCTAGAAACTGCTTAAAGCATGAGCTGCCTCTGCCAGCTTATGACTACACAGTTTTAAGTTCTCACATCTTTAACATACTTGATGCAAGAAAGGCTATCTCTATAGCTCAAAGACAAGAGTTTATCTTGCGTATACGCGAGTTAGCAAAAGAGTGTGCAACACTTTATAAGGCAAAAGAACCTGCAAGATTGCAAAGACTAGCTGATCTTAGAGCCTTAAAAGCTTTTTAGATCGTTATAGCATAGGCAGTATTACTTTTTTTTGTAATCTTGATTAGATATCTATTACAACACTTTCTTTTTCGCACTGTTTATGATTTATATATTTTCTTTATAACCAAAGCGAAGCTTCCTTGAAAACGTAAGTTTCCTTGAAACTAGTACTAGTTGTTATAAGCAACTAGGGTTTTCTTTTAAAGAAAGCCTTTTTTGGCGTGAGCCAAGGGGGGGGGGGGGAGGGCCTTGGCACATTTTCGTTTCTAGTAAGAATCACGCGTAAGCACTACTGCTTAGTTTTTTTGTGATTTTTATCAGCACGAAACAAAATAAGAATGCCATCAGCTTAAAAAACTATGATTATTAGAAACTTTGTTGCCTCTATAAATAACTGCATATTAAATACGATAGCTTTTATAGAATCTAGCTTTTTTAGATTCTATATTTTTTCACTACTTTGTCAGCAAATCTTCTAAATCACTTCTACTCATGGCTTTAACTAGTATATAGCTAGCATCTATAAAGTGATACTTTTCTTTAGGAAGTTTTTCTATAAAAGTAGGATAGGGTAAGTACTCTAAGGTCTCATAACTTTCATAGTCATCTTCATCTCCATTGCAAACTACTAGCCCTATCTCCCACTTGCTGATATTATCTTGTTCGACAAATAAGGATTCTTCATACTCTACTTTTGGAGTGTAAGGTAGTATGGTGGGTAAACTTTGAGTTAGGGTGTAAACTCCAAGTATCTCATCATCTTCTTTAAGCCTATCTTCATCTTCTTCAGATCTTTTGATGCTAAAAAATTGTTGTTTAGCAAAGTAGGCATCTATATTTTGATGATTAGTTATTAGAGTGCTAAAAGCTTCAGCCATGTCTATAGAAGATAATAAGTCTTCAAACATAGCCTTATTAAAACTCATAGGATGATGTATGCCATATATTGTGCAGGTATGATTTTTAGCTTGCTCTGCCATAGCTTTTATGCCAGATTCTATATTCTCCTTATAGTCATAGTCTATGTTTGAAGCAAGGTAGATATTACCTTGTGCATCTTTTACTCTTGAGTCACATTCTATGGCGAGTTGTTTTATAAACTCTAAGCCTAGCTCCCAGTCTTTTAAGCTACAAGGACTCATAAATCTAACTACATAAGCTCTAAGTTCTTTTTCAAAAGAGACTTCAAAGCCTCTAGCGCTTTCTCCTTCCCTTCCTACAAGTAAAAACTCAAAGTTGCTTAAAGGCTCAAATAATCTATCTTCTTCATCATCTTCATCTTCATCATCTTGAACCTCTAGATTAAAGGCTTGTATATCATCAACTAGTAGCAAGACATCTTCTAGTGTCATAGAGTTTTCTTTCATGGACTTTTTGTTTTGTATGGTAAATGTGAAACTCATTATTAAACCTTTTTGATGTGTTAGCCACTATCATACTATTTTAAAAGTCTTTTTTGTAGGCTTTTTTTGCTTTGTGGTTTTGTTATATATTTAAGAAGGAGATAAGCTTTCTTGCTTAGTGTTTTTAGTGTTTCAAGCAAGAAAATAATATGCACTAAGAAAGTAATGTAAGTAAGGTCTTATAAGGCACTAAAAGCCTTTATGATACAAGTAATATAACTTTAGATCTTTATAAACTTAGATCTTTTAATATCTGGCTTGCTACTTCTATAGGATGTTTTGCTTTATATATAGGTCTTCCAACTACTATCATATCACTGCCTAGTCTTTTTGCGTTTAAAGGAGTTAGTACTCTTTTTTGATCATCTTTAGTCTCACTAGAGTTTTGGAGTCTTATGCCTGGAGTTATGATAAAAAGCCCAGAGGCCCTCTCTTTAACTAACTCTATCTCATGAGGTGAACATACAATAGCTGGTACATCACACTCTTTAGTAAGCAAGGCAAGAGTGCTAACACTTTGCTTTATATCTTTATTGTAAATCTCAAAGCAACCTCTTTCATCAAAGCTAGTAAGTATGCTAATAGATACTAGACTAAGCTTACTTTTTTGCTCTTTAATAGTGTTAGTTAGTAGATTTAGCGCAACTTTACCACTGCTTGCATGCACGCTTAAAAAGTCTATGTCTAGCTTTATACACTCTTTTAAAGCATCATTCATAGTATTAGGTATGTCATAAAGTTTTAAATCTAAAAATATACTAAATCCTAGGTCTTTTAAGGCTTTAACAAAGTCCTTGCCATCCCTTATAAAACTTCTTAAACCTACTTTTAAGGTGATACCTTCTAGGGGCTTAAGGCTTTTTGCTAGGGCTAGGTTTTCTTCCTTGGTTGGTAGGTCTAGGGCTACGCACAGTTTTGTTCTCATCAGTTTTAGTACTTCCTTTTTTAAAGTTTGTAGATTTAGCGTGATCTTTTGTCTCTTTTAAATTAGATTCTTTAAAAGTAGTAGTTTTTGTAGAGAGACTAGAAAAGCCTTTAGCCCTAAAAACTCTAGACTGAGAGGTATCTTTTTTATAATCTTTATCTTTGAAATCTCTTTTATCTTTAAGGTCTTTTCTATCTCCAAAGTCTTTTTTGCCTCTAAAATCACCTTCTTTTTTAAAGCTTCTTTTAAAGCCTTCAGTATTATCTTTTTTAAAGCCTCTATCCCCAAAATCTTTTTTATCTTTAAAGCTATCTTTATCTTTGAAGTCTCTTTTGTCTTTAAAATTACCTTCTTTTTTAAAGCTTCTATCTTTGAAGTCTCCAAAACTTCTTTTATCTTGTCTGTCTTTAGATCCTTCTTTACTTTGAGAAAAATCCCTTCTAGGCCTTTTATCTTCATCTTTTTTAAACTTAGAGTTATCATTTTCCCTAAAGTCTTTTTTATTTTTAAATCCACCTTCTTTAAAACTTTCTTTTCTAGAATCTCGTGTTTTAAAATCTCTATCCTTAAACTCTCGCGTCTTAGAATCTCGTGTTTTAAAATCTCTATCCTTAAACTCTCGCGTCTTAGAATCTCGTGTTCTAAACTCTCTATCTTTAAACTCTCTAGGTTTAGAATCTTGTCTGCGTCTAACCCTATCTTTTTTTATAGCTTCTTTGGCAAGTAACTCTTTTTCTAAGGCTTGAAGTTTTAACCTTTCTTCTTTTTCTTTTTGAGTTAAAAGCTCTAGCTGAGTAGCTTTAAATCCTTCTAAGTCTTCTTTGTTAGCATTAGATATAGAATCTAAGATGGCATTTATTAGATTTTTTGTTTTTTCTTCATCATCATAAAACTCACGCACAAGCTGTAAAGATTCATTAATCACTACTGCATTATCTGTTTGTGTAAAAATCACTTCATAAATCCCTAGTCTTAAGATAGCCTTTTCTAAGACACCTAGCCTATCTAAGTCCCAGTCTTTTAAAAAGTGTCTTATTAGCAAGTCTATCTCGCTTTGAGAGGAGAGTATGCCTTTTAAAAGGGAGTTTGCAAACTCCCTTTGCTTATTTTTAATCCCTTGATTATCAAAGTAGTCTTCAGCCTTTTCTACAAACTCTAGACTTTCCAGCTCTTGGGCGTAGAGAAGTTGGACTACACATACTCTTGCATGAAAGCGCGTGGCCATACTTATATATCCAGTTTTTTATAAAGATCAAGTAGCTCTATTAAAGCACTCATTGCTTCAAAGCCTTTATTGCCAGCTTTAAGACCAGCACGATCTAGTGCTTGATCTATGTTATCTGTAGTTAAGATTCCAAAACTTACTGCACCACCGTACTTTAAAGTTACATTTGCCACGCCTTTTGTAGCTTCAGCGCTTACATAGTCAAAGTGAGGAGTGCCCCCTCTAATAATAGCCCCTAGTACGCATATCCCATCATAGTTACCACTACTTAGTACTCTATCAAGTAAAAATGGCAACTCAAAAGCACCTGGCACTAAGATAGTATCAAGATTGGCCTCAGTGCCACCGTGACGTAAAAAACTATCTTTTGCGCCTTCTATAAGCTTATCTGTGACTAGGGAGTTAAACCTTGAAGCTATTATTGCTATCTTGTCACTTTCTTTTAGATGAAGTTTTCCTTGTATTAACATACGTTTCCTTTTAGTTTTTAGTATTAAAGCCTGCTTCTAAAGGCATGCGGGATTTGATTTTGTATTCTAATCAAAGTTAGGATTAAAGATTCCATATCTTTAGTTGGGATCATGTTTGGTCCATCACTTAGTGCATGCTCTGGGTCATAGTGGGTTTCCATAAAAAAGCCATCAACCCCAACAGCAGCAGCCCCACGCGCTAGGATGGGCGCAAACTTGCTATCTCCTCCACTTTTACCGCCTAGTGCACCTGGAGCTTGCACACTATGGGTTGCATCAAAGATAGTTGGTGCAAAATCTCGCATGATGATAAGAGATCTCATATCTACTACCAAAGCTCCATAGCCAAAGGAGTTACCTCTTTCAGTAAGCCAGATTCCATGTTTTTTGCTATCTTCAAAGTTAGCCTCTGTTATCTTAGGATCTCTAGTTTTAAGTGCTTTTAAGACGCCATACTTCATATCAACAGGGTTCATAAACTGTCCCTTTTTAATATTAACTATACATTTTGTCTTAGCTACTTCAACTATCAAGTCAGTTTGGCGGCATAAAAAAGCTGGTATTTGTATGATGTCTACTACTTCACTTAAAGCCTTAGCCTGCTCTCTTTCATGTATATCAGTTATTATCTTATAACCAAACTCTTTTTTTATAGTTGAAAGCATCTTTAAGCCCTCATCTATACCTAGCCCACGGTAGGCTTCTAAACTAGTTCTATTAGCCTTATCAAAGCTTGCTTTAAAGTAAAAGTCTATGTTTTCATTTTCTGCAACAGGCCTTAAACCTTCAGCTATCTTTCTTAGCTGATCTAGGCTTTCTATGACGCAAGGTCCGCTCATAAGTATCATTGCCTATCCTTTATTTTAAATTTTCACATATCCAAACTAGTTGGAGTTATAGGTTTAAACTCTCTAGTTATAGGATTATAGTTTAGTATCTCTCCGCTATCTATTGTGTAATACCATCCAAAAAGTTGTAAAGCCCCCCTATCAAAACGTTCACTTATAAAAGGGTAGGTTAGGAGGTTTTGCATTTGATACTGCACATTTAAAAGTTCAGTTATCCACTGTCTTTTAGTTATAGAATCTGGATTTAGCGCTAAAACCTTATCTCTTACAGGGTGCATAAACTCTAGCCACTTTTTAACATGAGGCAAGGAAGCTAGCTCTTCTTCACTTCTATATATAGATCTACAAGCCCCACAGTTATTATGCCCGCAGATGATGATAGTTTTGATATTTAAAACACATACTGCATATTCTATAGCTGAAGTAGTTCCTATGCTACCACTAGATTTAGGATCATCATAAGGGGGGATTATATTGCCAAGATTCCTTATAGCATAAAGTTCTCCAGGCTTTGCTTGTACAAGGCGGTTAGGATCAACCCTTGCATCAACGCAAGAGATAAAAAGTATATGGGGTTTGTTTTCCCTTAGCCCTTCATAAAAGCTTTTATGTTTGTTGTAGTCTTCTTCATAAAACTTCATCACACCATCAAATACAGATTCCATCCCTGTCACCTCCATTACAATTCTTTATTATAGTTTTTTTACTACACTTAAGAGTAGGCCTTAAAGGCAAAATGCGTGAGTTAAGCGCCTAGCCTAGGGGCTTAGGCTTATAAAAAAGCAAAGTCATTACTTTTTATTATAGCTTAGTTATACTACGTTATAAAACGCCTTTAATATTTGACTTAAGGTTTCTTGTCATGGTGGCTAGTGTGCTGCATTTCATCATCCATATCATAGATCATCTAGGCTACATAGGCATCTTTATCTTAATGGCTATAGAATCTAGTTTTATCCCACTTCCTAGCGAAGTAGTTATGATCCCAGCAGGCTATCTAGCCTATCAAGGGGAGATGTCTATGCCTATATTATTGATAGTAGGTGCTTTAGGCTCTCTTTTTGGTGCGCTAATAAATTATTATATAGCCTTTAAGTTTGGGCGCTTTTTAGTACTAAAGTATGGAAAGTATGTTCTTATAAAAGAAAGCACGCTTATAAAGACTGAAGTCTTTTTTCAAAAGTATGGTTCAGTTAGTATCTTTGTAGCACGTTTTTTACCAGTTTTGCGCCACTATATCTCACTGCCAGCAGGCTTAGCGAGGATGAGTTTATGGAAGTTTTGTTTTTTTACTTTTTTTGGAGCTTTTTTATGGGTGTGTGTGCTTAGTTACTTTGGCTACTATCTTGGCCATAGCCTAGGAAATATTCATAGTGTTAATGAGATAGCAGGTGCTTTTGTAGGCTCTAGTAAAGATAGCTTGCAATCTAGTATAAAACAAAAAGCTAGCCTAGTAATCTATGGAGTAATAGCTATTATTATAATAGTGGGTATAGTTACTACTTTAATCATAAAATATAAAAAGACTAAAAAGTTAGAATCTAAAAACTAGCCTTTATCATGCCTTTGACAAGCATCAAAAGTCATTAAGCCCTAGCTTTTGTTATACTTAAGGCTTAACTAAGTATAAACTTAAAAGCCATATGAGGCTTTCTTAAGGACCTAATTTAAAACATGATAGCTTCCATATTACACTTCATAGTAAACACCATAGACACCTTAGGCTACATAGGCATCTTTATCTTAATGGCTATAGAATCTAGTTTTATCCCACTTCCTAGCGAAGTAGTTATGATCCCAGCAGGCTATCTAGTCTATCAAGGCAGGATGGATATGAGCCTAGTTATACTAGCAGGTACTTTAGGCTCCCTTGCAGGAGCGCTAATAAACTACTACATAGCCTTAAAGTTTGGGCGTCTTATAGTCTTAAAATATGGCAAATACTTTTTGATGAAAGAAAGCACACTTTTAAAAACTGAAAACTTTTTTAAAAAACACGGTCCCATAAGTACTTTTATAGGCCGTCTTTTACCACTTATACGCCACTATATCTCCTTGCCTGCAGGCTTAGCGAGGATGAGTTTATGGAAGTTTTGTCTTTATACGTTACTAGGTGCTTTAGTTTGGGTAGCAGTGCTTAGCTACTTTGGATTCTATCTTGGCTCAAGCCTTGGAGATACACAAAGCATTAATGAGATAGCAGGGGCTTTTATGGGGTCTAGTAAAGATTCCTTACAACTTGATATAAAATCTCAAGTAAAAAATATCATGCTTGTTATAATTGCCGCAGTTATCGTTATAGGTATAGTTTATAGCATCATTTCAAAGTTTAAAAAAAGCAAATAAATTTTAAAATAGATAAAAATTAAAAGGGGAGCATATGGAAAAGAAACTTGATATAAGAGGAGCATTTTTAGAGTTTTTTCAAAACAAAGGACACACTATCTATGAAAGTATGCCCTTAGTGCCTAATGATCCAACCTTACTTTTTACAAACGCAGGCATGGTGCAGTTTAAAGATATCTTTACTGGCACACTTCCGCCGCCAAAAGGCTTAAGGGCTACTTCTTCTCAAGTTTGCCTAAGGGCAGGTGGCAAGCATAATGACTTAGAAAACGTAGGCTACACAGCACGCCATCACACTATGTTTGAGATGCTAGGAAACTTTTCTTTTGGGGACTACTTTAAAAAAGATGCTATTAAGTACGCGTGGGAGTTTGTGACTGAAGTTTTAAAGCTTCCAAAAGAAAAGCTTTATGTGACAGTTCATACTAGTGATGATGAGGCTTATGATTTGTGGAAAGAGATAGTGCCAGTTAGTCATATAAAACGCCTTGGTGATAAAGATAACTTTTGGCAGATGGGCGATACGGGGCCTTGTGGACCTTGTAGCGAGATATTTATCGATCAAGGTGAAGAAAACTTTAATGGAGAAGAAGATTATTTTGGAGGGGATGGAGATAGATTCTTAGAGATATGGAATCTAGTTTTTATGCAGTATGAAAGAGATAAGGAAGGTAATCTTAAGCCTTTACCAAAACCAAGCATTGATACTGGTATGGGGTTAGAGAGGGTTCAAGCCATAATGGAAGGTAAAACTTCTAACTTTGGCTCATCTATCTTTACGCCACTTATAACTGAAGTAGAAAAACTATGCGGTAAGCCTTATGCCTATGAAACAGGGGCAAGCTATAGAGTTATAGCAGATCACGCACGTGCAGTTTGCTTTTTGCTAGCCCAAGGCGTTACTTTTGATAAAGAGGGTAGGGGTTATGTTTTAAGACGGATTCTAAGAAGGGCTTTAAGGCATGGCTACTTGCTAGGCATTAAAGGAGCTTTTCTTTATAAAGTCGTTGATAAAGTTATAGATGAGTTAAGTTATCACTACTCTTACTTAAAAGAAAAAAGAGAAAACATTTTAGAACTTTGTAAGCTTGAAGAACTGCGATTTTTAGATACTTTGGAATCTGGTATGAAGCTTTTTAAAGAAGAGCTAGAGACTTGTGAAGCTAGGGGAGAAAAAGTCTTTAGCGGAGAGGTAGCTTTTAAACTTTATGATACTTTTGGATTCCCACTAGATCTAACACTTGATATGTTAAAAGATACTAATCTAAGCTTAGATATAAAGGCCTTTGAAGTTTGTATGGAAGCACAAAAGGCTAGATCTTCAAACACTTGGAAGGGTAGTGGTGATGAGGGGGTAAATGAAAACTTCAAGGTCCTAACTCAAGAGCTTTTAAACAAGTTTGGCAAGAATGACTTTGTGGGCTATGAGTTTAGCGAGCTAAGTGCTAAGGTTCTAAGTTTGCTTGATAGTGAGTTTAAAGAAGTAGCCTCTTTAAAAGAAGGAGAAGAAGGCTATGTGCTTTTTGCTAAAACGCCACTTTACCCACAAGGTGGGGGACCACTAGGCGAGGGCGGAAGTCTTTATAAGGGGGAAAAAGAAGTAGCAGAAGTTTGTGATACTAAAAAGTATTATGATTTAATCTTTTCAAAAATCTTAGCTAAAGCTAGTTTGAGTGTGGATGAAGAGCTACTTATAAAAGTCTCTCCTGATAGATTTGAGATAAAAAAACACCACTCAGCTACCCACTTACTCCACGCTGTGCTTCAAGAAGTACTTGGCCCTAGTGTCGCCCAGGCTGGTTCATTAGTACTTAAAGATAGATTAAGGTTTGATTTTACTTATCATAAGGCACTAGATGCTTTAAATCTAGAACTCATAGAATCTAAAGTTAATGAGTTAATAGCAAAGGCCCTGCCAGCAGAAATTGAGTTCTTATCTAAAAAAGATGCCCTAGCCAAAGGCGCAAAGGCACTTTTTAATGAAAAATATGGCGATGTGGTTAGGGTTTTAAGCTTTGGGAGTGAGAGTGTAGAGCTTTGTGGAGGGCTGCATGTTAATAACACTTCAGAGATTAATAGCTTTTATATAACCAAAGAAAGTAGTGTTTCTAGTGGCGTAAGGCGCATAGAAGCAGTGTGTGGGCTAAGTGCGTTTGAGTATGCAAGAGGCAATATAAAAGAGCTAAAAACATTAGAAAGCACGCTAAAAACTAAAGATATCTTAGGGCTTGTGGCTAAGTTAAAAACCTCACTAAAGCAAGATTCTAACCTTCAAGAAGCAAGTTTTAAAGTAGAAAATATTAATAACATTCCTTGCGTTATAAGCCTAGCAAGTGGGAACTTAAAAGCCCAAGTTGATACTTTTAAAAACTCACATGCAAAATGTGCCATATTTTTACTTCAAGCAAGCGAGGATAAGGCCAGCCTTGTGTTAGGAAGTAAGGGCATAGATTTAGATTGTAATCTTTGGCTTAAGTCTATGAGTGAGCTTGGTGTAAAAGGTGGGGGAAGAAAAGACTTTTTACAAGCTGGCTTAAGAAGTGAAGGTGATAAGGGCCTAGAATCTAAAACTATAGAGTTAGTTTTAAAAGCAGCTAAAAGCTATCTAGAAGCTAATTTATAGTTTTCAAGCCTTTTTAGTCTTTTAATAAAGCTTGTGCCCTTGGGATAGCTTTATGCTTTTTAATGCCTTAAAAAGCAATATATTTTATCTTGATGCTAGGAGTGACTGAAAGCCACGACATGGCAAGCTTCATGGCCACAAAGTAACTATGTCATATGCTAGGCTTATGCAATAAGCCCCTGGCAATCTTAAAGACACTAAGATCCTTGATCTCTACAAAGATCATTCTCTTATCAATTGTAAAAGTTTCTCTAAAAGCCATTAAGCATAATCTACAAGATTGCCACGTAGTAGGCTTAAAGTCCACTTTTAGCATATGGCAGAATATGAGCTTTTAGAATCTTGAGATGGCTATAATTTTGTTTTTCAATCATACAAAACAAGCTAAGCGCAAGGAGAAAATATGTATAATCTTTTTCGCTCCTCTCTTAAAAGTGAGCGTAACTATAAGGCCATTTTTTGGATGGCAGTATTTATCGCATTAATTAGCCCTATTATAAAAAGTGGTACAGAGAGTGTTTTTCCACCTTGGGGGCCTGATGTTATAGCGCCACCTCCATTTTTGGTTATGGACTATTGGGGGTTTAGCGCTCCTTTGTGGAGGGTAAATGGTGGTAATGCTATGCCTGCTGGCTGGCTTTTACACGTGTTTTTATCTTTTGTTGTTATCTTTGTATATATCTATTTAGTAGAGAGATTCCCTAGATTAACTCTTTGGCATGGTATTGCTATGGGGGTCTTTTTAACTTTCTTATTGCATTATATAATGGTGCCTGCAATGGGGGCTATGCCTAGCCTTTTTGGGCCTGATGTGTGGAAAACTGCCCCTTGGCATTTAAACTGGGTGACTAACCTAAATGAGCTAATAGATCATGTTTTATGGATGTGGGTTTGTGAAGAGATGCGTGCTGGGATGAGGGCTAAAAAGCTAGGCCTTCCTACTCCCATGTTAGGTTAGAGTTAAATTTAAGGATTAGGTTCATGATAATAATACCAGCTAGACTAAGATCAACTCGCTTTCCTAATAAAATCTTAAGTGATATTTACGGCTTGCCTATGTGCATAAGAGTAGCAAAAAATGCTTCTAAGGTAGATGATACTATTTTAGCAGTTGATGATTTTAGCGTTTATGAACTTGCACTTAAACATGATGTGAGGGCAGTTATGACTGATCCTAAACATCCTAATGGCACTTTACGCGTGCTAGAAGCCTGCATACTTTTAGACTTGCCAAAAAGTGAAGTTATTATAAATTTGCAAGCTGATGAGCCTTTTTTAGAAGTAGAAAACATTAAAAAGCTATTAGATTTAACTAAGACTTCAAGCTTTATGGCCACTCTTGCTAAAACTGTAAGCCTAGAAGAAGCCCTAAGTCCAAATCTAGTAAAAGTGGTACTAAATGATAAAAAATGTGCCCTTTACTTTTCAAGATCACTTATACCTTTTAATAGAGATAAAGATGTAGCAGTTAACTATCTTGGACACTTAGGGATGTATGGCTTTTTAAATATAGAAGTTTTAAAAGAGTATGCAAGCTTTAAAGAGTGTGCATTAGAAAACATAGAAAAGCTTGAACAACTACGTGTGCTTTATCATGGTCGTGAGATAGCATTAGACATCGTAGAATCTAAAAGCTTTGGCATAGATACAAAAGAAGACTTAGAAGAGGCATTAAAAGTGTTTAAAAAAGATAACTTATATGAGTGAAGACTTAGATTCTAAAAAGGAACTTAAAACTCCTAGTGAAGAAGTGGGCTTAGTAAGTATAATTATCCCCGTTTATAATGTAGAAAAGTATCTAGTATATGCACTAGATTCAGTCTTATCTCAAACTTATAAAAAGCTAGATATTATCTTAGTAGATGATGGAAGCACTGATAAAAGCTTAGATATAGCCTTAGAGTATGCTAAAAAAGATAAGAGGATATTTGTAGTTAGCAAGCTTAATGGAGGACTAAGCACAGCTAGGAATCTTGGCACTGAGCTAGTTAAAAACACTCACTTAAGAGAGGCTTTAGAATCTAAAAAAAAGCAAGCCTTAGATTCTAAAACTTTATATAAAACTAAAGAGCTAAAAGAAAACTTAGATATAAAACTACAAAGCAAAAAAGAGTTCTTTTGTAGTAAGCCTTATAGTTTAGAGTTTTATAAAAGAAAAAACTTAGCCTTTTTTACATCTAAAAACTACTTTGTAAATATCATCCATGCTTTTGCATCTAAGCCTTTTGGAGATAGCCCTATCTTTAATGGTAGTTTTAGCAAAGAAGAGCTTAGAGACTTTAACAAACTAAATACTATCTTTAAAAGACCTAGTCTTAATCATTTTTTAAATCTAACCCCAAAACTTCCTAGTAAAAGGCTTTTATATAGTTTTACGTATGAAGAAGGAGGTTTTTTTAGATTCCATGAGCAAGATATAACACCTCTTTTATGTCAAGACTTACCAAGTAAGCAGTTTATACACTACTTTGATAGCGATGACTTTATGCAAAAAGCTTGTGTGTCATCTTGCATGGATGCCCTAGAAAAAGATACTGAGGTCTTAATACACCACTACTCGATCTTTTGGGATGGTGTGCCTGCATGGCATAAGTTAAAGTTTCCTCCTCACTTTGTAGAACAGCTTGCTATGGAGTTTGGAGAGAAGAGCTTTGAAGGGAGTGCACTTTTTTGTTGTTTAAAAAAGTGTAATGCAAACTTTGGCTGGCATGGCCTTATAAGTAATAGCTATCTAAATAAGATTAGGCTTAGATTTACTTCATTTCTTGATATGGAAGATCTTAACTTTGGGATGATACTGTTTGCTAAGGCTAGGTTTATAAAAGTACTTTTTAAACCTCTTATAGCTTATCGTTTAAGAAAAGATTCTATATCTAACTACCTAGATGCTAAAGATATAACTGTACCTGCCTCGCTTAAGTATCTAAGCACTCACTTTAAAAAAGAATCTCACATAAGAACTTACTTTAATATCTTTTGTCATTTCTTTGCTATTTTTGATACTTACTTGATGCTTTATAAATCATCTAGCTTAAAACCAGAGGCTTTAAGAGCTTTGAAAAAGCAGATGATAGATATCTTAAGTTGGCGCACATGGCCTGCTTTAGTTTATGAAAATAAAGGCGAGGATGCCTTACATATAGCAACTATCATAGATTATCTAGACTTTTTAAAACAATATGAAGATTTAGATCCTGATGTAAAGCTAGCTTTTAAGTTTGGCAAAAAGAACTACTTTCGCTACAAGGGCATCATTACATTTTTTTATAGGGTAGTAAGAAAGATTAAAAGAGTGCTTTACTATGTGGCTAGGTTTATCTATAGAGGTTTAGGCCTAAAGGCTTTAAAAAAAAGATGGCTTGCACGTGAAGATAAGCTTAAAAACTAAGAGCTAGATTAAGACCTTAGTTACTTCCCTTTCTTAGTTACTTCCATCTGCATTTTCATACTGCAATCTTAAGTTTTGATAGCCAAGCTGGGATATAAACTTATCTATACTTTGTTTAGCTGCTTGTGTGATGGCATTTGATCTGTTGTTATCTGTTACTATAGGATTGTTTAAAGATGCTGCGTAGTCGTAATATCCACCATTAGTAAAAGTTACATCTTTGTTTCTATTTTTAAAAGAAAAAGTGATGTTTACATAGACTCTATAAAAGGTCGCAAAGCCTTGGGTGTCACTACTTACTATACTATTAGTTATAGACCCAATATCTACTTTTAAGATAGTGTCGGCATTTTCTTTACTGCTTAGGTTTAGATGAAGTCTTGAAGCTATGGCTTCATTAACAGCATCTTTTATCTTTACTGAATCTTCAGGGTTTTCCATATTTGGACTTAACTCTACAAAGACGTTATTGCCAAGTACATTTTTAGCATAGTAGGCTATAGGCTGATAGCCACAAGCTACTAGAAAGAAAGGAAGTATAAGTAAGGCTAGGCTATAAAGTCTTTTCATACTATTTCGCTAAATTTATATCCGTGTTCAAGTAAGGTTTTGCAAATCTGTTCTTTATGCTCTAAACCCTTAGTCTCAAGAGTTATAGATATATAAGCATCGCCGTATTCAAGTTTAGTACTTATCCTATCATAGCTTACATGGACTATGTTTGCATCCATCTTAGTTAGCAAGTCAGTTAGTTTCATAAGAGAGCCTGGCTTATCTATTAAAGTCATCCTAAACTTAGTTTTGCGATTAGTTTTTATAAGCCCTTTTTCTATGATTAGATTAAGCATGGTTACATCTATGTTACCACCACTTACTACTACACCTACTTTTTGGTGAGGGTGTAAGTCTAGCTTGTTATGAAGCAAAGCAGCTATCCCTACAGCCCCAGCACCTTCTACTACTAGCTTTTGAGATTCTATAAGATAGAGGATGGCACTTGCTATTTCTTCATCATCAACTTCTACCATATCATCAACGCCTTGTTTTATGCACTCAAATATGCCTTCATTCACATCTCTTACTGCGATTCCATCAGCTATGGTTTTAACTGCTTCAGTTTTTATAATTCTTTTAGCATGGAAGCTTTCAAACATAGCCCTAGCACCTTTGGCGCTTACTCCTATGATTTTAACATCAGGCTTTAAAAGTCTATAAGCGCTAGCTATGCCACTTATAAGCCCACCACCACCAACTGGCACTAAGATGATGTCTAAGTCTTGCTCACCCATCATCTCTAAGGCTATAGTGCCTTGACCGGCTGCTACTTCTTTATCTGCAAAAGGATGGATAAAAGTATAGTTTTGCTCTTTTGCTAGTTTTAAAGCATAGGCATAGGCTTCATCATAGTTTGTACCTTTTAACATCACTTCAGCCCCTAGGTTTCTAGTAGACTGCACTTTTAAAAGAGGAGTAGCTTCTGGCATAACTACAACTGACTTAACCTTAAAGTGGCTAGCACTATAAGCTACACCTTGAGCGTGATTACCCGCACTTGCAGCTATTACACCACCATCTAACTTTTTTTCTTCATGCAAAGAGGCTAGTTTATTGAAAGCTCCTCTTATCTTAAAAGATCCTGTTAGCTGTAAGTTTTCTTTTTTTAAAAACACTTGTGCTTTAGAAATCTGAGAGAGTTTTGGCGCGTATGATAAAGGATTGTGATATATAATGTTTTCTAGCCGTTTTTTAGCTAGCTCTATGGCCTGCAATGGGATTAGATTCATATAATTCCTTTTAATTGGAGAAAAACGTATTTAGTAAAAAATGTATTGCGTATTATTACGTAAAAGATTCTTAAAAACAAAAGGTAGATGGATGGATTCTGTATTTAGTGGCTATGAAAACTTGGGCTATGCTTTATTATTTTTATACTCTATGGGTGGGGGATATATAGGCATATTAGCCGCGGGGGCATTAAGTGCAGTTGGGAAGCTTGACTTAAGTCTTAGCATATTAGTTGCTATTTGTGGGAATGTTATAGCCTCTAGCTTTTATGCGATATTTTTTAGATATCAGAAAAAAGAGCTTACAAAGTATCTTAGGAAGCATAGGCGTAAGGTTGCCTTAGCAAATATCTGGATAAAAAAGTTTGGAATCTGGATGATATTTATTTGTAAATATCTTCATGGTATAAGAACTATAGTGCCTATAGCTATAGGTATGAGTAAATATAGCCTTTACCGTTTTGTGCTAGTAAATCTTATAGCAACTATCATCTGGGGAGTAGTGCTTGGAGTACTAGGCTTTTTTGCAAGTGGAAAGCTTTTAGAACTTATAAGATTTATGATTAATAAGCCTTATGTTATACCTATAGTTGTAGTAGCCATAGTTGTACTTATAGTACTTTTTTACTATATAAAGTCTAAAATTTTTAAAAAAGCTAGGAATAAAAAGTAATATAATCTATACTTAAAGCTAAAAAAATACGAGGAGAGTTAATGAATAAATTAAAGTTTGTATTAGGTCTAGGCTTAAGCTTAAGTGTATTGCTAGCAGCTAGCCATGGTTGGAGTTATAGTGGTAAGCATGGACCTGAACACTGGGGGGATGACTTTATAACCTGCAAGGTTGGTAATACGCAATCGCCAATTAATATCGTCTCTTCTATGGCACAAACTGGTGCTAAAAACATTACTTTAGAGTATAAAAGTGAGAATGCAACTATAGAAAATAATGGCCATACAGTACAAATTAACTATCCTAAGGGTAACTATGCCATTATAGATGGTGATAAGTATGAGCTTTTGCAGTTTCACTTTCATACTCCAGGGGAAAATGCTATAGATGGCAAAATAGCCCCACTTGAAGTTCACTTTGTTGGAAAAGATTCTAAGGGTAAGTATGCAGTTATAGGAGTTTTGTTTAAAGAAGGCAGGATTAATGGAGCCTTGCAGCAAGTAATCCACACTATGCCAACTCACGCAAACTCTACTCACCATGTTCATCATGTAAAAATTAATGAGCTTTTACCAAAAAGCCTAGAATCTTATCAGTTTAGTGGTTCACTTACTACTCCTCCTTGCACACAAGGCATAGAGTGGATAGTGTTAAAAGAGCCAATTAGCGCTTCTAAGTCTCAAATTGAAGCACTAAGTAAAGTTATGGGGCATAATGCAAGGCCTTTACAAAAAACTAACAACAGAGAGATAAAGGCTAATTAATGTTGATACCATTTATAGGAGCTTTAAGCACTTCAAATGAAAAGATTGCGCCTACACTTGGTAAAGATGTATTAATATCTGAAGGTGCTAAGGTTATAGGTGAAGTAACTTTAGGTGATGATGTAAGTGTTTGGTATAACTGTGTTTTGCGTGCAGATGTAAACTCTATAAAAGTTGGCGCTAGGACTAATATACAAGATTTAACCTGTGTTCATGTTTGTAGACGCTGTGCTAGTGGTGAGGGAGGATCTCCAACTACCATAGGCGAAGAAGTAACTATAGGCCATAGCTGCATCATACATGGTTGCACTATAGGTAATAGATGCCTTATAGGCATGGGCGCTATAGTTATGGATGGGGCAGTAATAGGTGATGATAGTATAGTAGGGGCTGGTGCTTTAGTTACAAAAAATAAGCATTTTCCTCCACGTTCTTTAATCATGGGTAATCCTGCTAAGTTTGTAAGAGAGCTAAATGATGAAGAAGTAGCTGCTTTAAAACAAAGTGCCCTAGACTATGTAAACTTTAAAAACGACTTTTTATAAAAAGTTTTTTCACGTTTAACTATATATAAAGAAGGTAAAGCCCTTCTTTATAACTTAGCTTAAATCTTAAACATCCTCTTTTTAATCCCTTTCTATAAAACTCTAAGTTTCTAATCTTTTAAAATAAAAAATGCTATTATGAAAAATATTTTCATATTAAATATTAAAAGGAAGATTATGAAGAAAAAATTATTAACTACTATAGTGGCTTCAAGTGTTGCGGCACTTATGCTTAGTACTACTGTTGCTTTTGCTAGTGGTATGCATAATGGTGATAAAAAAGAAAATGATGGAAAGATTATGACTAAGGTAAAAGCCCATGGTGATACTATGGAGTGGAGACTACCGCCTAATATGGATAAAGATGGCAATATAGACTTTTCTAAGATTCCAGATGGAGCTTATAAAGAGGGCTTGAAGTATGGCCAAAAGATATTTAATGAGACTTATGGAACTATAGGCGATGGAGCACATGGTGAAGGCAAAGGCATGGCAAAAAGTAAACTTTCTTGTGCAAGCTGTCATGGACTAGGAGGAGCTTCTAAAAATACACTTAGTTTAGTAGGAGCTTTTGCTCACTATCCAGAAAGCAACTATAGAGGACCTGGAATCTTAAATATAGAAGATAGAATTAATGCTTGTATGGTTAGAAGTGAAAACGGTAAACCACTACCTGTAGAAAGTAAAGAGATGAAGGCTATGGTAGCTTACTTGTACTTTTTAAGTAAAGGAGTACCAGTTGGAACTACTGTGCTAACTGATTACAGTCAGACAAAAGTAGATGTTAGCAAGCCAGGCGATGCAAAAAAAGGTAAACTAATCTTTGCTGATAAATGCGCAGCTTGCCATGGTATAAATGGAGAAGGTACAAGGAACCCAGATAAGAAAAGTGGTAACTACTTTATCTACCCAGCACTTTGGGGTAAAGATGCTTATAACTCAGGAGCAGGTATGCAGCACCTTGATAAGTTAGCTAAGTTTATAAAACTTAACATGCCTAAAGGTAATGCAACTTTAACTGAGCAAGAAGCCTTAGATGTAGCAACTTATATACACATGCAACCTAAACCAAAGTTTATGGGTAAATAATCTTAAAATTAGACATTAGTCTATATAAATTTAAAAGCTTAAAAATCTTTAAGCTTTTAATCTCTTAAATGCTAACTTAATGGCATTTAGGGTTTAAAATACATTCTTATCTCTTGCTTTAGAAAAATATCATCTAGGTTTTATATTTATAGTATTGTAGAGTTAAAGGTTTATAGCCAAAGCAGCATACATCTAACCTTAAAATGTCAATTTTTGGCTATGAAGATATTCAAAAAAAAAAAAAAAACGGTTAATATAAGCAGAATGAAAATTTTTATCATAAAGGTAGTTTGTTGAAACAAGTAAGTAAAGTGGATGCTAGTTTTACTCCACTCATTTCTATAATAGTCCCAGTTTTTAGAGTAGAGCACTATTTAAGCGAATGCTTAATAAGCCTTCTAACTCAAAGTTATAAGAATCTTGAAGTTATAGTAGTAGATGATGGCAGTAATGATAGTTGTATAGATATAGCTTTAAAGTTTGCTGAGGTTGATAAAAGAGTTTTTGTAGTACAAAAGATTAATGGTGGTCAAAGCACTGCTAGAAATATGGGTATAGAGCTAGTTAAAAACTCCCTTTTAAGAAACTATATAGATTCTATGAGTAAAGATTCTAAGAACTTAAAGCCAGACTTTGATTACAAAGGCTATAACACCAGGGCTAATGCAACTCTTAGCCTTAACTCCTATCTAGCACCTAATGCAAGAAAGCCAAAGTTTTCTAAAAGCACTTTAGAGCTTTTTAGCAAGCCTCCTCTTTCTATCTTTGCAAACCATCTTAAGATGGAAGGAGGCTTTAAGGACTTTTATAAAACTTATCCTAATCTTTTGACATTTGATTCTGAAAACTATGATACATCTCTAAGTCAAAGCTTAAAAGATAAGATAACTATCATCTCACCCCAACATGTAGTTATAGATGAAGATAGGATAGCTAGAGAGCTAGTTTCAAAACTTCCACCTAATCAGTTTGTGCAGTTTGTAGATCCAGATGACTATATACACATAGATATGTTAGAACATAGCGTAAAGCTTTTAAGGCGAGATGTAAGAACAGAGTTTGTATGGAACTCTTGTAGGTATGAGTTTTATGGGGGTATAAAGCCAGATAAGGGGCATGGCGCTTACTCTGATTTTTATCTACATAAGTTTTTTAGAGATCATAGACACTTTAATGTGGATGGAAGAGAAGTACTTTCTACTTTTTTAGATATAAATGACATCGTAAGCATGCTAGTGCTTGGCCCTATAAGAACAGACTTGTTAAATAAGAGTAATCTTAGATTTATAGATGGTCTAGAGTATGAAGATCAGCTTTTTAGCATGTGCATGATGATGGATGCTAGGCATGTAGCACTAAGTGAGTACTGCTGCTATGTCTATAGACTTAGACCAAACTCTACTGTAACTTACGCTGCTACTTCTTCAGAGCTTATGACTAAGATACCTCACCTTGCGTTTTTAACTACTGCTTATAAAAACTACTTTGATGTGAGATTTTATAGATACTACTACTCTATGGGACTTATAGCTTTAGTTAGCATCATCAATCAAGCAAGGATGAAAGCTATGGTAGAAGATGAAAAAGACTATAAAGATAGAGACTTAGAGCTTAAGCTTTTAAAAAGTGTCTACTACTATGCAAGAATAGTAATGTATAAAAAGTTTATAAAAGTAGAAAAAACTAAAGATCCTTTAGAAATCTTAAAGTTATCTAAAACCTTGCATGAGTACTTTAAACTTAAAGGGATAAAAGAAGAGTTTAAAAAGATAGGAACTAGGCAAAGTATAGCTATAGATAGTTTTGACTTTCTTGCTTACCACTTAGGCCATCGCTTTCCTAAACTATGGAGTAAGCTAAGAGTTTTTATTAGGATAGGTTTTGATGTTTGTAGGCTTAAAAGGGTAGAAGGTGGACTAAGAGGTTATATCTACCACTACTTGCCACCGCTTGCACGCCTACTTTTTAAGATAAAAACTGTGCTTCGTTCTAAAAATATCAAGTCATTTACAAAATCTAACTTTAAACCAACTGAGCTAGATAAATCCATACTAGAGATAGAACAAACTCATATTATAGACTTAGATACAGCCTTAAGCCACCTAAAAGATTCTAAGCCTTTAAAAGATCATGAAAAAGTTAAAGAGCTATGGAAGGTTAACTAAGTCTAAAAGCTAGGCTTAGCTACATAAAGCCTAGCTTTTAAAGTTTTTAATAATCTCTCTTATTTTACCCCACCCACTTTTACCCTTTAATGTTACTTTATAAAAGAGCTTAAAATATACTAGTTTTAGTAGGCTTTGATCGGCAAAAAGTACTTAGTACATATTTTTGATGCTTGCTTTATATGATAAAACTAAAAGCTTGCATAAAAAGAGTTTAACTTTAATCCTGCCATAATTGACAAACACAATATGTAAATGTTAAAATATGTAATCTAAAATTAAGGATGCACATATAATGATAATAGTAGGTTTTCCACGAATCGGCGAAAATAGAGAGCTAAAAAAAGCCCTAGAATCTTACTGGGCTAGCAAGAGTACAAAAGAAGAATTATTAAGTGTTGCAAAAGAGCTAAGAGCAAAACACTGGAACTATCAAAAAAACTTAGATTACGTAAGTGTTAATGACTTTAGTTTATATGACAACATGTTAGATCTTGCCTATATGCTAGGTGCTGTGCCAGAGCGCTTTAAAGGGCTAGATGGACTAGATCTTTACTTTGGCATGGCTAGAGGTACTAAAGATGCTACAGCTTGTGAGATGACTAAGTGGTTTAACACTAACTATCACTACGTAGTACCTGAGCTAAGCAGCAAAGATTCTTATAAAGTAGATATTAGCAAGATAGCAGCTGAGTATAAAGAAGCTTTAAGTTTAGGCTATAAGCCTAAGATTAGTTTAATAGGGCTTTTTACTTTTATAGGACTTTCTAAGATAGAAGGTTGTACTTGTGTTTATGAAAATGTAAAAAAAGCCTATATTAAGCTTGTAAGCGAGCTAGCAAAACTAGATTCCAAAGTAGTTATAGAGTTTAATGAGCCTATATTTGTAAAAGGCAAAAGTGATCTTTATGTGCATATAAAAGAAGTTTATGATGAGATAGCAGATCTTGGCGTAAAAGCTATAGTAACTACTTACTTTGAACATAGCACTGAAGCAACTTCTATCCTAGTAGATACTAAGATAGAAGGGCTAGGCTTAGACTTTCTTTATGGGCCTAAAAACTTAGAATCTTTAGAGGCGATTGCCAAAAGTGGCAAAAGGCTTTATGCTGGCGTTATAGATGGAAGAAATATTTGGGCAGCAGACATAGATACTAAACTAAAGTTGCTAAAACACATCTCTTCTATAGTTCCTAAAGGTAATATCACTTTAAGTACAAGCTGCAGCCTTTTACACGTGCCTTTTAGCAAGGAGCAAGAAGTTAAGATGGATAAAGAGATCTTAAGCTGGCTAAGCTTTGCAAGAGAAAAAATTGATGAGCTAAAACTATTAGAAGAAGCCTTTAGAGATAGTAGCGATAAAAAGATACTTAAAGCCTTAGAGCAAAATAGGGCGCTTAACCTAGATAGAAGAAACTCTAGTAAGATCCATGATAAGGCAGTGCAAGAAAGACTAGCATCTTTAAAAGTTAAAGAAAGAGAAGGCACTTTTAAAGAAAGGATTAAGATTCAAAGAAAAGAGCTTGGTTATCCTGATCTAGCAACTACTACTATAGGAAGCTTCCCTCAAACTCCTGAGCTTAGAAAACTTAGACTTGATTACAAAAAAGGACAAATTGATTCTATAACTTATGAAACAGGCTTAAAAGACTACATAAAAGACTGTGTTAAGTTTCAAGAAGACATAGGACTTGATGTATTAGTCCATGGTGAGCCTGAAAGAAATGACATGGTAGAGTACTTTGGTGAGCAGATGAAAGGCTTTGTGTTTTCACAAAATGGCTGGGTTCAAAGCTATGGAAGCAGATGCGTTAAGCCTCCTATAATCTATGGCGATGTAAGTCGTCCTAAAGCTATGACGGTTGAGTGGGCAAAGTTTGCTCAAAGCCTAAGCAAAAAGATAGTAAAAGGTATGTTAACTGGACCTGTGACTATACTAAACTGGAGCTTTGTGAGAGATGATTTAGCGCGTAAAAGCGTGTGTAAGCAGCTTTCTTTATGTATAGCAGATGAGATAGATGACTTACAAAAAGCAGGCATTAAAATCATACAAGTTGATGAAGCAGCCTTTAAAGAAGGCTATCCTTTGAGAGCTGAGAATATAAAAGAGTATGAAACTTGGGCGTTAGAGTGCTTTAAGATATCAACTTCAGTTGCAAGACTTGAAACACAAATCCACACTCATATGTGCTATAGCGAGTTTAATGACATCATAAAAACTATAGAGGCGATGGATGCTGATGTTATAAGTATAGAAACAGCTAGAAGTGGTAATGAACTTTTAAAAATCTTTAAATCTAGTGGCTATGCAAACGAAGTAGGTCCAGGAGTTTATGATATACATAGCCCTAGGATTCCAAGTGTGGATGAGATGTATAAGCAAATCTTAGCCCTACTTGAAGTCTTGCCAAAAGAGCAA
The DNA here is from genome assembly GCF_002272925.1 of Helicobacter sp. 13S00401-1. GTDB lineage: Bacteria > Campylobacterota > Campylobacteria > Campylobacterales > Helicobacteraceae > Helicobacter_I. Next base: position 8,799 of record NZ_MLAR01000010.1, on the reverse strand, counting down.
CTTTGGATAAACCCAGACTGTGGTCTAAAAACTAGAAAATGGGAAGAGGTAAAACCAAGCCTTGTAAATATGATAGAAGCGGTTAAAAAAGCTAGAGCATAGAATCTAGATTCTAGTTTATAACGTTTTTTATAAGATAGTAGGGGCTTTAGCCCCTAGCTTAAGCTTTCCTATTTAGTTTAGCCTTAAAGTTATTAGAGATTAAAAAAACTTATAACTCACTACTATATAAACTTACAACAAATCCATAAGATTTTTTATACTAACTTTTTTTGATGATCTTTGGTAGTGTTATGCCACTTTGATTTTGATACTTGCCAAGTTTATCTTTATAGCTTTGAAGGCATACTTCATCCCCTTGAAAAAAGAGTACTTGAGCTATACCTTCGTTAGCATAAATCTTAGCTGGACAAGGTGTTGTATTACTTATCTCTATGGTTATATTACCTACAAACTCTGGTTCAAAAGGAGTTACATTAACTATGATTCCACATCTTGCATAAGTGCTTTTTCCTAGACATATACAAAGCACATCTCTAGGAACTTTAAAAACTTCTATAGTGCTAGCTAGCGCAAAAGAGTTAGGAGGTATGATGCAGTAGCCATTTTCTGCTTTTATGTCAATAACTGAGGTTTGAGAGAAATCTTTAGGGTCTATAAGTGCATGGTTTAGATTAGTAAAGACCTTAAAGTCACTTCCTACTCTTACATCATAGCCATAGCTGCTTAGTCCATAGCTTATAACTCCTTTTGAAGTTTGTTCTACAAAAGGAGTTATCATGTCTAAGTCTTTACACATTTGTTTTATCCAGCCATCACTTTTTAATCCCACTTGTCACGCCCTTTTATAAATATGCTATTATCATAACACAAAACATAATCATCCTAAAACATAAAAGGACAACCACTATGAATGTAGAAGACATAAAAGAAATCATGGAGCTTTTCAGTAGCTCTGAAGCAAGCTCGCTAAAGATTAAAGATGAGGGCTTTTCTTTGACACTACAAAAAGGCACTAAAGATAAAGCTCCAAGAGTTTCTAGCAGTGCTGTATCTAATGAAGTTGTATTACAAACTGAAGCACCTAAACTAACTACACCAACATCTCTTGAAGTCTCTCAGATGCCACAAGTTAAAGCAGTAAGTGCGGACTATATAACTTCGCCTATGGTTGGTACATTTTACAAGTCTCCAAGCCCTGGAGCTGATCCTTACATAAGTGTAGGAGATATCATTAAAAAAGGGACAGTTATAGGTATAGTTGAAGCTATGAAGATTATGAATGAGATAGAGGCGGACTTTGACTGCAAGGTAGTAAGCATAGAAGTTAATGATGCCCAGCCAGTTGAGTATGGCTCAAAGCTAGTTATGGTGGAGAAAGTATGAGTAAAAAAACTATAAATGATAAGAATGAAACAAAAGCACATAATGAGAATCGTCCTAAAGTAGAAAAAAAACACCTCCAAAGAATCCTAATCGCTAATAGAGGTGAGATAGCTTTACGTGCTATACGTACCATACAAGAGATGGGTAAGCAAGCCATAGCCATACACTCAAGTGCTGATAGTAACTTGCATTATCTTGATGTAGCCGATGCTAAAGTGTGTGTTGGTGGGGCAAAGTCAAGTGAGAGTTATCTAAATATATCTGCGATTATGAGTGCTGTTGATTTATTTGACGCTGATGCTATATTCCCAGGTTATGGTTTTTTAAGTGAGAATCAAAAGTTTGTAGAGATTTGCTCTCATCATGGAGTTGAGTTTATAGGTCCTAGCAAAGAAGTTATGGAGTTAATGAGCGATAAATCTAAAGCTAAAGAGTGCATGAAAAAAGCAGGCGTTCCTGTTATAGAAGGAAGTGAAGGTAAGCTTAAAAACTACGAAGAAGCTCAAATAGTAGCCGATAAGATAGGCTATCCAGTTATCATCAAAGCAGCAGCTGGTGGTGGTGGACGTGGTATGCGTGTGGTTGAAGATAAAAGCTTGCTTAAAAACCTCTACTTGGCTGCTGAATCTGAAGCACTAAGTGCCTTTGGCGATGGCTCAATTTATATGGAAAAGTTTATAAACCGTCCTAAGCACATAGAAGTGCAAATCATGGCTGATAAGCATGGTAACGTTATACATGTAGGTGAAAGAGACTGCTCTTTACAAAGGCGTCAACAAAAGCTAATCGAAGAAACTCCAGCTGTAGTTTTAAGTGAAGAAGTTAGAGAAAAGCTACTAAAAACTGCAGTAAATGCCGCTAAGTACATAAACTATGTAGGTGCGGGGACTTTTGAGTTTTTATTAGATTCTAATAATAAAGATTTTTACTTTATGGAGATGAACACACGTCTTCAAGTTGAACATACAGTTAGTGAGATGGTAAGTGGGCTTGATCTAGTAGAGTGGATGATACGTATAGCTGAAGGAGAAGAGCTTCCAAGTCAAGAAAGTATCAATCTTAAAGGCCATAGCATAGAGTGTAGGATAACAGCTGAAGACCCTGAGAAGTTTTACCCAAGTCCTGGGAAAATTGAAGGTTTTATAGCACCAGGTGGGATGAATGTAAGACTAGATACTCACGTTTATGCAGGCTATGATGTACCTATGTTTTATGATTCCATGATAGGAAAGCTTATAGTTTGGGGTAAAGATAGACAAAGTGCTATAGCAAGGATGAGAAGGTGTTTAAAAGAGTTTAGTATCACAGGTATAAAAACTATCATTCCTTTTCACATTAAGATGATGGATAATGCAGACTTTAAACATAGCAGGATAGACACTAAGTATCTAGAAAGCTAAAAAACTTTTAAGTTTATGGAATCTTTACAGATTCCATCTTTCATACTTAAACTACTAAATGGGCTAATTACAACTTCTAGTTTATATCATCACATATAAAAAGTGAAAAACGTAGTCTTAAAAGCGTGGTAATATTGAAAACTCTTATATATTTCTAGAATCTCTTTAAAACAATAAAAGGCTTGCTATATCTTTTAAGAGGTATATTACAAACTTAGTTACTTATAATCTTTATTATTTCACTTAGCCTAGTAAATATGATTATATAGTATGGTCAGTATTACTCTTCTTACGAGGTTGACTAGCTCCTTATTTCAACATTTTCTTTTTCATATTATTTATTATTTGTGTGTTTTTTTCTAACCAAAAAGGGGTTTAACCCCTCCCCGCTCCCCTTAGCCCCGAAAAAGGTACTTTTTCGGCAATCAAGGGGAGAGCCTCGCTAATTCCGTTTCTAGCAAAAAAATGGCGTTCGCATTTCTGCTTACTTGTTTCCATTTTTTTGCACCACGAAACGGGCTCGAGTAGCGCTTCGCCAAATAACACACAATTTAAAAAAGTATGAAGCATTTAAGTCTTTTTGCCTTTCGTTTTTGTTTTAGCAAAAACAAGCGTGCAGGGGACTAGGGGGCAATATTTTATAAAATAAAAACTAAGGGGATAAAAGGGGACCGCCTTGTCCAATATAGCGCCCCCTCTCCCCTCTTGCTAAAGGATAAAGGTTTTTTAAAAGTAGATTCTGTAATAAAAACTTAAGTGCTTAACTGGCACTAGACTTGCCATAGGGTGTTTTACACACCCTTTGCAATGTCAGATTGCAAAGGTTATAAAAAAAAGTAATACTACCCATGTTGTAGGATAACTTAAAAGAAAAGGTTTCCTAACGTTACTTAATAGTAACATTATCTGCTTCAAAAGGTAAACTTTTTAAAAAGCATTTAACTTTCTTATAAAAATATATATACTAAATCCATACTGCAAAACTTTTCAAAGGGGTGATTATGCAAAAAAGACACGTTTGGTCTAGTAGCTTAACCTATATCTTAACAACAGCTGGAGCGACTATTGGCTTTGGGGCTACTTGGAGGTTTCCCTATCTAGTGGGTCAAAATGGCGGAGGGGCCTATGTTGTAACTTTTATCATAGCCATGCTTATAGTTGGCATACCTATGATTTTAGTAGAAAACGTCATAGGAAGGCGCGCACATAAAAACTCACTTGATGCTTATGATGGCTATGGTTCTAAGTGGTGGAAGATAGTAGGTGTATTAGGTCTTATAGGTTGCTTTGGAATCATAGGTTACTACATGGTCTTAGGTGGTTGGGTTATAACTTATATAGTAAACATTTTTACAGGAGCGCTTAATCTCTCAGCCCCTATAACAAAAGAGCTAACTAACAGTTTTTATAATATAAATATAGAGCACTCCCCTTGGATGATAAGCCTTTATACTATTGTATTTATCTTGATAAATTGGTTTATACTAGCTAAGGGGCTAAGTGATGGGGTTGAAAGGGCTATGAAGTTTTTGATGCCTTTGCTTTTTATCTGTCTAATTGCCATAGTTATAAGAAATGTAACTTTGCCAGGGGCAGGGGAGGGTATAAAGTTTTATCTTAAACCAGACTTTAGCAAGATAACACCGGCTTTATTTATAGCTGTTTTAGGACAGGTATTTTTTGCGCTATCTTTAGGTTTTGGCGTTATGATAACTCTTTCATCCTATCTAAGTAAGAGTGAAAACTTACTAAAAACTTCTCTTATAACAGGCATCATAAACACTGTAGTTGCCTTGCTTGCAGGATTTATGATCTTTCCTTCGCTTTTTAGCTTTGGTTTAGCCCCAGATTCTGGTCCTAAGTTAGTTTTTGAAGTACTACCTATAGTTTTTTCACATATGCATTTTGGAAGCGTTATAGCGATATTTTTCTTCCTTCTTTTAATAGTTGCTGCCCTTACTACTTCTATAACTCTTTATGAAGTCTTAGTAACTGTTGTGTGTGAGAAGTTTAAGATGACTAGAAAGCGATCTTCAACTATAGTTTTAAGTGTGCTTTTTGTGCTTGGGAACATCCCTTGCATCATGGCTTATGGGCCATGGGCTAGTGTTAGAATCTTAGGTTTTAATATCTTTGATGCATTTGATTATATAAGTGGGAATATCTTTTTTGTCATCACTGCTTTTGGAAGTGCAATCTTTGTAGGTTGGGTTATGAAAAAAACTGCGAAAGAAGAACTTGCAAGTGGCTTAAAAGGTAGATATGGCTGGGTAGTTAGTATATGGTATCACTATGTAAAGTTTATAATCCCTATCATCATACTAGTTATATTTATCTTTGGTATAAAAGACTTGTTTTAAAAAGCTTTAAGATTAAAAAGATAGGTTAAAGGCAAAGCTAACCTATCTTTAGCCCTAAAACATAAGCATGGGAAGTTTTTGCATGGTAGATATATGTAAAAGTAACCTAGAAAAATATCTAGCAAATAAAAGCCTTTAAATATTAATAGCTTTTAGTGAAATTATCCTACATTTAAATGCACTTTAGAATTTTATTTAGGGTAGTTATCTTTTGTGATTTATAAAAATGTTTCTAATCTTTACTTATCTAATCCTCCTAAGGCCTTAAAAGTTTACAAAAAGTTACATTTTCTTCAAAGCTTTTTAAGATTATAAGATGCTAATTTTTTAGGCTTGGCGCAACTTGCATAGCAAGTCAAGCATTTTAGAATCTTCCCCACTGCTGCACTTTTAAAGAGGTCAAAGAAGCTTAGTTTTAGATTCTATATATAAGTTTATAGGAGACTTGCTAGCTTTTTTATAGGTCTAAAAGGAAACATTTTAGCTAAATGCCTTGATGTAACTTAGAAAACTTTGTTGTAAACTTTATACAAGGCAAGGATGCATTTTGATATTAGTTTAAAAAGTTAGAAATGCAATCCTAGCTATAATATCGCTCAGATTTATCTTTGCGATAAAAGACTTATTTTGAAAGTAAAATGAAAGTAAACCGTCAGAAGGGAAAAGTATGCAAAAGATAGTAGTTGGATGTCCAAAAGAGATAAAAGTAAGAGAGTATAGAGTAGGGCTTACTCCAGCAAGTGCGCACGCTTATGTAGAAGCTGGCCATGAAGTCTTAATAGAAAAAGACGCAGGAAGTGCCATAGGTTTTAGCGATAAAGACTATGAAGAAGCTGGAGCTAAGATAGTAGATAAAAAGACACTTTTTGAAAAAGCTAGCATGATAGTAAAAGTAAAAGAGCCTATAGATTCTGAATATGGCTACTTTAAAGAAGGACAGACTTTATATACCTACTTACACTTAGCTGCTGATAAACCTTTAACTGAAATGCTTTTACAAAAAAAGATATTTTCCATAGCTTATGAAACTATAAAAGTGGGTAATGCACTTCCGTGCCTAGCACCTATGAGTGCTATAGCTGGCAGGCTTTCAGTACTAGAAGCAGCTAAGTTTATACAAAAAACTTATGGTGGTAATGGAACCTTGTTAAGTGGAGTACCTGGAACTCCAAAAGGAAAAGTAGTTATAGTTGGAGGTGGAGTAGTTGGTTTGGGCGCTGCACAGATTGCTGTTGGTATAGGTGCTGAAGTAACTTTACTTGATATAAACACTGAAAGATTAGCTGAGGTTGATAGACTTTTTGACATGAAGATAACTACACTTTATAGCACCCGTGCAAATATCCTTCACGCCATAAAAGATACAGATGTAGTTATAGGTGCAGTGCTTATACCTGGAGCTAAGGCACCTAAGATTCTAAAAAGAGAAGATTTAAAGCTTATGAAAAAAGGCTCTATCATAGTAGATGTTGCTATAGATCAAGGGGGCTGTTTTGAAACTTCAAAGGCAACAACGCATGATGACCCTATATTTGAGATAGATGGGATCTTACATTACTGCGTGGCTAATATGCCAGGGGCTGTAGCTAAAACTGCAACAGTAGCCTTAAATAACTCAACACTTAGCTATGGCCTAAAGATAGCAAATCTTGGGCCAAAACAAGCAGCCCTTAGTGATAACGCCATACTTGAAGGAGTTAATACTGTAGCTGGGAAATGCACTTATAAAGGCGTCAGTGAGGCTTTTAATCTAAAGTATGAAAGCGCAAAAGACGTGCTTAATAGTTTGTAGTTAAAAGATGGAATCTAAAACGACTAAAACACTAAAAGGGCTTTATGCCATAAGTGATGCCTTGCTTACTCCTAAAGAAAGGCTGCCTTTTATGCTTGAAGTAGCACTTAAAGCTGGCATAAATGTCTTTCAGCTTAGGGATAAAGAAAGTTTAGATTCTGACTTAGAAGCCTTAGTTATAGAGCTTAGCAAGCTTTGTAAAAAGTATGGGGCTACTTTTATACTTAATGATAGAGTAGATCTTGCTTTAAGCTTAGGCAAAGATATAGTTCATGGCTTACATATTGGAAAAGATGACTATAAAGCAGATGAGTTTGAAGCTTTAAGAAAGGCTTATAAAGGCATCATAGGGGTTAGTTGCTATGATAGTTTAGAGCTAGCTAAAAAGATGGAATCTTTAGGGGCAGATTATGTGGCATTTGGGGCTATGTTTAGCTCGCCCACTAAGCCACTAGCTAAACCTTGTTCACTTGAAGTACCTTTTAAGGCAAAAGAGATTTTAAAAGTGCCAGTTTGTGTCATAGGTGGTATTAATCAAACAAATATAGCCTTGCTAAAAGATATGGATTTGATAGCTTGTATCTCTTCTATATGGAAGGGCGATATAAGTGATAATATATCTAAACTCAATATTTAATTAAATAAAAGGGGTTTCATAATGAAAAGTCTATCTGCTAAAGTCTCGCTACTGGCTTCTATCATACTGATAGTGGGTGTTATTATATATATGGTGGTTGCTGTTGTGAACTTTCGCTCTAACATACTTAGCTTTTTAAATAGTGGCAAGGAAGAGATGATAGGTCCTGCTGCTTTGTATTTTGATAAGCAGACTAATGTCACAACTGAGTTCTTATCTAGGTTAAGCGAAGATGTTACAGCTAGCGATATAGCTAATGATGAAGATCTAAAAACTTATCTTGATAATGTTGTGCGTTTTTCTGCAGTTGATAATGCTTGGATTTTAAGAATGAGCGATTTAAGCATAGGTGTAGCTATAAATGGAAAGCAAACAACTATCTTGCAAGAAAAAGAGTACAACCCAAAAGAAAGACAGTACTACAAAAGAGCACTTAAAGATCCAAAAGATGTTGTAAAAACAGATCTTTATCGTGACTATGATGGAGCTCTTAATATATCTTTTGCTAAAGCTGTAGTTAGGAATGGAAAAGTTATAGCTATAGTTGGTCATGATATGCCTATTTCTTCTGTGGCTAAAAGCCTAGATGACTATAATATCTCAGATTTTAGTAGGATTTTTATCTATAATCCTGATACTGCTAATATGATCTATGCTAATGATAAAAGTCTTATTGGCCTTGAAAATGCTAAAGCAAAGGAGCTAATCAAAGAATTAGAAGCAGGGTTTTATAAAGTTGGCTCCGATCCTTTCAACTTTAAATGGCAAGGTAAAGAATTTTTAGGGCTTTGTAGTCTTACAAACTATTACAAGATATGTATCACCACAGATCCAGCTGAGTATCAAGGCACTCTTATGTTTTCTATATGGCTACTTGTGATAGTTGGCGTTTTGATAGTTATCATAGGTAGCTTGGTTATGCTTTTTGCTATGCGCTATCAACTTAAACCTTTGAAGGCTATAGAGCGTCATTTGGTTGCATTTTTCTCCTTCTTAGATCATAAGGCCAAAGCACCAAAAGCTTTAGTTATAAGGTCTAAAGATGAATTTAAAACTATGGCTAATGTAATAAACTCTAATATTACTAATATACAACTCTCTTTATCCAAAGACAGTGAAGCTGTAAGTGAAGCATTAAATGTAGCTAAGACTATAGAAGAAGGTAACTTAAGTGTGAGAATACTTAAGTTACCTTCTAATCCTCAATTAATTGAACTAAGAGAT